>ONMZ01000001.1 GCA_900319075.1 uncultured Eubacteriales bacterium
GATCGAAGGTATTGAATACATTGAAGACAGACATCTTGACAAAGGCAGGATGCTTCGTCTTGCTACCTGCAAGTATGTTGACGAAGGAAGGCATATTATACTCAAGGGTGCATCGGGAAACGGAAAGACATACATTGCCTGCGCTCTCGGAAACGCCGCCTGCCGCAAGTTCAAAAGCGTGAGATACATCAGACTACCGGAACTGCTTGACGAGCTTACAATTGCAAGAGCGAACAATGAGCTTGCCAAGGTCATCAAAGCATACAAAAAGGTCGATCTGCTTATCCTTGACGAGTGGCTTATCCGCAAACTCACGCCAAGTGAGAGCATTGATCTGCTGGAGATCATCGAAGCCCGTGTGTCGCGTTCTATGATATTCTGCACACAGTACCACACCGAGGGCTGGTATGACCGCATCAATTCCGAACCGGATAACGGCAGTCCCATCTCCGAAGCGATAATTGACAGGATCGTCAACAACGCCTATGACATCATGATCGACGGCGAGGTCTCCATGAGAAAGCGTCATGGTCTGCCGGAAGGAGCTGAGCCGTGATGGATAACTATTGTGCTTTCAGCGAAGATCATAACTGTCTGAAATGGGAGGATTATGAGCTGACCCGCCACGAACTGGAGGAAGCCGATGCCCTGTGTCACGGCAACTGGATCGAGATACAGCAGCTGCGGGATTACATTGAAGTTCTTAAAGAGATTCTTGATGAGAACGGTATTGAATATCCGGAGATGTAACTGATTACATTGAATTTGTTTCGGAAGAGCCTGTCTGATGTGTGATGATGTCAGGCGGGCTCGATTTTTACCGGGCAGTGCCCGTGGGCAGTCAGCGGAAAGCGTGGGCAAAAAGTCCGTGCAGCTGTGGCAATCGGAGCTATATATACATTGTGCGGTTCAACAACGGCAAAGGTGCGGTTTTGTAACCGTTAAAATACGGTTTCAAGTCCGTGCAGATGCGGTTCTGTGAGCGGTATATACACTTTGTGTATGTTCCTATGTTTATTATGCTTATCAATGCTCCGAGTATTAGTAAACATACGATCAGATATATCATAAATGCCATTATTTTAGCTGCATCTTCTGGTATACCTATGTATTCAAATAGTATTACTAAAAACAGTGTGTTCATAATCTTCAACTCCCATATATTAATAGAACTCTTTTATTTTATCATGTTTTACTTCATCTGTCAAATATAGCCATATCTCCTTTGTCACACTTAACTTCCGTGACAAAATTGAGTGTAATTACAAATGGGCTAACTCATAACAAGAAACTTCTTTACCATTTTGATTTACAATGAAAAATTCCTCCACAATGCAAAAAGAGAGGGCGCTTGTAAAAGGACACAACAACCCTGAGAAGCAAATCAAAGGTCAGTCCCAACAGGTAAGCCCCGTTTTTAAAATAGAAAGTTTCACTAAATAGAAATTCATTTAGCGTTTATAGATTTCTATTTTACATTTTATCTATATGTTATAATATGAAACTGCTTTTTAACCCTAAATAAAAGGTTAAAAGGTGGTTTTTTTATGTTTATTCCGTTGCAGTCCGTTGAGTTAGATGCTTTTTATTTGTGGTTACGTGGTCGTCTTTCACCTCGTCAACCGGATGATCTGGCTTTAGTATTTGTTATTTGTCCATGGGAACGTAAAAGGCTAATTGTCGAATTTTGCGAGAGCTTTAAAGCTGATGCAAGAGTTAAAGCCTTTTATCAGTACTTTAACCGGCTTAATAAATCATTCCTTCATTATTAATTTTGCTATCTTCAATTTTCTCCCTTTTATTCCTTTCCACCAATTTTCCGAGGGGGGGCTGCCGTTTGGCAACCCCCTCGGGGATTTGGTAGGGAAGTCTTTGAAGTTAGGGCTATAGTATTACCCCTAACTTCGTCACACGTCACAACATAGTCGCAAAACCTTTATTGATACGGCTTTGCTTTGTGACGATAACTTCGTCACAACTTCGTCACAAAGGGGATTTTTACATTGAATAAATATTGCATTGGCTGTCTTTGCCATTACTGTACACGCTCAAATTGTCGTTATTTGCGCTCTAATACGTCTGTATGCTTTGTTAGGTGTTATTCCTCAAAGGATATGCTAATATGTGATTACAAGCCTATAATGTGCTGTGATTTGTTTGTACATAAGGCAATACACAAAAAGTATAAAATAAGCTGCAAACGTTCTGATCGTAAAAATAAACTATCTTCAATTTCTTTACAGGATTTTTTTGATTTATTGAATGGTGGTAAAAAATGACTATAAAGGATTTGGAAATTTTAATATCTGATGATGACTTATTAGATATGCTTATTTATGCACGTTGTATTCTTTCTGATTTCGGTAGACAAAATAATGTGCCTGCTTTGCAATACGAACGTAGCAGGCTATATAACACGCTCCAGCAGATTAAAAAAGAAGTTGATAATATATCTCCGAGTTATAAGACTAAATGTGTGTATAGGCGTAAATAACTGCGTTTCAAGGCACATAGGTTTGAAACGATACAACGAGCTACTCACTTTATGAGTACCACTTTTAACGGTCTTGGGGGTTTCGCTTTCTTTCTGTGCCTTTCTATTGATTTTCTCGGGGGGCTTAGCTCCCCGAGTTAGCTTTGTTCTGTGGCTGATCTATAAAATACACTTTCATTACTTTTCGTGCATTTATGCACGATTTTTTTGTATGTAGGGAAGTCTATTGAAAAAAATTTTTAAAAACCCCTTGACAACAATATTAATCTTTGATAGAATATTAACATAGGGTTGGAAAGTTTCACTAAATATAAATTTAGTGAAACTTAGAGGAGCAGTATAATTACAATTAGATATCATCATTATAGGCATATATATTGCACATACTGATAAACTCTTTGACTTATGGTTACAATTATAATATAAATACGATAATAATTCTCTTAGAGCTATATACCGAAGATGTAAAAACTCTAAGAGAATTTTATAATTATATACTACTTTCAGTTTTTTCAATCGCACAATGATTATAATGGAAAGAAAAGAAAGACTGCATATTGTTTATGTAATGCAATTTATTCCCATTCGATTGTTGCGCTCGGCTTTGGTGTAAGATCGAAAAGAACTCTGTTTACATTCTCCACCTCATGAGTGATCCTATCGGTAATATGTTCAAGCAATTCAAAAGGAACATTCTCAACGGTTGCAGTCATAGCATCCTTAGTATTTACAGCACGGATAATAACAGGATATGCAAATGTACGTTTTCCATCTTTAACACCTACCGACTTGAAATCAGGCACTGCAGTGAAATACTGCCAAACCTTTCCTTCAAGTCCGTTCTTGGCAAATTCTTCTCTGAGTATTGCATCACTTTCACGAACTGCCTCAAGGCGGTCACGAGTGATCGCACCAAGACACCTTACGCCAAGACCGGGTCCCGGGAAAGGCTGACGATATACCATATTATCCGGTAATCCCAGAGCTTTACCCACAACACGGACTTCATCTTTAAACAGCAGCTTTATAGGCTCTACAAGTTCAAATTTCATGTCCTCAGGCAGACCGCCAACGTTATGATGTGCTTTAACTCCGTCACTTTCAAGGATATCCGGATAAATCGTACCTTGTGCAAGAAATTCTATACCGTCAAGCTTACGAGCTTCTTCTTCAAATACACGAATAAACTCGGCACCTATTATTTTTCTTTTATTTTCCGGTTCTGCAACACCTGCCAGCTTGTCAAGAAATCTATCTACTGCGTCTACGTAGACAAGATTTGCATTCATCTGATCACGGAAAACAGAAACGACCTGTTCAGGCTCCCCTTTTCTCAGTAATCCATGGTTTACATGAACACAAACAAGCTGCTGTCCCACCGCTTTTATAAGCAAAGCAGCAACTACGGAACTGTCAACACCGCCGGACAAGGCAAGAAGCACTTTTTTATCACCGATCTGTGTTCTCAGCTCATTTACCTGCTGTTCGATGAAGGCGTTAGCAAGTGCCTCATTTGTGATTCTCTCCATACTTTCTGGTCTGACATTTGAATTCATTATTGATCACACTCCAATTCAATTTAATATATTCCCACAAAATGATTATAACACAGCCGCTGTGCGCTGTCAACGGCATTTTCCCTTGACAGTATTTAATTGTTGAATTATAATATAAACAATAGGAACATTTTTTTCAGATCATTTCTTTTAGAATGGAGTTTTAAGATGAAAAGTGAGTATCTTGAAGACTGCCCATATTATCTAAACGATTTTTTAACATACATGAAAGTCGTTAAAGATCGTGGCGAGCGCACTATCGAAGCTTACTACATTGATATAAGGACGTTTCTCAGGTATCTGAATATAAAGCACCGGACAGCAAAAGAATCGGATTTTTACAGTATACCGATCAATGATACGCCTATTGAATGGCTTGAACGATTTAGTCTTAACGATGCATATGTTTACCTGGGATTTCTGGCTCAAAGCCGTGGAAATTCTGTAAAAACAAGAGCAAGAAAATGCTCAGCTCTTAAACAGCTTTATTCGTATCTTAATAAAAAAGCAATGCTGATAAAGGAAGACCCCTTAAAAGATCTTGAACTGCCAAGAATAAATCAGTCATTGCCTAAATATCTTACCACCGAACAAAGTGTACAGCTCCTTAACAGCGTAGACTCCAAACATAAAGAGCGGGATTTTTGTATTCTTGTTTTGTTCTTATCCTGCGGTATGCGTCTGAGTGAACTTGTGGGGATTGATCTTAATGATTACAGCCGTGAAAATAAGACTTTGCGCTTATTTGGCAAGGGCAGAAAAGAAAGAATAGTTTATCTTAACGATGTTTGCATACAAGCACTTGATGACTATATAAACAATCACAGACCCCAGGTAGAAAATCAGGCTGTCTTTTTATCGGCGAACAAAACAAGGATAAATAAGCGTCGAGTTCAACAAATCGTTGAAGAACAATTAAAAAATGCCGGGCTTTCAAACCTTGGAATCACAACACATAAACTGCGTCATTCTGCGGCAACAATGATGTACAAAAACGGTGTTGACACGCTGGTATTAAAAGAGGTCCTTGGTCACAAAAGCATATCTACAACAGAGATATACACCCATATCACAAATTCAGATCTAAAAGGAGCTTCCGACGCATCGCCCATAGCGGCATACAAAAAGGATAAAAAAGATAAATGATATTTTTCTTGCAAAAAGCAGTCCCGATGGGCTGCTTTTTGCTGACAATTTGCTGACAAAACGATCCCCATATCCACTTTTGGATACGGGGATCTATTACGCACTGAAGAATGCATACGCAATCTTATTATTAGTTTTTCTTTCGTATAATAGAATTCTTTGGAACTATTATATCAGACATGATCGAAAGCTCCATAGTTGCATGGTTAGCTGTTTCGATCTCTTCTCCGGCTTCGTTATATATATGATCTGCTGAAAATCTTATCGGAGGAGAATCAGGAGGTAATATCTCCAACTCGTCTCCCCTGTTAAATTTATTTCTCTGCTGTGCATATATCCTGCCATTTGAGCATCCCTCAACAACGGCAACAACATCGTATTCCCTGATATATCCGCCGTTTTCATAATACTGACTCTGTTTGGGATGACCAAAATAAAAACCTGTGCAATATGCTCTGTGGCTTACCTTAAACACCTCATCCTTGATCCATTGAGGCAGTTTATAATTATCCGGATCGGAAATATATATATCCATTGCCTTGCGGTAAGCATTTGTTATAACAGAAACGTAGTACGACGATTTTGCCCTGCCCTCGATCTTAAAGCTGTTTATACCGGCTTTTGCAAGCTTATCAATGTGCTCGATAAGACACATATCTTTTGCGTTAAGTATGTATGTTCCGCTGTCATCTTCAAACACAGGGTAAAACTCGTTGGTTCTCTTTTCTTCCATAAGATGATACCCCCAGCGGCAAGGCTGGGCACACTCTCCCCTGTTTGCATCTCTGTTCACAAGATACTGAGAAAGAAGACATCTGCCGGAAAAACTAACGCACATTGCACCGTGCACGAAGCATTCAATATCAAGTTCATCGGGCGTTTTAGCACGTATCTCAGCAATTTCTTCAAGAGAAAGCTCTCGTGCCAGAACAACTCTTTTTGCACCCATATTGTATAATTCGTTGGCGGTAGCATAATTTACAATGCCGGCCTGAGTGGAAACATGGATCTCCATATCGGGGGCAAATCTTTTTACCATAGCAAAGACGCCAATGTCATTTACTATCAACGCATCAACACCTGCATCAACAGCATCTTTAACAAAGCCCTCAAGAGCAGGTATCTCAAAGTTTCGAGGCAATGTATTACAGGTCAGATAAAGCTTTTTACCCTTTTCATGTGTTATTTTACAGGCTTGCACAAGTGATTGTGCATCAAAATTTGCAGATGCAGCTCTCATACCAAAGCAGGTGCCGCCAAGATAGACGGCATCTGCGCCAAAGTCAAGAGCTGCGTGCAATCTTTCCATATCACCTACAGGTGATAATATTTCTAAAAGCTCAGACATTTTATACCTCTGGTTCAGGCAAGACCAGCCTTTTTAAGGTTTGCGTTATGCTCCTCAAGTGTTCTTGCAAAGAATGTTTCACCTGTGGTGAGGTTGTTACAGAAGTAATAATAATCTGTCTTTGCAGGGTTGAGGACGGCTTTTATCGCAGCAAGTCCCGGGTTGCATATGGGGCTTGCCGGCAGACCTCTGCAGGTATATGTATCATATACACTTGTATAAAAATCGACCGAGGACTGATCAATAGCCTTTTTCTTTATTACGTTATCAATATATTTTGTAGTTGTATCAGACTGAAGATTTGGGTATGTAGTCTGATCGTTCATTCTGTTTACGAAAACTGAAGCAACCTTCGGCATTTCTGCTTCAGATCCAGCCTCCATCTGTACTATGGAAGCAAGTGTAATGATCTGATTAAGAGAGAATTTGCTCTCCTTTACCTGTCGCATCAAATCAGCATTCATTGTGCTCTGGAATTGTGTACGTACAAGTTTTGTAACGTTATATGCTGTATCGTTTACGTAGAAGTTATATGTCTCCGGGAAGAAATACCCTTCCATTTTATAAAAGGCATCCTTGCTGACTCCAAGATCTTTTTCAAAGTCAAAGCCCTGGTCTTTATTGAATTCAAACAGGAAATCATCTGCTTTACATACTTTATTCTTTTCAAGGAGATTAGCAACATCGAGCAGATTCATACCCTCTGTAAATGTTATGGTAACTGTTTCCATTTTTTCACGCATTGTAGCAAGCTCTTCAATAACAGCTGCATAACCCATTGACGGTTTCAACGTGATGTCACCGGGAAAAATGGTCTGCGGTTTTTCGATTTTCAGAGCAAGTTTAAAAAGAGTTTTATTTTTTATTATACCATTTTCATAGAGCAGATCAGCGATTTTATCATTATCCGCTCCTTCAGGTATTTTAAAAATAACATCATTTTCGGATTTTCCAATGCCATAATACTCTGTAGCCACAGAAATAGCCGTCAGCGACAAAACAACCGATACAGTAAGAATAATACAGGTAAGAATAATACCACCAAATATAGATCCGTTGAATCTGCTGTTTTTTTGCTTAGAGCTTTTCTTCTTCCTTGGAGCAGGCTTTTTACGGCGTGGACGTGATCTTACAGGCTTTTTTTCGGAATTCTGAGGCATAACAACTGTAGGAGTATCATCAATTTCGTCGTCATATTCCTCTTTAGAAAAGTCTTGCGGATCGTCGATCAATTCCTCGTCAGCAGCCTCTTCACTGTCAACGTTATCTGCATATGCTTTTTCCGATGCATCTTGATCGTCTTTAATATCGTAATCAAGATCATCTTCAGACAATTTAAGATCCTGCAGATCATCTCCGAGGATATCATCTACGGTAAGATAATCTTTATTATTGGAGGATTCATATGTATCTTGATCGTTTTGCGTTTCCGCAGTATTTATGTCCTCATTATTGACATGACTCTCAAAAAGATTGTTATCGTCGGTCTGACCTGAATCATTTTCGGACACATCCTCGCCCGCCGCTACGGATTTATCAGATGGCAAGGTTTCGCCTTTATTAAGAGCAATCACTTCCTCCAATGAAAGCTTCCTGTCTTTTATATCCGACAGGTCATCGGAAGCATTTGAATTAATTTCAGATGCATTTTCTGAGCCTTCTGCGAGAATCTCCTCAAGACTCAATTCTTTATTGTCCATAAATAACTTCCTTTCCATTACCCTAAGAAAATAATTCTATCCTCTGTGACAATATTATCAACACGAATATCGTGATCATCTGCCGGTAAAGTTTCACATAGCGAAAGTTCATAGCATATGCCTGTTTTAATGCCTTTGAATCCACTAAGAAATCTATCGTAATAACCTTTCCCGAAACCGAGCCTGTTCCCTTTTTCATCATACGAAAGCGCCGGCACGGTACACAGTGAAGTTGGTTCAAAAGACATTGTGGGCTGCCCTGCAGATGGCTCAAGGATACCATATGCTCCGGGTGAAAGATCATCAAAACTATTTATCATATAAAATTCCATATAATTGGAATCACTGCAGCACCTGGGACAAAAAACCTTTTTTTCTTTTAGCGCCCGGTCAATAATGCGGTATGTTCCGACCTCAATATCAAAAGAAACATAGATCAGCAGCTCACTGCAATTCTTATACATTTCACTATTCAAAAAACGATCCGCAACAGCACTATCAAGAGCATCTTTCTCCATCGGGCCGATCATCCGGCGCTTGTTCTTATATATTTCACGAATCTGTTTCTTTGTCATACTTTGCATTGAATTGATGTTTTAATGCTATCGGATGTTTCCTTTGAAACAAGAAGCTGTACAAGTGTAAGTCCGAACTCAACACTTGCACCTGCGCCTTTTGCAGTAATGATCTTACCGTCAACTGCAACAAGATCATCAACAACATCAGCACCTTCAAGCTCACTGTTGAATTTTGGAAAACTTGTTGCTTTCTTTCCTTTAAGAAGACCTTTATGTCCAAGTATAGACGGCGCTGCACAAATGGCAGCTATATATCTATCGTTATCTGCACAAAAGTCCACAGAACGCTGTACTATTTCGCTTGCTTCAAGATTAAGCGTCCCCGGCATTCCTCCCGGAAGAACTATCATTTCAAGGTCGTCATTAAGAATTAACTCGTCCGCTGATATATCGGCAGTTACTGCAACGCCATGGGAAGATGTTACATTCATACCGCTTACACCGACAGTTTTCACGTCAGCTTTAGCACGTCTTAATATGTCGACAGGGGCAAGAGCTTCAAGCTCTTCAAACCCATTTGCAAGAAAAACATATACCATACAATTACCTCCGGCATCTATGTTGATCATTTTAACTCTTTATAAAATTCCCTGACCTCATTCATTTTTCCGCAAGTCATTTTACCCTCAGGACATCTTCCGGTCATAACACAGGAAGGACCTGCATTTTTAAAAACATTTGGTGCAACCTGTCTGCAAAGTCTGAGCATTTCATCAGCAACAGCCTTTATTTCCCACTGGGCTCTGTTGCAACAGCGATGCCTGAAGAAATTAAACAGGCTTCGTATATTCATAGTTACAACAATCTTTGTTTCACAGGCGTTTGGAAGTACAAACCTTGCATCCTCATTTGCTTTTTTTCTTGCTTTAGATTTGGCTTCTTTTTCGTCCATACCCTGGTCAAGAAACGTTTTTAAATGCTTATTGGTAAGAATATCTGCGATTTTATTATAGCTCTCGGTAAGAGATGCCATTTGCTTGTCAAACTCGGCTTTCGCCTGTTCATCGGCTTGTATTTCAGGCGGAGTAATAAATTCAAAACCATTTTCATTCACGTAACGCTGGCTTTTCTGAGAATACGATGCAATACGGTGCCTTACCAGCTGGTGAGAACAAGCTCGTGATATACCCTCGATGCCAAAAGTAAAGCAAACGTGTTCCAAAGTGCTTTCGTGACCGATAGAAGCGATCATAGAAACGAAACTTTCTACCTTATCATCGGTCAGACCCTCTTTAAGTGATTCAATATCGCTTGACGAATAGCAAAGCTTTGCGGCGGTTGCGACGATCTTTTCCGGTTCAGGGGTATAAGCAAGCAGTTTGACTTTCATTACAGCACATCCTTTCTTACTCCATATACAGATATTATTATACCATTTTTATATATAATAGTCAACAATTTAACGACATTTTTTACACAAAAAAGACAGGAAATTATCCTGCCTTTTTATGTTTACTTTGGTTATTTTTTCATTTTAGCGGCTTCGTCAAGAAGCTGCTGTGCATTTTTAAGCAGCAACGGAGTTATGCTGTTTCCGCCCATTATTCTCGCTATCTCATTTTTTCTATCGTTTTTGCCCAGCGATCTTACTGATGTAACAGTTCTGTCACCTACGATATTTTTTTCGATCAGCAAATGATTATCTGCAAAAACAGCAATCTGCGCCAGATGGGTCACACAAAGCACTTGACGGTATCTTGATATTTCTCCGAGCTTCATTCCGATCTTCTGAGCTGCAATTCCGCTTACGCCGGTATCTATCTCATCAAAGATCAAAGTATCAATAGAATCTTTCTGAGCAATAACATTTTTCAAAGCCAGCATAATACGTGAAAGTTCACCGCCGGATGCGATCTTAGCCATCGGTCTGGGTTCTTCACCAAGGTTAGCGGAGATAAGAAATTCAATGTTATCCATGCCTTTAAATGTAAGCTTGCCTTTTTCCTGTTTAACAACTATTTTAACATTAGGCATATTCAAAAATTCCAGTTCGTTTGCGACCTGCCGGACAAAGCGCTCTCCCGCCTTCTTTCTGTGCTCAGAAAGCTTCATTGCTTTTTTGGAGACCTCAGTCAAAAGATCATTTTTTTCACTTTCCAGCTTATCAAGGCTTTGTTCACTTCCCTGCAGCTTTTCGAGCTCATCTTTAGCATTGTTCAATGATCTGAGCACGTCATCAAGCTCCGGACCATACTTTTTACAGATCTTACGAAGATCATCACTGCGCTGATTGAGCCAGTCGTATCTTTTGGGATCAACATCAAGCCTGGAGTTAAGTATTTCTATTTCATCTGATATATCCTTTACTTCAATTCGTGCATTATTGAGTCTTTCGCTCAACTCACCAAGTTTCGGCATAACATCCTGGTAATTCTTTATGTAGGCGTCAGCGTTCATAAGACTTTCAACCACTCCGGTCAAATTATCTGAACCGGAAAGAATTGCAGATACAGCGTTAAATGCTTCAGAAAGAGCCACTGCGTTCTTGGAAACATTAAGTTCGCTGTTAATTTGTTTATCCTCATCAGGAGCAATTTTCATTCCTTCGATCTCGTTGATTATCTCATAAAGTTGAGCTATCCTGAATTGGCGCATATTTGAGTCTGCCTTAATGTGGCTTATCTCTTTTGCTATGCTTTGAAGCTTATGAAAGGAAGATTGATAATCTTCAATAAGACCCTTGGCGTCTGAATATGAGTCAAGAATATCTATATGCTTGTCCGGAGAAAGCAAAATCTGATTATCGTGCTGTCCGTGTATATTCACAAGCAAATTGCCTACCTGTTTCAAAAGTGAGATGCTTACAGGGCGGCTGTTTATACGTGCAATACTGCCTCCATCGTTTTTTATCTCTCGTTCAAGAAAAAGCTGACCGTCATCACACGAGATCCCACTGTCATTAAGAAGCTGCAAACAAGAATCGGGTATTTTTTCAAATACTGCTGTAACAACAGCTTTATTTGCACCGGTCCTGACAATATCTTTGTTTGTACGCTGGCCAAGTATAGCGTTGATTCCATTTATAAGTATTGACTTTCCTGCGCCTGTCTCACCGGTGAAAACATTAAGCTCCGGCGTAAGGTCTATGCTTGCTTTCTCGATAACAGCAAGATTTTCAATATATAATTGAGATAACATTGTCCTTCTCCTGTTTACTTTGCAGATATAATAGCGTTTAGCTCACGCAGCAGCCTGTCTGCGTCTTTTTCGCTTCGCATCAACAAAAATATTGTATCATCGCCTGCAAGACTTCCCACTACATTTTCGATCCCCGAATCATCCAATTTAGCACAGACAGCCTGAGCCATTCCCGAATAGCACTTTATCACCACGGTATTTCCTGCGTAATCAACGCTTTTGACCGAGTCGGTTATAAATCCCAGGACCATATCAGATCCATTCTCCATACCGCTTCTTTTCAACGAAGGAACGCTATATTTATAATCACCTGTAGGGGTTATTGTCTTAATCAGAGAAAGCTCTCTGATATCACGTGAAACTGTTGCCTGAGTAACTTTAATACCCTTTTTTAAAAGTGCAGCCTGAAGATTCTCTTGTGTATCAATATTTTCTTCGCTTATAAGAGATAGGATTATCTGATGTCTTTTCGATTTCATATAAAACTACGATCCCTTTCTTACCATGGATTAGAGTTGTCTTTTATCGGCTGCATAAGCTTTTTATTAACTGATTCAAAAAAGCTGTCACCGTTTATATCTATTATTTCCACGTACTTATCTGACTTTAGTATCGTAACGATATCTTCCTGAGACATTTTATATATCATATTGCCGTCAACGGTAACGTTGGTCATATATGCACCGCCCGTGTAACACTTCGCAGTCAGGACACTGTCTGTATCGAAGATAATTGTTCTTGCAAACAAAGAATGTGGGCAGATCTGAGTGAATTCTATACAATCCATCTCAGGTTCAATTATAGGTCCTCCTGCGGACATTGAATACGCCGATGCACCTGTGGGAGTTGAAAAGATGATTCCGTCTGCACGCAGCGATGAAATAATATGTCCGTTTCTGCTTACTTCAAAATCAGCTATCTTACAATTATCTGTTTTTGAGATAACAATATCGTTGAGAGCCAGGTATTCGCTCTTTTGGTTGCTATGATTTGTAATTATGCACGACAATAACATACGTTTGCTAAGTGTATATTCTCCGCTTACAAGCTTTTCAAGGTCGTTGATCTGAGAATGCTCAAGAGAAGCCATAAAACCAAGTCGTCCGCAGTTGATTCCAACAATGGGTTTATTATACTTAGAACACATCTGGGCACATTTAAGTATTGTGCCGTCACCGCCTACAGCGACAACAACGTCACATTCACTAAAACATTCCTCTTGCTGTGAATAACTCGCAAAAACACTATTGCCAAATACATCACAATAATCATCCGAGAGCAATATTTTACATCCATGCTTTGCGAGTATTGAGCAGGCCTTTACAACATATTCTTTGCTGTTTGCTTTATTAAGATTTGGAAAAATAAAAGCTTTCATATTAACTCCTATTGTTTAAAAAACTCAAAAGCGTCGTTAACAACGCTTTTTATATCAAAAAGATCGCTTTTATCAGATTTTTTCGAGACATGCAAAAGATATTCGATATTCCCATCTCCGCCTGTAATTGCCGAAAAAGCAGCTGCACACACAAACAGATCGTTTTTTTTAAATGCAGCCGTAACATTCCTTAAAACTTTTTCATGGATTTTTTTATCCTTTACGATTCCCTTTTTATTAAGCGCTTCCCTGCCAGCTTCAAACTGCGGTTTAACAAGGGCAACGATCTCACCGTCGTCAGAAAGGATGCTGCTTACAGAGGAAATAATCAGCTCAAGAGAAATAAAGGAAACGTCAATGCTTACGAAAGAAGGCTTTGGATCAAAATCTTTATTATCAAGGCACCTGGCATTCATTCCCTCATAGTTTAAGACCCTTTTGTCGTTCAAAAGACTTTCATCAAGCTGACCATGTCCCACATCCACAGCATAAACAGATCTTGCACCGTGGTTAAGCAAACATTGTGTAAACCCACCTGTTGATGCACCGATATCGGCACAAACCTTGTCCTTTACATCAATCGAGAACACATCGAATGCTTTGCTTAGTTTCAATCCTCCCCTGCTGACAAACGTAAGGTCGTCAGCCTCACAGTCAACTTCATCATGTTCTTTTACTTCATACGAAGCCTTGGAACATATTTTATCGTTGACTGTGACCTTGCCATTTTTTATTAGTTCTTTTGCTCTTACACGGCTTTTTGCATAGCCGTTCTCAACAAGAAAAACATCAATCCTGCTCATCGTTAATAAAAGCCTCTATTTGACTTGACATCTGTTCAGATGAAAAACCAAGTTCATTGAGTATATCGCTGCACTCTCCGTGTTTTATAAAGTGATCAATTGTAAAAGATGCAACGTTATCACAAACAGACGAATACTTTTCGCTTATTGACCCACAGTCATAAACCTCTTCAAAGAAGAATGCAACGTCATAGCCCGAAATTATCTCGGCAACCTTTTCGTTTATCGGATATATTTCAACAAGTCTTAAAAGATCGCACCGGATCCCCTTATTGTTTAAGATCTCTATAGCTGTTAATGCATTTGCCGAAAGTCTGCCGTATGTAACGATGAGATAATCCGACCCTCTCTGATAATAATAAAAAGAATCAGATGGTTCATCAGTTTTTGCAACCGGATCTTCGTTGCCTCTCGGATAGCGCAGGGCAACTATACAATCATCTTCTTTTACGGCTTTATTCAGACAAAGACACACCTCAGCATAATTAGAAGGTGAATAGATCTTTGTATTAGGAATTGAAGTAAGAAGCGGAACATCAAAAATCCCCTGATGTGTTTCTCCGTCGCTGCCAACAATACCCGCTCTATCCACGCACAAGACAACATGATAATTAGATATTGCAAGGTCATGGATCAACTGGTCGTATGATCTTTGCAAAAAAGTCGAGTACACAGCAAAAACAGGGATATATCCCATTTGTGCAAGTCCGCCGCTGAATGTAACAGCGTGTTCTTCGGCAATACCAACATCAAAAAATCTTTTGGGAAATTGTTTTGCAAAATTCTGAAGACCTGTGCCGTATTTCATCGCAGCTGTAATAGCACATACCCTGTTGTTGGAGCTGGCGATCTTACACAGTTCATTTCCCATTACAGATGAAAAGCTGTCAACAGAAACATAATCCGGATTTCCCGTAGAGATCTCAAAAGAACCGATCCCATGATATTCGCCCGGATTCTGCTCAGCAGGAGTGTAACCCTTGCCTTTTATGGTATTAACCTGGACAAGTACCGGTCTGTTCAATGCTTTTGCTGCATTAAGACCATTTTCAAGTTCACCGATATTATGTCCGTCGATGGGTCCTATATACTCGAACCCAAGGTCCTCAAACAGCGTACTGTGCAGCAGTGCGTTTTTAAAAGCATCTTTTGAGCTTTTTATTACTTTTTTCACCGGAGAACCAATAACCGGAGTTTTGTCAAGTACCTTTTCCACAGCACTTTTGGTTTTATGATAACCCTCACGTGTTCTTAATGTAGAAAGATACTTTGCCATTCCGCCTACATTTTTAGAAATAGACATTTCATTATAGTTAAGTATAATTATAATATTCGTATTACTCTTACCGGCGTTATTAAGCCCTTCATAGAAAAGTCCGCCGGAAGATGCGCCATCGCCTACAATGGCTACGGTATGATGGTCGTCCCCATTAAGCTTCATAGCCGTAGCTATACCAAGCGCAGCGGAAACCGAGTTTGAACTGTGCCCGCTGATAAATGCGTCATGTACAGATTCGTCAGGTCTGCAAAAGCCGGAAATTCCGCCTTCTTTCCTGAGGGTTGAAAATCTATCCGCTCTGCCTGTTAAAATTTTATGTGTATAAGCCTGATGCCCCACATCCCAGACGATCTTATCTTTAGGCGAGTCGAAAACTCTGTGTACAGCAACAGTAAGCTCCACCGTTCCAAGATTAGAGGCAAGATGTCCTCCGTTCTTGGAAACAGTTGTTATCAAAAGTTTCCTGATCTGTTTACAAAGATCATCGCATTGCTGCAAACTTAGTTTTTTCAGATCAGATGGCAAATTCATCTTCATAAGGTCAGGTTTATTTTTGTATGCCATATAAAACATCCCTTAAAACTTTATTTTCTTCTATTAAGCATATCTTCAGTCAGCTCTGATAAAAACAGGTTATTTTCAAACTTTGTAAGATGGCCCAATGCCTGCATCGTAAGCTGTGAAGCGATCTGTCTTGAACGGGTCTCACCCAACAATGTAACATAGGTACATTTATTCTGTTGCTTATCGCTTCCAATGGGCTTTCCAAGCTCTTCAAAGGATCCGTTAACATCAAGAAGATCATCAACTATCTGAAATGCCCTGCCTAAAGCAGAAGCATATTCAGCGGCTTGGGGAATCATTTCAAATCTTCCGGAAAGGATGACTCCCATAACACAGGCGGCTTCGATCAATGCACCTGTTTTAAGAGATTGGAGTTTATTTAGAGTTTCTATATCTATTTCTTTTCCTTCGCACATAAGGTCGATGACCTGTCCGCCTATCATTCCATCCACGCCAACACCTTTGCTCAAAACGGAAATAAGCATTACGGCGCTTTGGGCAGATATTCTTCCTTCAAGCGCAGCATTGGAAATAACCTCAAAAGCAAGAGTATTAAGAGCATCACCGGCAAGAAGTGCAATGTTTTCCGGAAAAGCTTTATGACAAGAGGGCTTCCCTCTTCTGAAATCATCATTATCCATACACGGAAGATCATCATGTATAAGAGAAAAAGTATGGATAAGCTCCAAAGCGCAGGCAACATCAAGAATACTATCTATATCCTTTCCGCCGCACATACGATAAAACTCCAGACACAAAACAGGTCTGAGCCTTTTTCCACCCGCCATAAGAGAGTACTCCATAGCATGGCAGAGCACCCCGTATAGTTCCGGTTTATTCTCTGTAAATTTTAAAAGCTGCTGCTCTATGGATGAAACGTACTTATCAAGCAGCTGTTTATTCACTTCGTTCATTAGTCTTGTCCTCGTTCACTTGTTTTACTGTCAGCTTGGCTTCCTCAAGTGTTTTTTTGCACCTTACAGAAAGGTCTGCACCTTCTTTATAAAGTGTCAGGGATTCTTCCAAAGAAAGCTCATCGCTTTCAAGCTTTTTTACAATTTCATTAAGTCTTGACATATCAGACTCAAAACTCATTTCTTTCTTCCTTTCTGACGATATCAGATATTTTCACATCAGCTGAACTATTGGAAAACCTAATATTTATCCTGTCATTTTCTTTAAGTTCATCTGCGCTTCTGATTATAATATCGTTATTACTTACTATTGTATAGCCTCTGGATATGGTTTTCAGCGGACTGAGCCCTTCAAGAAGTATTACATTTTTTTCAAGAGAAGACTCAAGCGCAGTCAGTCGTTTTTGAATAGAGCTTGTAAATCTTTGACTCAAACTATCAATACGTTCTGCATCCTTTTCAAGTTTCATCTGAGGAGAAGAAAGCTGCATACGGGAATCATAACGCATTATTTCATTTTCTGCTCTTTCTATACGGGACGTTAATGCCTTTGTGATCATATCGGAAAACTTATCCACCGCAGCTAACAAATCCGATTTATCAGGAGTTGCAAGTTCGGCAGCCGCTGAAGGAGTCGGTGCTCTCAGATCAGCTGCGTAGTCAACTAAAGTGGTATCAGTTTCATGCCCAACGGCTGAAATAACCGGCGTTTTGCAAGAATAGACTGCCATTGCAACAGATTCGGAATTGAAAGGCATAAGGTCTTCGACCGACCCGCCGCCCCTTGCGATTATAATTGTATCTGCTCCGCATTCGTCAGCAGCCGAAATAGAATCACATAAATCGACGGAAGCATTCTCCCCCTGGACTCTGGTATGGAAAACACAGATTTGGCAAATCGGAAACCTTCTTCCGATTATATTGATTATATCTTGCAAAGCCGCACCGGTCGAAGAAGATATTACTGCGATTTTTCGTGGGAAAAGCGGGATATTCTTTTTTGCCGATGCATCAAAAACTCCCTTCTTTGAAAGCTTTTCCTTGACTGCTTCGATCTGCATATATAAAAGTCCGCTGCCCAGAGGAGTAACATCTGTAACTACGATCTGAAAAGTTCCGCCAGGTTCATATAATTCAACGTTACCTGTAACAAGAACGCTCATACCATTTGTAAAATCTTTTTTCAGCTTGCTGAAATTGTTTGCAAACATTACCGCTTTTACACAGCTCTGGTCATCTTTAACCGAAAAATACGCATGACCTGATCTGTTAAGCGTAAAATTTGATACTTCGCCCTTTACACAAATGCCTTTAAGCTTTACATCAGATCTTAGTTTAAAAGAAACATACTTATTTAACTGAGAAACTGTCAAAATAGAACTCATAAAGCTTTTCCTTCCTTGAGCGCACCAAAAATTGCGACACCCGCTGCGTTATCGCAGGAAAACTCCGGACTTGCAAAATACGAATCAAAGCTATCGGCAAGTATATCTTTAATTAAAGAATCTGACATAACTCCCCCGGCAAAAACAACCAGCATCTGCCCGTATTGATCCAATGCATTACGTGTAATATCACGAACACTTATCCCGATATATTCAAGGCAGAACCTTGCGATATCACAGCGATCTTCACCCTTATCCAGCATATCTCTGCACAAGTTTTCAAGTCCGGAAAGGCAGCACGAAGTCCCTTTTATAACCGGTCTGAGCTTAAAAGATCTGCTGCTTTTCAAAGCAAGCTTTTCAAGCTCCTGTCCGCAAGGAAAATCAAGTCCCAGCATAACCCCGGTCCTGTCAACAGCCTGTCCGGCTTTGAGGTCAAGAGATCCGCCAATTTGGGAAATATCAAGTTCTTTATCCTCGTTTGCTTTGCAAAGCAGAAGATCCGTCGTACCTCCGCTTACATGAAGCGCAATAAATCTTTCGCCCGAAATTGCAAGATCAAGACGATCGCAGGAATACAAAGCAGCAAGAATGTGACCGCACTGATGAGAAGTCGTGTAACATGGGATATCACAGGCAGCAGATAGCATCTTTGCAGCAGATTCACCGACAAGAAAGCAAGGCATATACGAATCTTTTACACTTCTCGGTGCACAGGAACAGCTAACATAATCTATTTTCGGAGACTCGCAAAACAGTTCCTCAATAAGCTGCGGAAGCTGCTTTGTATGATGAAAAACGGCATCAGATTGCCTGATACCCTTTTCTCCGCTTTTTACAGGAAGAAGCTTTTTTAGTGACTTTACTTTCCTCGTTTCACTGTCAAACAAAGCACAGGAGGTTGTATAATTGCTTGTATCTATGCCTAAAAACAAGCTCATTGCATATCCTCTTCCTTATTATTTACATATTCACTTTTTGAAAACGAACCCAGAACACCATTTACAAAAGAAACATCCGGTTCAAGAGCATACATTTGAGTAAGCCGCACAGCTTCACTAATAGCCACATTTACCGGCACACGCTCATCGTACATTGCCTCATAAATAGCTATTCTCAATACAGTAAGATTAACACGTGGTATCCTGCTGACAGCACGTTTGTTACTGAACATAGCAACTATTTCATCAAGCTCGTCCTTCTTACTGTCGACCCGTCTGACAAGTTCTTCTGCGTCTGCATTAAAAGCAAAATCATCCACTTCTTTTGCAGCTTTAAAAATATCTTCAAGGGGATCGTCTCTTAAAAGCTTTTCAAATAAAAGAAGGAAAGCTGCTTCCCTTACATTTTGTCTTGATGAAGACACATCAACACATCCTTTTAAAACTATTTATAACAGCACAAAGCTGACCTTTGCAAAAGCAAAAGTCAGACTTTATCCTCCGATATATGTATACCGCAAACATTGATATTGACCTTGGCAACGGTCAGTCCAAGCATATTCTGGATAGAGCTTTTTACCTTTTCCTGTATCGCTTCGGATACGGAAACGGCATTTGATCCATTTTCAAGAATTATGCCTATTGTAACCGAAATTACATCATCAACAAGGCCGATACGTATGTTGCCGAAGTTTTCCTGCTTCAGCCATATCTGTCTTGGTGTTTTCATCACAGGAGCAACAGAATATATCCCATCAGCCTCGTTGACACAGTTAACTATTATTTGAGCTATTACGTCCTGGCTTATATGCAGACTTTTTTCAACAGTTTCACTTTTATTGTTCATATATATCCTCCTCTTGTAAAGATTATGAATCGTTATATTTCGAGTGCTTATACACCCGTGTGACGAACCTTTAACAGCATCCGTCTATAATCAATAGTATTATAACATATTTATCATAAAGTTACAAGTGTTTTTATACATTTTTTTATACAAAGATATATTTGAACTTTATAAAAGCAAATTAACGTTTACGATCAAGCAACATCAAATATTCTTATATTCTCATTTGCAACGGACACTTCTGAAAGAAGTATATCCTTGATCTTCGCCGCTTCGCTTGCCATAAGCCCATCTTTTTCGCCTGTTTTAACTACAATATTGGCACTTTTCCCATCAAGATAAACAACGCAATCTTTAAAACCAGCCGCTTTTACAAGGTTTTCGATCTTCGATTCCGTTTCCATCAGACCGGAAATTGTCTGTGCTTTCTGAGAAACTGTTTTCTTTTCTTCGTCGGTAGCATCACCGCCGTCGATTATGGATTTTAGCGTTTGCACAGCTTCGTCTCTTGATGCTGTTCTGTCAATTCTTGCTTTGGCAAAGTAATCTGTTTCGTCAGATTGCTTGCTAACAAGCTGAGATTGTCCGTAATTGACCGACTGGTTTTTAACGACATCTGTTGCCTTTATCTTTCCGCCCACGGCTGAATAAGCATAATTTATGTATATTGCAAGTCCGAGAACGAGCGTCATTCCTGCCAAAAGGATTTGTTTTTTTCCAATAATTAGTGTTGGTTTTTTCATATCTGTCAACCTTTCTGTCTTATTTTTTTGCTTCAACACAGATCTTGCTGTATGAAACGTTTAGTGCTGCTGATACGGCTTTTATCACCCTCTCCTTCACGGCTTCGTTTTCACCCCCTTTACAGACCACTACTACACCGGTTATTTTAGGTCTGACTACCTTTTTGACCAATGCCTTGTCATTACCGGAATCATCCATGATAACTATCTCTGTTTTTGTATCATCTGCTGACCCCTGAGGTCCATAGTTTTGCTTTTTATCAATGTTCTCTGCGTATATATACTCAGACGTACCCTCAACGGAAATCATTACACTGCAATCACCTACTCCGGAAACATCAGAAAGTATTTCTTCAAGCTCCGTTCTTATATTTTCTTTATATGTTTCTGAATCATATATGTCTGTTTGCTTAGCATCATTTTGTGAAAAATCCGTTTTATTTTTCTCGTCACCTCTTAAACCCGAAAACGCTATGAGCATGATCCCCAAAAGGCCCATTATAACAAGCAGCTTCACTATCTTATCATTTCTGAGATATCTGTTGATTTTATCATTTATCTTGCTTTTCAATTGTGTCACCTGCAATGATGCTTATTTTTGTGTCTTTAAGTTCCGACGCTATTATCTTCTTGATTCTTTCATCTTCTTTGTCAGCATATATCGTCACCGATTGTATCACTATCTGATTATATTCATCCTTGCTGGATTTTATAACAACATCTTTGAATGGGATCCCGGCACTGTTTAGCTTATTTTTTAAATATGCAGACATCTCTTCGTTAGTTTTTTCAAGTACCGCTTTGGACTCGTACTCCATGATCTCATTGTACATGGTACTGTCATTATTAGTGTTGATCTCCTGTGACAGGCTGATCTTAAAGCCCTTGCCCGTAAAAGGATAAATTATCGTTAATAGCAGAATTATTCCGACGACCATCTCAAGATGCTTTTTTAAATTGCCTTCCGGTGAAACAATGTCGATCATAGCGCTTACAACACCAATTACACAGACAGCACACACCACAGTTTTTATGGTTCCCATTTAACCTCCTATATTGAACGCAGTAAACATGAGTATAGCAGTTGATACAGTAAAAACCAGGACATACGCAACGATCGTTCCCACCGCCAAAGAAAGAGTTGAATTAACGCTTTTAAGACATTTTGACACCTTAGTGCACCCCAAGGCATCATTCATTACAGTAGAAACAAATACCATCAGTTTTACAGCAAGCAGGGTTATAATCGGTTTTGATGCAATTATTATAAGAACTATCACACCTATGCTCCCAACCGTAGACCTGATAACTCCAAGGCTGCCTTTTACAGTCGAGTAGGCCTCTGAGACCGAGGAACCAACGACCGGGATAAAACTTGAAGCAGCGAATTTTACAGCCTTTGAGGACATATTTTCAACAGAAGCTCCAACAACGCCCTGTATTCCCATAAGTCCTGTAAGGATTGTCATGGAAAGTCCCAGAGAAAAAGCAACCGCTTTCTTTATTCCTGCTGAAATGTCTTCAAAGCATATTCTTGAATTTATGCTTGAAACAAGATTAAGCGCAAGACAGATGCTGATAAGCGGAAATAGTATTTTAGATGCAAATATACCCATCAGCTCACAAACAAACATCATAATAGCACTATAACCATTTGAACCAATCACATTTCCTCCGGCAGCGGTTATACCCGAAAACACGGGAAGATATGCCGTAAGAAAATAATTCATACTCTTTATGGAACCGTGAACTGAGCTTATTGTATCCTTAACAGTTTGTATAAGGACCATAACGGTCGTCATAAGACAAATAATGTCTGATACTTTTCCTAAGCCCTTATCCTTAATTGTTAATGTGCCAATAAAAGCAGAGATAAGGCTGATCGCTGCCATTTTTCCCAAAAGTCTGAACGGCTTTTTCACAGCGTCTTTGAAGGAAGACCATAAGCTTTCAAAGACATTTTGGGGCTTTATCCCACCAAAAGATTCCGGGGAATCTATTTTGATTTTTTCTTTTTCAAGGGTCTTTGCTATGTCCTTTGGTACACCGGAATCAAGCCTTTCACGTATCTTTTCATTTAATTCTCTGCGGCTATCATCATTTGCGCCTTTTTCACTTTGTGCAAATACACAAGGTGAGCAAACAGTTATCATTATTAAAGCAGCAAGCAGACATAATACATTTTTTAAAACATTTCCCATTTTTACAATAAAAGTCCCTTTACCATATCAATAAATGCATTAAACAGCGGAAGTGATATTATCACAAGTGCAACCTTTCCTGCCAGCATTACCTGTGTCGCAATTGCATTTTCACCGCAATCCCTGCAATAGTCTATTGTAAACTGAGTCAGATATACTACACCAAGACTTTTGATTAGGATCTTAATATATGTATTATCTATCCCCGATGTATTAAAAAGTGATTTAATTGTTGAAAAGAGCTGTGATATAAGACCGGATGAAGAAAGAAAAATCATTACGGTGATTATAAGCGTTAATATAAGTTTAAGATGTCTGCTGTCGCTTTCTATGCTTTTACAAACAATAACAGAAACAATGCAGAATCCGCAAACCGTCAGTACATTCATCTTCCAAGCCCAAATACGTTTTTTATGGTATCAAACAGTTTTCCTATCTGATTGACGATCATAAACAATACTACTATTAGCCCGGCAAGTGTGGTCATCATTGCCTGTTCATCTCTTTCAGCACGTTTTAAAAGTTGATTCAAAACGGCAACGATTATGCCTATTGCAGCAATTTTAAACACAAGATCGATATCCATTGACATTAATCCTTTATATCAACATTATTGTAAGCAATATTCCGGTGGAGAAGCCGATGGAGGAGGCAAGTTTTGATCGCCGCATCATCTCGCCTTTACAACGGTCAATAATTTCCTTTTCTCTTTCGGCAGCAAGTCTTGAATAGGTGATCTGTCCTGAATTATCGGTAGTTCCCAGTTTTGAAAAGAAGTCTCTAAGGTTGTCCTTCGATTCCACATTATCAATTTTATCCCAACATTCGATTTTATCGAGCAAATTACATCGTATATTGATGTCATGGTCACAAATACAAAGAAAGTCCAGTTGTTCAAAAGCTGATGAATTATTTAAAGAAGTGATGATCTCATCAAAGGTCATATAGGAATATTCAAGCAATACAGTTGTTTCATTATACATCTGTAAAAGCTTTTCATGAAGCCGCAGCTTTTTCAGATAGCCCAGACCAATATATTTACCTATCATCGAGCATGAAATAATTATAAGCGCCCCACCTGTCAGCTTCAGCATTTTGCTTTTTCCTTTTCCCTGCTGTTTATATCACCTGATTCAACTATTGTACCGCACTTTATTCCTGTACCGATAAGTGCATATTTACCAAAAGCCCCTGCTTTTATCAGCTTCCTTATAACAGATTTTTTTCTAACATCACTTATCCCCGCACCGTGACAGGCAGCAATAATGCTTACTCCACTGTTCAGAGCATATCCAAGTGCTTTTAGATCATCATTTGAGCCTATCTCATCGACAACTATATACCGTGGTGACATAACTCTTACTGCGATCATGATCCCGTCGTAACGATTATAAGAACTGAATACATCCGTTTTAGCTCCTACATCGTTCTGGGGTACACCACCGTAAACACAGGCTATTTCATTGCGTTCATCGATAAGACTGACAGTCAGGGTCTGCCCCAGCTGCCTTGTAAGATCACGGATCATGGTCGTTTTTCCACATGAAGGCGGTCCAATAAGCAGCAAGCCAGTTGTTTCACACGATATAAGCAATCTGTAAAGTTCGTCGGCGCAGCCTATTATTTCTCTTGCTATACGGATATTTACAGAAGAAATATCTTTTATATTCTCGATCAAAGACATATCAGAATCGGATTGTACCGCCGTTCCGCAAAATCCGATTCGACAACCACCGTCAACGGTTATATACCCATTTACGATCTCACGGTGAAAGCTGTGAACGGAATTACGCAGTGCAAGCTGATATATTCTGACTATATGTTCATCTTTTACCCCGGCACCCTTCGCAAAATCATTTGTAAGTGTACCGGATCGGGTAACAAAGTACTCTTTTAAACCTGTATTTACTGTGATCTTTTTACCTCGCCGAAGTCTGATTTCGCTAATGCTTCTAAGCTCGCAAGGCGATATTTTTTTTATGATTTCTGAGATCTCATGTGGCAAATAAGGATATATTTTTTCTATCTTACTTATTATCGTCATTTTATTTTCCTTCCTTGTCTTGTCCTATTTGATTTTATGATTGCCTATGCCGATTTATTCCGGTATATATACTCAAATTATTGTGAAATAACAACAAGCCATCATATCCAAAGCAAAACAAACAAGGATAATGCTTAAAAATCGTATGGACGTTTGCAGCCGGTGTGGTGCAGAGCAAAATTTTTCTTGCAATTTGACGCTTATTATGATATAATTAGATGATTATAATTTTTGAAGGAGATAACGAACATGGCATTTAATCTTAACGAAGATCAAAAAAAGGTTTTAGCTTTTTCTCAAAACGTAATTAACGAAGTTAAAAAAGTTGTTATCGGCAAAGACGAAATTATTATAAAGGTCCTTTTGTCTATATTATCAGGAGGACATATCCTTATAGAGGATATCCCCGGGGTTGGAAAGACCACCCTTGCCATTGCCCTTTCTAAGGCACTTTCTCTTGATTATAAAAGAATGCAATTTACACCCGACGTTTTACCATCTGATGTGACCGGTTTCTCTGTACTTGACAAACAGACAAATGAGTTCAGATACAAAGAAGGCGCTGCAATGACAAATCTGTTTCTTGCAGACGAAATAAACAGAACATCCTCAAAAACTCAGTCTGCTCTTCTTGAGGTTATGGAAGAGGGAAAGGTGACTGTTGACGGTGTCACTCACAACGTTCCTGATCCTTATATCGTTATAGCTACACAAAACCCTATGGGCTCCATCGGAACACAAATGCTTCCCGAATCTCAGCTGGATAGATTCCTGGTCAGACTTACAATGGGTTATCCCTCTTTTGAGAGCGAGATAAATATGCTTAAATCTAAAAATACTAATGTATCAACAGACGAAGTCAAAGGCGTTGCAACCAAAAACGAGATCATTCTGGCTAAAAAGACAGTTGATGATATATATGTATCAGATGAGGTCATGGCTTATATAGCTGCTCTTGCCAATGCAACCAGAAATAATTCCAGCATCAAACTCGGACTATCCCCAAGAGGATCTATTGCGCTTTTGAAAATCAGCAAAGCTACTGCTCTTCTTAAAGGCAGGGATTATGTTATACCGGACGATATCCTATATTGTTTTGAGGATGTAGTAAAACACAGACTTATATTTGAGTCACGGGCAAAGCTCAACGGAACAACTCATTCTCAGATAATCCAGACGATCATATCCAGTGTTCAGGTTCCAAGGATCAACGGTTAAGGAAGGAAAAGAGATGCTTTTTGTTTATTTGATATTACTGGTTATTTCGGTAGTGTTTTATATAATGTACCTGGGCACCTTTTCTTTTTACCTTATGATTTTTATGGTATCCATGCCGATCGTGCTTTTTGCATTGAGCTTTTATATATCAAAAAGACTGAATGTCAGTTTCAGACAAGAAATCCTTAAATGTCCCGCAAGCTCTGTAATACACCCGGAACTTATAATCGAAAATCCAACGATATTTCCCATATCCAATCTTGAGATCACACTTGAGTTCAACAGCGCTGTGGAGACAGGCAAAAATATCACAAAGATCAACACTCCCGTTCTTCCTATGGAAACACAAAATCTTAGGATGAATATTGCCTCGCTGCACATTGGAATAATTGATTTCAGAATAAAAAAATGCAGGATCTTCGATATATTAAGATTATTCCATTTTAAGCTTCGCAGTAAAGGCTTTAAACAAGGTCAAAGAGATATGTCTGTTTTCGTCTTTCCAAAATATACTCAGTTGGATAACGCTGTTTCCGATTACAGTAATTTTGGTATAGAAACAGATGAGTATTCACCGGATAAAAAAGGTGAAGACCCTTCCCAGATATTTGATATTCATGAATACATCGAGGGCGATAAACCCAACCGTATACACTGGAAGCTTACGGCAAAACAGGACAAGGTCATGGTAAAGGATTATTCACTAATGATGACCTATGCTGTCAGGATCTTTATAAATCTAAATATTTCCAGATTGCTGGATTATGATATTATTGTGGAAAGCGCATTATCTGTATCAATGCTGCTGGTTGAAAAAGGAATTGCACATACTATTGAATGGCTCGATCCGAAAACTAAAAAGCTTAAAACATATAACATCAAAAACGAGCAGGAGCATCAGGAATGTGCAGAAAGGCTCATTAACGCTAAGACTTTTATAGACGAAAGCACTGAAATAACCCATTTTACAGATGAGTCTGACATTCCTGTTTGCGGACATCTTATAGTTGTTTCAAAGCCCATGTCAGAAAAGAGCATTTCATACATCGTTGAATCCGGCTTTGCATCTAAATACACCATAGCATTAGCTCAGGATGATACAGACACAAGTGAACATTCAGATCCGAGAATTTCCGATAATTCAAATATTATTTATATCCAGAAGGATCGGATCACAGAAGCTTTTTCAGATATTATAATCTAAAACTTAGTCGGAGACGTTCATAAAATGAAAAAAAGAAAGAAAGCATATATTGATAATGGTTTTATAAGCAAAAACGGTGTATGCTTCGGAAACGACATTTCACTGCAATACACCAAGAAGCACGAGTCCTCATATTTCGGTATTGCAAGAGCGATATTTACGCTTATAACCAGCTTTGCAACTATGAGTATGTTTGCCTCATTCATACTCCAGCGACCCAATTACGCACCTATTTTTCTGTGCTGCGTCATACCGGTTATGCTGATTTGCGTGATAAGATCAAAAAACAGCGGTATAAAAACCATCGGTATAATTTTTCTGGCAGCATATTTCTTATATTTCCTATTCCAGATCAACGATATAACAGACGGTTTTTTCTGCAACGTTTATCTTTACCTTGAAAGAGCAAAACAACCAAGCGGTATACTTGGGAACTCTCTCAGCGGCATTCCAAGATCAATGTACAATGAACTTGCAGGGTTCTTCCTGCAGTTCCTGTCATCAGTAGTCAGCGTCTTAGTAACTATTGCCTGCGTTGTAAGGATCGACTTCCCAATGCTGTTTTTAACAACATTTCCGTTGTTTGAACTTGGTATATACTGGGGCTGGCAGCCACCTCTTTTATCTGTTGTGATCCTTATCATAAGCTGGATCGTTGTTATATCACTTCACACAATAAATCAGAGAACAAATAAAATAGGCAAAAAAAATACATTTGCTGTGCATGAAAAAAAGCAGACTTATTATCTTACAAATGATAAAGAAAAGTCCAAAATGTTCTTTATACTGCTTAGCTTTACAGTTATTCTGTGTGCAGCAATGATGATATTGATAATCTCGTTTTCAAATATTTTCGGACACGAAAGATCGGACAAAGTTAATGATCTTAGATCAAAGATCAACAATTTTGTCAACAACTTTTCTCTTGAAGATCTCGGCGGGCTGTTTGCTGATTATGATGGCGGTCTGGACTTTTTCGGAACTAAAGCCGTAGGCGGAACAAACGGCGGCAAGCTCGGCGAAATTGATGGCATTAGTTTTAATGGGACTACTGCGCTTGTGGTCACCACAAAACCGCTCAACGAAACCATGTATATCCGGGGATATGTTGCAGGTAATTACCATGACAACTCCTGGGATCCTGTGGATTATGATGACAGCAAGGATTTTGCAAAAGAACTTGATGAAATGGGGATAAGTCCCCAGGATATAAACTATTTCCAGCTTACAGATCTTACAAATTTCTTTGAGACCAATAATATTGCACAGAACTATACTACAGCTGAAGAAATTGATATTAAAGTCAAGGGAGCAAGCAAAAAATATGTTTACGCTCCTTACGGGACTTTGTATTCAAACGGAAAGAAGAAAAGCGAATACAAAATGCGCCCATATCTTGATTCTTATGTTAAGCTTGGAACTAATAATTACACAGTTGTATTCAGAAAACCGGGGAATGATTCGTTTGGCGAGATAAGAAACAGGATCGCTGATAAATCTGTATTCTACGACGTTAACAGCACCGTAAATAAGGAAACAGTTAAAGGATACGAGAAGTTTGTCAAGGAGAATTACAGCAAAGTTGCCAATTCTGACGGTCTTCAGGCTGCATATAAAGAAATAAACGAAAAATATCTTATAGACTCAGACAGATCCTATTCCTCAGTCATATATGCTATTAAAAGATATTTTCAGGACAACTATAAATATACCCTTGAACCGGGTAAAACCCCTTCGGGGAGAGATTTTGTAGATTATTTCCTGTCAAATCAAAAACAAGGTTATTGTTCGTATTTTGCATCTGCCGGTGTTCAGCTTCTCAGAAAATTCGGCTTTCAGGCAAGGTATGTGGAGGGATATATTGTTCTTCCCGGTATGACAAAAAAAACTAATGAAACCGCAGATGTAGATATCCCGGATAAATGTGCTCACGCATGGACAGAGGTTTATATTGAGGATTTTGGTTGGTCCGGTGTGGAATTTACTCCCGGGTATACAAATGACAATCCCAATATGACTGAAAAAGAAAAGAATCCTTACGATCAAAAGCCTCCCGAGGACAGCAGTTCTATAAACGACAGTTCTTCATCTTCATCTGAAGAATCATCTCAGGCAGAATCATCTGATCCCGACAGTACACTTTCAATTGCAGATCAAAGTTCATCTGAGGCTTCATCTAACGATACAAGCTCTGAAAGTATCTCCTCCAGCCAGTCATCCGGTGACTCAAACAGCGAGGGAGGCACAGAAAGTGACGTTGAAAGCGGCGGAGCAAACGGCAGCGGCGGAGACAACAGCGGACAAATTGGAGAGGTCTCAGACAGCAATAGCTCTGACAATAATAGTAAAACAGAAAGCAGCTCCACTGCCAGAATGATAATATTTATCGTTGCTTTTGTAATTATCTTTATAGCTGTGATCGTTCTCAGAAGGATACTGTCACTTAAAACAATGCAAAGCAATTGTCTTGAAGGAGCTTCTAAAACCAGGCTGAAACATATTGTCAGATATACGGTTAAGTATCTTGATCTCATTGGTATAAGCGGCAGTTACAATATCACCGATATGCAGCTTTGTAAGCAGCTTGATTCACAACTCAGATCAATTGATATTGATTTAACTGATAAATTGTATAACTTATTTGAAACAGCAGAAGAAGCTTATATGGGAAATCATGTAATTGATGAAAGCGACATCAAAGAAGCTTATTCCACACTCAAATATATTTCCGATGAAGTTGTTAAACCAAAGCTTAATCCGATCAAACTGTTCAGAGCAAAATTTGTAAACTGTTTGTACTGATAATAAAAAAGAGTTTGAACACACAAAAGTGTTCAGACTCTTTTTTTACTATACATAATATGATATATCAATACGGCTCGATAGTAACAGCTTTACCCTGTTTTAAAGATTCTTTGACGTCAATAAAACGCTGATTGGAGCTTCCCATAAACTTCAGCTCAAGGCTTCTCTTTGCAAGCACAAATGGTCCGTCTACTAAGTAGTCAAGTTCTTTTAAAAGCTCCATATATCCGTTTTCTTCGTTTGCATTAGCAATCAGATACTCATAAGTGTATCCTGTATACGAAATAATATTAAGCGGTGTAATAAAGCCATTATATGAACGTATCTTTTTTGCAAGCTCGGTCAAAGGTTTACATTGACAGAAAGGATCTCCCCCGCTGAAAGTTACTCCGTCAAGGAGTTTATCTTTGATTATTTCGTTGAATAGATCATCAGTATCCACAAGGGTCCCCCCGTTAAAATCATGGGTCTGTGGATTATGACAGCCTTCACAGTGGTGCGGACAGCCCTGTGTAAAAATTGTATATCTGAAACCCGGACCGTCTACGATAGATTCGTTAACTGTACCGGCGATCCTTAACTTCATATTTTTTGACACCTCCGAGAAAAAAATCGGGCTTCGTTTCATCTGCATTTGAAACGAAGCCCCAAAAGAGAGCATTTGACTATGCTTTGAGACGTTGGATTCTTTCGTGGCTTACCCTGTGGTGTTCAGCCTCAGTTCTGCCGCATTTTGGACACCTATCCCCTATGATACCCGTATATCCGCAAACAGGGTCACGGTCAACCGGGTGATTTATAGAGCCGTATCCAATGCCGACCTCTTTCATATATCTTACTACTTTTTCAAATGCAGTAAGATTGTTGAGCGGGTCACCGTCAAGCTCAATATAGCTTATATGTCCTGCGTTTGTCAACGCATGATAAGGAGCTTCAAGTTTAAGTTTTTCAAAAGCGTTGATCGGGAAATAAACAGGGATATGAAATGAATTTGTATAATACTCCCTGTCAGTTACACCTTCGATAATTCCAAAACGTTCTTTATCCATCTTTACAAATCTGCCTGACAGTCCCTCGGCAGGTGTTGCGAGAAGAGAGAAGTTCAAACCGGTACGTTTTGTTTCTTCATCCATTCTTGCACGCATACGTGTTATAATTTCAAGACCAAGTTTTCTGGAGTTCTCATCCTCGCCATGATGCTTTCCGGTGAGTGCCACCAAGCACTCTGCAAGACCTATAAAGCCCACAGAAAGTGTGCCGTGTTTAAGGACTTCTTCAACAGTATCATCATTGGAGAGTTTTTCAGAGTCGATCCAGACACCCTGTCCCATAAGGAAGGGATAATTCTTGACCTTTTTCATGGACTGGATCTTTAGTCTATGCTTGAGCTGATCTATGCAAAGCTGCATCATATCATCAAGGCTGTCAAAGAAAGCACCAATGTTCTTATTAGCTTTGATTCCCAGACGAGGCAGATTTATAGATGTGAAAGAGAGGTTTCCTCTGCCTGTAACTATTTCTCTGGATGGATCATGAGCATTAGAGATAACTCTTGTACGGCATCCCATATATGCGATCTCGGTATCAGGATTACCCTCTTTATAATACTGAAGATTATAAGGAGCATCAATAAAGGAGAAATTCGGGAACAGACGTTTTGCAGATACTCTGCAAGCAAGCTTGAACAGATCATAGTTAGGATCGGTAGGATTAAAGTTAACTCCCTCTTTTACCTTAAATATATGGATCGGGAAAATAGGAGTTTCACCATTTCCAAGACCGGCCTCTTCAGCAAGCAATATATTCTTAATAACCATTCTGCCTTCTATCGTGGTATCAGTTCCGTAATTTATAGAGCTGAAAGGAGTCTGCGCTCCGGCTCTGGAATTCATGGTATTAAGATTATGTATAAGAGCTTCCATTGCCTGATAAGTAGCTCTGTCCGTTTCTTTGACAGAAGCCTTATAAGCAAAATTCTGTATTTTCTTAACAGTAGGTGCATCAACGATCTGAACAAGAAGCTTAGCCTCAGCCTCCTGATAACCGTTATCATTAGCAAGTGTCGGAACAAAACCTTTTTCTTCCAACTGATCAACAAGTTTCTTAGCAATAGCCTGAGAATTGTCAAATCCACCTAAGAGATTCAAAGCTCTGTGGACATTATCACGATATCTATGCTTGAAAGTCTTTGCCACACCTGCAGCCATATCATAATCAAACTTAGGAATAGACTGTCCTCCATGCTGATCATTCTGATTAGACTGTATAGCAATACAAGCAAGCGCAGCATAGCTGGCAATATCATTGGGAGTTCTCAAATGACCGTGACCGGTGGAAAAACCTTTATTGAAAAGTTTAGTAAGGTCAATCTGTGTACAGGTAGTAGTAAGGGTATAAAAATCCATATCGTGAATATGGATATCCCCTTCAGAATGAGCTTTAGCATGAACCGGGTCAAGAACATACATCTCATAGAACTCTTTAGCACCGACAGAACCATATTTAAGCATCGTTCCCATAGCAGTATCGCCGTCGATGTTAGCGTTTTCACGCTTCAGATCAGAATCCTTAGCTGATTTAAAGGTCAGGTCTTCATAAACCTTCATCAGTCTTGTATTCATTTCTCTTGCACGAGTCCTTTCGGATCTGTACAATATATATGCCTTAGCAGTAGCTGCATGACCTTCATTTATAAGGACTTTTTCAACACAATCCTGTATCTGCTCAACAGTAGGCGAAGTAAGGTTCTGCTCTAAAAGCATATCAACGACCTTTCCGGAGAGCATCAAAGCTTCCTCCTGGTCAGAGCCACCTACAGACTGCGCAGCTTTATATATAGCATTTGCTATCTTCTCAATATTAAAAGTAACCGTGCGTCCGTCACGCTTTTTTATTTTAATGATCATGTTAAAATCCTCCGACAATACATAAAATAGGGTAATAGCAAAAATATATAAAACCGTAAACAATTCAGTTTATTAGTTCGTCGAGTGACCACAATATATTGTGGTTGGTTTGGAACAATTCAAAGTATATAGTATTTGCACGACTCTGTCAATGTGTTTTTTGACAAATTAGAGCGTGCTTTTTTGTTTACGTTGCACAATTTACATAAAATGTAAATCTTCCAATGCTTTAAAATGATTTTTTTGAAATTTTCATAAAGTAAATAAACTTTACAAACGACAGTTAAAAATAGCTTTGTAAAGGTTTTTGCTTTACATATAAATAGCGTAAAACAGGCGCTTTTTATATTCACCTCCTTTGGTAGGGAGTCTATTTTTATCTCTGTTTTTAAAAATCGTAAGTTATATGTTTTTTATTTATCAGGTTCAAATTTTAATTTATGTTGTAAAGCCATTCGCTTTACATGCATTTTTTTTATGATTTTTTTCATTTTTTCCTTCTTAGTTTAATATCTTTATATCATTCCTTGAATTGCTGCATATCAACTTGCACGAAGAACAAAAAAGCCTGAAATGAAAAACTACATCTCAGGCTTTTAGTATTATTATGTATTATACTACAAACAATATCATTTTGAAAGAACGCTATTTTTTTCAGCACGTTTTTAGAAAAACAGTTTTCTGCATACCGGTATATGATTATACACACACTTCTCAAAAGCATCTGCATCAGACGGCTTTCCAACTACTGTTCCGTAATGAACAGGAACTGCGATCCTGGGCTTGATATAATTTACAAAATCGGCAGCTTGTTTTGCATCCATAGTATAGGTCCCGCCTATCGGTACACATACAATATCACATTTTACAGATCTGGCTTCCGGTGTATCATCAGTATCACCGCATATATACACTCTGCTTTCATCAATAGTTACAACATATCCCAGCCAGCCATTTGATTTTGGATGGAAGGGTTTACTATGATTATATGCTGCAACAGCTTGTATTGGTATTCCTGAAACCAAAGCGGTCTGCCCCGGAACCATAGGATATATCTGATCATTATTTATTTTATTTTTCAGCATGGTATTTTTCATGCTCCGTGGTACTATATATATCGTTTTATCATTTGCAGCTTTTTCGATGTCTTTTGGTGAGAAGTGGTCATAGTGCTCGTGGGTTATAAAAACAATGTCCGCATCATGTTGTTCATCTTTCAGATCAAATGGATCAAAATACAACACTCTTGATGCATTTATCCTTATGCTGCTTTGTTCATTGACTACCAGACAGGATATATTCATATATTCTCCCCCCTTTTTTCATTCAACAGATCTTGTACTTACAACATTTACTCCTGTGTCAGATACATTTTCGATAATAACATCCCCCATTTTGACAGGCAGATCAATTTTGACAGATTTAATGTTGTTTACTACATCAAATATTTTATCCTTGGCAACTGCTTTTTCAGTCTTCACTGGTACAGGTTCACCGGATCTGGCAATTACCGTTGTTGTCACGATCCTGACAGGGGCTGTAAGCTCGGTTTTTGCGTAATTTTCACCTCGAACACAATTATTTCCTTTAACAGAAACAACTTCGCCCTTTTCGTTGACCTCTGCTTTCAGAGAGCATCCCATCGGACAACAAATGCATGTAAGCTCTTTTATCATTGTGAAGCCTCCTCTATAAATATAGTTATAGCCTCGTCCGCTTCTTCAAGCTTTGATTTTTTCAGCACCAGATCCACCATTTCGCTTGGTACAAGTATCATGGACTTTTTACGCATTAGTTCCTTTTCACCTGATTTTATAACTATACTTGTATTTTTGTACACTCCACTTACTCTGAATCTTATATGAGTAAGTTCATCGGCGCTATCAACGTTTATTTTATACGGGACAGTATACCTTACACCGTTTCCGGTTTTTATCTCTATTGTTTCTTTAATGGGCTTTTTGCCGTTTAAAATATACCTTGCAGCGCTTTCTCCGGCTCTTGCAGATTCTTCAGAAACAAAATCCACAAGGTCATGAACGTGAAGAACATTTCCACATGAGAAAACACCTTCAACACTTGTTTCAAGGCTTTCGTCCACATAAGCACCATTGGTTCTAGGATCGATCTCAACTCCGCCGTCCACTGAGAGCTCATTTTCCGGTATAAGGCCGCAGGATAGCAAAAGGGTATCACACGGATAATACTCTTTGGTTTCTTCTATGGGCTGAAGATTTTTGTCTACCTTTGCTATATACACACCTTCAAGCTTTTCTTTACCTTTAATATCCACAACAGTATGGCTAAGCAAGAGAGGAATATTATAATCATCAAGGCACTGAACTATATTACGTTTTAATCCGCTTGAGTATGGCATAAGTTCTGCAACCGCTGCAACGTGTGCCCCTTCAAGGGTCATACGCCTTGCCATAATCAATCCGATATCGCCCGAACCTAAAATTACAACTTCTTTGCCTATATTTGCGCCTTCAAGATTTATAAGCTTTTGTGCTGTACCAGCGGTATAAACGCCCTGTGGTCTGTATCCGGGGATATTAAGGGCGCCACGTGGCCTTTCACGGCAGCCCATTGCAAGAACTACCGCCTTGGCATATATAGTTTGTACGCCCCTTTTTGAGCTTATAACTGTAATGGCTTTTTTATTGCTGTCTTTTAAACATTCAACAGAGAGCACCATTGTATTGAGTTCATATGGTATCTGCTCCTGTTTGATCATATTTGCATACCTTTCAGCATATTCAGGGCCTGTAAGCTCTTCCTTAAAGGTATGCAATCCGAATCCATTGTGTATACACTGGTTTAAAATACCACCCAAACGGCTGTCACGCTCAAGTATAAGCAGATCATCTATTCCTGCTTTTTTTGCCGCAAGTGCAGCTGCCATACCGGCAGGACCGCCGCCAATGATGATCAGACTATGGTCATTCATTGTCCTGCCCCCCATTCTCAGTATATCTTCCTGTTTTTCTCACTTTTTCTATGGGTATTCCCATCTTTTGTGCAAGCAAAGCCATTGTAGTAGGTGAACAAAAACCCGCTTGACATCTGCCCATACCTGCACGTGTGCGGCGCTTTACACCGTCAAGCGTTGTCGCTCCGAGAGGTCTGTTAATGGCATCGAGTATTTCCCCTTCGGTAACGGTCTCGCAGCGGCAGACTATTTTTCCATATGCAGGCTGCTGTTTTATAAGCTCATTTTGTTCATCGACACTCAGAGAATTAAAGTGAGCAATACCCTTTCTTGTATCAATATAGTTCTTTTTACTTTCAAGGGGTATGATCTCACCGACAAGTTCTGCAAGATACTGTCCAATTGCAGGGGCGCTTGTAAGTCCTGGAGATTCTATACCTGCTGCATCTATGAAACCTCTGATATCACTGTGACCAATAATAAAATCGCCTGTATCACCCACCGCACGCAGTCCTGTAAAACTTGTGATAACCTTATTAAACGGAATGTTTTTCACCGACAGCAATGCTTTTGACCTGACATCGTCAAGACCGGATTTTGTTGTTGAAACGTTTTCCTTATCGTCTATATTCTCAGCGGTTGGACCTGCAAGGAGGTTCCCGTGAACAGTTGGAGTAACCAGTATGCCTTTTCCCATTTTCGTAGGCAGCTGGAAGATCGTCCGGCTGACCAGCGCTCCGGCAGATTTGTCCAAAAGCATATACTCACCACGACGTGGAATGATCTTCATCGGTTTATCACTGACCATTGAGTGGATCTTATCGGCATACAGCCCCGCAGCATTTATAATACACCTTGTTTTCAGTTTTTCTTTATTAGTGCTTATCTCAAACCCATCATCAAGCTTATCAATGGAAAGCACTTGAGTTGAGAGCTTAAAATCAACGCCATTTGCATAGGCATTTTCAGCGAAAGCAAGTGTCATTTCAAAAGGACATACAATTGCCGAGGTTTCCGCCAGAAGTGCTGCACAAACAGCATCCGAAAGGGCCGGTTCAAGCTTTCTCGCCTCATCGCCAGAGATTATAGAAACTCCCTTTACGCCGTTTTTATCCGCCTTTTCTTTCAATTGTACAAGACCAGGCTTATCATTTTCATCAAAACAAAGTACCATTGCACCGTTTTGTTTATATGCAAAGTCAAGCTTCCGGGACAATTCTTTCATCATATTGCTGCCCTGCACATTAAATCTGGCTTTTAACGATCCTGGTTTTGCATCAAATCCGGCATGAACAATAGCACTATTGGCTTTAGTAGTTCCCTCGCAGACATCGCTTTCTTTTTCCAATACACAAGCATTGAGCTCATATTTTCCAAGCTCCATAGCAGCTGCACAGCCTACTGCACCTGCACCTATAATTATTACATCATACAAAGTATCACCTTCTCGTTAAAATTATATAAAAAATTTATATATCTTTTAATAATTATATCACATTTGCTTTGAAAAATCAATAGAAAAAAGGACTGATAATAAAATCAGTCCTCATAGTTTTCTTATTTTTCGCTTGATGAATCAACCGCAGCGGTATAGTCCTGTTGGTGCAGGACAACACCCTCGGGATATTTATCTTTTAATACATCCTCCAGTGAAGTATTGCCCATGTATGCAAAAAACGACACAATCAAAATAAAAATGCTCATTATCATCATTATATCAAGTCTATAACGACCTTTTCTTTTTCTCCTCAATGCCATATTACAAATCCTCCATTTAAAACAAGTATATTATACTACAATCCATGATCAATTGCAAGTGAAAAAAATAATTATAATAAAACAAAAAGGCAGCCGGAAGGCTACCCTTTGCTTGTGTAAAAATTTTGGAGAGGATGAAACGAGCTAAGATATAATTATCTTAGTGTTCATACAATTCCTTTCTTGTCCTACAGTTTACATTATAACAACAAATACCAAAAATATCAAGAACAGATGAGTTACAGATTACTACAATTAAATTACAAATGTTTTCAATTTGTAACTAAATCACAATTTCTTAGCACCGTAGGTATCTCTGTACTCCAGCATTTTATCAAGATACTCTTTTCCTTCAACAACTCCATTTTTGATAGCTTCAATAATGTCGTTGATATTAACAATAGAATAGACCTTAACGCCAAAGTCCTTATAAGCCTGATCGACGGCAGAAAGATCGCTGTCAAGAGCTTTTTCCATTCTGTCTACGGTTATGACCATAGCGGTAACATTAACATTTGCTGAACCGGTAAGCTTGGGCATGACCTCACGGAGCGCTTTACCCGAGGTCATAACGTCCTCAATAATAACGACCTTTTCATCATCTTCTAATTTTTTACCTACAAACATTCCGCCTTCGCCATGATCCTTGACTTCTTTCCTGTCAAAACAATAGCTTACTTCCATGCCGTATTTATTGTACAATGCAACGGCTGCCGAAACCGCAAGCGGGATACCTTTGTATGCCGGTCCGAAAAGGGTCTGGGCCTCAATATTATTATCTTTTATACACTCAGCATAAAATTCTCCAAGCTTTGCAAGCTGAGCGCCGGTCTTATAGTTTCCGGTATTTACGAAATAAGGCGCTTTTCTTCCGCTTTTAAGAGTAAAATCACCGAATGTGAGCACTCCACAATCCACCATAAATCTGATAAAGTTTTCCTTATAAGTCATATTTAACGATCCTTTCGATTTATTTTACATAATAATTGTAACACACATCTGTATTTATTTCAATAGTTATTTTTAAACTTGTATATTGACAGCTTATAACCAGTAATGTATAATCATGACGGGTGATAAAATGAAAACGCTGTATATCTCCGACCTTGACGGTACATTATTAACAAGCGATCAGTGCACATCTGACTTTACCAACAAAACAATAAACGAACTTACAAATAAAGGTATGCTTTTTTCATATGCAACCGCACGCTCGTTCAACACATCAAAAATTGTGACAACCGGTTTAAAAGTAAAAATGCCGATCATAGTCTACAACGGCACACTTATAAAAGACGGCACAACAGGCGATGTACTGATAAAGAATACTTTTAATAAACAACAGGCAGAAGAGTTATTATATGACCTTATTCAAAATGGAATATATCCCATAGTTTATTCCTTTACAGATGGTACTGAACATTTTTCATATATAAGAGAAAAAGTAAGTAAAGCAGAATCGGAGTTTCTGTTTACAAGGAAAGGTGATCCAAGAGACAGACCGGTTGAGAGCCTGACAGAACTTATCAGCGGTGAGGTTTTCTATTTTACCTGCATTGATGATCAGCGCAAGCTTGAGCCGATATATAACAAGTATAAGGATATTCATAAATGCTTCTGCCAAAGGGACATTTACACAGGGGAACAATGGCTTGAGATCATACCTGAAGCCGCTTCAAAAGCTAATGCTGTAAAACAGCTCAAAAAACTTACAGGCTGCGATAAAACCGTTGTATTTGGTGATGGGATCAACGATATTGATATGTTTTTGACAGCAGATGAATCATACGCAGTAGTAAATGCCGATCCCGCTGTTAAACATTTTGCAACAGGTATTATTGCATCAAACAACGATGACGGAGTTGCAAAGTTTCTGCTTGAACACTTTGATCGGAAATAGCAAAAGCCTTGCTGCCATAAGTATGGTACTCATACAGAAGTATTATAAACGCTTTTTGGGGAAAACCCTTTTGCAAAATGGGTTCCGCTAACGGCAAAGCCGTTAGCTACGGAGAATTGACCTTTTGGTCAATTCTCTGCCCAAACCGAGCGCCGGTGCGCCCTTCTCCTAAAACTCTTAATGATTTTTACCCCCGGTGGATAAAACCATCGGGGGGGAAAAATAGTTATGGTCAAGAAATGCAGTTAGGAAACAGTCCTTCGCAATAAAAGATGTTCCACAAAACGTTTTATAAATCTTCTATATAGGTACCTACCTTAGGGACAGCAAGGCTTTTTTATTATTCAGCCATTCATGCTTTGTAAGAAAGCTTACATGACTATTCTTCGTATTTTAAGAACTGCTATACGCTCTCCTTTTGGATAGTTTCCTTATGTGCTTGCAGCGAGCCAGCTTTTTTACATATTTTTTAGTATCCTCCGCTACTACCCCATTAAGCATCAAAAGGGCAATAAGGTTTGGAATTGCCATAAGTCCGTTAAAGATATCTGCTATAGTCCATACAGATGAAACTGTCATATACGGGCCGATAGCTATTGCAAGAATATAAAGATATCTGTATACTTTAACAGCTTTGATCTTTCCGCCTGTTAGATACTCCATGCACCTTTCACCGTAATAATTCCAGCCAAGCAGAGTTGTAAAGGCAAAGAACACAAGACAGATCATAAGCACAAATGCAGGTACAGATGCGGGCAGGAAAGAAAATCCGTTGCGAAAGGCATGTGTTGTCACCTCAACGCCCTCATAAGGTGCATTTGTAACGGGATTTATCGCCTCATAGCTCCCCATCATAACGATCGCAAATCCGGTCATGGTACATATGACAACAGTATCTATGAATGTCCCCATCATCGAGACCAGCCCCTGTCTTACAGGTTCTTTGGTCTGTGCAGCGGCTGCCGCAATAGGGGCAGAGCCAAGCCCGGCTTCATTGGAGAAAATTCCCCTTGCAACGCCCTTTTGCATTGCCAGAAACATCATAGGGATCGTTCCGCCTGCAACAGCCTTCATATTAAATGCGTCTTTAAAAATCAGCGAAACAGCTCCCGGAAGCTTATTTATATTCAGCACGATCAAGCTTATCGCTGAAACAACATAAAGAATAGCCATAAACGGCACAATGACCTGAGAAACACCTGATATACGTTTGATACCGCCAACAATAACAAGTCCGGCACAAACGGTTATAATTGCTCCGGATAAGACCACAGCAACCGTATACTCTTTACCAAAAAGAGAGATCGTGTTGGTCTTGTTCTCATCAAAATAGTTCTGGAATGCGGTAGTTATACCATTTATCTGAGAAAAAGTACCAATGCCGAATAATCCTACACAAGCGCCAAAAAATGCAAATACTTTTGCCAACCACTTCCATTTTTTGCCCATGCCATATTCTATGTAATAAAACGGGCCTCCAAGGATATGTCCGTCTTTGTCTATTTTTCTGTATTTTACAGCAAGAAAACACTCTGCATATTTTGTAGCCATACCAAACAGCGCAGCGATCCACATCCACAACAGCGCTCCCGGTCCACCGGCAAGTATTCCGACAGCTGTTGCAACACCAACAATATTTCCTGTTCCAATTGTGGCTGAAAGAGCTGTACAAAGAGCTGCAAAGCTGGAGATCTCGCCTCCGTCTGCTCCTTTTTCATTTTTAAAAATAAAATAAAATGCTCTTGGAAGATGAAAGATCTGTATAAATTTAACTCTGAATGTAAAGAAAAATCCAACAAATAAAATTGCTGCGATCAAAGGAATTCCCCACACATAATCATCCAGAGACTGAAGAAAATCATTAAATGCAGTCATTGTTATATCCTTTCTGAACTATATAATATGATTTTAACATATCTGCCCTATAATTTCGTTGAAATTATAACAATATTTATTTAACAACTTAAAAACAGTATCAGCTATTGAAAAAAGCGTCTGTATATAGTATAATGTATCTGAGGTGAATAAAATGCTTAAAGGATACTTTGATCTTCCCACGATCTCTTTTTTTACACAAAAAAACATCTGGGCAGGCAGCTTATATACTAATTTCAGTTACAGGATAATGCCGGTTGAACAAAAAGGGGACGAAAACACGCCTCCTTTAAAGGAGCTACACACATACGTATGGTACGGTACACAGTGCTACAGCGAGGTAAAGGATTTCGTTTGCGAATTTCATGAACCTATGACAGCCGAAGGGCTTGAGAATACACGAAATGATCTTACGCAGGCAGTGGAACAATTCAAAAAAGTCCGCAGAGAGATCAAAACAGATTTCAAGCTTCACTAAAATCAAAACAACCTTACATTTTGTGTTAAAACACAATGATGTAAGGTTGTTATATTTTTATATATTCATATTAACAGCACAAGCAATAATACTATTCCACTAAAGTTCTTTCATCGCAATACTCACAAACAAGGGTTGTCCCATCCCCGTGGAAGTAATGGGGCAAATATGTTTCCTGATGTGTTATACAATTGGGATTTGAGCATTTTGTATGGATATGCTCGCTGCCCACAATAAGCGGAGCAGGTTTATCTGAATTCTCAAGCACAGTCAGGATCAGCGCCATACGAATGTACATTCCATACTTAGCTTGCTTGAAATACATAGCTCTTGGGTCTTCATCGACCTCGATAGCTATTTCATCCACCCGAGGCAGTGGATGCAGCACAACAAGGTCTTCCTTGGCGTGTGACATTTTTTTATTGTCAAGGATATAATTGCCTTTTTGTTTTTCATAATCCTCGAGACTTGCAAACCTCTCCCGCTGGATCCTGGTCATATAAAGCACATCAAGCTCGCTGATAGCCTTATCAAGATCCGTTTGCTCAACAAAATCATGTCCGCCTGCATACAGAATATCTTTTATATATGTAGGAATAGTCAGCTCCGGTGTGGAGATAAGTACAAATTTGTTGTTTTTAAAACAGGACATTGCCTTGATCAACGAATGGACAGTCCGTCCGTTTTTAAGATCACCGCAAAAACCTATGGTCATATTATCAAGATGACCTTTTTCTTCTTTAAGTGTAAGCAGATCAGTAAGAGTCTGTGTAGGATGCAGATGACCGCCATCGCCTGCATTTATTATAGGGCATTCTGTGGTAAGGGCAGCTGCTTTTACGGAACCAGCCACCGGATGACGCATTACCACAACATCGGCATACTCTGAAACGATCTTAGTGGTATCTTTAATATTTTCACCCTTTGCAACAGACGATGTAGCCGGATTATCAAATCCGATAATCGTTCCGCCAAGTCTGAGCATAGCTGTCTGAAAAGACATCTGCGTCCTTGTGGAAGGTTCATAAAAAAGTGTACCCATGATCTTTCCATCGCAAGCCTTGGAATACTTTTTTGGGTCTGCAATTATATCATGAGCCCGTGACAAAAGTTTTTCCCACCATTGAACAGGATAATCATTAAGGTCTATCAGATTCAGGTTGTTATAAATCATCTTGCACATCTCCTTATCCAGATATATTATATCATAAACATAATTCACTTTCAAGGTGTATCACTTAATATTTCGCTGATAACTTTATAAAATGCCGAGCGGTCAACAAAAGAATTTATATAATCAATAAGTGACTTTGTACTCAAGCCCACCGGAATGGAAAGCTTTTTACAGATCTGCTTTCGCATACAAGAGCTGAATGGTTTTCCGCTTAGTCCAAGCTGATAAAATTCATTGGCAGTAATATAGTTTTCTTCGGGCAAGTCATTCTCAAGTATTCCGGATTTTTCAAAGACATTGCGAAGCACATCAACATCAATACCCTCGACCCCAAGCTTACCCTCTTTTGAGGCAATACTTTTGCGCTTTTCTTTGCCAAATATCTCAGGAATATATAAATTAACGATCTTACCATCTGAAACTATACTCTTGATATGGTTTCTGATCTTCATCCCTGCATGATCAGAATCGGTGAGGATGATTATACCTGTATTTGATGCATAGTGCCTTATCAAGTCAGCTTTGTTCTGATCGTTAAATATACCAAATCCGTTTGTACAGATTATTACAGCATCAACGACAGCGGAAAGCTTGATCTTATCGTATTTTCCTTCAACAATGATTGTTTGCCGTATTTTAAGTTTGTCCATTATTTTTAGTTCCTTAACGCCATACATCTGGCAATTCCTTGTTCAAGGGTGAGCATATCAGACGATTTCCCGGAAGAATGAGTCTTTAACGTCAGATCCGTATCCGAAAGAATTTCAAGGATACTCTTTATTCTGTTAAGTGAGATATTTGCACAGTCGTTATACATATTCTTAACAGCAAATTCTCTGTTTTTCGGATAATCAAAGTCGCTTACCACATCGCTGATATTTAAAGAGGAAGATCTTGCCAGCTTAGCTCTGAGCATATCAGAAACTGAAAAGCTGATGATCCCAAGGATCTCAAAGGGTTCATAATTCTGCTGAGACAGTTCGTCAAGCCTTGCAAAAACAAGATCTGCCCTTGAACGTACAATATTCATGGCAAGAGAGTATCCGTCTGATTCAACGTGCTTAATGCATAAAAGGTCGATTGTTTCTTTTGTTATTTCTCCGGAGCCTGAATAATCGGCAAGCTTTTTAATTTCCTGCTTTACAAATGCTGTGTTACAAAGACAAAGTTCCGCAAGATATTCAGCGTTCTTTCTGGAGATAGAACAGCCAAGCTTATTGAGCTCACCTGCAATTGACCTTCCCATCTCATATGTGTTTTTAAGTGCAAAATCACACACACAGCCTATCTTATTACAGAAATCACAAAACCGCTTGTTCTTATCTGTCAGATTTTTCTTATTCCTATACAGATCCGTCCCGGTAGCATAAATTATTACAGTTGTGCCGTCCTGTATGCTCTTCAATATTTTTCTTACAGCATCTGCATCGTCTTTATTGACGCTATCCATATTCAGATCGTTTATAGTAATTACGACCCTTTCAGCAAACAAAGGCAAAGCCTGTGCAGCATCGGCAAGCGCAGGGATATCAAGCTTTTTACCGTCGAACTTGTGCAGGTTCATAGCCTGTGCGTCAACCGGGCACAGACGTTTAACAAGCTTGTTTGTATATGCCTCTAAAGTGGAAACATCGTGTCCGTAAAAGTAGTAGACGCAATAAATATTATTTTCTCTTATTTCTTTACCAAGAGTAGTTGGCGAGAGCAAGCTCATAATCAAGACTCCTTACCTTGTTGTCCTTGCCGGAATAATGAAGAGATCTTCCGTTTGTTATATAATTATCCTCTCCGATGCACAATCGCTCGGGATAGAGTTTATATACTCTATCGTTTAATTTGATCTCAAAGCCATTGTCTATTTTCAAGACAGATACATCATCAAATTTTGCATTATGTTTATCAGAAAGCACGACAGTGTTGGGAACATCATGATATAATTCCCCTGATGAATAGTATTTGTCTGCTTTTGGATAAAGCTTAGTACTATATTGCCCAACGGTATAATAGGGTTCAGATTTAATAAATACAGCATTAAGGTTTCTAATACCGTTTCTGCTGAGCACCCTTTCGCAGGCATCAGCGTATTTTCCCGAGCAGTCAAGGTCAAATATCAAAGCATTATCAGCGTAAGTCATGACAACAACTGAACTTTTCTTATTTGCAAATACAAACATCTCAACATTGTCAGATGACAAAATAAGAAAAATGTTAGAACAAAAAACACACCCGAGGGTTCCGATACCCAGGATCGCTGCACTATATGTAAGCTTTCTGCTGATGCAGATAAAGAGTATCACCGCAGCACAGATAAATGTAACGATTAGTATAGAATAAACATTTGTCCCGGTAACATAAAGCAGTTTGAATTTAGAAAATTGCTCAACCACAGCCAGCACAATGCTTATAAGTTTAGAGGCGAGCCAAAGGAGCGGACTTGCAATAAAAGACATACACCCTGTTATGGCAACAATAAAACACAGAGCCAGCGCAAGTGTACACAACGGGATAAGCAGTATATTCAGTATTGGTGCAAGTACGGAAAAACCGCCAAAATAAACAAGGCATACCGGAGCTATAAGAAAACAAACTGAACATGAAGTTATGATCGGTGAAAAAACTGTTCGTTTCCAGCCGCTCAGATCAAGCTTTCTGATAATAAACGGAGAAACCGCCCCGGCTGCAAAAGCAGCCGCAAAACTCATTAGCAGCGCCGGAGAATGGACACTATAAGGTTCAGATATGCAAAGGATAAGCCCTGCGATACCAAGAGAATTTGCACAGTCACTTTTTCTCAGGAACAGATCACCTGCAAACACCAAAGTCATCATAACAGCACTTCTTATGACCGAAATGCTCATTCCGGCAAATATAACGAAAGACCACGTTATGATAAGTATCAAAACAGTTTTCAAACGCTTTGTTTTAATAAAGATACCAAGTAATGCGCCCACAAAAGAAGTAATGATCACAAGATGTGTTCCCGAAACGGCAAAGATATGCCCGATTCCGCTGCGGTATAGCATATTCTTTGTTGCCGGTTCTATTTCACTTTTATCGCCGCATATCATTGCTCCCAGTAAGCCGGACTCATCATATGTACCATATTGTTTTAAAGTTGAAAAAACATAATCGCTGTAATTCCTTATATTTTTAAACAAGAAATTTTCATTCTCGTTTTGAGATTCAACCTGAGCAGTTCCGACGCCTTTAAGGAAGACTCCTGCGGAAAGGCAGTTCTTTTCGGATAGAAAATTATAATTGTCCTTGAGCTTTACAACCTTACCGGTAACACGGACCTTATCATAATACTCGTAATCATCATCATTTACAAGAAATGATATCTTTGTATAACGGCTTCCTACTTTTGTTTTTAGAGTTAGAAAACCCTGACCATGACCAATATAATCATAGTCGTATATATACCCGCTGAAAGTGACTGTCTTATTATCGTAAGAACATATTTTATCATAAACAAAGTGAGTGTACGCAGCACAGTACACGGTTGCAAGAACAAAGCATGACCCACAGACAATAAAATACCGCCTGATATTTTTAAATACAAGTGCAAAGATCGTACATATCATCCCCACACTTAAAGCAAAAATCCACCAGAGCTTTATATCAAACAGGTTTGCCAGAAACAGACCTGACATGAAAGATATTGCACACCAAAACCCCTTGCGAACCATTTGATCACCTCAAAGGGAAATAAGTCATTTTATAAACATATGGGCGGATGTATCTCCGCCCGTAAATATCAGCCCGCAGGCCACTCAAAAGGTCTGCCCGCAAGAAGATGAAAGTGTATGTGGAATACGCTTTGTCCAGCCTGTTCTCCACAATTGGAAACGACCCTGAACCCGTCTTTCAGATCAAGTTCCTTGGCAAGCTTTGCTATTACCTCATATATATGTGCTATAATCGCACTGTTTTCTGATGTTACCTCGTCAAGCTTTGAGATATGTTGTTTTGGAATACAAAGATAGTGTATAGGCGCTGTAGGAGCGATATCTTCAAAAACGTATACCGTGTCGTCTTCGTATATTTTTTTGGAGGGTATTTCTCCGGCAACAATTTTACAAAACAGACAATCGTTCATTTATATACCTTCTTTCAGTTCTTATTTAACAAACTCCGAAACAATTTCATTTACCTGTGCAAGAGCTTCGTCGATCTTGAATTTATCACCAACACCCGCCATTGCACAATCCGGCTTTCCGCCGCCTTTTCCGCCTGTAAGCGCAGCAACTTTACCAACTATCTTACCGCAATGAGCACCCTTTGAAACTGCATTTTTTCCGGCTGCGGCAACAAGGTTTGCCTTTTCGCCGCTGACACCTGCGATAACCACCACAACGTCATCAAAGCGTGATCTTATATCCTCTGCCATTTTCTTAAGTGAATCCGGCCTTATATTTGAAAGCATTGCAGTTGCAACCTTGACGCCGTTGACATCAGCTGTACTTTCAAGAATAGTTTTGGAGCGCAGGGAATTGATGCTTGACTGCAGCTCGTCACGTTCTTTTTCAAGATCCTTGACCTCCTGCATAACGGCTGAGCATCTCTTCACAAGTTCAAATGGGTTTGCAGTTTTAAGGATCGCCGCAGCTTTCCTTATTTCTTCAGAATGTTCGGCTACGAGCTTTAATACTCCTCTGCCGGTCACACCCTCTATTCTTCTCACACCGCTTGCAACAGAAGCTTCTGAAACGATCTTGAACAGACCGATCCTCGATGTATTGTCTACGTGTGTGCCACCGCAGAATTCTCTCGAAGCGACCTCATTATCATCGCCCATAGTTACAACTCTGACTGTTTCGCCGTACTTTTCACCGAACAAAGCCATTGCTCCAAGTTTTTCAGCTTCTTTGATCGGCATTTCTTTCATTTCCACATCAAGGCCTTTAAGAATATTGGCATTGACCAGAGATTCAACCCTTAACTTTTCTTCATCGGTCATAGCCGAGAAATGAGAAAAGTCAAATCTCACTCTTTCTGCATCAACAAGCTGACCGGCCTGATGAACGTGATCTCCAAGGACCTCACGCAACGCAGCCTGGAGAAGATGTGCGGCGCTATGATTTCTCATAATATCGTTTCTGTTCCTTTTATCAACGTGCAATTCGACCTTCTGTCCGACACTGAGTGCGCCCTCGGTGACCTTGATCTTATGGGCAAACTTTCCTGCAACAACTTTCTGTACATCAAGCACCTCTGCTTTGCCGCTTACGGTAGAGATAACGCCCTTATCGCCTACCTGTCCGCCGCTTTCAGCATAGAAAGGTGTTTCACCGCAAACCATATAGACCTCACTGCCTACACCTGCATCTTCAATAAGCTCATCATCAGTAGCAAGGTATTTGATCTCACTTTCGCCATTGAGCGTATCATAACCTGTGAAAGTGGTAGAAAAAGTCTTATCCATTTTATGGAAAACGGTTTCGTCAGCACCCATATATTTAGAGCCGCCTCTTGCAGTTCTTGCAGTTTCTCTCTGTTTATCCATGCAGGCATTGTAGCCTTCTTCATCAACGGACATACCCTTTTCTTCAAGTATCTCTCTTGTAAGGTCTATTGGGAAACCGTAGGTATCGGAAAGTTTGAAGCAGCTTTCTCCATCAAGCACTTTCTTTCCGTTTGAATTCATTTCCTCGATATATTCATCAAGTATCTTCATTCCACGGTCGATTGTTGAATTAAAGTTCTTTTCCTCGGTAGTAAGTACCTTAACGATGTAGTCATACTTTTCTTCAAGCTCATTGTACTCGCATTTATTGCAGTCAACAACTGTCTTAACGATATCCTTGAGGAACATTCCGTTGATGCCCAGCAGTTTGCCGTGACGAACTGCACGTCTGAGCAGTCTTCTCATAACGTATCCCCTGCCTTCATTTGAAGGCAGGACGCCGTCGGAAGCAAGGAATGTTACCGAACGGATATGATCGGTAATAACTCTGATCGAAACGTCTTTTTTATATTCCTTGCCGTACTCACAGCCTGCGATCTCGCACACCTTATCTCTGATAGCCTTGACGGTATCAACATCAAAGATAGAATCAACGCCCTGCATAAGAGCAGCAAGTCTTTCAAGGCCCATACCTGTGTCGATATTCTTTTGTTTCAAAGGAGTATAGGTTCCGTCCTCGTGTCTTTCAAACTGTGTGAAAACAAGGTTCCAGAACTCCATATATCTGTCGCAATCGCAGCCTACCGTACAATCAGGTTTACCGCATCCGTACTCCTCACCACGATCAAAATAGATCTCCGAGCAGGGACCACAGGGACCGTCTGTTCCTGCTTCCCAGAAATTGTCTTCCTTGCCCATGCGGAAAATATGATCCATAGGTACACCGACTTTTTCGTGCCAGATCTTTTCGGCTTCGTCATCATCTTCGTATACAGAGATATACAGTCTTTCCTTTGGAAGCTTCAGCACCTCCGTAACATACTCCCACGCCCAGGCAATAGCCTCGTCTTTAAAATAATCTCCAAAGGAGAAATTACCCAGCATTTCAAAATATGTACCATGCCTTGCTGTCTTACCGACATTCTCGATATCGCCTGTTCTGATACATTTCTGGCAGGTAGTCATTCTTGTTCTGGGCGGTACCTCCTGACCTGTAAAATATGGCTTCAGCGGTGCCATACCTGCAACAATAAGCAAAAGACTGTTATCATTCTGCGGTACCAGCGGATAGCTCTTGTGCCGCAGACAGTTTTTGCTTTCAAAGAATTTCAGATACGATTCTCTCAGATCATTCAGACTTGTCCATTCCATTTTATTTTCCTCCGTTTTTATAAAGAAGCTTTATATTATCATCAGTTACTTCTGTTCTCAAAGGTTTTCTGACCTTCTTGACGTACTGTTTATCATAAGCTCCGTATTTTATATAGTTTCTGCGTGCCTGCACAATAGTAAGTCCGCTGTTCCAATCATTGACAACAGATTCGTCATATTCTCCGTCATCTTCCCAATAGCACACCGGGCAAACATCAAGGTCGCCTCGACCATTCAATGTGCGGCAAAAACAAACAGGACATAGGTATTTTTTCATAAATAAACCCCATTTTATACTTTACATTGTCAGAAATTCTGAATAAAATAATAAAAAATGCTCCGCCCCAAAACATGGGACGAAGCAATTACTCCGTGTTACCACCCAAATTGCCTTTTCAGATCGAAAAAGCCGCTCAAAGCCCTTAACGCAGGCGTACGTCACTGTTTTCACAGCGCAGCTCAGGTAAGCCACCGAACCAAACGCAAGGACTTACACCAAACGTCCTCTCTCTGTACCGCCCGGTAATCGGATAATTCCGTCAACGCTTTCCGCTATAATAATGTAATTATTATAATACACCCACGCAGATTTGTCAAGGTTTACGGAAAATTATACATTGAAATTTAATACAAAAGATGGTATAATGCATAGAGTACAAACAGAAGGGACTTGCCGGATAATGTATATATGTCCAATATGCAGAAAAAAACTGAAAAAGCTTGATAAAACATGGCACTGTCAAAACGGACACAGTTTTGATATTTCCCGAAAAGGGTATGTAAATCTGCTTACAACAAAAAAACGTAATCCCGGTAAAAGCGGTGACAATCCTGAAATGGTCAGAGCACGAACTATGTTTCTTGACAAGGGGTATTATCATAAACTTGCACAGGAGATCAGATGCATCGCACAGAGCTTAACCAACAATATAGATAATCCTGTTATAATAGACAGCGGCTGCGGCGAGGGTTATTACACTTGTGAAACTGCAAAAATTGAAAATGCAAGTATTTATGGGATCGACATATCAAAGCACGCTATTGATCACTGCATGAGCAGAGTTCATCTAAAGGAGATCAAAAATTGTGAGTTTGCAGTAGCATCTTCATTTGAGCTCCCCTTTCGTGATGGATTTGCAGATCTGATCATAAGCATCTTTGCACCGGTTTCAAACGACGAGTATTCAAGGGTGCTAAAAAACGGCAAAAAGCTGATCGTTGTCTCTCCATCACCAAAGCATCTTATAGAACTCAAAAGCATTTTGTATAATGAACCATATGAAAATAAGCCGAATGTATATGGTCTGAACAAGTTTAAGCTTTTGCAGGAATCTTTTTTGGAGTACAGCTGTCAGTTAAACTCAAACGAGGATATACTTCATCTTTTTTCCATGACCCCATATTATTACAAAACTCCTGCCGAAGGGGTCAAAAAGCTTGAAGAGCTGAATTATTTGCAAGTAACCTTCGGATTTTCCATAAGAGTATATGAAAAGACCATCTGAGCTAAGACTTTATCATGAAGCCCTTTTGCTGTTTCTTTTATTCAGCGATGCAAATATCGGATAATTCTTTTCCCTGAATATTTTAAGCCGCATCCATTCGTCAAAAATTATCCCCACGAAAGACAGAGTGTACCACGCCAAGGAATACAAAAGACATATTTGTCCGTCAATGTTAAAAGCGGCGGAAGAATAATTCCATATATGCATATTTAAGGTCCTGTTAAGTATTTCACCTGTCAAAAATTCACCGGACAGGATAAAGAATGAAGATATCAATAAAGCGGTATTAAGACCCATACCTTTTCGTCTTTCATCATTAAGCAGATGGATTATCACCAGACAGATCCCACCTGCTACTCCCATTGAGATATAAGTATATCCACGAGAAAAAATCTCAATTGCGCCGTATGAAAATCCTCCGAAAAAATAGACTGTTACAAGCTTGCCAAACGCCTTCATACCATCACATCCATAAGCATATATAATTATATTGCACATTATTTAAGCGTTTAAACAGAAAAAAAATAAAGCTGCCGAACTTTAAGGCAGCTTTTTTTACATTCTTCCCTTGTACCTGGTTTGGTATCCGTGATTTTCCGCCGGGCGAAGATCGTTAGGATACATCGTATCAGCATAGACATCTGTCTGAAGCTGCTTTATCATAGAAAAGACTTCCTGATATTCTGATATATCGCTTATAGTAAGTCCACGAAGCGAAGAATTATTAGTACTGTTATTATAGGTCATAAAATTAGTTCCGCTCATCACCACGTCGCCAACGCCAAACATCTGGTCAAAAATTCCACGGTGGATATTAACGTTTGACAGTTCTGCAAAGGGTTTCATCTGACAGTTGTATGTAAAAACTCCGCCGGATATATATACACCTCTGTCGGTGATGATGTACTCGGTATTCCTGTATTTTCTGAATGACAAAAGCACACCTGAAAGATATATCCACACTGGCATCAGATGAAAGGCAAAAAACACAAAGATAAAACCTCCGATCCCGTTTCCGCTGCCATTGTCATCGGGTGCTTTATTCATCATTACAATAAATCCAATATCAAAGGCAGCCCATATAAGAGCAAAGAAAAGCATGGGATTAAAAATACATTCAAATATAAAGCATTTCTTTTGAGGCTTGCCTCGCCACAGGACCTGTTCTCCCTGGCTTACCATTGATTCAAGATCGCTTCTCGTCGCCATATTATCACTCTCCCTGAATTATTGCTGCGCTACATACACCTCGGAAGCCACCCAGGTCCCATTTTGTTTGTGCAGATATATCCTGCTGCGGTCTATGGTCTTATATGTATCATAACAGTAAGATGTGGCTTCCTTTAAACTTGTCGGGACCATTGTATAATCATATACGATTATTGCCTTATCATCCATTTGTACAACACTAAAAGCACAAAGATCTTTCCATTCCTTTGCACCGGTCGAATCACCCTGATCTGGGTCTGTCATAGCGAAAAGTTCTTCTGAAATATCTATCTTTGTTCCACACTCTTTAAGGGTTTTACCGTTGATATGTGCATATAGGATCTTAACGGCGCTATCCTCCAGTTCATCTTCAGCCTTATGTTCCCGTGGGTCAAAATGTTTAACATCAAAAAACTCTACGTCTTTAGCGTAAGATCTATTATTCTCGATCCAATATTTATTATAAAAATCGATCCCAAAACCTATTCCCTTTACCACCAGAAATACGACAGCACCCAAAACAAGAATAATAAACCCGATCAGGACAGGAGATATTCCCTTCTTGTCTTCCATGATACCGTCCCTTTCATTGATCATTCGATCCTGCTATTTAATTATTATATAGCCTAAGAAAGTAAAAGTCAATACTGCGAATGATAATGTAAAGCACAAATTCCAGACATTTACTCATATCAAACTAAGCATTTTTATCATTATTATTCAAAGAGGCAGGATATTTATTGATAATTATTGACAATATAACGTAAAATGTGATATACTTAAATAAATATAAACAACTATTGAACGGGGTGAAATTCTTGAGTATACGAAAGAATATATGCTTGATAACAGCCAGACTTGAAAAATCTCATGGAAGAAGAATTCTTGACGGTATATTTACTCAATGTGAAAAATACGGTTATAACGTTACGGTTGTGTCCTCACTTACACATTTGCAGGATTTTGCAAAATCCTTCAACACAGGTGAATTAAATATTTTTAACCTTGTAGATTATAATTGTTTTGATGCCGTTATTCTGGACTCTATAACCCTGACCGAGGAATATTCCGGGATCACTATAGGCAAGATAGCTGACAGGATCGAAAAAGAATGTCATATCCCTGTGGTATGTCTGATTGTTCCTTACAGAGATTTTCCGTATATAAAAAGCCACAACGAAGAGATACATCGTGAAATGTGCCGTCATATCATAGAGGTTCACGGAAAGAAGAACATCTGCATACTAACAGGTCCCAAGGGTCATGTTGAGGCTGAAAACAGATTAAGCATCTTTCTGGACGAAATTCAGAAACACGGTCTTTCTGTTCCAGACAAATATATAGTTTACGGAGATTTCTGGTACACAAGCGGTTTGGAGCTGGCAGACAGATTTCTCTCAGGCGAATTGCCCCTGCCGGAAGCTGTCATATGTGCAAGTGACCATATGGCGCTGGGACTTATTGAGGAACTTGATAAAAGCGGTGTAAAGATCCCAGATGATCTTATTGTTGTGGGATACGAAGGCACTTCTGAAGCAAGTCTTAATAAGATCACTCTTACGAGCTTTGAATCAAACGAAAAACAGTCTGCTGCGGAAGCTGTTGATTATATCAGAAAGATAATTGATCCAGGTGAAGAGATCAAGCCTTTTGTTAGTTCTATGGAAAATATCTTCCACAAAGGTATGAGCTGTGGGTGCAGTCCTGATATGGACGTAACATCTGCTGTCTTTAAGGATTCACTTTATCAGACGGTAAGAAACTATAATTCTACTGATTTTACCGACAATGTCGATATCGGGCGGCTTATAGAAAGCTATATTTTTGAAAAACTGACCAGCTCAGGAACTCCCCAGAAATGCATTGATAATATTTATAAAAACCTGTCACTTATTATGCCTTACACAAACTTTTATCTTTGCTTACTGGAAAACTGGCTGGACATTGATTCAGAGCTTATCAAAGGATACCCGAAAAAAATGAAGATGGTCATTGCAAGCTCAAATGTGGGGGAGTTGGACTTTCACAATGATGAACAAAGTTTCTTATTTGATACAAAGCTTATGATACCCAGAATGCACGAGAAATGCGATAAGCCTTATGTCTTTTATTTCTCGGCTGTACACTTCAACGAAAAAACACTCGGCTACGCTGTGCTTCAGCGAGAACTTTCCTGTAAAAAAACCATTAACCTTGTTTACCGTAACTGGCTCAGGTTTGTAAACACCGCCCTTGAAATGGTAAGGGCAAAGAACAAATATATGGTAATGTCCGTAAGAGATGAAATGACCGGGCTTTACAACAGGCGTGGCATGTATGCAGAGCTCAATAAAATGCTCTCTTATTCAAGTGTCTCCGACAAGCTGTTTGTCGCAGTTGTTGATATGGACAGGCTTAAATACATAAACGACACATACGGTCATTCCGAGGGTGATTTCAGCATTATAACCGTTGGCAAAGCTGCACAACAGATCACGTTAAAAACTGAAAAATGTATCAGAGCAGGAGGAGATGAGTTTTACATCATCGGAGTTGGTGATTACGACGAATCTGAAATACAAAAGCGTATCAATGTATTTTCCGAAACCATGAAGAAGCTTTCAGACGACTCAGGAAAGCCATACATCATATCCGCAAGTATAGGCTGCTGCGTTGGGTCCAAACAAAACTTTGACGAAACGCTTTCAATGGCTGATAAAGCAATGTATGAATATAAAGCCAAGAAAAAATCCAGAAACCATACGTAATAAAAATCATAATAAAACGACACCTCCGTTGGCAGTCAGCCTTCGGAGGTGATTTTTTGAAAGAATAAACATATCTTACTAAAAATCATATTTTACATGAATAAATAATATGCGTGGCAGTCAATTATTTTTGAATAAAAAAAGCTGCACATAACAATGTACAGCTTTAAGGCGCCACCCGGATTTGAACCGGGGATCAAGGTGTTGCAGACCTACGCCTTACCACTTGGCTATAGCGCCATAATAAAGCGGCTTACGAGGCTCGAACTCGCTACCTCCACCTTGGCAAGGTGGCGCTCTACCAGATGAGCTAAAGCCGCAAATAAATCAAAGTGCCTCCGGACGGAATCGAACCATCGACACGGGGATTTTCAGTCCCCTGCTCTACCTACTGAGCTACAGAGGCAAAACTCTGTAAACTTAGTCCAGTTATATGAAAAGATACAGAGAACCAAAACGACCGGAATGGGGCTCGAACCCACGACCTCTAGCGTGACAGGCTAGCGTTCTAACCAGCTGAACTACCCGGCCTTGATGGTGGGGACAACAGGGATCGAACCTGTGACCCTCTGCTTGTAAGGCAGATGCTCTCCCAGCTGAGCTATACCCCCAACATCGTCACCTCTTCAAGTGACGAAATTAATTATACAACAAATCGAGCGATTTGTCAAGCGTTTTTCAGAAAAAATACCAAGCTTTATTTATTCTTTTCTATCCTTATCGATGATACCACCGCATAAACGATTATTACAGCGATAAGGACAAAAGAAATATACATCAGCGCTTTGATTTTCAGCACTATCCTCAAACCGTTAAGCAAAAACAAACACGCAAGCATTAGAAGAACAATGCCGGATTGTTTATAATAAGGCCGAAGATACATAGTTTCTCGTTCATCTTTTGAAGCATAGATATAAGCATTATTAAAGCAATAACCCTTACATTGCAGATGCCTTATCCCGGCAATGACCAAGGCAGCAGCAATACCAAAAAGAATAACAGCCAGAATTATCTGTGCAGTGCTCATCGTTCACCCCACTACTTCTTTTTTGCGCTTTCAACCAGCTTTAATATTTCCTGGGAGGTGAAAGAATACTTTTTGTCGCAAAAATGGCACTCCACCTGTGTCTCAGGATCTTTTGCCATGTCCTTGAGCTCATTTTCCCCCAGTGAGATAAGCGCCTTTTCAACTCTTTCCCTTGAGCAATCGCATCTATACTCGACTTTGAAATCATCAAGCACGTTCGGTTCAAGACCTTCAAGTGCTTTAAGGGCGATCTCCTCCGTGGTCATACCGTCCGAGATCATCTGTGTCACCGACTGCATGGAATTTATATTCTTCTCTATCTGATCTATTGCGCTTTCCGGAGCAAAAGGAAGCAGCTGAACAAGGAAACCTCCTGCACAATTAACAGTAAGATCGGGATTTACAAGCACGCCCAGCGCACATACGCTCGGCACCTGCTCACTCAGAGCAAGGTAGCTGGTTATATCCTCAGCGACCTCTCCCGAAACAATAGGCACCTGACCAACATAAGGTTCTTTCAGACCAAGATCTTTAACAACGCTCAAAGTCCCCTGTTTACCTATGGCACCGCCAACGTCAAGCTTGCCTTTTGCATTCAGCGCAAGCTCAACAACAGGGTTCTGGATATATGCCCTGACGTTGCCGAAGCTATCCGAAACACAGATAAGCGCACCTGCGGGTCCGCCGCCTTCCATTCTGACTGTAATACTGTCTTTTTCGCCTTTAAGACCAAAGCCAAGCAGAGATGTTGCCATAGCAAGCCTTCCAAGACCTGCGGTACACACAGCAGAGGTCTTATGTATCTGTTCTATCCTTGAAACAATATCCTTACCGTCAATGGCACTGCACACCACCGAAGCGTCTTTACTAATAGCACGAACAATTCTTCCCATTAAAACTTCTCCTTGATATTAACATACGTTTTTTATAATAAAAGCGTTACAACAATATTTTTTTGTCAAACTCTTTTGCACACCCACAAAATACGCTGACTCGTTTGCTTTGCAGGGTCAAGCGAGAAGTCGTCAAATCTTCCTATCAGCTCAAAGCTGTTTTCAGCAAGTGCGCTTTCAACAAAACTATCCTCAAAAAGGATCTCTGTAAAATCATCACTGTACCTTGTATATCTACCATCATCGTCTTTTTCAAAAAAATCAAGATAGATATGTACACTTAAATCTTCTGCAAGCTCATTCTGCCAGGCACAAAAACAATCTTCATTATCAAAGTTAAAAGCGTTATTAGCAAGCACTTGTTTATGTTTATACTCCGTATTCAGGTCAAATACAAACAAGCCTCCGACACAGGTGTACATAGACACACGCTCAAAGGCTTTTTGAAGCTGCTGCTTATTACTAAGATGATTAAAACTGTCAAGGATACAAACGGTACAGTCAACCGCACCGTAAAGCTCAAGCTCAGTTAGATCCTGCTGTAAAAAAGTGACCGGCAGATCCTTGCCGTCTAATTTTTGCAGTGCAGCATCCAACATTTCAGGCGAATTATCCACGCCCACAACATCGTATCCTTTTTGTGCAAGTTTCTCACTAAGACTGCCTGTACCGCAGGCAAGATCAAGAACGACCTCTTTATAATCGGCATATTTTTGAATAAGACCATGTACAAGATCCGCTATCAGATCATAATCCACATTGCCGGTCAGCCGATCGTAGAATTGAGCAAATCGTTGGTATCCGAAGTTCATTCCTCAGATTCCTTCTTTTTATTCATTCTTTCAAAAACAATGTTGTAGCCGCCGCTGCCATCATATGTGAGCGATCTGTTCACACGGCTGATAGTTGCCGTAGAAGCGCCTGTCTTACGGACGATCTCGCTATAAACATTGTCATCAATGAGCATTTTTGCAACCTGGAAACGCTGTGAGAGTGCTTTAAGTTCAGGAATGGTACAAAGATCCTTGAAAAAAGATCTGCACTCCTCAACAGTTTCAAGATGAAGTATAGCCTCATAAAGATCATCAAGATTTTTGATTTCCATACGTTCTTTCATAAAAACTCTCCTTTAGCATTTCATAATGTAAAGTGTTAAACCATAATAACAGTTTATCACAAAAGAGCTGAAATGTAAAGGAGAATTATGAATATTTTATTTATATTTTCTTAATTTTATTGTAAGCGGATGCTTTGCCGGAATTCAATCCTGTGAAACCTCTTCTATAATACTACGGATCGTTTCTACGCCCTCACCGGTAATGGCTGAAAACTCAACACAGGTAATATCTTCAAAACACGGGATCTCGGTTTTGAATGCCTCCATTCTGAGCTTTCTCTGAGTTGGTTTTAATTTATCCGCCTTTGTAAGCACAACTACAAACGGTATTTCACTATCAATAAGGAAATCGATCATCTGAATATCATCCTTTGATGGCGGATGGCGCATATCTATCAGCTGAAACACAAGCGCAAGTTCACGCTCTGCATCGCTCAGATAGCTTCCTATCAGATCTCCCCATTTTTTCTTTTCGCTTTTTGACACATTTGCATAACCGTACCCGGGAAGATCAACTATATAAATATTTTCAAGTGAATAAAAATTTATAGTTGCCGTCTTTCCGGGCATAGAGCTTACTCTGGCAAGGTTTTTCCGATTAAAGATCTTGTTTATAAGCGAGCTTTTCCCTACATTGGAGCGTCCGGAAAAGGCTATCTCTATTCTGTCCGATGCAGGCATTTGTTTATAATCTGCATATGAGGTTACGAATTCAGCAAGATTGATATTCATTGGATGCTCCTTAATAATTATTTATACTGTCACTTTCTTTCTTCCTCTTGTCTTCTTTGCAGGCACCAACTCAAGCGACAGTCTTCTTTTGCTTTTCTCCTCAACAAGGGCTGCATCAAGTACATCATCGATAGTTTTAGCAAAAATAAACTCAGCATTCATCTTTACGATGTCCTCGACCTCATCAAGATCACCTTTATTGGCAAAAGGTATCACACAGGTCTTTACACCTGCTTTATAAGCAGCCATTGTTTTTTCACGCAGTCCGCCGATAGCAAGAACTTTACCGGTCAGAGTGATCTCACCGGTCATCGCCACATCGGAACGTACTTTAAGTCCGCTGAGCGCTGAAACAATAGCGGTTATCATTGTAACGCCTGCTGAAGGACCGTCCTTTGGCACTGCTCCCTCCGGTGCATGGATATGAAGGTCTTTCTTTTCGTAGAAATCACTGCTTATACCATACTTTTCAGCAATGCTGCGGCAGTAACTAACAGCTATCCTTGCAGATTCCTTCATAACATCTCCAAGCGATCCGGTTAGTTCGATCTTGCCTTTTCCGTCGAGCACAAGCACCTCAAGAGGCATTATAACGCCGCCAACAGAAGTCCATGCAAGACCGTTTACGCAACCGACACTATCTTCAGCCGAAACAAGGTCCGGAAGATATTTCTCGTGCCCAAGGTACTTGCTCAGATTTGAAACGTTGAAAGAAACAGATTTTACATCATTTTCAACTATCTCTCGTGCTGCTTTTCTGCAAAGCTTACCAATGGCTCTTTCAAGATTTCTGACACCTGCTTCCTTTGTGTAGCTGTCAATAAGTTTATAAAGAGCATCATTTGATATTTTAAACATTGACGTTGTGAGGCCATGATTAGCAAGCTGCTTTTTAACAAGATGCTTCTTGGCAATATTATATTTTTCCTCACGGGTATAGCTTGAAAGTTCAATAACCTCCATTCGGTCAAGCAGCGGAGCCTGGACCGTATCAAGGGTATTGGCGGTAGTAATGAAAAGCACCTCGCTCAGATCGAACGGTATCTCTATGTAGTGGTCCCTAAAAGCGTTATTCTGCTCGCTGTCAAGCACTTCAAGCATAGCCGAGGAAGGGTCACCTCTGAAATCGTTAGACATTTTATCAATCTCATCAAGAAGCATTACAGGGTTCATGCTGCCCGAAAGCTTCATAGCATTTATTATGCGCCCGGGCATTGAGCCAACATAGGTTTTTCTATGGCCTCTGATATCGCTTTCATCCTTAACTCCCCCAAGGGATACTCTCACATAATTCCTGCCAAGGGCTCTTGCTATACTTTTGGCAACGGATGTTTTACCCACTCCAGGAGGTCCGACAAGGCACAGTATCTGCCCTTTGACATCAGGAGCAAGTGCTCTGACCGACAAGTTCTCAAGGATCCTTTCCTTGACTTTTTTCAAGCCATAGTGATCCGCATCAAGGATCTTAGCTGCCTTTTTGACATCTGTTCTGTCCTTTGTAAAAGAATTCCAAGGCAAGGACAGGACCGTATCAAGATAATTGGTTATTACCACCGCTTCCTGGGAACCGATAGGCATATGCACAAGCCTTTTGGCTTCGCTGACAAGTTTTTCTTCGCTTTTTTCGTCAAGACCCAGCTTTTTTATTCTTTCAATATATTTATCCGAATCAGCATCATCACTTTCTGCCGATTCACCGTCAAGTTCATGCTGAAGTGCCTTTATCTGCTCACGGATATAGTACTCACGCTGGTTATCTTCTATCTGCGTCCTTACCTGGTCATGTATCTGCTGTTCGAGGGTGAGGACATTTATTTCTCTTGAAAGTATCTTCAGCAGCATAGCCAGTTTTTCGCCGACTGTAGATGCCTCAAGCAGCGCCTGTCTGTCCTGGAACGAAAGAGAGATGTTAAAAGCTATGCTTTCAAAAAGCTCAATCGGAGTCTTTGAACCGAGTATCTGTGAATATAGCTCCTGGGGCATTCTTGGAAGAAGCTTTGCATAGTCTTCAAATGCTGCAACTACCTCTCTGAACAATGCAATAACTTCCATTTTTTCAAGCTTTTCTCTGGGATAGTTATGCATCATCTTTATCTCTGCTTCGTATCCGTACTTATGTTCAAAAAGATTTATAAGCTTAGCTCTGTTAACTCCCTCGACCAATACACGGTAAACACTGCCTGTTCTTACTATCTGTTTGACTCTTACAACAGTACCTATGGAATAGCAGTCTTTCTTCTCCGGCTTTTCCACGTTCACATCCTTCTGGGCAGCAAGAAAAACAGGGATATCCTTTTCCATAGCATTTTTTATACTTCTTACAGAAAAGTTCCTTCCCACATCAAAATACACTGTCATATTCGGGAAAACGACCAGATCTCTCGTAGGGACAAAGTCCAGTATTATATTCTTTTTAATGTTTGTTTTTTCGCTCATAGTTAAATCCTATCCTTTCTCAAGGCTAACGGATAGAATACACTTCTTTTCCGTAAAAGTAATTATAACACAGACGCTGTATTTTTTCAAGTGCAGTTTATTGCCATAATATGCAAAAAGAGGCATCCTATAAAGGATACCTCTCAAATAAAGCTTATATTAGTCAGAAACATAAGGGATAAGAGCCACATGGCGAGCTCTCTTTATAGCTTTTGTAAGCTCTCTCTGGTGGTAAGCACATGTTCCGGTAACACGTCTTGGAAGGATCTTTGATCTCTCCGTCATGCACTTTCTAAGCTTTGCGATATCTTTATAGTCGATAGTTTCAGCTCTGTCAACACAGAACATACAAACCTTCTTACGACCTCTTTTCATTGGTCTTGAAGCTGTTTTTTCCATTGCCATTGTCGTTTTCACTCCTAACTATTCAATGTTATGATCTTCAAATTGTCAGAATGGTATTCCGTCATCGCTGAGCACTTCTTCATAATCGGAAAGATCTCCGATAGACAGTGCATCATTGTTACCTGACTGAGGCTGGTTGACCGGCTGTGCAGGCGCATTGTTATAGTTGTTAGCATAGCTATTACCGGAATAAGCCGATGTACTGCTGCCATCAGACCTTTTCTCACCTGTAAAGCTTACGTTATCAACATACACCTCTGTTACGTAGTGCTTTGTGCCGTTCTTATCATCATAGGTCCTCGATCTCAGATTACCTTCAATTGCGATCATTCTGCCTTTGCCGAAATATCTTGAGATAAAATCAGCCTGCTGACGCCAGGCAACACAGGTTATAAAATCAGCCTGTCTTTCCTCGCCCTGCTTTACAAAACTTCTGTCAACGGCAATATTGAACGTAAGCACAGATGTGCCTGAGGGTGTCTGTCTGAGGTCAAGATCCTGTGTGATCCTACCCATCAAAATAACTCTGTTAAGCATAACTTTCTACCTCTCTTTCGCCGGCTCGCAATAACACTTTTACGTTATTACTGCTTTACTGTAACCAGGAAACGGATAACGCCGTCTGTGATCTTAAGAACTCTCTCAAGCTCAGATGGGAACTCAGGCTTGGATGTAAATGTCCAAAGTACATATGTTCCTTCCGTCTCGTAGTTAATAGCATAAGCCAACTTACGCTTACCCCAGTTGTTCATCTCAACTGAGTCAGCCTCTGCATGGTTCTTGATCATACCATCAAACTTTTCAATAAGAGCTGCGCCCTCATCTTCCAGCTTTGTGCTGAAAACAACCATTGCTTCATAGCTTTCATTGATCTTTGCCATTATTCTTGCACCTCCTTCTGGATTTCGCCTGCACCCTATTGTACAAGCAAGGATACCATATTATGATAACATAAAACCTGCCTGATGTCAACAGGCAGGTTTGTAAAAATGTAAATTTTCTGTTAAATCAGAACAGTCTGTTGAAAAGAAATACAATACCCAGTACAAGACTGCAGAAAAAACCATATCCAACAATTGCAGCGGGCCAGGACACGCCGCCCTTTGCAGCGATCCTTTCTTTAACTTCCTGCTCTGCATCAGAATCATCTCTGATCCTGACGATATCTCTTTTAGCTTTTTTATAGTACAGATAATTCGCAAGCAATCCGGCAAATATTCTCCACACCATAAGTCCGTACCAACAAATATCTGCGAGCATAGTAAATGTTTTGCCTGTAACATCAAAAGGAAAGGCTATCTTTATTCCCGCATATCCAACAGCAAATTGAGCGATCATGAGCGGAACGGTCAGCGCTGCACAAATGATAAGTGATATGATACCCACAAGCCGCATTTTCCTGAAAAGAAAATACACCTCCGGGAAAAGGAACGCACCTATATTGAGCGAGAGCTTTCCGCCGTATTTACCAAACCTTATAAAGCTCATCAGAAATGTAAAGGGATTTGACTTGACATATCCCGCATAGTCTTCAAGCTTTATTCCGTCGATAACAGAATCCTTATCATAAACAGTTCTTTCGCCAAAGGGTGAAAATTCCACCCGTCCGTTATTGGTGCCGCCCTCACCGGGCTTTGGCTCGTTAAAAGGATTGCTCTGGTTTGAAGTGGTCATATTGAGCGGTGTGCCGCAGCTTTCACAGAAAAGTTTATCTTTGTCATTATTAAAGCCACACCTGCTGCATCTTATACCTTCGCCGCCTTCAGAGGGTGACTTTTTCCATGTCTCACCGTTTGCATGGAGTTCATCGTTAATACATTTACCCGCCTGTTTATAACATTCACGGTGATATGGAGTACCGCAGTCAGGGCATACAACAACATCGTCGCCGTCTTTAAAAGTTTGTTCACAGACAATGCATTTTGCGCCTGTAAAATTAGCCATTTGCCAACCTCACTTTCCATTGGAGATCATTTTCTATACATTATAGCATACTTTTTTTAAAAATACCATAGTTTTTTTATTTTTTTCTTTACTTTTATAAAAAAAAGTTCTATAATAAATGTTAATAGCATTTAAGGAGAATGATATATGGTATTTTTAGAAAATCTGAAATCACAGCTGGAAGCTTTGAAGCCCACCATCAAAGAGCTCCACGATGTATACGACATTGAACGGAGCAAAGAGCGCATCGAAGAACTCCAGGAGAAAGCTGCCGAACCGGGATTCTGGGATGATATCGACAATTCACAGAAAGTTTTACAGGAAACCAGGAGCCTTGAAAGCAAGCTGGAAAGATACAAGGATTTTACAACTTCCTACGAAGACATAGAAGTTATGCTGGAAATGGCAGCAGAAGAAGATGACGAAAGCATGATCGAGGAGATCAGGCAGGAGGTAGACGGTCTCAAGCAAAAGCTTGATGAGGCTTCCCTTGCAACGCTTTTGACCGGTGAATATGACAAGCTCAACGCAATCATTACTCTTCATGCAGGAGCAGGCGGAACAGAGGCTCAGGACTGGACAGAGATGCTGTTCAGAATGTACACACGCTGGGCTGAAAAGCACAATTTCAAGGTTTCGACTCTGGATTTTCTGGAAGGCAGCGAGGCAGGTCTTAAAACTGTCACAATGATGATTGAAGGTGAAAATGCATACGGGTATCTTAAAAGCGAGGCAGGTGTTCACAGACTTGTGCGAATATCCCCGTTTAACGCTGCCGGCGCAAGACAGACATCTTTCTCTGCGGCTGATGTAATGCCTGAGATCGACGACACGATCGAGGTGGATATCAGACCGGAGGACATTGAGATGCAGGTATTCCGTTCATCGGGCGCAGGCGGTCAGCATATAAACAAAACATCATCTGCTGTTCGACTTATACACAAGCCCACAGGAATCGTGACCTCCTGCCAGACGCAAAGAAGCCAGTTCCAGAACAGAGAATATGCTATGAAGCTGCTGCGTTCGGAGCTTGTAAAGATCAAAGAGCGTGAACATCTTGAAAAGATCAGTGATATCAAAGGCGTTCAGAAAGAGATCGGCTGGGGTTCACAGATAAGGTCATATGTATTCATGCCCTACACCCTCGTAAAGGATGTTCGTACAGGATATGAGACCGCAAATGTAAGCGCAGTTATGGACGGAGACCTTGACGGATTTATAAACGCATATTTAAAGGCTTTATCCCTTGGGTCTATTGAAAAAGAGTAAAATAAAAACCACCGGTTTTCCGGTGGTTTAATTTTATTTGATCGTCTTTTTCCTTCTCTTTTTATCAGCCTGATCCTTAGTCTCATACTGGGGAGAATCCACGAACACACGTTCATCACGGGTATCAAGATACGCTTCCTCGGGATTTTCTTCTCCACGCTGGTCATAATAAGGCTGTATTACGTACTTTCTTACCATTGGGTAGCAAAGACAGCAATCCACAAAAGAAACAAATGAAAACGGCCAGAAAACAACAAAAATAAGGGATGCCGGGAAGAAAAGGATAGCTGCCGACATAACGGCAACATAGATTATAAAGAATGCAACAGACCTTTTAACACAAAGGTAAACAAGGATAAGGGAATTTTTAAAGATCTGTTTTACTTTAAGATTAGTGGAGCTGACCATGATAAAAGAATATGCGCTGACCATGACCATAACGACCATAAAGCCAAGGGTGATAAAAAACGGGACATACATAGCCGAGACATCTCTTGCCCACTTCATATAGATCGGAATGCTGACAGAAAAGACCACTGCACACAGAATGTTTATTATACCAAAAAACATACCCTGTTTGAAATTATCCTTAAAAGCTTTCCAAAAGTCCGTCCAGATATATACGTGTCTTTCCTGATAATAATTCCTGCAAAGCTTTGTCATGGCAGCAGTTGCCGGTCCGATGGTTATTATGGGCACGCAGGCGAGAATATAAAGCAGATTGAGCCTTAGAAGCTCCCAGAAATGTCTGAAGTACACACCTGTGTACTTTATAAATCCGGGTTTTTCGTGAGGCGTGCGAAGAGCACCGCTATGAGTGTTGTTGTTTTGGAACAATGCCATTATTTTATCTTTCCTTTATTTTTTTATTTTGGCACAAAGCTTTTAAAGATCCATGCGATAAGGCAGTCGCACCCGGCAGAAAGCGCAAGGATCGCTTCAAGTATCAAAAGCTTGGCGCAATATATTTTTACAAAAGGTCTTAGCCCGTCATGCTGTCTGTCAGACAATGTAAACAAGGCATATGTATTAGAAAGGCTGAAAGCTTCTCTTGCAGCAAGGGCGAGAACGGCAGCTGAAACGACTGCATTGGGGATAATTGTAAAAAGAGAATAAACGATACCTTTTACGGAGTATTGTATATACATTCTGGACAGAATAAGTCCAAGACCCATTCCTTTAAAGCCCAGCGCACCCAGTGCAGCGGCGTGTCCGATAGCACCAAAGCCGGAAAGGAACACCACCAGCATAAAAATCGACGATGAGGTAAGGGTACGAAGCAGGATATGGGAAAAAGAAGCCTGTCCTCTTGCAGATATAAAATCAGCCTGAGAACTGCATATCCTTCCAAGAGTTTGTGCATCCATCCTGCCATACAGAAGGCAGCCGGCAAGAGTACCGATCAGCACTACGCACAGCATGGCGGTATATATTTTCCATGATAGAATACCTGATTTTTTGACCAGCACGTTACATCACATCCTTTTTTGTAATGTATATGCGGTCAAACCGGTTTTATTCACTTGGAAAGTTCATACGCTCTTTTAGTACAAGCCTTACAGCAATTGTCTACCGCTTCGCAAAGCCCTCCTTCACGGAGCTTTTCAAGCCCTGCGATAGTTGTTCCCCCCTTTGAGGAGACCATTTCGATCAGCTCATCAAGGCTTTTCCCGCTATCGGTTATCATTTTTGCAGAGCCGATAAGCGACTTTGCAAAAAGGTCCTTTGCGGTTTGTTCATCTATACCTACGCTTGTAGCGTAATCTACAAAATACTTTGTATAAAGATAGATAAAAGCAGGAGAAGATCCGTTTATAGCAATTATCTCTTTCATTTTATCCTTATCTATTATTTTGCTTATGCCGCCTGATGAAAAAATATTGCAAACAAGTTCAAACTCTTCATCGGTAACAGTTTCGGAGCGTGAAAGGGCTGTTGCGCCTTCTCCAAGCAAAAACGGTGTATTAGGCATTACCAGCACGACTTTTGCACTGTCAACTGTTCTTTTGGCATAATACTCAGCAGTTACCCCGGCAAGAATGGAAACGACAACCGTATCAGCAGTTACCTGCGAAGCGACCTCATCAAGGACTTCATCAAGCTGCTGTGGTTTTATTGCGAAGAAAACATACTTACAGCGGGCAACCACTTCAGCTGCATCTTTGGCTCCGAAAACGCCTGCCTCAACTGCTTTTTCAAGGGCTTGCTGAGATTTATCAAAGGCATAAAGCTTTACATCGCTGTTCATTTTACTTTTAAGTATGCCTTTCATTATGGCGGTACCCATATTTCCACAGCCAATAAATCCTACATTTTCCATTAAGGTCATCTCCTTATCATCATACAAAAGTTATTATACACCATATTTCAAACTATTGCAAGCGTTAAAGTGATTTTTCCGACAAGAAAAAACGAGGAAAGCACATTTCCTCGTTTTAGGATTCAGTTAGCTTTGACTCTGCTTCTGACCGTTCTCTTGTAAGCCACAAGGCATACAGGAAGAATAATGAACAAAAGCGGGATATCAACAACAAGCTCAATAACATTCTTTGCTATTCTTGCAACTATTGCGGAAGAATATGCAGCCTTGGGGATAAAGCCGTAATGCAGATTGAGTGCAGTGTTGATAAAAAGGTTGATGACAATAACATCAATAAGTCTTGCAATAACTATTTTAACAAACAGCGTGATATCTTTCTGCTTATTGGTTACGTTATTTCCGATCAGTATTGAGTGCTTATCGTTTTTATGGTACAAGCATACGCCGTAGATAAGCCCCTGAAGACCTGCAACCAGCGTATATGCGGGAAAAAATCCGCCTGTTGGGTGAACCATAAATCCAACAACGTCGCACGCAAAGCCTGCAAACAGCGAAACTGTCGGTCCGAACAGCATACCGATAACAGCTATTGCGACAAACGCAAAGTTCAGCTTTGCAAACCGGATGTCGATCGAGAATGATTCAATAAGCATTGAAACTGCGATAAACACGCCCGTTATCGTAATACATTTGATGCTCTTGAATTCCTTTGCCGAAGTCACGAACATACGAAAAAAGCTCTTCATAAACATACCTCCTTATGCGAGCCGTCGCTTTGTGCATAACGGGGTCTATGAAAAGCTCCTATTACACATTCAGCGGGATGCGAGATTTAAACCGCAAGGGCTTGCAAAAGCCGTTCCCTTTTCGTCCCGCCGACAACTCCCCGTCCGGCAGGCACTTAACGCTTAAACCTCTACTCTGTTGTTATTTTTTATCTACAAATCGGGAGCTTATCCCTCATTATAGTCATATTGCACCTGCCCCACGATTCGCCGTTAAACTCGAACGCATCGGGAGCGGTGTTTCTTTCGGTAAAACCTGCTTTCTCGTAGCACCTGCGTGCAGCAGCGTTTGCGGTGAACACATTAAGATGCACCAAACCGACCTTTGCTATATCGTAGGCATACTGTGCCGCAAGCCTTACCATTTCTTTGCCGTATCCCTTGCCGCGCTGCGATGGGTCAACGATTACGAATTTGAGCATAGCCTCGTTCGTTTCGCAGTTCACCGAACAGCAGATAAAACCGACAACGTTTCCGTCATCTTCCGTAGCAGTGAAAGGACAGTCTCCCGTTCTATCAAATAGTTCTCTGATGAAATCGGCAAATTCTTCACTTTCCAGCGGAAACTTAATGCGGTTCGCGCACCACAGTGCGTGTGCGCGCTCATCAGTCACCCAGTTCTTTATCTTTTCAAAGTCGAGGCTGTGGACATATGGTCTTAATCTCATTATCAGAACGCAGTCTTATAAAGAATATCGTAAAGCTCGTCCTCAAAAGGCTTCTTCATGCTGAGAGCCTCCATGATATCCACATCGTAGACCTCGCCTTTCTTAAAGCCGCAGACTCTGTTGCCGATCCCCTTTTCAAGGAGCTCAACAGCGTAATAACCAAGCTTAGTAGCAGCTACACGGTCACGGAGCGTAGGAGCGCCGCCTCTTTGAACGTGTCCAAGAACAGTAGCTCTGGACTCAACGCCTGTAAGGTCCTCAATGGTCTTTGTGATATACTCGGTTTTGCCCACTCCCTCGGAAACAACGATAATGAAATGAGTTTTACCGTGAGCCTTGGACTCCATCATCTTCTTAGCGATTTCATCCAGGTCATAATCCTTTTCAAGGGTGATACAAGCAAAGGCACCAACTGCAACAGCAACGTTAACAGCGATATAACCAGCCTTTCTGCCCATTACCTCAACAACAGAACATCTGTCATGAGAAGCTGCGGTATCGCAGATCTTATCTATCATCTGTACACAGGTATTCATTGCAGTATCGAAGCCTATTGTATAATCGGTACAGGAAATATCGTTGTCAATAGTTCCCGGGATACCGATACAAGGGATACCCTGTGCGGAAAGATCAGCAGCGCCTCTGAAAGAACCGTCGCCGCCAACAACAACAATTCCGTCAAGTCCAAGCTTTTTGCAGTTTTCCTTTGCCTTTATAACGCCTTCGATATTTCTGAACTCGTTACATCTTGCTGTATAAAGGCAAGTACCGCCTCTTTGTATGATACCGGAAACAGACATTGCGTCCAGTTCTTTAACGTCGCCGTTAAGCAAACCGTTATAACCTCTCATTATTCCAACGACTTCCATACCCTTGCTAAGTGCTGAACGACAGACAGCTCTGACGACAGAGTTCATGCCCGGTGCGTCTCCACCGCTTGTAAGTATACCGATTTTCATATATTTATCCTCCTTTGTAATAAGAAAACGCCCATTATTACCCAAATAATAATAACACAAAGCCCCTGAATTGTCAAGGGCTTTGCACTATTTTGAACTATTTTATCAGCGCCATATTCAAAGCTTAAAAAGCAACCATAGAACTACTGCTGTTGATTATTCTGCGGCTGCTCCTGAGCCTTGGTCTGAGCCTGGGTGGGCTGAGTGGGCTTAGTCTGCGCCTGAGTCTCATTAGTCTTCTTTGTAACTACCTCGGTATCAGACTCCTTAGTAGTGGTAGCTGCCGTGGTATTTTTACCGTCGGATACATACACCACAAGCACATCGCCTTTTTTCACATTGATCTTATTTCCCGGAACAATGCTTGTACCGAGGATAGATCCTGCCCTCTGGCTTCCGTAGACCTCTGAGACCTTATACTTGATATTCAGCTCGTTAAGCTGATCAAGATAAGATTTCTGATCAAGTCCATAGTAATTAGGGACCTTAACATTTTCCGGTCCGGAGCACACCTTCAGCACAAGTTCATTCTTCTTTGCCGGATCGTAGCTTGTGCCCTCGGGGATACTTTGTTCATAAACAATATTTCGCTCATCCTCATCGGAGAAGAAATACTCTATTTTAAGATCAAAGTTGTTTGCGATCTGCTGTTTTACAACATCTATCCTTACGCCGACCATATTAGGCATGATTGCTCCCTCACCAAGTCCGTCATCGCTGCTGTCTGACTGTGAAGATGTATCGTCGGGCTTTGAAGAATCATTCTGACTGCTGTCGGGAACATAATCAATGATCACAACGGATGAAGATGAATCATCTTTCTGTGACGGTCCGGAAAACAGCAGATACAAAAGGAAGATACAAAGTCCCAGCACCAGTGCGATAACGACCCAGCCTACCACAAGAGCGGTATTTTTCTTTTTCTTGACCGGTCTTTCCTGTCTTTGAGGTGCAGTCCTTTCACGCTGCGGCTCACGGCGGTTACGAGGCGCATGGTAGACGGGTATAGTTTGTGTCGAACCCTTTTCCATCTCTATACGCTGTCTTGAACGTGATTCAAAAAGAGCAGATACAAACTCTGTAACAGTCTGGATCCTTTCAGCACCTTTCACAGCCATAGCCTTAGCGATAACTCTTGAGATATGAGGAGAAACACGAGGATTTATCCTTGCAGCCTCAACAAGAGTATCATTTTTTGTTCTTGTCTGTGCATCCAGAGGCATACAGCCGGTCAGGATCCTGTAAATGACCGCAGCGATCGCATAAACGTCTGTCCAGGTGCCCTGCCATTCAAGTGAAGAATACTGTTCCGGTGCGGTATATCCGGAATAAAACTCCGGGATAAGACCTGTATTTGATGTTCTTATAGAGCTTATGCAAAAACCGGTAAGTTTAAGTTCACCGTCAGTTGTAACAATAATATTCTCAGGAGAAATACCCCTATGGATTATACCTGCATTATGTATTATACTAAGAGTGGTAAACATGGGAACAAAAAGCTTTTTGACCTGTTCCCAGGACAGAAAGCCTGTATTGGACTGAAGAAACTTCTTCAAGGAGACACCTTCAACATACTCAAGAATAACATATGTTGTATTGTTAGCGTTGAACATATCCCTTGCAGTTGCAATGTGATGAAGATTTCTCATTTTTGAGAGAGATCTGTTCACATCGGCAAATTCGGACATAAAAGTTTTATATTTTGCAAGGCAGTCCCTGTTAACAATAAGATCCTGAGTCTCACTGTCCCTCTCACACAGAGTATCCGGCATATATTCACGGCAGACGCACTTGCATTTCCCGACCATATCATAACAGATATACGACGCACCCTCTCCGTTATAGGAAAGCATTTTGCCTATGATATATCTATTATCAAGAACAGTTTTAGGCGCAAGATATGCCTGAAGATGCGGAATATTCTCAGTATAATTGCAATACTGACACTGTCCGTTTGAATCCAACTCGTTCATACAACCCATACAAAGCTCATTGCGTGGATCCATACAGAACCTCCTTATCTAAATATATTATCAACCACCTTATCATAACAAATATTTGTCACCAAGTCAAGTTATAACCGCAAAATGTTGATATTATGAAACAATTTGTTTTAATTCTGTAACATATGACAGTTTAAAAAAACAAAAAGCATAGGCAATCTATACAAATGATTGCAATATTCAGGATAGATTTTTTATATCAAAACAAGCCTGTGTGAAAAAATGGTGAAATCATTTGACAAATAAACCCGGACAGTATATAATAATCAGGCAGACATAAAGAAGACAACAAAAGGAGAAATAAAATGGATAACAGGCAAAAGCCTTTTGGCGGCACAGACAATTCTTTGCCGGATGAACAATATTACCGCCAGCTGAAACAATACAGCGAGATGGACAACACAGATTATTTTGACAGCTATGTTGATCTTGAATTTCAGCAGTATGACAACTATAAAGCAAAACAACAGCCGTCATATTCCCGCCCTGCTCAGCGCACAAGAAGATCTCCGGCTGCAAGCCACAGGAGCAGTGATCCGGGAAGGGCACGCAGAGATCCCCCTTCAAGGCGAAAAAGAGGCGGTTTCGGCGGAAAAACGGAGAAACACCACACAAGGAATTCCCAAAACAAACATTCCCATGCTTTTCAAAGAAATGATGAAGCAGTGGCACAGGAAAACAGAGCACCGGTAAGATCTGAACAGATCAAAGGAGGAGACAAAAGCTTGGAAGGCAGAAAAAAGAAAAGCTTACTGAAAAGAATACTTATCACAGCCTTTGTGCTGGTATTCACAGGCTTTATCATATACAATCTCCTGGCGCTATACCTTGTAAGCAAGGTAAATGTTGTGGAGACTAAAAAGAGAGATGATTCCATATCAGCGGCGCTGAAAAGCGACGATGTTAAAAACATTCTTATAATAGGTTCGGATACAAGGGACATGAAAGAGCTTGGACGAACAGACTCAATGATAGTTCTTTCCATAAACACAAAGAAAAAACAGATGACAATAATGTCTCTGATGAGGGATATGTACCTTCCTCTGGTGGGATATGCAAACGACGGAACAAAGATGTATGACGATGAGGAGCCGGACGGGCTGTACCGCAACAAGCTGAACTCCGCATTTGTTTTCGGCGGTGCAGAGCTGCTTATGGATACTATAAAGTATAATTTCGGCATTGAGATAGACGATTACGTATATTTTGATTTTGAGTCGTTTATTCAGATAATTGATGCTATCGGTGGCATTGAGCTTGAAATAAGTGACGCAGAGGCAAAGGTGATGAACGACTATATCAAAGAGCAGAACAAGGTGCTGAAAAAAGACCCCAACGAAGGTTTGCTCAGCAGCTCAGGCAAACAGACGGTCAACGGGAATCAGGCGCTTGCTTATTCCAGGATCAGGTATGTGGGAAACGCAGACTTCGAGCGGACGCAGCGCCAAAGAAACGTTATGATGAATGTTATTACAAAAGCAAAGGATTCAAGCATCTTTAAAAAATACGGATTTGCAAAAGCCGCTACAAAAGATCTTACTACAAACATGAAAAAGTCACAGCTTTTCTCATACGCATATAAGCTCCCCTTTTACATGGATTATGAACTCAAAGAACTTCGCATACCTGCGGACGGATACTATGAATTCGGCTCACACAAAGGCGGTCAGTCAACTGTTGACATAGATATAGAAAAATGCCGACAGCTTATAAAAAAAGAGCTGTACGACTAAAAAAGAATAAACAAAGAGCTGACGCTTTTATTATTGCGCCAGCTCTTTTATTATTTACAGATTCTCAGGATAAACCATATTGGATGTATAATATAAGAAGTGATTATCGTTATCGTATGAAACATCAAGCACTACTTGCTGCTGATCTCCGGAATCATTTTCAAACCAGTACCTGTAGCGATATGTCACAAGCTTCTCAGAATAGCTTATTGAGTAGGGATCAATGCCGATCTCAGAATTGACCTTGCTGTAATCAGCACCCTCGTCAAATCTGTCAAGATTTATTATTTTATCGCACTCCACGCCCCTGACATCTTTTTTCAGCAGTTTAAAGTCACAATACTTTACACTTTGGATTTGCTGCTGTTTATTCACTTTCACAAGCACTGCCCATTCGGGATATTTCGTTCCATCGACCTTAACAGAATCTTCGCTTTCTTCGACATAATCAAACTCCAGCGCCTTGTTCAGGACAGAGAAAGCCGATTTATCTTTAAAATGAACATCAAGTTTCGATTCAGCCACCGCAACGGTTTTACCAAGGTATTCAGCGGTGTTCCTTGCAAGTTTTTTTCCTTTTCCGCTTGAAATGGAAACCACGAGAGTAACAACAAGAGCGATCAGTATAAGCATGGCTACTATGGCAAGAAAAATCTTCAAATGCTTCATGGAAAACCTACTTCGCAGCTTTTCAGTCTTGCCAAGCTTAGAGGTAGCAAGTGGGTTTTTCTTTACATTTTTCTTACCGAAGAGCTTAGTGGAAAGCTTTGTGTTTTCGGCATTTTCTTTAATAACTACTCCGCAGTTACTGCACACGTTATCTTTATCGCCGATCTTCTTGCCGCACTTGGGACAGTCCATTTATACCCCTCCCCTGATATTATTATTTGATTAATGACATTATATCACAATTTTCATTCAAAGTCAACAAAGCGTGTGCAGCTTGTATAAAAGATACAGCCCCGAAGTATCAAAAAGTACCTCAGGGCGATTATTATTCATACCGATAAAATCAGTCGAGCCAAACGCAGTCAACGATGTCACGATCGACCTTGACAAGCTTTTCGTCAACAAATGCAGCTGCCCAGCCGTGCTCATCGTCCCACGGGCAATTGAGCTGCATAATAACGCAGTAAGGAACAATCTGCGATTCGTAAGGGGTATCACCTGTTTTGCTTTTTGCATATATCGCATCTTCCAGCGCATATATCCTGACATCTGTTCCGATATAGCCGATAAGGTCGGCAGGGGTTTTCAGCTTCGGCCAGTACGCCTCGCTTTCTTCCTCATCATCAGGTCCCCATTGCTCATACATAGCATCATAGTACAGACGAATAAAAGCCTCCAGCATTTCATTCTCAAGCTGAGCATCCCATTTCTCTATCAGCCTTTTACAGTAAAGGTCGTTCAACTCCTCATCGTCAATATCAACATCTATCTCAAAGGTCTGCGGATCAAGCAGAGTTTTGTCAGCCATAGTTATCCTCCTCATCAGATCTGTTATATAAGCGACATCTGGTCGGGATCTTCGATCTCCTTTGCAAAAGAGCCTGCGACCGGTATGGTTTTACTGCGGTATTTTGAAAGCTCAGCTGTCTTTTCATCGGTCAGGATAAATGCCTTTTCAACGGTGGATCTCGCCTTACAGATCATTGCCTGTACACCGATAGTCTCTCTTGAGGCTTTTGGCATAAGCAGCGAGGTATCAAATATCATAGCTCTGCCGTTGGTTGTGCGAAGCATAATATTTACATTATCCTTTATCCAGAACATCTTTACAAGCTTAGCTTTGCCCGAATAGGCGTTGGCAAGTTTCTTTCTGTTTGTCTTGGTCTCATAGGAATCAAGCGGGACTTTGGCGACCTTTCCATTTTCAAAAACAAAGATCATATATCCCGTATAATCGGTGGTATTGACTGCATAGACCACATTTTCGTCCTTTTCAAAGGCAAGCTTGGCAGGTATATAATCACCCATAGCTGATGCTTTTGAATCGGCAAACTGGGACAGTTTAGCCTTATAGACGCTGCACTTGTCAGAGAAGAATATAAGCTCGCTTTTGTTTGTAGTTTCAGCGTGCTGCGAAATGAAATCCCCTTCTTTGAGCTTTTGCTCGCTCGCCATACGAAGCGACTGGGGAGTACACTTTTTGAAATAGCCCTCACTTGAAAGGAATATCTCGCAAGGATAATCGGGTATTTCTTCCTGTTCGTCTATTTCCACAACATCAGAAGGATAATAATATCCGGTTTTTCTGGGCTGAGCATACTTCTTTTTTACCTCTTCAAGCTCTTTTATAATGACCTGTTTTATCTTTCTGTCGCTGCCAAGAAGTTCCTCAAGGCGCATTATTTCGTCTTCAAGAGCCTTTGTTTCCTCAGTACGCTTCAGGATATACTCTCTGTTAAGGTGACGCAGTTTTATCTCTGCCACATACTCCGCCTGGATCTCATCAATGCCGAAACCGACCATAAGGTTAGGAACAACGTCAGATTCCTCTTTGGTCTCACGTACTATCTTTATGGCTTTATCAATGTCCAGAAGTATTTTTCCCAGACCTTTGAGCAGGTGAAGTTTTTCCTGCTTCTTTTTCATATCAAAGGCTGTCCTTCTCTTTACACAACCCATCCGGAAGCTGACCCACTCTTTGATAATATCATAAACGCCCAGCACCTTTGGATAGCCCTTGACAAGAATATTGAAGTTGCAGCTGAAGGTATCCTCAAGAGGTGTTTGCTTATAAAGCTTTTGCATAAGCTTGTCCACTTCAACGCCCTTTTTAACGTCAATAGCTATCTTCAATCCGTTGATGTCGGTTTCATCTCTTATCCCGGAGATCTCACGGATTTTGTTGGCTTTAATAAGCTGTCTTATCTTGTCTATTATAGCCTCAACATTTGTGGTGTAGGGGATCTGGGTTATTTCAATACATCTTTGGGACTTGTCAAAATCATATTTTGCACGCAGTCTGACCGAACCTCTTCCTGTACGGTATATCTTGTCCAGTTCTTCCTCGTCATAGAGCATATTTGCTCCGCCGGGAAAATCAGGTCCTTTAAGAGTTTCAAGAGCGTTGAAATCGGGATTTTTCATCAGCCCGACAGTTGTATCGCAGACCTCACCCAGGTTAAACGGGCAGACCTGGCTTGCCATTGAAACGGCAATACCGGCATTGGCATTTACAAGCACCGTCGGAAAAGTCGCCGGAAAGAGAGACGGCTCTGTGGTGGTGTTATCATAGTTAGGTACAAAATCTACGGTATCTTTGTCTATATCTTTGAAAAGCTCATCACAGATAGGCTCAAGCTTAGCCTCGGTATAACGTGATGCGGCATATGCCATATTTTTGGAATACTGCTTACCGAAGTTTCCCTTGCTGAGAACATATGGGTGCAGCAGCGCCTCATTGCCCCTTGAAAGGCGCACCATTGTTTCATAGATGGTTGCATCTCCGTGAGGGTTAAGACGCATTGTCGCTCCCACAATGTTGGCGGATTTGGTAAGTCCTCCGTTTAAAAGGTTCATCTTATACATTGTATAAAGAAGCTTTCTGTGGGAGGGCTTAAAGCCGTCTATTTCAGGAAACGCCCTTGATACTATTACGCTCATAGCATATGGCATATAGTTGGTTTCAAGGGTTTGAGTTATTTTCTGTTCAACAACAAGACCTGCGCCGTCGATATAAGCATCGCTTTTTTTCTTAGGAAGACCGGTCTCCTTGTTTTTTCTTCTTGCCATTATTATACTGTCCTTTCCCTTTGCTGTAATTTAAAGATCATGAAATATCAGCCATTTCAAGATAATCGATCCCGTTATTGGTTATAAACTCTTTTCTGCCTGCAAGGTCATCCCCAAGAAGCATATCGAACATCCACTGTGTCATCTCCATATCATCGGGGCAGACCTTTATAAGCCGTCTTGTAGATGGATCCATAGTGGTAAGGCTCATCATTTCCGGATCGTTCTCACCAAGTCCTTTTGAACGCTGTATGGTACATTTTTTATTGCCGATCATCTGCATTATCTTTGCTTTCTCCGGTTCATCATACGCAAAATATGTCCTGTCAGCGGTGGTTATCTCAAAAAGGGGCGATTCTGCAATATAAACGTAGCCCTTTTCAATAAGTGTGGGTGTGAGCCTATAAAGCATAGTAAGGATAAGCGTTCTGATCTGGAAGCCGTCTACATCGGCATCGGTACATATAACGATCTTATTCCAGCGGAGATTATCAAGGTTAAACATTGAAAACTCTTTGTTCTTTCCGGTTTTTACCTCTACTCCGCAGCCAAGGACTTTTATAAGATCAACAATTATCTCGTTTTTGAATATCTTATCATAGTCGGCTTTAAGGCAATTAAGTATCTTTCCTCTTACAGGAATAACTGCCTGAAACTCTGCATTTCTTGCCATTTTTACAGATCCGAGAGCGGAATCGCCCTCAACGATATAAAGCTCTCTTTGTGAAAGGTCCTTTGATCGGCAGTCAACGAACTTTTCCACCTGATTCGCAAGGTCGATCTTTCCGGTGAGATTTTTGACGACATTAAGTCTTGTCTTTTCAGCAGACTCACGGCTTCTCTTATTTATCATGACCTGTTCGGCTATCTTCAGCGCTTCATCAGGGTTTTCTATAAAATATATCTCCAGCTGGTGCTTGAGAAAATCGGTCATTGAATCTTTGATGAACTTGTTTGTGATAGCCTTTTTGGTTTGGTTTGCATATGAGGTCTGGGTTGAAAAGGAGCTTGAAACAAGCACAAGGCAGTCCTCAATATCAGGAAAAGTTATAGGCTTTTCGTTTTTAAGGTATTTATTATTGTTTTTAAGATAGGCATTTATCTGTGATGTAAAAGCACTTTTTACAGCATCCTCAGGGGAACCGCCGTGCTCAAGGAAGCTTGAGTTGTGAAAATACTCCAGCTTTTTGACCTTATTGGAAAAAGTAAACGCCACACAAAGCTTAACTTTATAATCTTCCTTGTCTTCCCTGTCACGTCCGATTCTGTCGGCTGTGCAATACTGAACAGAGGACATCTGGGTGCCATTTGCTATCTCGGCAACATAATCTGCGATGCCGTTTTCATAAACAAATGTCTGTTCCTCAAAGGAACCGTTCTCACGCTGATAGCGAAGTACAAATTCCACTTTGGGATTGACGACCGCCTGTTTTTTCAGCACGTCTTCAAAATACTCTTTTGGTATGGCAATATCCGTAAAAACATCAAGGTCAGGTCTCCAGCGAGTCTTTGTACCTGTCTTGTATTTTTTGGTGCAAGGCTCTTTTTTCAGCCCGCCCACATTATTTCCCTTTTCAAAATGCAGAGAATACTTTTGACCGTCACGGCACACCTCTACGTCCATATACTCGGAAGCATACTGTGTTGCACAGGCGCCAAGTCCGTTAAGACCAAGCGAAAACTCATAATTTTCTCCACCGTTGGTATTGTACTTTCCTCCTGCATAAAGCTCACAATAAACAAGCTCCCAGTTATATCTCTTTTCACGCTGATTGTAATCTACGGGACAGCCTCTGCCAAAATCCTCTACCTCAATGGAGTTATCATTGAACTTTGTAAGAATAATCCTGTCTCCGTAACCATTCCTCGCCTCGTCGATCGAATTTGAAAGTATCTCAAACACAGAGTGTTCGCAGCCGTCAAGTCCGTCTGAACCAAATATAACTGCGGGACGTTTTCTTACACGGTCGGCGCCTTTCAGAGAAACTATATCTTCATTTGAGTAATCTTTTTTTCTCGCCATTTGTAAATCAACTCTCCTGTTTTTTAGTATAAAACACAATATATAGGATTATTATATCACAAAGGCACCATATTTGTAAAGTCTTTTTCCGAATTAGTAAGAATTTTTCCTCAAAAGAAGATGCAAAGAAGTAAAAACATAAATGTTAATAATTTGTTCATTGACATTTTTTGCAGCTATGATATAATACATATGAACAAACATTCATATGTTCATTCAAGCAGCGTGACAAAGGAGGAACAAGAAATGACCGAAATGGAAAAGCTTATGGATGATATGCCCGTTGAAGAACAGGTTTATGAACTTGCAGAATTATTCAAAATGCTAAGCGATCCTACAAGAGTCAAGATACTCTACTCTATTCTTGATACAGAGCTGAGTGTTGGTGAAATAACTGAGGTAGTTGGCTCAACACAGTCAGCTGTTTCGCATCAGTTAAGGGTGCTCAAACAGGCACGTCTGGTAAAATATCATAAGGCAGGCAAATCAGTCATTTATTCTGTTTCCGACGAGCATGTTGCAACGATACTTAGCATGGGTATGGAGCATATCAGCGAATAAGGTGTTTGAACGATTTTCAGCAAATAGAAAGGTCTGGTGGTCTGAATGACCAAAACGATATACTGGCTCAAGGGACTTGACTGCCCTAACTGTGCACAAAAGATCGCTTTAAAGGTAAACGATCTTGAAATTGTAGATTATGCTGATGTTGATTTTATACAAAAAAAGCTTATAGTAAAGCACAAACAAAGTAATATAAAAAGTATCGAAGAAAGCGTCAAAGCTATTGTAAAAAAATACGAACCTGAGGTGGAGGTTCTTGATTACAGTAAGAAACATGAACATAAGCACCATCATGAAAGCGAGCATTGTCATTGCCACGGACACGAGCACGGACACGAGCACGGTCACAATGAAGCCGAAAATCATACTTTTGACATTGTAAGATTTATACTTGCAGGAATACTGTTTGCAGTTTCTAAAGCACTGCCTTATGAACTCCCCTGCAAAATACTTGCGCTGTGTGCATATCTGATCGCAGGATATGACGTTGTGATTTCAGCTTTAAGGAATATCCTTCACGGTGAGGCTTTTGATGAAACACTGCTGATGTTTATTGCAACTGTGGGAGCTGTTGCCCTGGGTTACTATGACGAGGCGGCGGCAGTTATGCTGTTTTTCCAGGTGGGTGAGCTTTTACAGGATATTGCTGTGGAAAGGTCAAGAAAATCCATTTCCAAGCTTATGGAGCTAAAGCCGGAGTTTGCACGTATCATCAAGGATGGCAGGGAGGAAAAAGTTTCACCGGAGAGCGTGGATATCGGTGATGTTATCATTGTAAAAGCTGGGGAAAGGCTGCCTCTTGACGGAGTTGTGATAAGCGGAGAATCACAGATCGACACCTCAGCTATCACCGGTGAATTTCTTCCGGTAAACGCGCATGAGGGCAGCACTGTTTCAAGCGGCTGCACCAATCTTGAAGGAGTCATAAAGGTCAAGGTAACGTGCAAATTCAAAGACAGCGCTGTTGCAAGGATCATGGATATGGTGGAGAACGCTTCGGAAAAAAAAGCAGACACAGAAAAGTTCATCACTCGCTTTGCACGGGTATACACACCTGTAGTTGTTGCCTGTGCCGTTCTTCTCGCATTTGTCCCATGTTTGTTCCTTGGTTTTTCACAGTTTACAAAGTGGCTGTACCGAGGACTTCTTTTCCTTGTTATATCCTGTCCTTGTGCCCTTGTAATATCTATCCCTCTTGGATTTTTCGCAGGTATCGGCGGAGCATCAAAGAAAGGCATTCTTGTCAAGGGTGCAAGATCAATAGAGGCTTTGGCAAAGTGTTCAATAGTTGCCATGGATAAAACAGGAACCCTTACAAAGGGCAGTTTCTGCATTGAAAAAATAGTTCCTGACGGTATTACAAGGGATCAGCTTCTTGAATATGCTGCATTTGCCGAATCAGGTTCAAACCACCCGATCGCAATTTCTATCATCAAAGAATATGCCAAAGATATTCCTTCGGGAACAGTTGATGATGTAAAAGAGATCTCCGGTCACGGCATAAGCTGCAATTACAAAAATAAAAAGATCATTTGCGGAAAGTCTGAACTTCTGGAGGAAAACGGCATCAAAGTTTTACCGTGTGAAAGCGAAAATACAACGGTCCATGTGGCATACGACGGGAAGTACTGCGGATATATCACACTGGGTGATGAGATCAAGCAGACAAGCAAAGAAGCTGTATCACAGCTTTCAAAACAGGGCGTTGAGACTGTAATGCTTACGGGAGACAGAAAGATCACCGCAGCTTCAGTTGCACAAAAGCTTGGAATAAAAGAATACCACGCCGGTCTTTTGCCCGAAAACAAGGTAGAGAAAATAGAAGAGCTTATAAGGACCCATGGCGGCGCACCTGTTGCATTTGCAGGAGACGGAATAAACGATGCACCGGTAATAGCAAGAGCTGATATCGGTATTGCTATGGGCGGACTTGGCTCTGATATAGCCATAGAGGCAGCGGACCTTGTACTTATGAACGATGATGTTCTGAGCATACCCAAGGCTATCAGCATTTCACGCAAGACAATGAGGATCGTTAAGGAGAACATTGTTTTTGCACTTGGTGTTAAATTTGCTGTTATGCTTCTGGGCGCTCTTGGAATAGCAGGTATGTGGATGGCTGTTTTTGCAGATGTGGGTGTGGCTCTGATAGCCATACTTAACTCTATGAGATGTTCAAAAACGTAGTATGAAGCACTTTCAGACCAGTTTTTACCCATAAGGATTCTGCCATAATAAAAAGAGGATCTCCCATCAAGGGATATCCTCTTTTACTTTATAATCCATATCTCTCTTTAAACTCACGGGACACTTTCCTGTCTTTGAAATAAAACTCTTTATCATGTTCATTGATCTGTCTGTGCACACGGCAGGGATTTCCAAAGGCAAGAACAGCGGAAGGTATATCTTTTGTAACAACGCTTCCTGCACCTATAACGGTATCATCGCCTATTGTCACGCCGGGAACAATTACTACACCGGCTCCTATCCAACAGTTTTTGCCGATATGTACGGGCATATTATACTGTCCTGCGTCCACACGGAGCAAAGGACATATTGGATGTCCTGCGGTGGCAACAACAACATTCGGACCAAAAAGGGTATTATCCCCCACATATATATGTGTATCGTCTATCAATGTCAGATTAAAATTTGCATAGACATTATTCCCAAAATGGCAATGTGCGCCTGCAAAGCTGGAGTGAAATGGCGGTTCGATGTAGCAGCCATCACCTATCTCGGCAAACATATCTTTAAGCATCTGTTCACGTTTTTTCATTTCTCCGGGACGAGTTGCATTAAAATCATACAGCTTTTCAAGACACCGCTGCTGATACTGAGCAATTTGTTTGTCTCCCGGAAGATACAGTTCACCTGTATGCATTTTATCTATTTCCATATTACCAGCTCCTTTCTCCGATAGATCAATTGTAACATATTTTCATATAAAAGTAAAGAAACCGAGCTGCCTTTATCAAGCAGCCCGGTATTTTATGAAAACTTATCTTTAAGCTTGTCAAAGAAGCTTTTGCGTTTTACATAGTTCTTATCGCTCATTGTCTTTTCAAAATCCTTGAGCTTGTTCTTCTGATCCTTTGAAAGGTTCCTTGGGACCTCGATATTGACCCTTACATAATGGTCGCCGTGAGAAGAGCTGTGGACTTTTTGTATTCCCTTTCCTCTCAGACGGAAAACCGTCCCTGTCTGAGTTCCTTCCGGTACAGTATATGTTACCTTGCCGTCAACAGTAGGTATAGTGATCTCATCGCCAAGGACAGCCTGAGTATAAGTAATAGGTATCTCTGTCCAGACATCGTATCCGTCACGCTCAAATATAGGATCCGGACGGACATTTACGCTGACCATAAGATCGCCGCTGGGACCGCCGTTCCTGCCTGCATTACCGCCGCCGGCAAGTCTGACTATCTGACCGTCTGCAATTCCTGCCGGGATGCTGACCTCGACCTCCTGTGCCTTTTTAACAGCTCCCTGTCCGCCGCACTTTTTACATGGGGTATCCACGATCTTTCCCTTGCCTCGGCATCTTTCGCAGGTAACCACCTGTCTTACGCTGCCGAAAAGAGACTGCTGGGCAACGACCCTCTGACCTTTTCCGTTACAGTCAGGACAGGTTTTTTGTGATGATCCAGCCGCTGCGCCGCTGCCGTGACATTCATCACACTGCACCGTTCTGTTCACTCTTACCTTTACGGTCTTGCCCTTGCAAGCCTCCATAAAGTCTATATTAGCAGTTGCTCTTATATCCGAGCCGCGCCTTGGTGCGTTAGGATTTGACGAAGCTCTTGAACCTCCGCCGAAGCCAAAGCCTCCGAAGATAGAATCGAAAATATCTCCCATATCGCCAAAGCCGCCGAAGCCGCCTGCGCCTGCACCTGCTGCACCCGCACCGTAGTTTGGGTCAACGCCCGCAAAGCCGAACTGGTCATACCTTGACTTCTTTTCGGGGTTTGAAAGTATCTCGTAAGCCTCGTTTACCTCTTTGAACTTCTCCTCTGCTTGCTTATCGCCGGGGTGAAGGTCTGGGTGGTACTGCTTTGCCATTTTACGAAACGCTTTTTTTATTTCATCATCCGAAGCGCTTTTTGAAACGCCAAGCACCTCATAGTAATCTCTTTTATCTGCCATATGTCATCACTCCGTTTTAGAGAGCAAACTCCTTATTTGTCTTTAATACAGCACTACCTCTGCCCGAATTATCGGACAGAGGCGATGCATTTATGCGATTATTCAGCGTCCTTGAAATCAGCGTCGATAACGTCGTCGCCGCCGTTATTGGAGCTTTGCTGTGCAGCGCCGCCCATATTGCCCATGCTGCTCGGGTCAAAACCCTGTGCGCCCTGTGCCTGTGCGCCTGCCTGCTGGTAAACCTTTGTAGCTATCTTCTGGAAGCACTCCTCAAGATCCTTGTTCTTTGCCTTGATAGCCTCGATATCACTGCCCTTGAGAGCCTCTTTAAGTGCGTTTATCTTGCCCTCACACTCGCTCTTGTCGGCAGCGTCTACCTTGTCACCGAACTCGCCGAGTGCCTTTTCGCACTGGAAGCACATCTGGTCAGCCTGGTTTCTTGCGTCAACATCTTCCTTCTTCTTTGCATCCTCCGCAGCAAAAGCCTCTGCTTCCTTAACTGCCTTGTCGATGTCCTCCTTGGACATATTTGTAGAGGATGTGATCGTGATATCCTGCTCCTTGCCTGTACCCAGATCCTTTGCGGAAACATGAACGATACCGTTTGCGTCGATATCAAATGTTACCTCTATCTGCGGAACGCCGCGAGGTGCGGGAGCGATACCGTCGAGCTTGAACATACCAAGCTGCTTGTTGTCCTTTGCGAACTCACGCTCACCCTGCAAAACGTTGATCTCAACAGCTGTCTGGTTATCAGCTGCGGTTGAGAATATCTGCGACTTCTTTGTAGGGATAGTTGTATTTCTCTCAATAAGCTTTGTGCAAACGCCGCCCATTGTTTCAAGACCCAGTGACAGCGGTGTTACGTCCAGCAGCAGCAGACCTTCCTTAACGTCGCCGCCGAGAATGCCGCCCTGGTATGCAGCACCGAGTGCAACACATTCATCAGGGTTGATGCCCTTGAAAGGCTCTTTGCCCAGGAACTTCTTAACAGCCTCCTGAACCGCAGGGATTCTTGATGAACCGCCGACCATAAGCACCTTCTGAAGATCGTTTGCCGACAGACCCGAATCTGCAAGTGCCTGACGAACAGGACCCATTGTAGCTTCAACAAGGTCTGCGGTCATTTCGTTGAACTTTGCCTGTGTAAGTGTCAGCTCAAGGTGCTTTGGACCTGTTGCATCTGCTGTGATGAACGGCAGGGAGATGGTGGAGTTAGGTGTTGAAGAAAGCTCGATCTTAGCCTTTTCAGCAGCCTCTTTAAGTCTCTGCATAGCCATTTTGTCGTTAGAAAGGTCAACACCTTCAGCAGCCTTGAACTCCTTTATCATCCAGTCGATTATTCTCTGGTCAAAGTCGTCGCCGCCGAGTCTGTTGTTTCCTGCTGTTGCAAGAACCTCTGTAACGCCGTCGCCCATTTCGATGATAGATACATCGAATGTACCGCCGCCGAGGTCATAGACCATTACCTTCTGGTCCTCTTCCTTATCGATTCCGTAAGCAAGTGCAGCTGCGGTAGGCTCGTTGATAATTCTCCTAACTGTAAGTCCGGCGATCTGACCGGCATCCTTTGTAGCCTGTCTCTGCGAGTCAGTAAAGTAAGCAGGAACTGTGATAACAGCCTCTGTTACCTTCTCGCCGAGGTAAGCCTCTGCATCAGCCTTGAGCTTCTGGAGTATCATTGCGGAGATCTCCTGCGGAGTATACTCCTTGCCGCCCATTTTAGCCTTGAAATCGCTTCCCATATGTCTCTTGATAGAGATAACGGTGTTGTCAAAGTTTGTTACTGCCTGTCTTTTTGCTACCTGTCCTACAAGTCTGTCGCCGTTCTTTGATACGCCGACAACCGAAGGTGTTGTTCTTGCGCCCTCGCTGTTAGGGATAACGACAGCTTCGCCGCCCTCCATAACTGCTACGCACGAGTTTGTTGTACCGAGGTCGATACCGATTATCTTTGCCATAAGTCATTCTTCCTTTCCTTATTTAAAGTTATAGTTAACATTGTTTATGGATTTGCTACGACTACCATAGCATATCTTATTACCTTATCGCCGATCTTATAACCCTTCTGGAAGACCTGTGCGACCTCGTTCTCGCCGAGGTTTTCGTCTTCAATCTGGTTGACCGCGTTAGCGATATTGGGGTCAAATGTCTGCCCTATCGGGTCGATTATCTCAACGCCGAGCTTGGTGAGCATATCACCGAACTGCTTGAAGATCATCTCAACACCGGCTTTATAGTTTGTATCCTCCGTTTCGGCGGCAAGCGCTCTTTCAAAGTTATCAAACACCGGTAAGATCTCACCTATTGTACTGCCTTTGACAGATGCGGAAAGCTCCAGCCTTTCCTTTGCGCTGCGTTTCCTGAAATTGTCATACTCAGCCATGAGCCGCAGGTACTTATCCTTGCTTTCATCAAGTTCTTTTCTAAGCTTTTCCTCTTCGGTAGGTTCCTGCTTCTGCTGCTGTTCGGTCTTTTCCGTTTCATCAGTCTGAACGACCTGCTCAGTCTGATCAGTTTCAGCTTCCTGTGTCTGCTGCACTTCTTCCTCAGCTTCGGCTGTATTTGACTCTTCCTGCTCAAGCTCCTGTTTTATCTCATCACTCAACTTTTTTGCCTGCCTTTCCTAACTATTATCACTAATATCTTCTGAATCTTCATTAACGACTTTTGCATCATCACCCTCATCATGCTCGGTGAGCATCTGAGATATCCGGTCGGTAAAGTATTCAAGATATGGTATGAATTTTTTATAATCAAGCCTCATTGGACCAATAAGCCCAAGAGAGCCTGCATTTTTGCCGTTCTTTTTATACGGTGCTGTAATGACCGATGAATTATGGATCACAAAGCCGTCCTTCTCATCCGAGAACATTACGTGCAAGTCTGAAAATGTTTCATCAATAAACTTTGAGATCTGCTGAGTGTCATCATCGAGGAATGATATGATCTCGCTTTGATTAAAATCCTTGCAGGTCAGAAGGTTTTTATGCCCCTTGACCTTAACGTCCTGAGTCCTTATCTCCTTTGTCATTTTAATGACCTCAGAGAATATAGGTGATAACGTCATCATATAAGCGCCCATTGCTGCCACAAGTTTATCAACATATTCGTCCGAAAGAGCACTTACAGGAAGCCCGTCAAGGTTTTCTTTAACGAAGTTGTTAAAGAACTCAAGCTGCTCATTATCAAGATCAAACTCAAGTCTGAAAGCTTTATTTTTTATCATTCCCCCCGATGTCACCATCAGTATAACATACATTCTCTTGCCCGTAGGAATGACCTCGACCTTGGAGATCATCGAAAACTTAGGTGTGGAATCAGCTATTACCGTGGCACATTTTGTAAGCTGCGCCAATGCAAGAGACGCACTTTCAACCAGATCATCCTCAGAAGTATAGTCCTTATCCAGCATCTGGTCCAGGACCTTTTTTTCGTCTGCACTCAAAGGATCTGACTGAGTAAGTCTGTCCACATAAAGCCTGTATCCATTATAAGTAGGCACACGTCCCGCAGAGGTATGCGGCTGTTCCAAATAGCCCTGCTTTTCAAGCTCAGCCATTTCATTCCTTATAGTTGCAGATGATGCCTTAACGTGTTTCATTATCGCTTTTGAACCAACAGGTTCCCCGGTAACGATATATTCATCGACCAATGCTGTTAGTATTTTCAGCTTTCTGTCATCCATGATCTCACCTGCACAGTCATAATTAGCAATCCTGTATTTGAAGTGTTAGCACTCTTACTCTTTGAGTGCTAAGTATAGTTTATACCTTTTTCAAAGATTTGTCAAGGGCTTTGGAAATATTTTTTTTACAAATTTGAAAATTCGTGCATTTACAATATAGTTATTTTGCACAACTCAAATACCCGGTTTAGTTTTTTTCGGGTTTTATGGCGTATTTTAAGTGTATAGCACTTGACATGACAGGGCAAAAGTGAGATAATATAAGATGTTTAATTGTTCGATAATACTGAAAGGACAGGATTTTATGAAAAAAGAACTAAACAAGGTATATGAGCCTTCGCAAGTCGAGGACAGGATATATAAGTTCTGGCTTGATGGAAATATGTTCAGGGCAGATCCGGACCCGGAGAAAGAGCCTTACTGCATTGTAATGCCCCCTCCGAATATAACCGGACAGCTTCATATGGGGCACGCCCTTGACAATACACTTCAGGATATTCTTATACGCTGGAAGAGAATGAGCGGATACAGTGCACTCTGGGTGCCCGGTACCGACCACGCTTCAATTGCGACTGAGGCCAAGATAGTTGAGCAAATGCGGAAAGAAGGCATCTCAAAGGACGACATCGGCAGAGATGGTTTCCTTGAACGTGCGTGGGAATGGAAAAAACAGTACGGCGGACGCATCGTTTCACAGCTCAAAAAGATCGGCTCATCCTGTGATTGGTCAAGAGAACGTTTCACAATGGATGAGGGCTGTACAAAAGCAGTTAAGGACGTTTTTGTAAAATACTATGAAAAGGGTTACATTTACAGAGGAGAAAGGATTATAAACTGGTGTCCTCACTGTAAGACCTCGATTTCAAACGCAGAGGTGGAATACGAGGATCAGGCAGGACATTTCTGGCATCTGAGGTATCCTCTCACAGACGGCAGCGGCTATGTTGAACTTGCTACCACACGTCCCGAAACGCTGCTGGGCGATACGGCTATTGCGGTTAATCCAAAGGACGAGAGATATAAAGACATAGTGGGAAAAACCGTTCTTCTTCCCCTTGTAAACAGAGAGATACCTGTTGTTGCAGACAGCTATGTTGATATGGAGTTCGGAACGGGCGTCGTAAAGATCACACCTGCACACGACCCTAACGACTTTGAGGTAGGCGCAAGACACGATCTGCCGATCATAAATGTACTTACCGAAGATGCAAAGATAGTAGAGGACTACCCTGCCTATGCCGGAATGGACAGGTACGAGGCAAGAAAGAAGATCGTTGAAGATCTTGAAAAGGGCGGTTTTCTTGTCAGAGTTGAGGATCACGAGCATAATGTAGGAACCTGTTATCGCTGCGGTACCACAGTTGAGCCGAGAGTATCCCTTCAGTGGTTCGTAAAGATGAAAGAGCTTGCAAAGCCTGCAATAGAGGCAGTCAGAACGGGAGAAACAAAATTTATCCCTGCAAGATTTGATAAAAACTATTATCACTGGATGGAGGATATACGTGACTGGTGCGTTTCACGTCAGCTATGGTGGGGGCACCGCATTCCCGCATTCTACTGTGATGACTGCGGAGAAATGGTCGTAACACGTGAAAACAGCGCAGTATGTCCAAAGTGCGGCAAACAGATGAGACAGGATCCGGATACGCTTGACACATGGTTTTCATCTGCATTGTGGCCATTTTCCACTCTTGGATGGCCTGAGCAAACAAAAGAACTTGAATACTACTACCCCACTAACACACTTGTAACAGGCTATGATATAATCACATTCTGGGTTTCAAGAATGATGGTCGCCGGAATGGAGCATATGCACCAAAAACCATTCAGCACAGTGCTTATTCACGGTCTTGTAAGAGATGCACAAGGCAGAAAGATGTCAAAATCTCTCGGCAACGGAATAGATCCTCTTGAGATCATAGACAACTACGGCGCTGATGCACTCAGATTTATGCTTGCAACAGGCAACTCTCCCGGAAACGATATGCGTTTTATGGAGGAAAAGGTCAAGGCATCAAGAAACTTTGCAAACAAAATATGGAACGCTGCAAGGTTCATAATGATGAATCTGCCGGAGGGATTCAAGGCAGAAAAGCTCCCGGAAAAACTTAACGTTGAGGACAAGTGGGTCGTTTCCAAATTTAATACCCTGGCAAAGGAAGTCGGCGACAATCTGGATAAATTCGAGCTGGGTGTTGCGGTACAAAAGCTTTACGACTTTATCTGGGATGTTTACTGCGATTGGTATATCGAGCTGACCAAACCTCGTATTGCCGCAGGCGGTGAAACCGAAGCAATTGCTCAGCAGGTACTTGTATGGGTAATGAAGGGAATGCTGAAACTGCTGCACCCATTTATGCCGTTTATTACCGAGGAAATATGGCAGGCGCTTGTAAACGACGGCACAGCAATTATGCTCCAGCAGTTCCCTGTTTACGATGAAAAGCTGCAATACACCGAAGATGAGGCAATGTTTGAAAAAATCATTGCCGGCATAAAGGGCATCAGAAACTGCAGAGGCGAGATGAATGTTCCCCCTTCCAAAAAGGCTAAACTTTTTATCGAAACAGCGCAGAAGGATGTCTTTTCACAAGGCAGAATGTTCTTTGAGCGCCTTGCGTACGCAAGCGAGGTAAATATAAGCGAAAAGGTTGAAGAAAAGGACTGCGTTACTGTAGTTACCGACAGCGCAAGGTTCTTTATACCTCTTTCGGATATTATTGACGTTGAAAAAGAGACCGCTCGTCTTAACAAAGACAAGGCTAAGATCCAAAAGGATATAGACTTCCTCAGCAAAAAACTCAGCAACCAGGGCTTTATAGCAAAGGCACCTGCTGCACTTATCGAAGCAGAAAAGATCAAGCTTGCAAAGGCAGAGGAAAAAATGGCAAAAATAAACGAATCCTTGGATTCTCTTTTGAACAGATGATCTTATCAGGGCTTTTCCCCATAAACGGGAAAAGCCCCTTTCTTTTTGGAGTTTTTTTCTTTAATAAATCAATGGTGCAGCGGAAAAAATAATAATACAACCAAAGAGAAAGGAGCGCTAAATAAATGAAAAATAAACTCAACGGTCATTCAGCCGATGACACAAAAATTTATACCCCAAAAAATGTTGTTCCCCGTGACCGGGAACTTATTATAACAGATAATTTTACCAATGTCAGCGGCAGGGTTTACAACCGCAGCAATGAGAATGCTGAAAAAGCCCGTGAATGGGTCAACGATATAAAATTATAGTTGAAAAAAAGTAAAAAGTATGTTATTATCTTTATAATAACATTCGGAGGTGTGACTATGGGTAAAGTCGCATTTGTCACAGGCGCAAGCGGTGATATCGGCAAGGCAGTTTCCATGCAGCTGTCAAAAGACGGTTATAGTGTAGCGCTTGGTTTCAACAATAATAAAAGCTCAGCCTGCGAGCTTTCCGACAAGCTTAATTCACAAGGGATAAAGGCAATTGCAGTAAAATGTGATATCACTGATAAATTGAGCATTTCAAGCGCAATCGAGCAGATAAAAAAGGAGCTTGGCAGCGTTGATCTACTTGTGAACAACGCCGGATCAGCAGACATCAGGCTTTTTACCGACAACAGCTTTGAGGATCTTTCAAATATTATCAATACCGATCTTCTCGGCGCAATGGAAGTTTCAAGACAGGTCCTTTTGGATATGATCCATGCAAAAAAAGGGTGTATAATCAATATTTCCTCTGTTTGGGGTGAAAAAGGTGCATCGTGCGAGGTGGCTTACAGTGCGGCAAAGGCAGGACTGATCGGGTTTACAAAGGCACTTGCCCGTGAGGAAGGACCAAGCGGTATAAGGGTAAACTGTATATCATGCGGCTTTATCGACACAAAAATGAACTCGTCACTTTCCCAGGAGGATAAAAATGCCATAATTGATGATATTCCCTGCGGCAGACTTGGCACTGTTCAGGATATTGCGAATGCAGTATCTTTCATTGCAAGCGAAAAGGCAGACTATATCAACGGTCAGACTATCCGTGTAGACGGATGCTGGATATGAAAAAAGCTCTCCGTTTTTACGGGGAGCTTTTTTACAGCACTATTTTAATTTTCGTATTCACAGTTAAGGAATCCGGTGCAACAAGACAATCATAACACATAAGCTTAACACCTTTTTGTGAAGCAAGCTTCATAGCCTCTCCAAACTCTTTGTGGGTTGCATAGTTCGGGGTAAAATACTTTACATTCTCCATCTGTACAAGGATTAAAAGCACAGCTTCGTATCCGTCATTTACACACTCTATAAGCTCTTCTATATGCTTCAACCCCCTCTGCGTAGGAGCGTCCGGGAACATAACGACACCGTTTTGTTCAAGTGTGCACCCCTTAACTTCAAGATACATTTTCTTTCCGCTTTCATGCTCCAGCATAAAGTCAAAGCGTGATTTTTTGTATCTTTTTTCAGCTGAAACTTTCCAGCCCTCACCAAAAGGTTTTTTGAGTATAAGCCACTCCGAGGCAGCTTTGTTAGGCGCTTGGCTGTCCATATTTATAAGTCTTTCACCCTTTTGCACGGCAATTAGATCATAGGGAGTCTTTCTTCCGGGGTTTTCACTTTTTTCTAAATATACTTTACATCCTTTGGTAAGAAGCTCTTTGCATCTGCCTGTGTTTTTTACATGGCAGACACATGGCTTTGAATCTATCATAACATTGGCAATAAACCTGTTGGGGCGATCTATAAATTCCCCGCAAACGATATTCTTATAATTCATTTTACCACCCGAGAAAAAGGATAACACATTTCCAAGAATAATTCAAGTGCCTGTTTTTATGACTCAACACCCATTTATCATACAACTTTCATATAGCTTTCATCTTGTTGTTAAAACTGACAAAACAGCGTATATTTAGGGTTTTGATTTGTTAAAAAGTAGTCTTGACGAATTTTTCTTATTATGTTAAACTTAATTTGTTGATTTTAGCTGATAAAACAGCGAAGGGGGAAAAATAATGAAAAAGATAATAACTGCAATTTTAGCACTATCTATGATCTGTGCCGCTGCAACAGGCTGCTCAGACAGTTCGTCTTCCAAGGACACATCCGCCGCAGGTGTATCCTCATCATCTGCTGTATCAAGTGATTCTTCTTCACAGGCAGAAAAATCAGCTGTAACGGAGAAAAATCCTGCGCTGCCCGATTCGTCAAGCGAAAAAGATAATTCTCAGTCACAGTCCGGGGCTAAGTTTGAAGATACATTTACATACAAGCTGATGCAGACCACGAAATCAAAGACATATTCAATGTCTATGGTTATGGATTATATGTCAGTTAAGATCCCACTCCAGATGGATATAAACGGTGAAAACTTCCATATGACTATGGATATGTCCGCTATGGGCGGCGATAAGGATACGGAAACCTTCTACGTTGATGGCAAGACATATGCCCTTATACGTGCTCAGAAGGTCTATTCCATAACCGAGGGCAATGGATCTGCTGCATCAAAAATGACCGTTGATCTGACACCTGAGGGAAATGTTGAGCTTATCAGTGTTTCGGAAGAAAACGGAATGACTGTTGAAAAGGTCAAGGTCAAGTCCCAGAACGAACAGGGTATTGAGATGACTACTCAGGCAGATTATTATTATGATAAATCCACCGGTACACCTAAGAAGATCGTAGCTACCGCAGCAGGCGTCAAGAGCACCATCGAGATCACATCCTTCAGCGACGCTGCACCGGAGATAAAGCTGCCTGATTTCACTGGCTGGACCAAAGTAGATGCAAACTATCAGGATCCCAACGCCAAGGGTGCAGATCCAACACAAACGCCACAAGCTTAACAGGAGTGAAAAAATTTGTTTATTAAAAAGATCATCTGCATAGCTGCTGCATTGACACTTGTTTGTTCAATGCTCAGCGGCTGTGAAAACAACAGCAGTTCGGACGCCTCATCTGATTCATCTGCACAATCTCAGAGCCAGTCAGATTCAAGCTCACAGGAGTCGTCAAAGTCCGATCCGGATTCAAACAGCCAGAAGCAAAATGAGACAAACGCCATAGGTTATGACGTTAAGGGCAGCAAAAGGCTTTATGACAATCTGAAAGAAACATACAACAACAAGGACGGTTACAAGGTAACTATGGTCCACGCAAACACAGGCGGATCAACTATTGTTCTTAATAAAAAAGACAATAAAATATTCAGCTCAACTGCAAACAATAACTCTAAAACGGCAATTCTCTATACCGGAGATAAGAAAGCCACCATGTTTGATTTTACAAATATGAAGTATCAGGAGCAGGCTGTTACAGACGAAAAGAGCTTTATTGCACAAAAAGACCTGCTTTTCGGAATGACAGGCGACTTTGTACAGGCTCAGATCGACCAGAAATCAGACGTAATTGTTGAAACATACAAAGTCAACAAAGACGTTGCAGGACAAAACGGTCAGATCGGATTTTGTTTCAAAGGATCAGACGGAAGCTTCTGCGAGGTATATCTGCTCTATGAAGGTGCTCAGATGGCTGAGTATTTCGGTGTGAGAGAGATAGGCAAGGCAAGCGACGATCTGTTCAAAATGCCTGAAACAAAGGATTATAAGAAAGTTTGATAAAAAAGCCCGAGGAAGAATTTATTATTTGATCCTCGGGCTTTAATTTTATAATTTTGTTTGTATAACTCTGTTTCTGCCTCTGCGTTTTGCCTCATAAAGGCAGTCGTCAACATCCTTGAAAAGCTTTGTCCTGTCAAATTCTTTTCCTCTGAAACACAAACAGCCAATGCTGATCGTTATTCGCTCCGGAATATCCTTATGCTTATGTGCTTCGACCGCTTTGCGTATCTCCTCGGAAAAATCAAACGCCTGGTCCGATTCCATATTCGGGATAACAGCAAGGAATTCCTCACCGCCCCAACGCCCGACAGCAGCACCGGCATGAGAGGAAACGTGCTCATCAAGCAAATGAGCAATCTCTACAAGCACTCCGTCTCCAACATCATGGCCGTATGTGTCATTAACATTTTTAAAGTAGTCAATATCCAGCATGAGCATGGTCACATCTGCTCCCGTCTGCTCTGCTGTATCAATTACATCATTTGCGAATTCGTCAAGTCTTCTGCGGTTATACAGCCCTGTCAAAGCATCGTGATTTGAAAGGATCCTGAGCTGTTCGTTTACCTTTTCAAGGTCATCGTATGCATTCTGAAGCTCACTGGTCGTAGCTGAAACAAGCTGAGAAAGTCTCTTTATCAGCGAAGCCTGACCTTTGAGAACGGAATCGTCTACAACTATTTCTCCCAGATCTCCCTCAGGTCTGTCGCCCTCTCGCATCGCAATGGACAATAGTGTTATATTGTACTCCCAGACGTTCCCTGTTCTGGGATCTCTTTTTACCTCTCCCCAGGTATGAAAGCCGGATGTCTCGGCTATTTTCTGGAAAGGAATCATTTCAATATTAACATAATTCTCCCAGAATGATTTACGCACAGAACAAGAGTAAAGCAATATCGCCTCAGGTCTGAAATCAGCGACCTCTTTCAGTCGTTTGTTTACGCCCTCAACGATCAGTCCGGGGTTACCGTAGCAAAGATAGATATCCATTCCCTCAGTCACATATCCTGCCATATTCAAAGTGCCGTCCGGCTCAACATTAAGGGTGTGCCTTAAAAGCTCATCACCCTCCGTTTTAGCTATAAGGGGAAACTCAAAGGTGTTTTCTTCAAAATTATCATTTCTGTTGATTTGGAGATACTTTTCATATATTTCCACAGCAGGTATATTGTTTATTTCAATAAGTCTGTTTTCATCGGATTTTGTTACCTTGAAAGCATGACCCAGCGTTTGCCAGCCCACCGATTTATCAACATTGATATGAAAGTTCTCTCCAACATATGATACAAGATATAAGGTATTGTCTGTTAACCCCTGTTCATCAAAAACATAGTGCTCACCAATATTCATATCGTGTCCGCCGGCATACCCTCCGAACACCTGTACTCCCTGTTTGGAAGCACTTACAGCTTCCCAGATAAAACGGGTATTTATTTCTGTGCCGGGCAAAAGCACCTCAACAGCTTTTATATGCTCAGTTTCATTTATCAAGGAGGCGATTTGCTGTCCGACCTCTTTCTCTCTGCCGTTAACGTCATCAAACCTTGAAAACCTGATATCCGTCTGCTCAAAAAGCATAGCAGAGATAAGAACACCCTTATCCATCAGCCTTCCTTCAATGATCTCACCTGCGGAAACAGAGCCTACAAGAACACAGCCCGGAAATTCGGATTTAAGATCCCGGCACAGACTGATAAGTATCTTTTCGTCAAGTATACCGCTATAAACATGAAACAAAAGACTTTTGTATTTCCCACTGTCCATTTCAGACTGCACAGTTTTAAACTGGGAAACAACATCTATCTTTGTGTGATACTCGATCAGGATCTGTTTCAACACAGTCACCTCCAAATTTGTTTTCTGTATATAACTAATTTATCATATACGTCCCAAAAAGTCAATAAAATTCTACAAATAATGTTATACAAAAAAAGTCCTATTCTTTTGTGAAATGTTTGATACGACCCCCTTGAAAAAAATTGATATATGTGATAAACTTTTATAAAAGGCAAGGGGGAAGTAAAAATGGAGCTTGAAGAAATAAGAAAGCAGATAAATATTACAGATGACAGGATCGCAGAGCTTTTTATTGAACGAATGAAGCTGTGCAAAGAGGTGTCCGAATATAAGATCAAAAATGATCTTCCTGTTTTCCAGAAAGACAGGGAGGAGCAGGTGCTTCAGAGAATGAGCGATATGTTTCCAAAGAATATGAAAGAGTCATCCCAGGTGCTTTATCAGACCATAATGGATATTTCAAAATGTTTTCAGTATCAACAGTTCTTTTCTGATAAAAACCGTATTGAAAGCGAGCCGGTGGATCTTAACGTAAAATGCAAAGCAGCTGTTCCGGGAACAGAAGGCTCATTTTCACAAATGGCGTGCAAAAAACTTTTGCCAAATGGAGAAATAACTTTTTTCAACGGGTTTGAACAGGTTTTTGAAGCGGTGGACAATAAAAGCTTTGATTTTGGAGTCGTTCCCATTGCAAACTCCACAGCAGGATCTGTAACCGCAACATATGAGCTTTTAAAAAAGTACGATCTTAAGATCTGTGCCGGCACAAAGCTTCGTATCTCTCACTGTCTTGCCGCACGCAAGGACACCGATCCCAATGATATCCAAATAGTTTATTCTCATGAACAGGCACTTATGCAGTGTTCAGATTATATAACCCGCCACGGATACAAGGGACACAACTATGCAAACACTGCTCTTGCAGCACAGTTTATAGCACAAAGTGACAGACCGGTCGCAGCAATCTGCTCACATGAAAGTGCCCTAAACAACGGGTTAAAAATCATAGCTGACGATATTGCCAATGCAGCGGAAAACTACACAAGGTTTATTGTTATTTCAAAGAAAACACTGTGCACAGAAAAAGCGGATGTTATATCTGTTTCACTTTCGCTGCCCCATGAAAAGTCCGCACTTTACAGACTGCTGACAAAGTTTTCGGTTGCCGGTCTGAACCTGACTATGATAGAATCCCGTCCTTTGGCAAACACTGATTTTGAAGCTGTTTTCTACCTTGATTTTCAGGGCAGCATACGTGATCCAAAGGTTGCGATGCTGATAAATCAGCTTGAGGACGAGCTTGGATACTTTAAATTCTTAGGGAACTACGAATACATTACGGAGGTGGAAAAATGAGGATCGGACACGGTTATGATGTACATAAGCTGGTAAAAGGAAGAAAACTTATTCTCGGAGGTGTCAGGATAGTTAACGACATGGGACTTCTCGGACATTCCGATGCAGATGTGCTTACCCACGCTATAATGGATTCACTTCTCGGGTCACTTGCGTTGGGTGATATCGGAAAGCTTTTTCCGGATACAGACGAAAGATATAAAGACGCAAACAGCATTGAGCTTTTAAGGCAGGTCGCAAGGCTGATCGACCAACGTGGATTCAGGATAGTAAATATTGACGCTACTATATGCGCTCAAAAACCAAAGCTTGCCGGTCACATAAACCATATGCGCCTTAATATTGCAAGAGCCTGCGCCATAGACGTTTCGCAGGTCTCGATCAAAGCTACTACCGAGGAGGGACTGGGCTTCACAGGGAACCTTGAAGGGATATCGGCTACTGCCGTGTGCCTTGTAAACGAACGCAGCGGAGGATTTTTCGGAGTTTTCACAGGAAATATGCCCTTTATGAGGTAATATGAACAAAGTGAAAATAATAAAGATCATGTCTTGACAAGTGTTTAAAAGAGTGATATACTTTAACACATAAAAGCTTAAAAGGATAAAAGCTTTAAAGCACAACAGTAAGGAAAGGATATGTATTCAAAATGATCATTATTTTCAACTCTCAAGCTACCAAGGAGAATGTTCAGGAGCTTATTGCCGATATTCATGCCAAGGGTCTTAAAACTCACCTCAGTGAAGGCGATCACACCACACTGGTCGGAATTATCGGAGATACTACAAGGCTCGATATTGACAATATAAAGAGCGCAAGCTATATTGCCGATGTAAAAAGAGTTTCCGAGCCTTATAAAAAAGCAAACCGCAAGATGCATCCGGAGGATTCTTATATAAAGGTAACAGACAAGGTAACTTTCGGTGAAGGCATTTTCAATGTTATCGCAGGTCCTTGTTCGGTAGAAACCGAAGAGCAGATCATCGAAGTTGCACAGGACGTTAAAAAAAGCGGTGCAACACTTCTCAGGGGCGGTGCTTTCAAGCCAAGGACTTCTCCATATTCCTTCCAGGGACTTGCCGGCGAGGGTCTGAAACTTCTTTTGGAAGCTAAAAAGGCAACGGGTCTGCCTATTGTCACCGAGATAATGAATCTGGTTCACCTTGATATGTTCCAGGACGTAGATGTTATCCAGGTCGGTGCAAGAAATATGCAGAACTTTGACCTTCTCAAAGAGCTGGGAAAATGCAACAAACCTATCCTTTTGAAGAGAGGACTTGCAAACACCATTGAGGAGTGGCTCATGAGTGCAGAGTACATCATGGCAGGCGGAAACGAGAACGTTATTCTTTGCGAAAGAGGAATAAGAACATTTGAGACTGCTACAAGAAACACACTTGATATTTCCGCTGTTCCCATGCTCAAGCATAAGACTCACCTGCCGGTCATCATTGACCCGAGCCATGCAACAGGCATCTCATGGATGGTTCCTCCGCTGGCAAAAACTGCGGTCAGCGCAGGTGCAGACGGAATAATGGTCGAGGTACACAATGACCCGCCGAAGGCTTGGTGCGACGGTGCACAGTCACTTAATCCAAAACAGTTTGACGATCTGATGACAGATCTTAAACGCAGAGTTGAATTTGAAGGCAAGAAATTCTACATCTGATATTATTCAGCCCGCTTAACTTTTTAAGCGGGCTTTGCTTTTAAAATGTGACATTGAAAACAGATATTCCGTCTTTATGTTCAAGAGAGCGAGGTGAAGGATATGGAGGACGAGAAAATAGTTGAACTGTTTTTAAAGAGGTCTCAGCAGGCTCTGAACGAGACTAAGGAAAAATACAATACATATTGTACAGTTATAAGCTCAAATATTCTTTCAGACAAACAGGATACAGAGGAATGCTTAAACGACGCATATCTGAAGCTTTGGAACAGCGTACCTCCGGAAAAGCCTAAATCCCTCAAAGCGTATTTGGGCCGGATCGTGCGTAATCTATCCCTTGACAGACTGGAAAAGAACCGGGCACAGAAACGTGGAGGTGGTCGTGCCGAGGCTGTTTTTGAGGAGCTGTCCGGATTGATCGGCACATCAAATATACAGATATCCGAAACCCTTGCAATACGTGAGGCTGTAAACGACTTTTTGAGAGGACTTGACAAAGAATCAAGAGTTATATTCGTGCAAAGGTACTGGTATTTTTGCTCCATAAAGGAGATCGCTTCACAAATGGAAATAACGGAGAGCAAGGTCAAGATGCGGCTTTCACGAACAAAGGAAAAGCTGCGTAAACATTTACAAAAGGAGGGATTTGACATATGAACGAGCTTAATTTTGCAAGGCTTCTGGGCGGCATAGACGATGATCTCATAACCGAAGCCACACCCGAAAAGAGAATAATCGTCAAGACCTTCTCTTGGAAATATGCCGCAGTCGCATCAAGTATAGCTTTAGTGTTCTGTTTCCTGGCAATGGCTCTGGTGTTCAGCAGAAAAGATGTGGACACAGCTTCGGAAAGTGCGGATGCCTCTGTGACAGAGGAAACTGAGTACGAGAAAAAGACAGTTAAAAAAGACGACAGCTCAAAAAAAGCGGACATAGATGAGCCGTTCTCGGGTACATTGCATGAAAGGATCAATAAGATCGCTTTTTATAACTTTTCAACTTATGAAAAATTCAATGTAACAGAATTCACAGGCACACACAAATATATCAAGGATGATATGTTAGATAAGCAACTCTATGAAAACTACTACGATTCTCGTAATATTAGTATGACAAATACAACTACAAATATATACAAAATAAAAGATATTACCAGAGAAGTAGCGATCGCAGTTGACCTGATAGATTTGACGCCATTATTTGATGAATTGGAAAGAAGCGGCTTGAATCCGGAACAAAGAGATGAGGCTCAGATAGATTATATCCGCAAACATAAGCCGGATTCCGAAGAAGGATACTACATTTATATCAACGAGGATTACAAACCTAAAACTTTGTATCAGCTGGGATTTGAAACTGCTCTGAAACAGTACGGTTCCTATGGATCTGCATATTACTATACCGACGGCGGTAAAACTATTGAGTTCCAGGGGCTTGACAAGCAGAAGGTGTGGGATATACTTTTTGAAGATGGTCAGAAGTGTACTGTTGTGGAAGATCCCGACAAGCTGCTTTTGAACGGCGAGTTCAAAAAAAAGCTGGATATAAGCACCAATATCCCCGTACTTGGCTGCGAGAACAAAAGTATATCCATTAGCGAAAACGGCTATCTTTTCACCAACATTCTTAATAAGGCATTGATATTCAACATCGGTGAGGAAAAGGCGAAAAACATTATAGATTACGTTAAGAACAACTGCAAAGGCTACGAGCTTGTTTACCGGGAAGGTGACAACAGCGAAAATGCCGAAAATGCAAGTGAACAAAAGGAAGGATCCGGGACAGACGAGAGCAAAACGGGTGTGTAAATGTAAAAACGGACTGCTGCAACAATGCAACAGTCCGTTTTACTTTTTATTAGTTTATCAAACAGCGTTACTGCTCTTTCAGAACACCCGGCTTACTTGTTGTTTAATGCTTCTTTTACGGTTTTTACGATGTTATCCGAGCTTAAACCAAATTTCTTCAGAAGTTCAACAGCAGGGCCTGAATAACCAAACTCGTCATTTACACCGATCTTGATTACTCTGGTAGGATAATTTTCACTCAGCACATCACAAACTGCTTCCCCAAGACCGCCGATAACGCTATGCTCCTCTACGGTGATGACAAGGCCTGTATTCTTTGCAGAGTTAATGATAATATCCTTATCAATAGGCTTGATGGTGTGAATATTTATTACATCCGCCTCAATGCCTTCATCTGCAAGTATCTTTGCTGCTTGGACAGCTTCATATACCATTAAGCCGGTTGCAACAATAGTAATATCCTTACCTTCACGGAGCTTTATTCCCTTTCCTATCTCAAATGAATAGTTTTGTGGATCGTTAAATACCGGGACTGCCAGCCTGCCCAGTCTCATATACACAGGACCTGTATATTCGATAGCTGCTTTTACAGCTGCTCTTGCCTCGGTATCGTCCGCAGGATTTATTATTACCATTCCCGGTATAGTTCTCATCAAGGCGATATCCTCGTTGCACTGATGTGTAGCGCCGTCTTCACCTACAGATATTCCTGCATGGGTCGCTCCGATCTTTACATTAAGATGCGGATAACCAATAGAGTTTCTGACCTGCTCAAACGCTCTTCCCGCAGCAAACATAGCAAAGCTTGAAACAAAGGGTATCTTCCCTGTTGCAGCCATTCCGGCAGCAACACCCATCATATTTGCCTCTGCAATTCCACAGTCAAAAAATCTATCGGGAAATTTCTTTTGAAAAATACAGGTTTTTGTTGCTGCTGCAAGGTCGGCGTCAAAAACATAAAGGTTTTCGTACTTATCGCCAAGTTCAGCCAGGGCATTACCGTAGCTTTCTCTTGTGGCTATTTTCTTTACGTTTTCCATATCTCTTAACCCTCCAGTTCTTTAAGCTTGGCAGAAAGCTCAGCCATAGCCTGATCATACTGTTCTTTATTAGGAGCAGCTCCGTGCCAGGAGGCAACGTTTTCCATAAAAGAAACGCCCTTACCCTTAACGCTGTTCATGATTATGACCACAGGCTGTCCGGTGATGCTTTCAGCCTCGTCAAAAGCTTTTTCAATAGACTCAAAGTCGTGAGCATCTACATTTTTGATCGTATGCCAGCCAAAGGATTCAAACTTATCGGCAATAGGATAAACGCTCATTACATTTTCGACCTTACCGTCGATCTGCAAGCCGTTATTATCCACCACAGCAACAAGATTATCAAGTTTATAGTGAGCGGCAAACATCGCTGCCTCCCAGACCTGACCCTCCTGTATCTCTCCATCGCCAAGCACCGTATAGACCTTATATGTATCGCTTGTTATCTTACCGGAAAGCGCCATTCCGCAAGCCACGGAAATACCTTGTCCAAGCGAGCCGGAGGACATATCGATGCCGGGGGTATTTATACAAGGATGTCCTTGCAGCATTGCTCCGATATGGCGAAGGGATCTTATCTCATCTTTTGAGAAAAATCCTTTCTCCGCCAGTGCTGCATAAAGCGCAGGGGCTGTATGACCTTTAGAAAGGACAAATCTGTCTCTTGACGGCTCGTCAGGTTTATCAGGGTAAATATTCATCTTTGCAAAATAAAGATAAGCCACAAGATCAGATATAGAAAGAGATCCTCCCGGGTGTCCGGAACGGGCATTATATGTTCCCTCGATCACTCCCATACGGATCTTGCACGCAGCGATCTCAAGCTTTTTTTTCAATAATTCATCCATACTTTAACCTCCGTTTTATGCTTTACATCTATCAAAAATTATATCAATAACTTTAGCAATAGCATCCTCTTCACAGGACTCTTCAAGGATAATATCAGATGCAGATCTAACTTCATCTCCTGCATTTGACGGACATATCCCTACATCCGCTTCCATTATCATTTCAAGGTCATTATTATAATCACCAACAGCAACAAATGTATGATCCTGCATATTACAAACTTCTCTCATCATTTTAAGAGCTGAGCCTTTTGAGATGTTCTGGGGTAGGATCTCATAGTATTCAGGTGCCGAGCGCACAAAGTCAATGCCCTTGAAATCATGTGCTTTGACATATTCTATAAGGCTCTCCATTTTGTCATATTCAACGGCAAAAAGCACCTTATACCAATTGTCCGGAATGCTGTTGATATCTGTTATTACCGCATCGGAGATCTTACAGATCTCAAGGTGGCGTTTTTCAAGAGGAGTAAGCCGTGGAACATAAACATTTTCAAGTTTAAGCACCTCACACCCCACATCTTTGTTATCTGCAAGTATCTGGGAAACTATCTGTTTTGTTCCACATGGAACATAAACATCATAGATCTGTACATTGTTATTTATATCATAGATCATTCCGCCATTGCACATTATGATCGGACAATTGACATTAACAATATCAAAATAAGGACGTGAAGCCTGCAGCGACCTGCCGGTAGCTATTGAAAAATGGCCTCCGGCTTTACAAAATCTCTCTACTGCATCCAGGGACTTTTTCCCCGGTATTTTGCTTGCCGGTAGGAATGTTCCGTCCATATCGGTTACAAGGACCACTTTTTTAATATCTTCAAACATAATTTTCCTCAGCTGATCTTTTTGAGCTTACCGATTATTTTCACAAAATAATCGGGCAGTTCACTGTCAAACTCCATATACTCACCACTTGAAGGGTGTACAAAACCGATCTTTTTAGCATGGAGGCACTGTCCTTGGACTCCTTTAACAGGTTTTCCGTATACATCGTCGCCATAAACTGCATGACCGATATATGCACAATGCACTCTGATCTGATGTGTTCTGCCGGTTTCAAGCCGAAATCTTACAAGTGAAAACTGTCCAAACTCATCTATCACTTCATAGTGTGTAACAGCGTCCTTTGAATTTGTATCGCAAACACACATTTTCTTTCTGTCGTATTTACTTCTTCCGATGGGAGCGTGCACAGTGCCCGTCTTTTCGGAGAATCGACCTGTGACCACAGCACAGTACTCCCTCGTGAAACTATGCGCTTTTATCTGCCGGGCAAGGTCATTATGTGCATCGTCGTTTTTAGCCACAATAAGGAGACCACTTGTATTCTTATCTATCCTATGGACAATACCCGGTCTTATTACTCCGTTAATCGAGGAAAGCCTGCCCTTGCAATGGTATAACAGCGCATTTACAAGTGTCCCGCTGTAATTGCCGGCAGCAGGATGCACAACCATACCTTTGGGTTTATTGACAACTAAAAGGTCATTATCCTCATAAAATATTTCCAGGGAAATATTTTCAGGCTCAACATCAAGCTCAACGGGATCGGGCTGACTTACCAGGATCTTGTCACCCCGCCTGAGCTTATAATTCTTTTGTATTAAAACAGAATTACAAGTCACAAAGCCGCTGTCAATAAGTTTTTGCACACTGCTGCGTGTTAAAGAAGGCTCACTGTCAGAAATGAATTTGTCGATCCTTGAGCCGACATCCTTTTCTTCTGCGGTAAAACAGAGTTCAGTCATCGTTTTCCTCCGCAGCCTTCACTGTGTCTTCGGTTTTTTCATTCTCTGTTTCCGTGTTTTTTTTGCCCGAATCATCCAGGAATATAATATAAACCGCAAACAGTATTGCGCCAACAACTACACAGATATCGGCAAAGTTAAACACAGGAAAGTTGAAAGGCTCAAATTTTATATAATCAATAACTTCTTTCAATCTTATTCTATCGATCAGATTACCCAGTCCGCCTGCAATAAGCATAGCCAGCGAAACAAGCTGAAGCTTGCGGGAATTTCTCTGTCTGTACATATAATAAACACCCAGAGCGCAGATCACAACAGGCAGACCGATCAAAAACCATGTCTTTCCTTCCATTATACTCCACGCTGCGCCGCTGTTTCTGACATGATTAAGACTAAAAAGCTTAAAATCGCCAAATTTGACCACTTCTACAACGCTTCCGATCTCAAGATTAGCGTTTACGATTATTTTTATTATCTGATCCACAGCGATAAGACCGGCAGCAATTATAAGTGAGATTACAAACATTCTATCTTCCTTCCGCAGGGACGGACAAAAGCTTATCCGCGTTGTACAAACCATTAAAAGGCTCTGTATTCAAACCAGTATGTTTGTTACAGAGCCAATTAGAATTTATCAATTATTCTTGCCAAACTGGAGATCGTTAAGGGTGCTCTTAGGGATAACAGGTTCAAACGATCCTGTATTAAGAATCTTTTCTACCCTTTCTTCTTCCTCTCTTGCAGCAGCCTCAAGCTGAGCGGTGCTGTCATCAACATTATCCTCTTCAGGCTGGGCCTCAACAGGCTCTTCCTCAGCCTCCTGAGGAGCTATGTAATTTCCATTTTCATCGAAAGAGGACTCATACTCATCAAGTTCCTCCTCAGAGAGTGTAGGCAGATCCATAACAAGCTGGATCTGAGCTTTATACTGTTCAATAAGATCAGACTTAAAGTATGAAACCTCTGCCTGAAGCTGTCTGTACTTAGCAAATTCCTCTTCGTAAGCAGCTTTAAGAGAATTGATCTTATTTTCTGTGATAGCTGTATTATCTCTTATAAGTTTAGCGCACTTATCTTTATGTTCCTTTACGATCCTCTCGCATTCAGCAGCACTCTGCTCTGCAAGACGCATCTGCTCGGTTTTTGCGCTGTCGATCATTTCCTTAGCCTGGACCTTGGCATCATTTACGATCTTGCGTGCATCTTTCTGAGCTGTAACAAGAACATCGGTAATAGCGTCCTTATCAGCCATCAGTTCATTAACCTTTTCAACGAGTTTGTTGATCTTGATATCCTTCTCCTGATTTTCTCTGACAAGTGCAGCGTAATCGTCTGCAACGTCCTTGAGATAATCATTAACTCCGTCGATATCGTAACCGTTCTTTACGACATCAAAGTTCTGATTGCTGATACTATTTGGATTTAACATTTGAAAACCCTCCTAAATAAATTTACACAAAGTAATATGAATTCTATCTTTTTTAGAAATACCATTTATGGATTTTAATATAAACTTGCCATATCCCTTTACAGAGAATGATTGTCCCTGGTCCATCTTTTCATCCGGCTTATGGCTTACCAGATGATCTATACATATACCATTTGTTTTAATGCACAGCGCTGCCTTATCCCTTGAAAGTCTTGAAGCAAGGCTAAAGATACAGTCAGCACGAAGGGAAGAAACCGTTCCCGAGATCTCACTGAACTTTTTTTCGCACGAAACAGAACTATCAAGACCTAACGAAGCTTCAACGCCTACTCTGCCTATTTTCTTTATTTCGTACAGTATCTGAGAGGCAACACTCTCGTAAACGAGAATATTTGCCCTACCCTCTCCAACGATAATATCCCCCACGCAATCTCTTTCTATGCGTATAGCCATAAGGCTGCCGAGGAAATCTCTATGGGAGAGCTTGTCAGCATTTCTGTATGTAAAGTGAATTGGCTTTACAGGAAAATCGTCCTCACCAGGCTCTTTTCCGTGGGGATAAAAGCCGATCACTTTCCTGTCAGCTGAAGGATAGCCGCCCCAGAAACAAAAATTATCATAATTTTCAGATCTGAGCGCTTTCTCGCAAAGCTTTTGCTGCCGATCATCAATAAAAAAGGAATACTTGGTATAATGCTTTTCCGAGGAGATCTTTGCCCATGAAAGTATATTTTTCAAAAGGATCTTGTCCTCATCGGATATATTCCCCAGATAAGAGAACCTTTCACGGGGCATGATCAGAAATTATAACCGTTCTTTTCAAGTTCCTGAGCGATATCAGCTCCGCCATATGCAACCACCTCAGGGAGAATAGCAAAAGTCTTGGCTGCAATAAGTTTCATTGTACCTCTATTTGCATACGAAACACCGGAAAGGAAGTCAACGATCCTTGTACCCACATCGTTGCTCACCGTTTCAAGATTAAGTATAACGGTCTTTTGAGCATTGATCTCGTCGCCTATGGACTTAACCTCCTGGAAAGTCTTAGGCCGTGCAAGAACGAGCTGCATTACAGGGTCCGGTTTTCTATCATATATAGGTTCTGTCCTGACAGCTGAATTCTGAGCGAAATCATTTTCTTTGTACATTTCTCTGTCCTCCTGTGTTTCGTTGTTTTCTGTTTGAGTTTCATAAACATCCGGTTCTTCATCTTCACCGATAAAGAAGTTTTTGAACCCCTTAACGAATCCCATTTTTTTACCCTCCAAAATATTTTCTGGCTCCAAAGAGCTTTGTTCCAATTCTTACAAGATTTGAGCCATGCTTTATTGCAAGCTCGTAATCACCAGACATTCCCATAGAGAGAGTCTGCATACTAACTCCCTTGATATTCATTTCGCCTATTTTTAAGTAAAGCTCATGCATTTTTTCAAACACACCCTCATCACATCCCACAGGCGGAATGGCCATAAGACCCTTGACCCTTATGTTTTCAAGTTGGGATATCTCGTGGATAAGCTCACTGCACTTATCATAGGAAACGCCGCTTTTAGTAGCCTCTTCTCCCACATTTACCTCAACGAGCACATCCATTATCTTTTTATGTGAAAATGCCGATCTATCTATCTGTTCGGCAAGCTTTACACTATCCACAGACTGTATCATGGAAACATCCTGGATTATATATTTGACTTTATTAGTCTGCAAGTGACCGATAAAATGCACCTGGGCGCTTTTATCATAGCTGTCCTTCTTGGAAATGAACTCCTGGACCCGATTTTCTCCAAGAAGTGTCACGCCCTGACTTATGGCAAAGTTGATCTTTTCAGGCTCAACAGTCTTGGTGACTGCCATAATCTGCACATTTTCGCCGCTTTTAGCATATTTAGCCCTTGCGTTCTCTACATTATAACATATTTCTTTATAATTTTCAAGGATATATTGAAAATTAGAAGAATTATTTTTGGGAAGATCCATCACTTTCCGCCTCTTTCCCTTTTAAACTGCTGCTCTGATCACTTTTACTGCTGCTATCCTTTGGTGTAGTCGGTGAGACCTTGCTGCTATCGACATTTTCAAGGAGTATCTGATCGAAAACCAAAAGATATTCCTGGTCATCTGTGTTTTTGGAGAGTACAAAGTCATCTCCCTCATAGATAACATCTATTTTCTTAAACACAATATCCTTTCCGACTATGACATATACGCCCTTTTGTTCACCGCTGAAGCGTATAGCCCTTCTCGGCACTCTTACTCCTGTAAACTCATCAAAAACGATAAGGCTTGATGCGACTCTTGTTGCTGCAAGCTCTTCATCCAGCCTGTCGCAGTTCATGACCACCATAATATTATCGTCTTCGACCGGCTTTACAGAATCGACATGGACGGTGTAAAGGTTTTTCGATGCACTCAAAGCAAGTTTAAGATCGGCACCTTCAACTATCCTTTTATCACTTTTCAGCACGCCCACTATCTTACAGGAATAGCTGTCATATATTTTTCCTACTGCATTTTCAGGTCTTTTAGGTGTGGCATCAACTATCTCTTTTATTCTTTGAGGGGTTATGGAATCAAGCTTATCGATCGAAAGCTCATTTTCATATCCGTCTGCTGAGGACACAAAATAACCTGTCTGTGTAGTTTTTATCGTACCTGAAGGTGATGATGCAGCGGCAGTTTGTTTTTCTTTTTCGGTTTTGAGCTGACTCATCCTGGTGTCAAAATTAGTTTGCGATTTTGTAACGATATCATAAATATTCATCGTCATAGACAGATCGCTCTTCATCTCGCCCACATGAGAGTATTCGCCCTTTGCTATACTGGTCAGCATTTGCTTATACTGGCTGTTTATTTTATTCTTTATGGCTTCAGGCTGAATAAAATTAGTTGTTCCCGGATTTTGCGCTTTAGAAAGTTTGTCGATCTCAACAGTCAGATCTGCTGCTTTCTTTTTTGCAAGTATCTGATCTTCGCTGCTATACACCTGAGCCACAACATCATCTGTTTTGACCTTACTGCCGTCTGGCAGCAGATAATCTATTACTCCGCTCCCGTTATAATTCAACACCGTTTCATTTCTTACAACAACGCCGTCAAAAGACAAATTCTCGTTTATAGTGGTTATAACGGCTTCTTCTGTGTCATGCTTTTCGTTAAAAACATAATAAAGCTGACTGCCGATAACAGTAACCATCAACACGGCTATAAGAGCAGAAAGAAATTTAATGGTCAACGAATTCATTTAAATGCTCCTTGTTATTCAGCTGTGCTGTCCTGCTCCTGAATACTTATAGGTCTGGAGGGGGAAATCGTAGAAATAGCATGCTTATAAACTATATTCTGTTTACCCTCGCAATCAAGTATAACTATAAAGCTGTCAAAGCCTTTCACAATACCTTTGAACTGATAACCGTTCATAAGGAAAATGGTAACGCCGACCTTTTCCTTTCTTGCCTGATTTAAAAACACATCCTGAAGATTGATATTTTTATTCATTTTCAGCACTCCTTATTTTTGTCTTACACATCTCACAGCACTACACGCTGTTCAAGACCTATTATAACACATTATTTTGGATTTGGCTACAATATTTTCGATATTTTTTATAATTTTTTCAAAAGAATCGTATTTATCCACATACACCCACCGGATGCCGCTCATTCTTCTGAACCAGGTAAGCTGTCTTTTAGCGTAATGACGTGTTTCCAGCTTGATTTTATCTATGCACTCCTCAACGGAGCATACGCCTTTAAAATACGGGATCAATTCTTTAAAGCCGATAGCTTGACAGGCGGTTTTGATCTCTCCCTGTTCATAGACTCTTCTGCACTCATCCACAATGCCGTTTTGCACCATTTCATCTACCCTTTTATTGATCCTGTCATAGAGTTTATCTCTGTCCTCACAGGTAAGGCCGATAATACAGGTATCATAAGGAGACTCCACTTTCCTGCTGTTGATCTTATGCTGTGAAAGAGTAACGCCTGTAAGTTCATAGACTTCAAGAGCCCTGATAACCCTGGGAAGGTTATTTTCATGCACCTTCAAAGCAGTTTCGGGATCGGCCTCACATAGTTTTTCCCAAAGAAAATGATTTCCCTTTTCTTCAGCTTCTTGTGAAAGTCTTTGTCTGATACTTTGATCGTTTCCCGTATCATCAAACTTTACATTTTCAATGAGAGATGAAATATAAAGCCCTGTTCCGCCGCAGATGATCGGAAGTTTACCGCTCAGATAGACACGGCGTATTATTTCAGAGGCTTGTTTGACATAATCAGCAACGCTGAAATCCATATCCAGGTCAAACACATCAACAAGGTGGTGGACAATGCCTTCCATTTCGTTTACAGTAGGCTTTGCAGTTGCGATCTGCAAACCCTTATAAATTTGCATAGAATCTGCGGATATTATCTCTGCGTTGTATATTTTTGCAAGTTCCACAGAAACAGCTGTCTTTCCGGATGCAGTCGGTCCGCACACTACCAAAACAGGTATTTTATTCAAAGCGGATCACACCCTTTCATTTATTCACACGATACGCCTGAATTGTTTTTCGATATCTCTTTTAGAGAGCTTGATAAAAACAGGTCTGCCGTGGGGACAGTATCTTATATCGTCGTTTTCATAAACATTTTCTATCAAAGCCTGAAGTTCTATTATACTTGACTTGTCATGGGCTTTAATAGCCGCCTTACAGGCAAGAGAATGATAAAGGTCATCGAAAAGCTCGATCTGAGGATCCATCTTATGAGCTATAAGATTTCTTGCAAGCTCGCTAACAGCCTCGGTAGGGTTTTCATCCCCAAGGATCACCGGCACACCCTTGACCGCCACAGTCGGAGCCACATCGGGTTCTATTTCAAAGCCAAGCTGCCTTGCTTTTTCAACATTTTGTGACAAAGCATCATATTCATCATAGGCAAGGACCACCATTACAGGTTCAAGAAGCATCTGTGGATCCAGCTGGTTTTTGTCATTTTTGATCTTTTCAAAGATATATCTTTCATGTGCAGCGTGCTTGTCCATAAGGAGCATATCGTCACCGCACTGGGCTACCACAAAGGTGCGGAACAGTTCACCGATCACCACAGGTTTGGGTTTTTCCGCAGTTTCAGCGGGCACAACGGGAATAACAGGCGCTTTTTTCTGCAGATCGCCGCTTCCAATAAACCTGAACGATCCGGGATCATCCTCCTGAGGGAGGGGTATCTCGCTTACCAATTTATTGATCTGCTCAACAGTGATCTTCTGCTGTTTCTCAAAAGGCTCATCGGCTTTGTAAGAATTGTGCGTCAGTGGAGCTGTGCTTTCACCGGAGGTGTTATATTCGGAGGATGCACAAGAGGTGTTTTCCTGCACAGTATGTTCCTTTGGAACATTATCCACCGGCGGATCTTCATAATTTACATTGCTCCGTGGCACCGGCTCGGTTTGTACAGGGTCTGCAAAGCGCATCTGAACTCCCGGATCGGATCTTACGCTATAAAGCTGTTTATCTGTAAAATGCCGTTTGCTTTCAAAAACTATCTCGTTTGGTTTATCATTTTTTAAAAGAGAATCCTTGATCGCATAAAACACAGCCTCATGCATAAGGCCTTCATTTGAAAATCTAACCTGGATCTTAGTCGGATGAACATTGACATCAACTGTATCCGGCGGTATCTGAAGATATAGCACACAGGCAGGAAACTTTCCGACCATGATCTGATTACGGTATGCATCCTCAAGGGCACAGGAGCAGGCAACAGACTTTATATATCTGTGATTTACGAAAAAATTCTGGAATTTTCTATTCGTTTTGGATTTCAGAGGTCTAACCGTATATCCGCTTATATGGATACCTTTCCAGTTATAATCCACAGGTATAAGCGACGATGCAAACTCCCGACCGTATACGGAATAAATAGCTGAGTAAACCTTACTGTCGCCGGGAGATATAAATTCAACTTTATTATCTCTTATAAACTTAAAAGAAATCTCCGGATGCGAAAGGGTAAGCTTAGTCACTATCTCTGCAACATAATTGCCCTCCGTAGAGTCCTTACGCATGAATTTAAGTCTTGCGGGAACGTTATAAAACAGGTCCTTCACGGTAAAAGTCGTACCATCGGGACACCCGCTTTGTTCCATAAGCTTTTGCTCCCCGCCCTGTATTTCATAATGGGTTCCAAACTCATCATCGGGACGCTTTGTAAGCACGCTTACTTTTGAAACGGCACAGACCGAGGCAAGGGCTTCCCCTCTGAAACCCAGGGTCAATATGCTTTCAAGATCATTTTTAGAGGAGATCTTGCTTGTTGCATGACGAAGAAAAGCGGTGGGAAGATCCTGTGCAGAGATACCTTTGCCGTTATCGGTAACACGAAGATATGTTCTTCCCCCGTTTTTTATCTCTATAGTTATGTTTGTTGCACCTGCATCGACTGCATTTTCAAGCAGTTCTTTTGCCACAGAAGAAGGTCTGTCGATGACCTCACCGGCAGCAATAAGTTCAGATATCTCTTTAGTCAGTACTTTTATTTCGGACATTTTGCTGTTACCTTTCTGTATCTTTAAAAAATTAAAGATAGGTCAAAAGCTCTTTAACAAAGCTTCTTAATTCTGTGTCAGTCATTTCATCAACGTTAGTTTCTCTGAGTCTGTCAAGGACGATGGTATCACTTATCTTATCAAAGGACACCTGAGCTGATTCTGCATTTTCAACAGCAAGGTGTGCTTTTCTGTTTTCCTCTTCAAGCTCTGCAAGAAGCGACTTCGCCCTTGATATTATCTTATCGGGCAGACCGGCAAGTTTGGCAACTTCGATACCGTAGCTCTCATCAACTCCGCCCGGGACTATCTTTCTCAGGAACTTTATAGTATCCCCCTGGCGCTTGACCGCAACGGAAAAGTTGCGTACACCAACAAGCTCCTTTTCCAGGCTGATAAGTTCATGGTAATGTGTTGCAAACAAAGTTTTGCATCCCAAAGAGCGTGATGTGGAAATATACTCCGAGACTGCTCTGGCTATGGAAATACCGTCAAAAGTTGATGTACCTCGTCCCACCTCGTCAAGGATAACAAGGCTGTTTTTCGTAGCGTGTTTGACTATATCCGCAACCTCTGCCATTTCAACCATGAATGTGGATTGTCCGGCAGTCAGGTCATCTGATGCACCGATCCTTGTAAAGATCTGGTCGACAACAGATATCTTGGCATAATCCGCAGGCACGAAGCAGCCGATCTGCGCCATTAAGGTTATAAGGGCTACCTGACGCATATATGTAGACTTACCGGACATATTCGGACCGGTAATAACAGCCATTCTGTTGCTTGTAAGATCAAGATATGTATTGTTCGGGACAAATACCTCATCTTTCTGCATCAGTTCCACCACAGGGTGTCTGCCGTTTTTAATATCTATGACACCGTCGATTGCGATCTCGGGCTTTGTATAATTATTACTGATCGCCACGCCTGCAAAGGAGCAAAGGACATCGATCTGTGCAACCGCTGAGGCAGTTTCCTGCACGAGCCTGAGCTGGGTGGCGATAAAATCTCTGATCTCGGCAAATATCTCCTGCTCAACGGTTATTATTTTGTCACTTGCACCAAGGATAGTATTTTCCGCAACTTTCAGTTCTTCAGTAATAAACCTTTCACAGTTGGCAAGTGTCTGTTTACGGATGTATGTCTGAGGGACAAGATCGTAAAATGACTTTGTTACCTCGATATAATAACCGAAAACACGATTATATCCTATCTTCAGGTTTTTTATGCCTGTTTTTTCCTTTTCTCTTTCACAGATATCGTCAATGATATCCTTTCCGCCGGAGCGGATATTTCTCAGCCCGTCAAGCTGTTCGTTAAATCCGTCTTTTATAACTCCGCCGTCTTTTACATTCACAGGCGGCTCGTCAACTATCGCATTCTCCACAAGATTGGAAACGGCGTCAAGGGTAGATATCTTACTTTCACACTCACAGATAAGCTTTGAATCAAATTGCCTCAGAAGATCCTTGAGCACCGGCAGTTTCAGGGCAGTAAGAGACAACGATTTAAGGTCTCTCGGAGATGCAGTTTTGTACATTACTCTTGTCATAAGTCTTTCAAGGTCATAAACACCGCTGAGGACTTCCTTGATCTCGGAAAGCATCACAGGGTTCTCAACAAGCTGCTCAACAGCATTAAGACGTGACGTGATTTTGGCAGGGTTTATCAAAGGCTGTTCCAGCCATGATTTTAGCATACGCTTACCCATAGAGGTTTTTGTAGAGTCAATGACCCACAAAAGAGATCCTTTTTTCTCTTTATTGCGAAGAGTCTCGGTAAGTTCAAGATTTCTTCTTGCTGTAAAACCGATGGTCATAACAGGATCTACATCATGCTTAATAATCTTTGAAAATCTGCCTACAAGTGCTTTTTGCGTTTGGTATATATAGGCGAACAGCCCGCAAACCGCTTTTGCACTCACCTTCTGGGGATCTATTCCGAGATCCTCAAGGCTATTTACAGAAAACTGTTTCAATACATCCTCGGTATGGTATTTTACCGAAAAGTCCATTTCTTCAAGAAGCTGTACGGTGGTTTTAAGTTTTTCTCTAATAAACCTTGAAAGCTCCTTATTAGACAAGAAAGCATCGTTAATAAGAACCTCGGACGGTTCAAATCTTGAAAGCTCGTTAATTGCTTCGGCGGTCATCTGTTTTCCGGAAAATTCAAAAAGATGGACCTCGCCGGTGGAGATGTCGGCAAAGCATATTGAGCTTTGCTTATCGATGGTATAAAAAGAGCATATATAATTATTCGATGTCTCGTCAAGCATACTGCTCTCTATAAGCGTGCCGGGAGTAACAACCCTTATGACCTCTCTGGGAACGATACCTTTGCACTTGGACGGGTCCATAGTCTGCTCGCAAATGGCGACCATAAAGCCTTTTTCGATAAGCTTTTTAATGTACATATCGCAGGCATGGTGCGGCACTCCGCACATAGGTGCACGTTCACTCAGTCCGCAATCTCTTCCGGTAAGGGTGAGTTCAAGCTCTCTTGACGCAGTAATAGCATCATCAAAAAACATTTCATAAAAATCACCCAGTCTATAAAACAGAATATGATTTCTATAATTCTTTTTAACTGCAAAATACTGCTGCATCATGGGAGACAGCTTTGATTCATCAACATCTTTAAAAAGCATAAGGCACTCACTTTCTACCTATTATCTTCAGATATAATCTTAATGACAGCCTCCGCAGGTGCTGCAGCTGCCTGAGCATCCATGTGGTGCTTGTTCCGGACAGGTCATGGGATCCTCACCGTTAGCTGCCATGGAAACAATAAAGTTAATAGAGTCAAGAAGCTTGTCCATTTCAGCTTTTGCTTCATTAAATTCTACCATTTTAGGCATAGCCATTATTTCATCATACATTTCTCTGATCTCTTTATCAAGTGTCGTAAGCTTATCGGCATCTTTATCAGGTGTTCTCATCGCCTCGCTCAGCTCTGATCTTTTCAGATTGAACTCGCCGATCCTGTTCTGGATCTCGGTATCGGTATCGTTTATCTCACTTGCCTTCATATACCTGATATATCTTTCATCTGTCTGGATAGCCCTTCCAAGTTCTCTTGCCTGTTCAATTACTGTCATAACCATACTCCTTACTAACTATATTATTTTTCAACAAGCTCGCCCTTCAAAGCCCAGTTCATAGCCTTTGTAATGCAAACCTGTACAAATTCACCAATATGTTTTTTATCTCCTTCAAACTCAACAATTATTCCTTCATCGTTTTTGCCTGTAAGATAGCCCTCTGCACTGCGTCCTTCACCCTCTACAAGCACCTCAACGGTTCTGCCCACAAAGCGGGAAAGCCATTTCGTGGAAACCTCACGCTGTTCAAGCAGCAATTCCCGCAGCCACAGACCTTTTTGCTTGTCACTGATATTATCTTCGATCTCTGCTGCTTTTGTTCCGCTGCGTTTAGAATATACAAAGGAATAGATGTTATCGTATTTTACAGTTTTTATTATATCTTTTGTTTCACAAAACTCCTCATAAGTTTCACCGGGGAAACCAACAATGATATCTGTTGAGAAAGAAAAGTCTTCGGATAAGCTCCTTGCATAATCAATAACAGACATATACTGAGCAATATCATAATGTCTGTTCATAGCTTTAAGCACCCTGTCACAGCCGGACTGTAAGGGAAGGTGCAGGCACTTGCATACCTTTTCACATTCAAGGATCGTGTCGATAAGCTCTTTGCTTGCGTCCTTCGGGTGGCTTGACATAAACCTTATCCTGAATTTCCCGGGAATATCATTTATTTTTCTTAAAAGCTCCGCAAACCCATAGCTATACGAGTTGACATTTTGTCCAAGAAGGGTGATCTCTTTATATCCGCTTTCAACCAGCTGTCTTACTTCATTTATGACCGCATCGGGTTTTCTGCTTCTTTCTCGTCCACGGACATACGGAACGATACAGTAGGTGCAGAAATTATTGCAGCCATACATAATAGGAACATAAGCTCTCAGCTTATCTTTTCTGAACTGTTTAAAATCTTCGTTGATATCAAGGCTGCTCTCAGAGATATTAAAAAAACGCTTCCTCTTTGAAACGACCTCCCAGAGCATCTGATAAAACTCATTATAGGCAAATGTCCCGAAAACAAGATCGACCTGCCGATAGGTGGACTTTATCTTTTCCACAACGTGCTTTTGCTGTGCCATACACCCGCATACAGCAATTACCGTATCAGGGTTTTGTTCCTTAAAATGCTTCAGATCGCCTATTGTACCGTATACTTTATCCTCGGCATTCTCTCTTACTGCACAGGTGTTAAAAATTATCAGCTGAGCGGCTGTATAATCATCAGTCAGCTCATATCCTATTTTTAACAATTCGCCTTTTAACTTTTCCCCGTCGCTTACATTTTGCTGGCAGCCAAACGAATGTACAAATGCCAGAGGAAAATGTGCAAAAGTTGATCTGTATTCATTGCAAAAGCGCACAAGTTCGGACTTTGCAGTGAGCTTTTCGCTTATCGTTTCCGGCATTTGACGACCTCATTTCCGCTTTATTTCAGGGCACAACAATACTATTTTATTATATAACTTTTCTCTAATTTTGTCAACCGCAAAAAGCAAAATCGCCGCAGTTCAAGCTGCGGCGGTAGAATTGATATTATGTTTGTGTATTATCCTTGGATGGCTCCTGTGTTTCAAGTCCCTTTGGGAAAAATTCGTCTGTTGGGAAGGCGATCTTATCAAATACCTCACAGGGAGAGTCGGTATTGCTGGAGCATTCTTTGAGCGGTATGCAATAGTCATATACAGGAACAAGAACAGGCACGGGCCGTTCAAGCTTTATAACCGAGAACAGACCAAGTGTAGTTCTAACTATTCTGTTAGAAGGATCGATAACAGGCTCAGCCTGACACCCCTGTGAATCATTGCAGTCGATGTTGCAGTCAGGAACAGGCAGGCATGGATTGCAAAGGAGCTTTGTGTTGAGAACGATAGGATCCACAACGCTCACAGATGCGATAGGCATTGTTGAGCAGCAGTCGCATCCATTGATAACAGGACCGTTTGACTCATCTGAGCGGAATGCTTTTGTATTGCCTTCGCTTCCAAACAAAATAACTTTTTTACTGAATTTACACGATCCGGCTGCATCAGTTACGGTACCGTCTCCACAGGAAGTAATCTGCAGTTCAAGGCTGAATGTATAGGTAATGTCCACAGAGTAAAAGCCTTTATTAAAGGGAACGGCATCTACTGCAAATGTGGCATCGATCACCTCTGCACACGGTATTTTTACGTGGGAAGCATTGTTCAGCAGCTCCTGTGTCGGGGCGTCTACGCTTACAAGCAGATCCTCAAGACAATCCTGTGATGAACAGGAATCGAACACACGCATGGCTTCAACGCACACAGCATCTTTAAACGTGTTCTGTTTTACGGAATCACTCATAGTAAAATCCTCCTGAATCATAATATGTTAGAAGCAGTAATTTACTTCCCTATATCTTATTCAATCGGGAGTATAAGTGTGCAAAAACAGCGAAAAAAATAAAGAGCGGGAATCAATACCGCTCTTTTATCATGGTCAGGTGTTTTTATCGGTTGTATGGAACTTTTTAAGATTACCGATCTTTTCGTTTCTTTCTTCAAGCACCTTTTCTATCTCGCTCCAGTCAAGCCCCTGATTTGCACAAAGGACCATAAGGTGATACAAAAGATCGTTGATCTCGTTTTTAAGCTCTTCATTATCACCGTTTTTTGCGGCGATTATCGTTTCAGCAGCTTCTTCTCCGACCTTTTTACAGATCTTATCAACACCCTGCTGATAAAGATAGCAGGTATAGGATTTTTCAGGAGCGTTGCCGTTATCGTTATCTATCTTTCTTTGCTTTAAGACCTCAAAGATCTCTTGGTATACGTTCATTTATTTTTCCTCCTCATTATACATTTCATTGAAAAAGCAGCTGTACGAGCCGGTATGGCAGGCAGCGCCTGTTTGTTTTACATTTACAAGCAGCGTATCGTCATCACAGTCTGAATAAATGCTGACCACCTTTTGAAGATGACCGCTTGTGGCGCCTTTATTCCAAAGTTCCTGTCTTGATCTGCTCCAAAACCATGTATAACCTGTTTCAAGTGTCTTTTTTAGGCTTTCTTTATTCATATATGCAAGCATTAGCACAGTTTTTGTATCCGCTTCAAAGCATATTGCAGGGATCAGCTCGCTCTTGGCAAAATATTTATCAAGGTCATTTATATCTATTTTGATACTACTCATAATAACTCCTTTAAGTCCATAATGAAGTGATACACATGGGCAGCGACTTATCCTCGATCTTAAAGCCGCACTGCTCATAAAAATGCGTTTCGTTCTTATAAGCTACAAGCACAACACGAAGATAATCCTTATATTTCTGCTTTGTCATATCCACAAGTGTTCTGCCAATCGTTTGTCCGTGATACTGCGGATCTACAAGCAGATAGTGAACATATGCTGTCATAACGCCGTCGTCCATTGCGCATATCATGCCCACAAGCTTATCGCCGTCCCATGCGGAATAGACAGTCTCATAGTTTTTCATTGCAGTGACAAGCTTATCGGGAAAATGTCCTGTTGACCACTCAACAGAAAGAAAAAGTCTTTCAAGCTGTTCACTCGTAAAATCATGTATATCTTTATACTCTGTCATATCTACACCCCGATCTTTTCAGGGCTGTCAACTTTCCTGACTGCAAAGTATTTCAGAAACTCGGCAGTCCACATATCCATTTCCTCGCCGATCTGTGTTTCATTCACCTGTGTCATTATAAACCAGACCGTTTTGCAGCCTGTCTGAGACATTTCAGGAAGAAGAAACGAAAAGCCCCATTCTACGTCTTCTTTTTCGTCCTCAAAGCCGTTTCTTGCATCAATGACAAAATCACAGTTATGCTCTCTGAGCAACTCCAGCGCCGCAGTTGTCGGCTTGCGGTAATTGTCAAGCTTGGCTTCCTTTTTCCATGTGAGCAGCACTTTATTCTTGTCCGCAAGATACTGCACATCTGCATATTCGGATGTAAAATACATAGTTACCTACCCTTTTATCTTACGATTATTCCCTTGCTGCGGCAATCGTCCTTTACCTGTCCGACAGTAAGCTCTTTGAAATGGAAAAGACTTGCTGCAAGCGCAGCAGAACAGTCGGTCTTTATAAATGCATCGGCAAAATCGCCCAGTTTTCCTGCACCGCCCGATGCGATAACAGGTATCTTAACAGCATCTACAACTGCTTTGAGCATAGGTATATCAAAACCGCCACGGACACCATCGGTATCTATGGAATTAAGACATATCTCGCCTGCGCCCAGCTGTTCGCATTTTTTCACCCATTCAATAAGGTCGATGTGCATATCTATTCTTCCGCCGTTGATATAAACAGTCCATTTATTTGGACTGATAGCCTTAGCATCGACACCAACGCATATACACTGGCTGCCGAAAATGTCAGCGCCTTCCTTTATCAGCTGAGGATTTTTTACAGCCTGAGAGTTGACAGAGACCTTGTCTGCACCGGCACGAAGAGTATCGTGGATATCATCGACGGTGGCGATACCCCCGCCCACAGTCAGCGGGACAAATACTTTTTTCGCAGTTTCTCTCACAACGTCAAGTATAACTCCCCTGCCCTCATGGGAAGCGGTAATATCATAAAAGACTATTTCGTCTGCCCCTTGAAGGTTGTACTCATAGGCACACTCCACCGGATCGCCCACCTCCTTGATGCCCTCAAAGTTCACGCCCTTAACGACCTTTCCGTCACGAACATCAAGACAGGGTATAATTCTTTTAGCAAGCATAGGTTTTCCCCCGTGTTACTTTTTCTTTAAAACTGCAAAAGCAGCATAGTGCATAATATCAAATTCGTCGGGATATTCAGATAGCATTTCAAGATGCTCTTTTTCCCAATCAGCTATCTGCTGCTGAGTGAGAGATGATGCGCCTACACCTCTGCAGGCTTTTATTCTGCCGTTCCAGCCATCTTTTGTGAAATGGATCGGGATACGAAACTCAAACATTGTATCCACATCAAAGAACTCATTATACTCATCGGAAAGATTTATGGGATGAAAAGTCTCTCCTGCACCTGTCCACACAGGATTATATTTCAGCACAAGATCCTCGCTTTTCTTTGCTATCTCATCTTCATAAGGCAGCCAGTTCATGACCATAAAAGCGACCTTTCCGCCAGGTTTGAGCAGCTTTGAAAACAGCGGAGCTGTGATCTTGTTATCAAAATACCAATAACACTGGCAGGCAGTTATAACATCAAAAGATCCATTTTCAAAATCAAGTTTCTCAGCAGATGAAGTTATGTATTTGATATCATATCCAAGCTGGGCAGAAAGCATTTGCGCTTGTTCGATCTGATCTTTGGAAATATCGGTGCCTGTCCAATTTGCACCGTACTTATACATATTTCTTGGCAGAACGCCTGTTCCGGTCCCGATGTCAAGAACACTTTGTCCTTTTATACATAACCCCAGCGCAATTATCTTATCATAAAACTCAGCAGGATAGATATCTCTGTATTTAGCATAATCCTTTGATGCTTTACCCCAGTCAAAGCTCTTGCCTTTATCTATATTTGCAATGCTTATCTCCATTATTCTCACCCCATAAGTTTTGAAAAGTTTTTGATTATTTTAAGTCCCGTTTCACCGCTTTTTTCCGGATGAAACTGGCAGCCGTAAACATACTTTCCGTCGCCCACAACAGCAGGAACACTTGACCCGTAGCTACAATGGGCATACAGGTTTTCCTTTTCACAAAAGGCTTTATAGGAGTGTACAAAATACACGAACTCGTCATCGCCAATGCCTTCGAGCAGCTTACAATCTTTATCGCATTCAAGCTTGTTCCAGCCCATATGAGGTATCACAAGTTCCGGCTCGTCCATTATATCAACATAGCCCTTGATAAGTGAAAGTCCCGTACATTCCTCAAACTCGAAACTTTTTTCAAACAAAAGCTGCATTCCAAGGCATATCCCCATAAACGGCTTTACAGCTGCCTGATGTTTTAGCAAATCAACAAGTCCGCTTTCACTCAGCTTTTTCATCGCCCAGGGGAAAGCTCCCACACCGGGCAGGATAATTCCGTCAGCATTTTCAATATCCCTTGGACTGCTTGTCAGCTCTCCCTTGATTCCAAGGTAATCAAGGGCATTTTTTACCGAAAAGATATTTCCGGCACCGTAGTCGATAATAGCGATCATCACAAAACTCCTTTTGTGGAAAGCACAGCTCCGCCGTTAACAGCGATAGCTTGTTTCAGCGCATGAGCAGCGGCTTTGAATATAGCCTCACAAATGTGGTGATCGTTTTTACCGTACTCTTCTCTGATGTGTAAAGTAATACCGGCATTAAACGCAAATGCTCTGAAAAATTCCTCAGTCAGACAGGTATCGAACTGTCCTATCCTATCTTCGCTGAACTGTGCATTGAACACAAGAAACGCTCTGCCGCTTATATCAAGAGAGCAAAATGCAAGTGCCTCGTCCATAGGAACATAAGCTGAGCCGTAGCGAGCGATCCCTGATTTATCTCCAAGTGCCTGGGCAAATGCTTTTCCAAGGCATATACCTGTATCTTCAACAGTATGATGAGCATCAACGTAAAGATCTCCCTGGCACTTAACGGTCAGGTCGATACCGCAATGTACAGCTAAAGCAGTAAGCATATGATCAAAAAATCCGATCCCTGTATCAACGGAAACATTGCCCTTTCCGTCAAGGTCAATTGATAAAGTAATATCTGTTTCTCTGGTCTTTCTGTCGATCTGTGCTGTTCTCATAAATAACACCTGCCTGTAATTATTTAAAACCTGACTTTTATGGAATTGGCATGAGCTGTCAAGCCCTCTTTTTCAGCTACATAGATTATATCGTCCTTGCCCTTTTCAAGTGCCTCGTGAGTGTAATAGATGAAGCTTGAACGCTTTTCAAAGCTTGTAACCGAAAGGGGTGAGAAGAACCTTGCTGTTCCGCTTGTGGGAAGAACATGATTGGGACCTGCGTAATAATCACCGAGAGGTTCCGGAGCATACTGTCCGAGGAATATTGAGCCTGCATTATCAAGTCTGCCTACATACTCCATAGGATTTTCAAAAAGCACCTCCAGGTGTTCGGGTGAAAATCTGTTAGCCATCTCGCAAGCCTGTTCCTTTGTATCGCAAATAAGTATTGCACCGTAGTTTTCAAGAGAATACTTTATAATATCCTTTCTTTCAAGCTCCTGCATCTGCTTTTCTATTTCCGCAACTGTCTGATCTGCGATAGAATCGCTTGTTGTTACAAGCACAGCGGATGCCAGTTTATCGTGCTCAGCCTGAGACATAAGGTCAGCGGCGATATATCTTGGATTTGCCTTTTCATCAGCCATTACAAGTATCTCGCTGGGCCCTGCAAACATATCGATATCAACAGTTCCGTACAGAAGCTTCTTTGCTGTTGCTACATAGATATTTCCCGGTCCGACGATCTTATCCACCTTAGGGATCTGCTCTGTGCCGTAAGCAAGTGCTGCGATAGCCTGTGCGCCGCCTGCAAGAAAAACTCTGTCAACTCCGCAAAGAGCAGCAGCAACAAGGATATCTTTATTTGGAGTACCGTCTTTAAGAGGCGGAGTGACCATAGTTATTTCCTTTACCCCGGCGATCTTTGCAGGGATAGCATTCATCAAAACGCTTGAAGGATAAGCCGCTGTACCGCCCGGTACATACAGACCGACCTTTTCAAGTCCTCTGACTTTCTGACCAAGCACACATCCATCAGATGTACAGTTAACAAAGCTTTGTGCTTTTTGTCTTTGGTGGAAATCTGTAATATTCTCAATACAGTTGAGCAGCGCTTCAACAAGCTTTGGATCTGCTTCGGTCAAGGCATCGTTTATAACATCTCTTGGCACTTCATAATACTGAGGGAGCTTGCCGTCAAACTTCAGTGTATACTCATTAACAGCTTTATCTCCATTATTTTTAACATTTTCAATTATATCGGAAACAACTGCTGTAATTTCCTTATTGGTTTCGCCGTTACGTTTTTCAAGCTGTTTAAAAAACTCTATCTCATCTTTCCCGTTGGCGTATATTTTCTTAATTGTAAGTGAGGACATATGCTAACTCCTTTCAAAATTCTCAGAATATCAACTGCGGTCTTTTATCCTCGTTAAACAAAACCGTAACTGCACTGTTCGGAGCAACTCCGTGTGCTTGTGCATCTGCTATGGATACTTTAACATCGCAGCTGATTATCTTGTCTCTCAAATTCGGAAAATACTGATTGTAATACAATACCGTGAACCATACATACTGCTGGTTTTGTTTATTGACGTTATAAACATACCCTGCAACAGCTGCACCGTTTGGCAATCCCTCAACGGGTCTCATGGGAGTATTCATCAGATAGCTCTTTATATCCTCGCCAAGTGATGCTGCCATCTGCTCGTCATTTGCATTTTGTTTCTTAGCCAGATAAAAAACAACTCCTATAAATGCACCGACAATAGCACCTACTATTACATATTCCATATATTTATCCCCCTACTTATCAAGTCTTTTTTCCACAAGATCAACGAAATTCTCGATCTCATCTTGTCTGAGTTTCATGCTGACCATATTAACTATCAGTCTTGCTGAAACAGGGCAAACATCCTCGATTACCTCAAGTCCGTTTTCTTTAAGTGTTGTGCCGGTTTCTACAATATCGACTATTGCATCGGCAAGCTCAAGAAGCGGTGCAAGTTCCACAGAACCTTCGATCTTGACAATATCCACATCCATGCCCTTTGCTTCAAAAAAATTACGTGTAACATTAGGATACTTTGTGGCAATTGTCTTAACATTGTAGCCTGAATAAAAATCGCTGCCTTTTTTGGCGGCAAGAGCGAATTTACATTTGCCAAATCCCAGATCTACGAGTTCAAAACACTTTCCTTTCATCTCCATGATCGTATCCTTACCCACTACACCCATATCGCACACCCCATGTTCAACATAGGTGATAACATCGTTAGCCTTGGCAAGGACGACTTCCAGATTTCCATCCGGGACCGAAAGGATCAGTTTTCTGCCCTTTTCACGTATAGATGTACAGTCGTATCCAAAGCCTTCGAGCATATTGACTGTATCTTTTTCCAATCTGCCCTTTGTAAGAGCAATACGAAGCGGTTTATTCATCTTTTTTACCTCCATTTACTCTTACTCTGACAAAGGGATCACAGATACATCATCGCCAATTACAGCAAGTTCTTTTATGCCATGCTTCTTTGCATATTCTTCACTTTCCTCACGGCTGTCAAAAAGTGAATTTTCAGCCCTTATCCCTTTATTTTGCAAGTCAAGAACATATCTCATCGCATCTACCTCATGACCTGCCTTGCCAAAGACAAGGACCTGTGTGGTTTCGGCCTTTTTACTGTTTCCGCAAATTATCATATGCTTGGCTGCGCTGTCAACATTAACGCCGAAGCCAACGGCATTGCATTGTCTGCCAAATTCACCGACCAGATTATCATATCTGCCCCCCTTTAGGACAGCCTCACCGATCGTAGACAGGTATCCTCTGAAAACAATGCCTGTGTAATAATCAATATGGCTGACTATTCCCAGGTCAAGGGAGATCTTTCCTTCATAGCCAAGTGAAGAAAGACTGTTGAATACCTCACGAAGATTGTCAAGTATATTACTTATCTTATCGTCAGTATAAAGAGCAGCTGCCCTGTCAAGAACGTCAACCCCACCGAAAAGCCGTGGAAGCTGTTTAAGGGCATTTACTACCTTTGTATCGCCGATATCATCAAGAAGATCATTGAGCACAGGATAATTCTTGGTGGATATAAGCGTTCTGATGTCCTCTTTAACATCGCTGTCAACATCAAGCTTGTCCATCAGAGTTTTGAAATATCCGATATGTCCGATCTCAAGTCTGAAGTTTTCGCTGTCAAATCCCGATAACGCTTCTACTGCAATTGAAAGAGCTTCATAATCAGCACGTTTTTTGTTTTCGCCGCCAAGAAGCTCGATCCCAGCCTGGGTAATCTCATCAGATCTTCCTTTAAGCAAAGCATTATTTTCATATACGCTCTGATTATAAAAAAGTCTTAAAGGAAAACCGGTATCTTTCAGTCTTGAAGCAGCAAGTCTTGCAATAGGAATAGTTGAATCAGGCCGCATAACGATGATCCTACCCTTTGAATCAACGAGTTTGTACATATTTTCCTGCTTGAAATGTCTTGTACTGGATGAGAAAAGATCATAAAACTCAATTCCTGGTGTTACAACTTCGCTATACCCGGTTTGAGTAAAAAGTGTATTCAGCATTTGTTCAGCTTCACGTCTTGCTATACATTCATCAAAAAGCAGGTCACGTGTTCCCTCTGGGGTTATCAGGTCATTCTTTTTCATTATATCATTCCTTTGCTGTTCCTGGATCAGAATAATTTAACGTAGTAAAGTGATAACATATTACTATGTTATCATCATAAATTATTTTAGCATAGTAAATATAATATGTCAAGTCGATTTGCACAAAACAGGAACTCAAATTTTGTAAAATATTTATTAAGCCTCAGAACAAAGACAGCTGATTTTGTTTGGGAAGATCTCCAAAAGCGCCGTTTCTGTCAAGTGTTTCAACCACAGATCTTGGAACTCCGCTTTGTATCTGGAATTCTTCCACAGAAATAAAGCCCTTATCTCTTGATTTTTCATATATAAGTTTGGCAGCGTTTTCGCCTACTCCGTTAAGGGAACAGAACGGAAGCCTTATCTTGCCATCCTCGATCTGATATATAAACGAATGAGATTTATAAATATCCACCGGAAGGAACTCATAGCCTCTTGACAACATCTCATTGGCAATAAGAAGCATATCACAAACGTCTTCGTCCTTCTTTGATTTTTCGCTTTTGGGCATTGCCTCGTATTCCTGTATTTTTGACCTCAGGAAGAACTTTCCTTTCATTACAGTTTCAGCGTCAAAATCCTCTCCCCTGACGGTAAAAATCGAGGCGTAAAAAGTAAGCGGATCGTGCACCTTGAACCAGCAGAGTCTTATAGCTGCAATAACATACGCTGCCGCATGGGCTTTAGGGAACATATACTTTATCTTCAAGCAGCTGTCGATATACCACTGGGGTACATCATGTGCTCTCATTTCATTTTGCATATCTTCGGTAAGAAGTGCGGGAGCTTTACCTTTACGGGTTATCTCCATAATTTTGAAAGAAAGGCTTTTATCAACCCCGTGGTGGATAAGATATGTCATAATACTGTCTCTGGTTCCGATAACATTAGAAATATCGCAGATATTATTTGCTATAAGATCCTTAGCATTACCAAGCCATACATCTGTTCCGTGTGACAGACCGGAAATCTGGAGCAGATCGGAAAAATTCTTTGGTTTTGCATCCATAAGCATCTGACAAACAAATTTAGTACCCATTTCCGGTATTGCAAGGGTTCCGGTACTGAACATTATATCTTCACGTGTAACTCCCAGAGCCTCAGGTGAAGTAAAAAGGCTGTATACATCCGGATCAGACATTGGGATCTTTGTGATATCCTTTCCGCTGAACTCCTCAAGATACTTATAAAGCGTAGGCACATCGTGACCAAGCTCATCAAGTTTAAGGATAGTATCATGCAGTGAATGGAAATCAAAGTGCGTCGTTACCATATCAGAATCCATTTTTTCGGCAGGATGCTGAACAGGCGTAAAATCGTAAACCTCATAATCACTTGGAATAACGACCATTCCGCCTGGATGCTGGGAAGTTGTTTTCTTTATGCCGCAGCAGCCATTAGCAAGTCGTTCTTTCTCAGGTTCAGAAACTGTCCTTCCACGCTCTTCAAGATACTTTAATACATATCCGTAAGCATTTTTATCCTGGATAGCACTTATAGTTCCTGCTTTAAACACATGATCCTCACCAAAAAGCTCCTCGGTATACTTATGTGCTCTGGACTGGAATGCTCCGGAGAAATTAAGGTCGATATCCGGAGCTTTATCTCCGTGAAACCCAAGGAATGTTTCAAAGGGTATATCGTGGCCGTCACGGTTAAGCTCGCATCCGCATTTAGGACATTTTTTCGGTGGAAGATCAAAGCCCGAACCCACAGATCCATCGGTAATAAATTCACTATAACGGCATTGGGGACATACATAGTGCGGTTCAAGGGGATTAACCTCGGAAATACCCGACATAGACGCAACAAAAGATGAGCCTACCGAACCACGTGAACCCACCTGATATCCGTTTTGGTTTGAATACGCAACAAGCTTCTGAGAGATCATGTACAGCACGGCAAAGCCATGCTCGATGATCGAGTCAAGCTCTCTTTCCAATCTGTTGAAAACGATTGGAGGGATATGCCCCTCATAATACTTGCTGATATGTTTTACCTGTTCCTCGTCAAGGTCTTTTTCAGCCGGAACGATTATACTATCAACGTCACAGTCGCCAAAAATACTCAGGCATTTTTTCCAGCATATTACCTGAAGTTCATACACTGCGCCTTCGATAAACGGCGTATATGTACCATTCGGAAAAGCTTTAAGGTCCGGATCAACAAGATCGGCAACACGGTTGGTATTGGCAACAACGACCTCAAAGGCTTTTTCTTCACCAAGGTATGAAAACTCTTCAAGCATTTCATCGGTGGTTTTAAAATACAAAGGTGCCTGGTTGTCAGCGTCAGAAAATCCCTGCCCTGCCATGATAATGGCTCTGAACTGTGCATCGCTCTTATCAAGAAAATGCACATCACCTGTCGCACAAACAGGCAAGCCAAGCTCATCTGCAAGCTTACAGATAGTTCTGTTGTAATCTCTAAGCTGCTCATAGGTGGTAACTGTTCCGTTTCTGAGCATAAACTCATTGTTGCCTATCGGCTGTATTTCCAGGTAGTCGTAAAAGGATGCGATCTGTTTAAGCTTTTCCCATGATGCACCTTCCACCATAGCACGAAAAACCTCGCCCTGTTCACAGGCAGAACCAATGATCAATCCCTCTCGGTTTTTTACCAGCTGTGATTTCGGTATCCTCGGACGGCGTTTATAATATTTAAGGTTAGAATCCGAGATAAGTCTGTAAAGATTTTTAAGTCCGGTATTATTACGCACAAGTATTATCTGGTGATAACGCCTTTGGTTTCTTATGTTTTCCTCGCCCTCGTCACCAAGCAGACTGTTTATCATATCAACGCTTATAATAAGCAAAGGATACGTCTCTATCAGCTTATTACACAGTTTGACAAACACTTTTGCGTTCAGATCTGCACCTTTTGGCTCTGTTTTGGCAATATCGGAAAAAAAACTGTTGCTCAGCAGGTTTTCAAGCTTTGATCCTGTATCATCGAGCATGAGTCTGCACATTGAAGACAGGTCGATAAAAGAGTATTCAAACCCGATCTCACAACGCTCAAGCATTTTATCAAGATTTTTTTGCATTAAATATCCGTCGTCAAAGACCAAAACAGGGTCTTTCCCGCAAAAGGCAACAAAGTTTTCTGCAAACGTTTTTTCGTCAGGCAGCTCTGTAAGACTTAAAGACACACTATCCTGTACACAAAGCTCTGAGATCTTCTCGGCACTTACAGCGGTAATATCTCCGCTTTCGGAAAATGATATGGAAACTGCAATAAACTCGTCGGTCAGTTCCCTTTTATCACAGCCTGAATAAACGTTCGCATCGTTATTTACCTCGTAGTTCTCAACACCATAGATGATCTTGAAATCCGCATTTTCCTTACGAATTTTTGAGCAGGCACCGCCTGCATCGGAAAACGCCTGTACAACGCCGTGGTCGGTAATAGCTACAGCTTTATGGCCCCAGAAATTAGCTCTGTTCACAAGGTTAGCTGCCGGCGTCATGGCATCCATCTGGGACATATTTGTATGCAGATGCAGCTCAACACGTTTTTTTTGTGCAGTATCTTTTTTTAACTCACGCTTGACCAGCAGGATAGATTCGGGGATAAGGTAGAAAGAATGATCAAAATCGTCCTCTTCCATTATACCCGCAACCAATATGGTGCTGCCATTTTTCAATTTTTCAAGCATAGCTTCAAGGACCTGCTTTGTAAGAGGGTTGAACTTATTGGCTCTCAAAGCACCTACCATTTTGATCGAAAGTGAGGATGTATAATCAGTAAAGAAAAGCTTTGCGATAAGCATACCTCTCTTTGTTTCTTTAGTTTCTATTTTAAATATATCTCCCCACACGGTAACAGCGCCCTGAAAATCACTGGGGATATTCTTCATTTCGCTGACATTGGCGTTGGGAGAGATGGGTGACCCTTTAAGAACGACAGCATTTTCACACAAAAGATGCAGTCTTGTAAAGTCAACGCTGCAGGTGCGAAACTCGATCTTTTCCTCGTCATTCTTCTTTAAAGGCTTATTGACAGGTGCAGTATTTTCAGCAGAAGAACGCTGCGGGATCTCAGGAGGAGGAAGCTTTGCAAGAAACTCCTGCTGTTCCCGCTGGATCTTCTCACTGTCATTTTCCAAAAGTCCGGTAAATTCCACCCTATATCTTACGCTAAACAATTCCTCAATAAGACCAGACAGCTCCCTTGACGCACCATTATCTTTTAAAAGTCTGTATCCGCCATGCTTTAGTTCGATAGTTACAACGCTTTCATTTATCTTTGCCACAGCGTCATAGAAAAATCCGTTTACAAGAGAAAATCTGTCTTTGAAAAATTTGAATATTTCCGGGAAATAATCCTCAGTTAGCATATCCGGTGAAAACTTGCAGCTAACTGTGAATTTTCTAACGGAAAGCTTGTCCTTCATAAAGGAACAGAAATCATATATCTGGTCGTATGTAACAAGTTGGGAAAATGAAACTGTAACACACAAGGCTGTACGTTCACTATCCGTTGTTATTTTTATTATTTTTCCGCTGCTCATTTCAGACGGAAGATCATATTGAAAACTCGAGAAAAAATCTCCGAAATTGTTGTTCATAATAATTATCCTTAAAGCCTGTTAATTTCTTCTATAAGAGCCTTTAAAGCCTCTTGCTCAGGCAATTTACAGAGCTGTTTTCCATTTTTGAACAGCACAGCGCACTTATCTCCGCCTGCTATTCCAACATCTGCTTCGCCTGCTTCACCTATCCCGTTGACTACACATCCCATTACTGCAACGGTAATATCTTTATTTATATCCTTTGTAAGAGCCTCGACTTTTTTTGCAAGTCCGATAAGGTCAATCTTTGTCCTTCCGCAGGTCGGACAGGAAACGATCCTTACTCCGCTCCCTTTTCCAATGGCTTTTAAAATATCCTTTGCTGCATAGATCTCTTTGACCGGCTCATCTGTAAGTGAAACTCTTATTGTTTCTCCTATACCATCAAGAAGCAGTGAACCGATGCCGATAGATGACTTGATAAGCCCCATTCGCTCTGTTCCGGCTTCGGTAACACCAAGGTGCAAAGGATAATCACACTTTTGTGCAAGCAGTCTGTATCCCTTTACCATAGTATCCACATTTGATGACTTGATGGAAATAACTATATTGTCAAAATCGCAGTCTTCAAGGATCTTCACATGACCCAAAGCGCTTTCCACCAAAGCTTCTGCACAGGGTGAACCATACTTTGCAAGGATATTCTTTTCAAGGGAACCTCCGTTTACGCCTATCCTTATGGGCAAATTTCGCTGTGTGCATACTTTTACAACTTCTCTGACACGGGAAATATCTCCTATATTGCCCGGATTTATTCTTATTGCATCGACACCTGCCCGGGCAGATGCTATTGCCAGCTTATAGTCAAAGTGGATATCAGCAACCAAAGGCATTGATACTTTTTCCTTTATAGCACCGATAAGCTTAACAGCATTTAGATCGGGTATCGCTGCTCTGATTATCTCACAGCCTGCCTTTTCAAGTTCAATTGCCTGTTTTACGGAGCCATCAATATCATCAGATGGGACGTTCAGCATAGATTGAATATATATCTTTTTACCGTCAAGGGTAATATCTCCAACTTTTACAGCCTTACAGGTTCTCATTATTTCCCATTCCTTTATATCAGAATAATTTTATTATATCGCTAACAGTTACAATCGCCATCAATAACAAAAGGGCGATCAATCCTATAAAATGCACCATTCCCTCGTGTTCGGGCTTTACAGGTTTTCGTCTTATACCCTCGATTATAAGGAAAACAAGCCTTCCTCCGTCAAGTGCCGGCAGAGGCAGGAGGTTGAAAATACCAATATTTATCGTGATGAACGCTGAAATAGACAGCATTGTATGGATAAGACTTGACCAGTCTATTTTACCCGTTTCTTCATCTGTTTCGGAATCGACAACATCACCTATCGTATCTACTATTCCAACAGGTCCGCTAAGATCACGAAGCGAATACTTGCCGGTTATAATGTCCTTCAGAGATATAAAAATAAGTCTTGCGTCAGATGCTCCCGTTTTAATGGTTTGTGAAAGGACAGTTCCCACATTCAATGCAACAGGTTTCACTTTAAAATCTATATGCATGGTTTTTTCATTGACTGCAAACTTTACATCTTTAAGCTCTTTTATTTCTCCGTCCCTTTCCACAACCATATCAAAAACTCCGTCTTTATCGTTTCTGAACTGGAAAGACATATCTGCTGTTGTAAAAATACGCATACCGTTGATCTTGACAATCCTGTCACCAAGCTCAAGACCGGTTGCATGGGAAGATGCACCATCTTCAAAATAAGATATGGTCGTTGAAGCATACGGGCCGCTGGTTGCAGTATTTATCAGCAGCAAGACAAAGCCGAGGATAAAATTCATCACTACTCCGGCGATCACTATCAGGATCCTGCGCCACACTTTCTTTTTACAAAAAGCGTTGGAATCATCGCTGGAGCCGTCCTCACCCTCCATAGCGCAGTATCCTCCAAAGGGAATGATACGAAGCGCAAACAATGTATCTCCCTTTTTCTTTTTGAATATTGCCGGTCCCATTCCGATAGCAAACTCATTTACCTTGACCTTATTCCACCTTGCGACGATAAAATGTCCGAACTCGTGTATAACTATTATTATTTCAAACATCAGCACCGCAAAGAGTATTGAACCCAAAGTTCTCATAAATTATTTTTCCCTTTCAATTATCAGCTTTCTCACATATTCTCTGGCTGTGTTATCAGCCTCAAGAACATCATCCACACAAGTAATATCTTTTCCGTCTATATTTTCAAGAGCTTCAGTAACAAGCTCACCAATTTCTAAAAACTTTATTTTCCCGTCAAGGAAAGCTGCAACCGCAACCTCGTTTGCACCATTAACTATTGCCGGCTTCGTACCGCCTTGGGTTATGGCTTTTATGCACGCCGTGAGGCAATCAAAGGTTTCATAATCCGGCTTATCAAAGCTAAGTGTACCATAATCAGTAAGCGACAAATGCTTTGTCGGGCAATCGACCCTTTCGGGGTATAAAAGTGCATACTGGATCGGTATTTTCATATCCGGCACACCCAATTGTGCTATAACCGAGTTATCATTAAACTCAACTGCCGAATGTACCACGCTTTCCCTTTGGACAACTATTTCGATCTGTTCGGGTTTAAGATCAAAAAGCCAGATGGCCTCAATAAACTCCAGGCCTTTGTTCATAAGCGTTGCTGAATCAATAGTGATCTTTCTTCCCATTGACCAATTCGGATGGGCAAGAGCCTGTTGTACACCAACGTTTCTAAGATCAGCCTTTGTTTTCTTGTAAAAAGGTCCCCCCGAGGCAGTCAGGATAATGCTTTTCAGCTGCTCCTTCTTATTTCCCTGAAGGCATTGGAAGATGGCAGAATGCTCACTGTCAACAGGATATATTTTCACGCCTTTTTCCTTCGCTCTGTTAATAACAAGCTTTCCGCCTGCCACAAGAGTTTCCTTATTTGCAAGCGCAATATCTGTGCCATGTTCAATTGCAGTCAGCGTAGGAATAAGACCTACCATGCCCACAACGCTGTTGAGCATTATATCAACACCGTCCATAGAAGCTATGGCTTTCAGGCCATCCATTCCGGTCAACACGGTAACATCGCTGTCAAGGAGCTTTTTAAGCTCATCAAGCTTTTGCTCACAGTATATGCATACAGTTCTTACCTTATGCTCATTGGCCTGCTGAGCAAGCTTCTCAACGTTGGAATAAGCTGCAAGTGCAGCGATCTTCAGACCATGCTTATCACAAACCTCTATCGCCTGAGTTCCTATCGATCCGGTTGAGCCGATTATAGAAATTGTTTTCATGTTTTCATCCTTTTTAAATATTCATAGGGGTAAGCTCACGGCCTGCCCCTAATCATCAATATTCTTTAACCTATTATCATTCCCTGGGTGTAAAGATAGAACATAAAAGGCGCAACAAGCAATACGCTGTCAAACCTATCCATTACGCCGCCGTGACCGGGCATTATATTTCCGTAGTCCTTAATACCGGTCTGTCTTTTGATTATTGAGGCAGTAAGGTCACCGACAAGTCCGATAAGGGCGCACATCATACCTGCAACAAAGATCCATCCAAAGCGTACCGGGAGACCTTTGCAAAGATATCTGTACACCAGAGAAACAATAAGCATTATCACTCCGTTTGAGATAACTCCGCCTATAAGTCCTTCAACAGTCTTTTTAGGGCTTATTTCCGGGCAAAGCTTTGTCTTTCCAAGGAAAGTACCTGCAAAATATGCACCGCTGTCTGCAAGCCATGCGCCGCAAAGAGTAATTACAAGCAGGAAAACACCGCCGCCTCTGCGGGACATATCAATAAGAGGATGCATACAGTAATTAACAAGTGAGGTTACACCGATCATAACAAAAAAGTCTGTGTAAGTAAAATTCTTGTGGTCTGAAAGATACAAAATACATACAGCTACTATAAACAAAAGATAATAAAGCTGAGAATTAAAGAAAGTCATCCAGCCGTGAGCGTGCAGTGCCGGCATTAAGGCATCAAGTCCTACAAATGCATAACATGCAACACACACCTTAAAATGCTTGTCAAACTTTGTTGCACGGAAGATCTCCCAAATCGCCATAGCTGTAATAAAACCAAGTGCAATATTAAAAACAAAAGTATCATGAAGTATCAGCAGAACTATGGCAATTACAAGGGCAACAGCCGCTGATTTAATACGTGTGCTCATTTTTTATACTCCTCCGAATCGTCTGTTTCTGTCATTGTAGGCTACAATAGCCTTATCAAGATCGTCCTTTTTAAAATCCGGCCAGAGAATATTGGAATAATACAACTCCGCATAAGCACTTTGCCAGATCATAAAATTTGAAAGCCTCTGTTCACCGCTTGGTCTGATAACAAGATCAACAGGGGGAACTTCACGGGTATAAAGGTTTTGTTCGATCATATCCATGGTAATATCATCAGGCTCGAGCTTCCCGTCTTTGACCATCTGAGCAAGTGTCCTACAGCTGTGACAGATCTCATCTCTTCCGCCGTAATTTATCGCAAGCAGCAGCGTCATAGAGTCAAAATCCTTTGAGGTCATTTCAACATCAAGCATTTTCTCCTGCAAAGAAGGTCTGAGCTTGGTCCGGTCTCCGATAAATCGGATACGGATCTTTTCCTCGATAAAATCCTTGACCTCATCAAGATACTTCTCAAAAAGGTCCATAAGAGCATCGACTTCTTCCTGAGGACGTTTCCAGTTCTCAGTTGAAAAAGCGTAAAAGGTAAGATATTTGATGCCGATCTGTTTGGCATATTTAGTTATTGTACGAAAATTCTGAGCACCCTGACGATGTCCTATTTTTCTTGGCAGTCCACGTTTTTTTGCCCATCTGCCATTTCCGTCCATAATTATCCCTACGTGTACCGGGATGTTCAGATTATCCATTGATGCGCTCTCATTTTTACCGAACAAAGCCATTTTTACAACCTCTTCAATTTACAAATCAGATGGAAAGGATCTCTTTTTCTTTTTCTGCAACGTGCTCGTCCACTTCCTTGCAGAACTTATCAGTCATTTTCTGGATAGCTTCTTCTCCGTCCTTCTGCTCATCCTCGGTGATCTCGCTGTTTTTCTTTTTAGCCTTTATTTTTTCCATAGCATCTCGTCTGATAGAACGAATAGCGACTTTGGTATCCTCGCCGCCCTTTTTGACTTCCTTAACGATCTCCTTACGTCTGTCCTCGGTAAGCTGAGGGAAGGTAAGACGAATGACCTGACCGTCGTTTTGTGGATTTATACCGATATCCGATGCCTGGATAGCCTTTTCAATGGATTTCAGAGTAGATTTGTCCCACGGAGTAATGACAAGCACTCTTGCCTCTGCAACAGATACAGCAGCCATCTGGTTCACCGGTGTAGGTGATCCGTAATAATCCACCTTTACTTTATCAAGCACGTTAGGATTAGCTCTGCCGGCTCTGATCGAGGCAAACTCGGAAAGCATTACGTTTATTGATTTTTCCATTTTTGATTTTGCTTTTTCTTTAAGTTCTTTCATAAATATCGCTCCTTTATGGTTATTTAACTATTGTACCTATATTTTTTCCCATACACGCATCATAAATATTGTCAGGTCTGCTAAGATCAAAAACAAGGATAGGGATATTATTATCCTGGCACATTGCAGCGGCAGTAGAATCCATTACTTTCAGTCCCTTTGAAAGTATCTCGTTAAATGTAAGTTTATCGTATCTTACAGCATCCGGATACTGATGAGGATCTTTATCATAAACGCCGTCCACCATTGTTGCTTTAAAGAAAATATCCGCCTCGATCTCAGCTGCTCTCAGGGCTGCTGCGGTATCGGTAGAGAAAAACGGGTTTCCTGTTCCTCCGCCAAAGATGCAGACTCTTCCCTTTTCAAAATGTCTTATTGTTTTATTTCTTATGTATGGCTCGGCAACCTGAGGCATAGAGATAGATGTCTGTACCCTTACCTCAAGACCGCAGTGCTCAAGACCGTCGGCAACAGCCAGGGAGTTCATTATTGTTGCCAGCATACCGATATGGTCAGCTCTTGTTCTGTCCATTGCTCCGCTGGAGCGTCCTCTCCAGAAGTTTCCGCCGCCAACAACAATTCCGACCTCAACTCCGGCATCAACGCATTTTTTAATGCTCTTTCCGAAAGAATTGATAACCTCGTAATCAAGTCCCATTTTCTTATCACCGGCAAGAGCTTCACCGCTGAGCTTCAGAAGTATTCTTTTGTACTTTGGTTCCATATCATTACAACTCCTTAACATATATTTTCCGGGCTTACCCGTATTATTAACCTATCCACGCATTACCTTTATGTAAAACGTCCTGTCTCTGGGCCCATCACACTCAACAAAATATATCCCCTGCCATGTTCCCAGCAAAAGTCTGTTATCGCTGACTATGACCGTTTCTGAGCATCCTATGCAGGTCGATTTCATATGTGCGTGAGAATTTCCTTCGGCGTGTCTGAACTGAGGTCTGTCTGGAAACGTCTTATTCAGCGCAAGTGAAAGGTCACAGACCACATCAGGGTCAGCATTTTCATTTATAGTTATTCCGGCTGTGGTATGGGGACAAAAAACCACAGCAATACCTTCGTTAACACCTGATTCAATGACCGCCTGTCTGACATAGCTTGTAATATTATAAAAAGCGGTCTGTTCTTTTGTTTTTATATGTACCGTCTTGATCATGATCTTATCTCCCTATCAGCCTTTAAGAAAATCTGCTTCCAGTTCGGTCGTCCACGGTCTGTTCATCAATATTGATATAGCATCCTTCGGAGATTTTCCGCAATAGAGTATATCATACAGCACGCACGTTATAGGCATTTCAACGCCCATTTTTTTACAAAGCGTATACGCATTTTTCGTACACACATAACCCTCAACGGTACCTATCTGTTTTACAGCTTCCTGAGGATCGGTACCTTTTCCTATAAGAATTCCTGCACGTCTGTTTCGGCTATGCATACTACAGCAGGTAACTATAAGATCACCTATACCGCTTAAACCGGAGAATGTTTCAGACTGGGCACCCAAAGCAAGTCCCAATCGGCGTATCTCATTGATACCTCTGGTCATAAGAGCAGCTTTTGTATTATCTCCCAAGCCAAGCCCGTCACAAACTCCAGCGGCAAGGGCTATAACATTTTTGAGCGATCCGCCGATCTCTGCACCGATAACATCGTCACACAGATAAATTCTGAAAGTACTGCTTGAAAACGCTTTCTGTATTGCTTTTGCCGCATTATAGTCATCGCAGGCTGTAACCACCGTTGTGGGTGTTCCACGGCTAACTTCCTCTGCGTGAGAGGGACCTGTAAGGACAGCGACAGTATTTTGCACAAAGCACTCTTTGGCAACCTGGCTCATTGTTTTGAAGCTTTCCGCTTCAAGGCCCTTTGAGGTATTGACTATAATAGACTTCGGATCAATATACTCCGCAGCTTGTTCACATACCCCTCTTAAAAACGACGACGGAATGCCCAACAGTACAATGTCGGCATTTTTCACACAGGAGATATCCGTAGTCAGCTTTATAGACTCATTTATCTTTACACCCGGCAGCTTCGCAGCGTTTTCACCGGTTTTTCTGATGGTTTCGATTTCTTGTTCAAAAGCCGACCAAACTGTGACATCGTTGCCGGCATTATCGGAAATAATGGCAAGTGCAAGTCCGAACGCACCTGAACCAAGAATAGTTACACGAACCATGTTACAGCTCCTTTCAAATTAGTTGTCTTTTGTACCGTTTTCGGATTCTTTTTTCTTGCTTCCAAATTTATTCTCAGTACCATTCATAAGTCTGATTATATTAGGTTTATGCATATAAACAATTATAATTCCTATAAGGGCGGCAACAATAGTATTGGGCACGACCCCCTGGGGATACGGGAAAATAAAAGACTGGACCACAAACGTGAATATTGGATAAGAAACAGCCGCAGCTATTGATCCCACAGAAACATATTTTGTTACTATGACCAGAAGAATAAAAACTCCCACAGACAAAGCACAAGTCAGCGGATCTATTGTCAAAAGCGTAGTTGCTGCAAGAAGGACACCTTTTCCGCCGTGAAAGCCGTAGAACACCGGGAAAATATGGCCGATCATCACGATAAGGCCTGCAAGGTATCCGATAAACTTGTTGTCACCAAAGAAGGTGATATCCATAAGGTCGGTAACAACTATCCTGCAAATGACAACAGCGACGACTCCCTTTATAAGATCAAAAATAAGTGTAGCCAGAGCCGGTCCTTTGCCAAACACACGGTAAACATTTGTAAGTCCGGCATTTTTACTGCCGTACTCTCTTATATCTTTATGCTTCATTATCCTGCATACAAGAATTGCAGAATTAAGGCTTCCAAACAGATATGAAAACACAACAGTAAATGCTATTGCAAGGTATGACACTAAACTTCCTCCCAAAAAGATATTACTTAACGTCGCTTCTGTCACGCTCCCGGATCTTGAAAACGATCGGCGTACCATCAAGTGAAAATACTTCTCTTATCTGATTTTCCAGATAGCGCTGATAAGAAAAGTGGAAAAGTTCCGCTCTGTTAACAAAGAAAACAAACGTAGGCGGCTTAGTTGACACCTGGGTCATATAGTATATTTTCAGCCGTCTTCCTTTATCCGAAGGAGGCTGAACACGTGAAGTTGCATATGAAAGCACCTCGTTGAGCCGACCTGTTGGTATTCTCACCGAGTTTTGCTCTGCAACAGATTTTATCTTCTCAAAAAGCGTATTTATGCGCTGTCCGGTTTTGGCGGAAATAAACACATAGGGAACATAGCTCATAAAGGAAAAATTATTGTCAAGATCCTTTATAAACTCGTTCATGGTATTAGTTTCTTTTTCAATGGCATCCCATTTGTTCACAGCCACAACGCACGCCTTACCCTTTTCGTGGGCATATCCTGCAACCTTTGAGTCCTGTTCGGTGAAACCGACTTGTGCGTCAATAACTATTACCGCAACGTCTGCCCTGTCCACAGCCATATAGGCACGCAAAACAGAGTACTTCTCGATACTGTCCAGCACCTTTGACTTACGTCTTATACCGGCAGTATCTATAAAGATAAACTTTCCGTTTTCATTTTCGATCACCGAATCAGTTGCATCTCTTGTAGTACCGGCAATATTGGAAACGATAACTCTTTCCTCGCCGCAGATCTTATTGATGATCGAGGATTTACCCACATTGGGTTTGCCTATCACAGCAACTTTTATAACATCCTGCTGATCCTCCTCTTCATTTTTATCCGGAAGATATTTCAGCACCTCATCAAGCATATCGCCTGTGCCGTGTCCGTGCACGGAAGAAACAGCAAACGGCTCACCAAGCCCAAGATTATAAAATTCATAAAACTCCGCAGGGGGATCGCCGAGCGCATCGCATTTATTAACGCACAGAACGACGGGCTTTCCTGATTTCTGAAGCATCTGAGCGACCTCATAATCGCTTGAGGTAACGCCCGTTCTCATGTCTGTAACAAAAATTATGGCATCTGCACTGGTAATTGCGACTTCTGCCTGTCTGCGCATCTGCTCGAGAATAACGTCATTTGAGTCAGGTTCGATACCACCTGTATCAACAAGCATAAACTCTTTTGACAGCCATTCACACTTTCCGTATATCCTATCCCTGGTGACTCCGGGAGTATCTTCAACAATTGACAGTCTCTGACCTATAAGTTTATTAAAAAGCGTAGATTTGCCCACATTAGGTCTGCCAACTATGGCTACAACGGGCAGCGACATCCGATCAACTCCAATTCTACATATTTACACACATACCCAAAATATAGTATAGCACATTCCAACAGAAAAATCAACCAAAAACGAGCATAAAAAAATAAAAAGCAGAGGAAGAAAAAGCTCATCCTCTGCTTTTATCAAGCATAAATATCTTCTTATCAAAATAAAGCTTACGCTTCCTTCTTGATAACCTCTACACCCTTATAGTATCCGCAGTTTTTGCACACTCTGTGGGGTGAAGTAAGTTCACCACAGTTTGAGCATCTGCAAAGCGCAGGTGCATCCAGCTTCCAAACGTTTGAACGTCTCTTATCACGTCTTGCTTTGGAAACCTTCCTCTTTGGTACTGCCATTTTGGCACCTCCTCTTCGGCATTCTGGAAAGGACCGTCAGTTATGGCTGACGCACCCGCAATCTCCCTCGTTAAGGTTCTGACCGCAAGTACAACATAGTCCCTTACAATCTTGTTTACATAGTATTTTAGTCGGCAGCTGCAGCAGAAGATCAGACACAGCAAGCTCATTCATGTCAAGCGTATTATTATCACAGACCACATACATTTCATCATCACTGTTTGTATGAGTGACCAGTATGTGTTCAAAGCTGTAATGATAGCCCCTAACAAACTCGCTCAGGCATCTGTCACATTCAAGCTCAAGCTCGGCATCAATTTCATAGGTCAGCTTTACGACTCCGGCACGATTTACGATCATGCCCTTGACAGCCGCTGGTGACTTAAAAGAATAACCGCCGGCATTATCCAGCTCATCAACTCCAATTGAATAGTCGATTTTCAACGACTCTCCAACTGCATCGAAGATCTGTCTAAGCTGTATTTTCATACTACACCTCGAACATCACAAAGAGTATTATATACCTTGTTTTGCGATTTGTCAATACTTTTTTTCAATTTTCTGCCCTGACAGGTCAAATCATTTAATATATGCCTTGACCTTTGCAGGAAGCTCGTCCACATCTGCAGAAACAGTAAATATAATGTTTACGTCCTTACAAAGGATAGCAACCTTTTCAAGCATTGCGCCCAGAGCCTCATAGTCTCTGCCGCCGATCTTAAGGATACCGTCTACAAAAACTTCCTGTATATCATAGTTTCCAGCGAGAAGACCGGCAACAAAGCCGTAGAAAGCATCATAGCTGTTAACACCATACTCCTCCGCATCAGCAAGTCTTACATTGTGCGGCAGATCATAAGTGAGCTGCATTCCTCTTTCGATGCAAACTACATTTCCCGTTGCACTTTCAGCTGCTTTTTTGATCGCCTCAACAAGGATCTTGGTTTTGCCTGTGCCTTTTTTTCCTGGAATTAAATTGATCATAATAAACTCTCCGTTCTGCTTATAAAAGCTTTATTTTAAGAGTGTTTCCACTCATTATCCCTTTATTTATTCAGCACCGAGTTTTGCCTCAAGCTCTGCTTTTGCGCCCTCATATCCCGGTTTTCCGAGCAATGCAAACATATTTTTCTTATAGCTTTCAACGCCGGGCTGATTAAACGGGTTTACACCCATCATATATCCTGAAATCGCTACTGCCTTTTCAAAGAAATAGATAAGTTCTCCGAGATTTTCCTCATCAGGAGTATCAAGCTCGATCACAATGTTGGGAACACCGCCCTCGGTATGGGCAAGGATCGTTCCCTGGAACGCTTTTTTGTTTACAACGGACATATTCTGATTTGTAAGGAAATTAAGCCCGTCAAGATTCTCAGCGTCGTTTTCAAGCCACAGATCGCTCTTTGGCTTGATTATATCAACGACTGTTTCAAACATTATCTTTGAGCCGTCCTGGATAAACTGTCCGAGGGAATGAAGATCGGTGGAGAATGTTGCAGACGATGGGAAGATACCCTTATCATCTTTTCCTTCGCTCTCACCGAAAAGCTGTTTGAACCACTCACCCATCATAGTAAATGCAGGGTCATAGGAAACAAGCATCTCAACAGACTTGCCTTTTCTTGCAAGTATATTTCTTATAGCTGCGTACTTATAACAATCGTTGTTATCGTCCTTAGCGTATGCATTCTGGGCTTTCCTTGCGCCCTCCATAAGCTTATCGATATCGCAGCCTGCAGCGGCTATCGGAAGCAGTCCTACTGCGGTAAGCACCGAGAACCTTCCGCCGACGTCATCCGGCACCACGAAAGTTTCGTATCCTTCGGTATCGGAAAGCTCTTTAAGTGTGCCTTTAGCTTTATCTGTTGTGGCAAATATCCTTTCCTTTGCCCCATCTTTGCCATACTTTTTCTCAAGCATCTGCTTGAAGATCCTGAAGGCAAGTGCAGGCTCGGTAGTGGTACCTGACTTAGAAATTATGTTTACGCACACATCCTTGCCCTCACAGATAGAGAGGACCTCATTAAGGTATGTAGGATTTATGCTGTTGCCGACAAAATAGATATCCGGAGTCTGCTTGGGCAGGTTATTATACAGCGGCGATTTAAGAAACTCAATTGCAGCTCTTGCGCCAAGATAGGAACCGCCTATACCGATAACAACAAGCACATCGCAGGTATTTTTGATCTTCTCAGCGGCAGCCTTGATCCTTGAAAACTCTTCTTTATCGTAATTAGTAGGAAGATCTACCCAGCCAAGAAAGTCGTTCCCCAGACCGCTTTTCGCCTCAAGAGAAGCATGAGCGGCGCTTACAAGGGGAGCAACGCCTTTATATTCATCCTCACCGATAAAATTTTTAAGATACTTTGTTTGCAGTTTTATAGACAATACAGTCAGATCCTTTCAATTCAACTAAAAAGATTATACAATATTTTTTTATACTTTTCAAGGGTTTTGCAAATCAAAAATGGTATTTGTGCACTTTAACGAAAAAAGTTTACAATTTAAGAAGATTATAAATAAGCTTTTTAACGCCCATCAGCCAGTTCATTTTCTCGATATTGTCTTTAGCCACGATATTTACCGTACAAACCGGGCTATTATTGTACTCAAGGGTATATTGCACACAGACCTGTCCTTTTCTGACGGGAGCCGTGAGCGTTTCCGAAGTCTGTGAAACCTCTTTCAGCTGTGGGGATATGCCTCGTTTGATGATGACCAGAGGCCGGGTTTCCAGTTCAAGCTCGCATTCAAGCTTTTCTCCGCCTGTTACCGGGATGTTTTCAAGGAGTTTTTCCGGCACTTTGGGCACAAAGGTCTGAAACTCCTCTGATGCGGCCTTAAAAAGCTTTTTTATATCGTTATCACGTTTCTGCTTATCCGCACAGCCAAAAACCACTGCACAAAGCTTCATTCCGTTTTTATCCGCAGTAACACAGCCGCAGCTTCCGATCTTATCCGAAGAAAAGGCTTTCATGCCGCTGACACCGCCGTAGGTCCTGACCAAAGTATTATTGTTCACAAGCTCTGCCTTACCGTTTCTGACCGTAGTGAGCCATGTTTTCAAGTACGGAGCAAGAAAATCATATTTTTCAAGCTTTGTGCACAGTTTAGACAGATCGCCCGCTGTTGTAACATTTGCCGGATCTGTCCCTGTACAGTCGGCATACACAGTTTTTCCCATTCCCAGGGATCTTGCTTTGGCATTCATATTTTCAACAAATCTCTGTTCGCTGCCTGAAACCCCTTCGGCAATAGTAACGGCTGCATCATTGGCGTTACCAACTGTGATCGCCTTGACAAGCTCATCGACTGATATTTTTTCGTTTATTTCCAGCCATATCTGCGGATCTTTACAGCTGTTTGCACGGTTTGATACCGTGAATGTATCATTAAGGTCAATGTCTCCCCCTTGTATCTTTTCACAAAGCAGCAGCAAGGTCATGAGTTTGTTAAAATGGAGCGATCGAAATACAGTATCTGCCTGTCTTTCGTAAAGTATCTTCCCTGTTTGCATCTCCACAAGTATAAAGCTCTTTGCAGTCACCCCGGAAACATCCTGCTGCGGTGAAGTGGTTTTTAAAGCCTGCTCTGCGTTTTTTTCATCTGTGCCCGATGCGGACGTACCGATACAGAACAAATGGACCGAAATTGCAAGTACAACACAAATCAGATAAACAAATATTTTTCTTTTAAGCATAAGGACAGCCTCCGTTTCTTAAACAATACTATGTTTAAACGGAGGCTGATATGTTTATTTTATATTCAGTAGCCTATGAGCCAGTCATACATTTCCTGGTATTTTACAGCTGATGCCTGCCATGAGAAATCCTTTGACATTCCAGCCTTGATTATCTCGTTCCATTCATCACGTCTATCATCAAAAATGTATTTGGCAAACATTACTGTATTGTACATTTCGTGTGCGTTGTAATTTGCAAATGAAAATCCCGTTCCGGTATGTTCAAACTGATTATACGGCTCGACGGTATCTCTGAGACCTCCCGTTTCACGCACGATAGGAACTGTACCGTATCTGAGGGACATAAGCTGAGAAAGTCCGCATGGCTCAAACAGAGAAGGCATAAGAAAAGCATCTGCGGATGCGTATATCCTGTGGCTGAGAGCGTTGCTGTAATAGATATTGGCCGAGACCTGACCGGGGAATCGTCCGGCAAACCACCTGAACATATCCTCGTATTTTCCGTCTCCTGTACCAAGAACGGCAAACTGTATGCCCTGCTGGCACATTTTTTCCATCATATAAGCAATAAGGTCAAAGCCTTTCTGGTCTGTCAATCTGCTGACGATACCAAGCATAAAGCGGTCGTTATTGATCTCCAGCCCGAGTTCTTCCTGAAGCGCCCGCTTATTGTGCACCTTCTTTTCAACCACATTCTTGACGCTGTATTTAACATTGATAAGCTTATCCTTGCTTGGATCATACTCATCATAATCTATACCGTTAACGATACCTCGCAGGTCATTCTTCCTTGCTCTCATAAGCCCGTCAAGACCCTCTCCGTAAAAAGCAGTCTTGATCTCCTCGGCGTATGTATTGCTTACGGTGGTGATAGCATCGGCATATACAAGTCCGCCTTTGAGCATATTTCCGTCAATGCCTGTCCTGAGTTTATCAATGGAGAAATAATAATCGGAAAGGCCGGAAAGCCATTTTATTCTGTCAACATTGTCATTGCCCTGGAATTTAAGATTATGTATGGTCATTACTGTTTTTATGCCGCGATAAAACTCTCCGCCCTGGAAGCTGTCATGGAGAAATACAGGTATAAGACCTGCCTGCCAGTCATGACAATGGATCACATCAGGTCTGAAATCTATGAGAGGAAGAGCAGACAAAACCGCTCTGTCAAAGAAGATAAATCTCTCAATGTCCCAGTGATGCTCAAGGTAAGGCTTATCTCCGCAGAAATAATACTCATTATCAAGGAAATAGAAGATAACGCCCTCATATTCCATTTTCAGCACGCCCACATATCTGCTTTGACCGTCGTAATCCATATAGAAGTGGGTGACATATTCAAGCTGATCTTTCCACTTACTGTCCATGCACATATATTTGGGTATAAAAACACGGCAGTCATAGTATCTTTTGTCAAAACACTTTGGCAAAGAACCTACAACGTCAGCAAGACCTCCTGTTTTAATGAAGGGAACGCACTCGGATGAAACAAACAACATATTTTTCATAGTTAAAATGTCCTTTCATTCATTATGTAGTGAGCAAGTTACAAAACCGTGCTCAATCACATTTACATCATTATATCACTTTAACACAAAAACGTCAACACATTTCTGATTATTTTATATGAAATATGCAAAAGCACCGTAAAGCAAAAAACTTTACGGCGCTTAATTCAAAGTATGACCGGCTGAAGCTGTTTCCTATGAAGGGCAGCTTCGATCGTTTCAGGCAAAAGATCAAAATCCGCAACTATGGAATTTGGCTTTTTTTCGTAATCATCCTGTTTGTAGGGGACAAAATAATAATTTTTTAAATTTTGCAGCATTCCGATATTCTTGGCGCAGCCTGCAAGGGCATCGTTCGTTGAAACAGCTATAACGACCGGACCGGCGTTTCTAAGGTGGCTTTTTACAGCCATCGTTACAGGTGTATCGGTTATTCCCAGCGCAAGTTTTGCAAGAGTATTTGCTGTGCAGGGCGCAACGACCATTATATCGCACATTTTCTTAGGTCCTATCGGTTCGGCATCAACGATCGTTTTTATCACGCTTGTGCCGGCTATCTTTTCAAAACGGGCAGCGATCTCACGGGCATTGCCAAAGCGTGTATCAAGCCCGGCAGAATTATATGACATAACAGGGATAAGCTTTGCACCCATTTTAACAAGTTCACCGGCTGCTTTGAAAGATTTTTCAAAAGTACAGAATGAACCGCAGATACAATAGCCCACCCTAATGCCTTCAAAGGTCATCGTTTTCTCTCCTTTCGGTAATTATGTTCCTGACAGTATCGGCAATTATCTTTCCGGACGAACCGGGTGCATATTTCCCGGGTATTGCAAGGGCGTGTATATATCTTTTTCCAAGCCTCTCAACAGCCTGCTTATCTGCACCGCCATCTGCGGATGCAAGATCAATGAGCACCGCCTTGCTGTCCAGCTTTTCAAGCTGTTTTTCTCCGAATATAACGGCAGGAACCGTATTTATGACAATATTGTAATTTTCTATCTCCTTATCAAGCATATTCAGTCTGACAGGGTCATAGCCGTTAACTGCTGCCTCTGCAAGCCGGGCAGTATTTCTTGCTGCAATACTTACTTTGGATCCAAGGGCTGAAAAAACTTTTGCACAGCACTTTGCAACTCTGCCATATCCGGTTATAAGGACCTTTGTGTCGCAAATATCTATAATAAGCTCCTGCATAGCAATGAAAAGTGCGCCCTCTGCGGTTGGTACACAGTTTTTTATCACAAGCTCCTCGCAGGAATAATAATCACAGACCTCAAATCCCTTTGATTTAAAATAATCACATACGGCTCCTGTCATTCTTCCTCCGAGGACAAGAGCATTGTTTTTTAAACAACCTATCAGACTGTCAAAGGGGATATCACCTTGTGCAGAGGGGACATAAAAGCCGCCGTCACGCATTATGGGCAGCAGGAGTATGTTGGCCTTTTCATTCATAGCTTTGAGATCCGAAAGAATGATCGTATCTCCGCTTTTTCCGCAGGAGGCATAAGAATAGACCTTCCACACCCTTGAAAGCTCTTCACAGGCATACACCATCCTATTGTCTCCGCCAACACTCAAGATCACTGTTTTATCCATATTTACGCCTCCGCATGGTTGTTTTTTATATTATTGTTCAGCACCTGTCTATGCTTAAATTATATGCCATTGAAGGGCGTTATGTTAAAAGTTAAGGGTGCTCAAAAAAATAATAATGTACAGTTTGTAGAAAATCAATTATAAAATTTGTTCATATTAACGAAAAGAATTTTATAAAAATCTATTGTAAAGATAGTTCAAATAGTATATAATTAACCTATGCGGACACTCATTTTTGTATATTTGTTACATATCCGCAAATATTCACATGGACACGGTCAAACGAAACTGTCCGAAGACACGATTGGAGAGATTAAATTGAAAAACTATGACAGCACCAAGATCAAGAACATTGCCATTGCAGGTCATGCAGGTTCAGGTAAGACATCACTTACAGAGGCATTACTATACAAAAGCGGAACTATTGACAGACTGGGAAAGGTTACTGACGGCAACACCGTTTCAGACTTCAGCCCTGACGAAATAGCAAGAAAGACCTCGGTCTATACCTCCCTTACAACAATGGAAACAGGTGAGTTCAAAGTAAATATGCTTGACACGCCGGGACTTTTTGACTACGAAGGGGAAATGATCGAGGGTATTTATGCAAGCGGATGTGTACTTATAACCGTTTCAGCAAAATCAGGCGTAAAGGTAGGCACACATAAAGCATACGACTGTGCGAAAAAATACAACAAGCCTACAATGTTTGTAGTAACAAAGCTTGACGATATTAACGCAAACTTCAATAACGTTCTTACACAGCTCAAAGCAGAGTTCGGTCCGACTGTATGTCCGGTGGTTGTTCCTGTAATAGCTGACAGAAAGATCGTTTCATATGTTAACCTCATTGAGATGCAGGCATATAAGTATGTTGACGGTAAGGCAGAGCCGACCGATATGCCTACCGCAGAGATCGCAGAAAACATGGAATACCGTATCGACGGACTTGTTGAGGCAGTTTCCGAGGCTGTTGCAGAGACAGATGAGGCATTGTTTGAAAAGTTCTTCTCCGGTGAAGCTTTTACCCAGAAAGAGCTGACAGACGGTATTCATAAGGGCATGAACAGCGGTGCTATAACTCCTGTTGTATGCGTATCCAGCACCGATCTTTCCGGCGTTGATATGCTTCTCAAAGAGATCGACCTGCTGCTTCCTCCGCCCTCTGAAAAGGATGCAATGGTGGGTGAGGATGCAAACGGAGAGCTTGTTGAGGTCGAGTGTAATGAAAACGATCCGCTTACTGCCTTTGTATTCAAAACAGTCGCTGACCCGTTTGTCGGAAAGATGTCATTCATGAAAGTATTTTCAGGCAGCATCGCACCTAACAGATCTGTTGTCAACGCCACAACAGGAAGCACAGAAAAGGTCGGCAAGCTTGTTTCGCTTCTTGGAAAGAAACAGACCGACGTTGCACAGGCAGGCTGCGGAGATATCGTAGTTGCACTGAAAATGAACATAAATACAAACGATACTATATGTGACGCAGCAAGGGTCGTAAAGTTCCCTGCAATGGAATTCCCCAAGCCAAGCTACAAGATGGCAGTCAAAGCCGCTTCACAGGGAGACGAAAGCAAGATCAGCAATGCGATCTCAAGGATCCTTGAAGAGGACAAGACAGTTACCTACGAGCAGGATCCGGACACTCTGGAACAGATAATAAGCACACTTGGCGGCGTTCATCTGGATTCTATCATATGCAAACTGAGCAACAGCTTCGGTGTGGACGTAAATATCTCTGTGCCGAAGATCGCATACAGAGAGACCATAAGAAAGAAAGTTAAGGTTCAGGGCCGTCATAAGAAGCAGTCCGGCGGTCACGGACAGTACGGTGATGTATGGATCGAGTTTGAGCCATGTGTTTCGGATGAGCTTATATTTGAGGAAAAGGTATTCGGCGGCGCTGTTCCAAAGAACTTCTTCCCTGCGGTAGAAAAGGGACTTCAGGAAAGCATCAAAAAGGGTGTACTTGCCGGCTTCCCGGTAGTTGGTCTGAAGGCTATACTGGTTGACGGTTCCTACCACCCTGTTGACAGCTCGGAAATGGCATTTAAAATGGCTGCAAGCATAGCTTATAAGGAAGGCATGAGACTTGCTGATCCTGTATTGCTTGAACCGATCGGAGCGCTGAACGTTCTTGTACCGGACGACAACACAGGCGACATTATGGGCGAGCTTAACAAGAGGCGAGGCAGAGTTCTTGGAATGAACCCGTCTGAAAAGGCCGGTCTGACCGAGGTAGTTGCAGAAGTTCCAATGGCTGAAATGTCCGATTTCACAATGTATCTGAGACAGACTACTCAGGGCAGAGGATCATACACCTTTGAAAAGGTACGCTATGAACAGCTCCCTGCTAACCTGTTTGCTGATGTAATTGCGAAAAACGCTATGAGCGACTGATAATAAAAACAAAAGAAGAGAGGTTTTTTCCGCACGAAAAAGCCTCTCTTTTTTTGTGTTTTATAATGTTATAAATTGCGGTTTGTGCTGTTTGAAATAGGCAGCATACTTAAACCCGCAGTTCTTTGCGATCTGAGCGCCAATATCTATTCCCTGCCCCACATTCGCAGCACAGTGGGCATCTGAGCCCAGAGAGATGATCTCTCCACCGATATCCTTATACAGCCTTACAAGCTCCTCATCCGGCATAGTGTCGTTCAGATCGTTGAACAGACCCGACGTATTGATCTCAATGCCTTTGCCGGAAGCGATAACAGTTTTGAATATCTCAGCGCAGATATCACGGTATTTTGACAGATCAACATTGATCTTATATTTTCCGCAGATATACCTGAGCGGATAAGTAAGATGTGAAAGAATATCAAAACCGCCCCATCTGCACATTTCAAGCACTTGTTCAAAATAATCATCAAGCAGATCTTTTATCTCAAGGCTGCTCATTTTATCATATTCAAGATAATAAAAATCAGGCATACCCTTGTTGTTATGCAGCGAGCCCAGAATAAAATCCAGCTGCGGTTCGCCTGTCAGCTGCTCGGCGATCTCAGGTGCCTGAAGCGGCTGTCCAAGCTCTGCTCCGTGGATAAATTCAAAGCCCTCATAGTGCTTTTGCTTCAGTTCAGCCATTCTCTCCAGACTTTTTTCATAAAACTCTTTACAATTATACATAAGTATATCGTCTTTATCAGCCGTTTTGACGTCGATCCAATAATGCTCGGGTCTGAACCATGTATTACACTCACAGTGATCGGTCACAGCAAGCACTTTCAGCCCCAACCGGATCGCTTTGTCTATAAGCAGAGCCGGATCGTCTTTCCCGTCCGGTGAAAACATACAATGGGTATGACAGTCCAAAAGACCTTTTACATTCACCTTATCACCCCTGTCTCATTTCAAACAGCTTCACGGCGGCTGAAAAAGCTTTGTCAAGGAACTGTTCGTCGGAAAGGTCGTTATACATATCCGTTCTGTTACGCATGACCTCAAGGGCGATTATCCCGTAAAAGTCAAGCTTTTTAAGTTTAGCAATAAACTTGCTGTAATCTATATTACCGTCAAAAGGTATTATATGCTGATCCGCTGTACCGTCGTTATCGTGTATGTGGAGAGTTTTAAGTCTGTCGCCGTATTTTGCAAGCACGTCGCTGCCTTTTGAAAAGCAGTTTTCATGTCCCACGTCATAGCAAAGCTTAACGTTTGTATCATCGCACTCACCAAAAATAACATCAAGGTATTCAGGGCGTTCAATATTTTCAAATGCAAGCTCAACATCCATGCTCTTGGCATATCTTATCAAGCCCTTGAAATACGTTTTTCCGCAATTGCTGACAGCAGGCGGTTCGGTGGTATCTGTGGGATGGACAACAAGGGTTTTTATGGCAAAATTGTGACATGAATCAATAGCACCGTGAAGCTTGATAAGGCTATCCATCGGTCTTTCATCAGTCCACAGATCATTCATCATGTGGAAAGGAGCGTGTACGCTCTCGATCCTCAAACCATTCTCTTTCACACACAAAAGCTCATCCTGAAAAACATCGCTCCCGTTCCATGTCATAATAACACTTTTAAATCCGGCTTTTTTAATAAGCCTGATACGCTCCTCAAAGGGAGTTGTTTTCGTATAGTTAGTATTAACCGCAAGGATCAAAACAGTCACCCTCCAATCAGGATATCAGTTTTTCAGCGAATGAAGCGGTGCAGGTATCTGTCCGCCTCTGTTTATAAACTTGCTTGGAGACTCTTTTTTCAAAGGCATTACAGGTCCGCATCCGAAAAGTCCGCCCCAGTCAAGTTCCTCACCGACTTTCTTGCCGATGGCTGGGATAATACGAACGGCGGTGGTTTTGCTGTTTACCATACCGATAGCCGCTTCATCAGCAATGATCGCAGATATTGTATCCGCAGGAGTATCTCCCGGTACACAGATCATATCAAGTCCCACAGAGCATACAGCCGTCATTGCTTCCAGCTTTTCGATACAAAGTGCACCGCTTTTTGCAGCATCTATCATACCGGCATCCTCAGAAACGGGGATAAACGCTCCCGACAGACCGCCGATCCTCGAACAAGCCATTACTCCGCCCTTTTTGACCGCATCGTTAAGAAGTGCAAGAGCAGCGGTGGTCCCGTGGGTCCCGCATCTTTCAAGTCCGATCTCCTCAAGGATATGTGCCACAGAGTCGCCGACCGCAGGTGTTGGCGCAAGGGACAGATCCACAATTCCAAAGGGAACGCCAAGTCTTTCCGAGGCAGTTGTTCCCACAAGCTGACCCACTCTTGTGATCTTATAGGATATTTCCTTTATGACGTCGGATATCTTTGTAATATCGGCGTCGGGATACTTTTTAAGTGCCGCTCTTACTACGCCGGGGCCGGAAACACCAACATTTATCATGCAATCAGGCTCACCTACACCGTGGAAGGCTCCTGCCATAAACGGGTTATCCTCAACAGCGTTGCAGAAAACCACCAACTTTGCCGCACCAAAGCAAGCCTGCTCAACGGTTTTTTCAGCACATTCCCTTACTATCTGACCCATCATTTTGCAGGCATCAAGGTTTATTCCTGTTTTAGTCGAGCCGATATTGACAGACGAACAAACCCTTTCCGTAGCAGCAAGGGCTTCGGGGATAGATTTGATAAGCTCGATATCCCCTGCCGAAAATCCCTTGGGAACAAGGGCAGAATAACCGCCGATAAGATTTACACCTACTGCCTTTGCGGCTTCATCCATTGTTTTTGCAAATTTCACAGGCGAGCACTTGCAGGCGGCGGAAACAATAGCAATAGGGGTTACAGAGATACGCTTATTTATGATAGGTATTCCGTATTCCCTTTCGATCTGTTCACCCACCTCAACCAGCCGGGCTGCCTTTGTGGTTATCTTTTCATAGACCTTTTTACAGGCAACGTCTATATCGCTGTCTATACAGTCCAGAAGGGAGATACCCATAGTTATGGTGCGTATATCAAGGCACTCGTCCTGGATCATTCTTATTGTTTCAAGTATATCGTAAACATTTATCATTTTACAGGTTCCCTCTCATCAAATATGGTGCATACAGTTAAAAATATTTTCGTGCATTACGGTTACTTTCAGACCGTTGTCCTCACCAAGCTTTTCAAGAGATTCCGCCATGGCAGCAAAATCGCTGTTAAGCTTGGTAATATCCACCATCATTATCATAGCGAACATTTCCTGCATAACAGACTGTGTCACCTCAATAACATTTGCATTATACTCCGCACATTTGGTGCTTACCTTGGCAAGTATACCAACAGCATCCTTACCTATAACCGTTACAACTGCTTTCATATTTATACCAACCTTTCATCTTTTTTCACTTACAAATAATCAGTATAGCACATTTTTATCCTTTTGCCAACCCAGGAACAAAAAAAATCTATTAAAGTCTGTTTCTTTTTTTATCATATCCGGTATTTCGCAGTTTTTCCCTGCGCCTTTTTTTCCTTTTAACAAAGCCCAAAACAACAGCCAGAATCAACAAGACACCTGCAAAAACCAGGATAATAACTACCCACGCTGAAAAGCTTTTATTTTCAATATCAAGCTCGCTATGGACAACGTTTGTATCTTTATAAATGGGAATGATCGTATCATCTGACACAATAAAGCGCTGGGTAAAGACATTTTTACCGCCGTTTGTGTTAAGCAATTCTGCTGTGCGCTGAGCCTCGTTAGCATTTTGGGCAGACAAAGCAAAACAGTTCTGGACATTATATTTTCCTTCCTGTGCATACAGCCCAGCAGGGTCATGGGTATCCTTTGCACAGAAATAACAGTCGCTTATCGTACCCATTTGGAGCTCTCCCACGATGCACCCCCTGTTTTTTGCATCAAGCTCTCCGTAAAATCCACAGGAAATAACAGTGCCTCCCCGGCAAATTCCTGCGATCCCTCCGGCGGATTCACCGGTAAAGCTGCTGTTTTGTACAACAAGCTCTCTTACGATGGCATATTTCCCAAGCTTTGCGAACAACCCGCAAGAGGAGGAACGTATATTTTTCATAACATGACCGTTACCGTAAAAGCAGCCGTTAAACTCACCTTTTTCCGGGGTACCTGCCGAAACAAATTCTTTATTGGAAAAATCAAGATCAGATTCCAGCATAACTATTTTATCGGTATACTCACTCCCGCCGGAGACATTGTTGGCAAATTCGTTCCACTCATCCGTATTGGTAATAACAACGTAGTTGTCATGTTCGTTTTTAGCAGCTTCGATCAGCCGTTCAGCCTTATTTACTATGACGTTTTTCAGCTCTGAGCGGTATACAACATTTTTTGCATACTCCACCGCACGCTGCATACCCTTTGTATTTTCATACTGCTCTATTTTCTGTTTTAGATCCGAAACATCCACAGAAGATCTTTTGGACGTATACGCATTGATATATGGATTTGCAAAGCTTGTTTGTATACTGTCCTGCCAGCCGTTTTTCTCGCTGAAATAGTAGCTTTCTCCTTTATTTCTCTCACAGGCTGCGCTTTCGGCAACGAAATAGTTATTGCCATTTTTTGATTTAAGTGATACAACAACAGAAAATCTGTCACCTTTTGAAAAACTTATATGCTCGGGAAACTTGACCGTAACATAGCCATCGTACCTTACGGTGCCCATTTTTTCAAGTATCTCCATACCGTTAACGGGAGAATCGCCCTTAACGTCCTTGAAGATACGCACCATATACTCTGTTCCTTCCCCGCCGTTGCCCTCAACAAAGAATGACACCTGTTCAAGGCTCTCATTATCCCGGGCGGTAAAAACATTCGCCGCCTGCACAGCATCCTGTGCTGAGGCTATTATTTTGTCATTTCCTTTATTGTGGGTATAGACATTGTCGCTTACAGACCTTTGCAGCTTATAAAAATAAAAGTCCCTAAGCTCGCTTTCACAGTAGGATATCCAATAAAAGCCGTCATCGTTACGGGTGCCCCAAACGCTTTTTACAAGCCACGCTCCGTCGCTTTCAGGTTTGACGCTCCCGAAATTATCCTTACTGTAATTATCATCCCAGCCTATCACTGTAACGCTGTGGTTAACAGATCTTTCTTCGTCCTGATAATAGCTTTTATGGTCGCTGCTGAAACGATCCGTATTGCTGTGGTAGCATACCGCTGCGCCGCCGTATTCCATAAGCTTTTCTTTTATGGCCTTTGTGTCACCGGTGATCCTTTCCACCTTTTCAAGCTCGTAATCTGCGACCCCCTGCTGAGAATAGGATACAGGGTTAAGGTATGGGGTGTTTAAAAGAGTAGGTTCATCGGATTCATATTCGATCCCCTGAAGTCTTGCAGCTGCAAAAACAGGCGAGGTTATATAGTTTGTTGAATAGCGCTGCTGGGGTGCAACATTCTCCTTTTCGCTCTGAGCAGAAAACCAGACCATGGAGCTTTCGGAAAGGTCAACAGACGTATTATCCAAGCCGCTGAAAACAATGCTTTGTTCCATTGCGCCAATAGTTGCATAAGCCCAGCAGATATCGTATTTTTCAGGTGACTGCCTTACGGGAGTGACTTTTCCGCTTTCACGGGGGTCAAACTTTTCAGGGAGCTTATTGTCATCGGCATAAACTACAAACGGCAAACAGGAAAAACAGAGCGCAAGGATTATAAAAAGGCTCATCGCTCGAATTGTTCTTTTAATAATTATCACCACTATTTCGTAATAACGATCTTTCGTTTATACTCGTTGGAAAACGAAACCCCTGCACATACTTCTCTGAGTCTGACCGCATTGCACTCAAGAAACGCTGTACGTTTGGAGCAGTCATTTTTCTCAAGCCTTGCAAGAGAGGTGTCGTACTCAAGCGTTCTGTTTTTTGCACTAACAAGCACCTGCGCTCCTTTTCGGTTAAGGGCAAGTATCCTGCCGTATGGCACAGGTGTGAGCATATCCTTTTGTGTTATGCCAAGAGCTATATGCATCAAAAATCGTCTGACTCTTGACATTGTAACATCTTTGCTTTTTATAAGCTCAGCCAGTTCATCCATAGAGCCCGGACACCGGGCGATCGCTTTATTTATGCGGTTTATCAGGCTTTGAGTTACAAAAGGACAGCTTTGGACGCTCTTTTCATCTGCACTCATTATCTTATATAAAATCGTCTTGTCAGATCTTGAAACAAATGCGGCAGGGCCCTGAGGCACCGTGGGAACAAAGGAAGATATATCCTCGCCGGACCTTATTCGTTCACGCAAAAATGTGGCATTTGCAAATTCATTATACACCTTGTCATCTCCGTGGCCGGCACCTTTGCGTTTGATGCATATGGTCCTCAGCCAGGGAGCAACAGCTCTGGCTGCACGAATATACTCTATCCCAAGTACGTTATTGGCATCGGAAAGAATATCTTTAATATCCTCTGAAAGCTCCTTTGCTGCAATACTTACAGCCTGAGGATATGTCAGACCATCTGCGATAAGCTCTTTGAACCTTTCGCTGTGCTCAAGCTCGCTGATAAGATCCGCTGCACTCTCAAGCTTGTCCGTATCAGCACATTCACATCCAAACGACATATATCTTATCACATTCTCGCCAAAGCCCCCAAGCAATCTGACTGCGTTCAAAGCAAAAACCTGAGCCGGGGCACAGGAATAAGGTGCAGGAAGTTCAATAACAAGATCCGCACCCTGATCTATTGCCATCTGCGCTCTGTCATATTTGGAACAGACTGCTACATCGCCACGCTGAACAGCATCTCCGCTAAGGATAACAACTATATGATCCGCACCCTGCTTTTTTGTCTGCTCTATGTGATATTTGTGTCCGTTATGAAAGGGGTTATATTCAGCCACTATGCCTGCGGCAAACATCTTAGTCACCTCAACGATTTATAGAAAGATAAATGTTAACAAAATACTAAAATTTATTGCTAAAAATGTGTAAATCAGACAAATGGTAAAAATACACTTGAAATTTCATACCGAAATTGTTATACTGATATTATATTATATTGTGGCTTCAAAGTCAAGCAACAGTAATATTGTACAAATTATTGAGAGGAGTATTTCTTGATGAAAGTATTGGTAGTTAACGCAGGTTCATCATCTCTTAAATATCAGCTGCTTGATATGACTGATGAGTCTGTTATCGCAAAGGGAAACTGCGACAGGATCGGCATCGGCGGACACGTAAGCGCAAAGACAGGCGACGGAAGAAAGTATGAGGCTGACTGTAATTTCCCTACACACACAGAGGCTTTTGAAAAGCTGGTTGAGATCCTTACAACAGGAGAAACTAAGGTCATTGACTCTATGGACGAGATCTCCGCAGTAGGTCACAGAATAGTGCAGGGCGCAGAGGTGTTCTCTGAGGCTTGTCTTGTAACAGACGAAGTTATCGACAAGATCGACGGACTGGCAGAGCTTGCTCCTGTACATAACCACGCACACGCTCTTGCACTCAGAGCCTGCAAGAAGGTAATGCCTGCAACTACTCCGCAGGTAGTTGTATTTGATACAGCTTTCCACCAGACAATGCCTCCGAAGGCATACATGTTCGGTCTTCCATACGAGGACTATGAGCAGCTGCACGTTAGAAAGTACGGTTTCCACGGAACATCACACAGATTTGTTTCTGCTGCACTTGCACAGGCTATGGGCAAAGACATCAAGGATCTGAAGATCGTTTCCTGTCACCTTGGCAACGGTTCGTCCATAACAGCTGTTGACGGCGGAAAGTCTGTTGACACAACAATGGGCTTTACTCCTCTGGACGGTGTTATAATGGGCACACGTTCCGGAAGCGTTGACCCTTCGGCTGTTGATTTTGTCGCTGAAAAGCACGGATTCACACCGGCACAGATGAGCGATTATCTCAACAAAAAGTCCGGATTCCTCGGCATTTCAGGTATTTCATCCGACAACAGAGACATTATTGCCGGTGCTAACGAGGGCAATAAGAGATGTGAGCTTGTAAACGAAATGCTTACCTACGAGATCAAGAAGTATATCGGAAGCTTTGCAGCAGCTATGAACGGTCTTGATGCTGTTCTGTTCACCGGCGGTATCGGTGAGAACGAGAGCCTTGTTCGTTCAATGGCTTGCTCTGACATGGAGTTCTTCGGCATCAAGCTTGACGAAGAGCTCAACAAGACTATCAGAGGCAAACTGTGCAAGATATCCTCAGCAGATTCCAAGGTTGAGGTATGGGTCGTTCCTACCAACGAGGAACTGCTTATTGCAAGAGATACTCTGGCACTTATAAACAAATAACAGAACTTAAAGCAAAAGACTTGTCACCGTTTAAAGTGGCAAGTCTTTTTTTACGCTTATTTATCCTTATCCAGCTTTTGCTCTATCTTTTCAATAATAGTTTTCAAAGCCTTGATACGGGCATATTTTTTATCGTTGCCCTCGATAATAGTCCAGGGCGCTGCTTTGGTTGAGGTCCTTTCGATCATTGTGTCTATATACTTTTCATAGACATCCCATTTTTCACGGTTACGCCAGTCCTCATCGGTTATCTTCCACTGCTTTTCGGGAGTGTTCTGCCGCAGGGTAAATCGCTTGAGCTGCTCGTCCTTATCAATGTTTATCCAGAACTTGATGACAACTGCGCCCCACTCCATAAGGAACTTTTCAAACTCGTTGATTTCCTGATAAGCCTGCTCGACCCTGTCAGCAGGGGTTATGTTCTCGATCGGCTCTACCATTACCCTTCCATACCAGGTGCGGTCAAAGATAGTAAAGTGGCCGTCGTTTTCAAGCCTTGTCCAGAAGCGGTAGAGATAGTGCCTTGCAAGCTCGTATTTATCAGGGGCAGCGATAGGTTCGACCTCGTAGCCTCTTGGGTCAAGGGCATTTGCCACACGGCGGATATTACCGCCCTTTCCTGCTGCATCCCAGCCTTCATAACAGATAACGACCGGTATTTTTTTCTGATAGCAGAGATTTTGCAGTTTGAAAAGCTTGTCCTGGTATTTTTCCAGCTTTTTATCATATTCCTCATCGGTAAGTGTTTTATCCAAAGGGACCTCGCTGACCTTTGGCACGGCAGCCATTTTAAACTCTTCCGGTTTAACGTTTGCAAACGGGATCTGGTTTTTAGGAACGAATGTGCTTGCGGAAGCTTTAGCTTCAAGCTTTCCTTCAACGGCAAGCACAAGAGCTTTTATCATTTCAAGCTTTGCCCCTGTTTTATCGTCACCGCCGATCACATTCCAAACACCGCTTGGAGTGTTTGTTTTACTTATCATTTCCTCGTAATACTTAGCGAATTTTTCACGCTTTTTGAGATTATAAAGGTCGTGTTCGTCTATACGCCAGCTGGTATAGTCCGATGACATAAGCTTTTTAATGCGCTTTCTCTGCTCGTCCTCAGTGATATGAAGGAAAAACTTGACTATAAGATAGCCATCATCTGCAAGCTGTCTTTCAAAGACATTTATATCATCAAATCTCCTTCGCATCTCACTTTTGCTTATCTCATCATAAAGATAGGCATTTACTGTGTCACGGTACCAGCTGCGGTCAAGGATAAGGAAATTACCCTGCATAGGCATAGCACAGGCATAACGCCACAGCCAGGGTTTTCTTTTTTCCACCTCATTTGGCTTACCAAAAGACATTACCTTGTAAAAACGTGGATCAAGGCATTTTATAAGCTGAGCGATCTGTGAACCTTTGCCGGAGGCAGACCAGCCATCGATCGTAATAATCACCGGGAGTTTATTTTCTTTGATCTTGTTTTCAAGTCCCGAAAGCCTTGCACGGTACATCTCGATCTGTTCCGAGACAAGCTCTTTATTAACGTCATTCTGTTTAACTTCATTAAGCATCAAAAGCACCTCGTTTCTTTATTATTTCCTTAAAACTATTATAAAACAATACCCGGATTAAGTATACTGGCATTATGACTAAATTTTATGTATCAATTTTGTTAATTAGCAGTTCATAAATTTCATGTATACTCAAAAAGTCAGTGAGGTGAAAGGATGTCCGACAAAAAAGACAAGGCTCGTGAGATACTTGACGAGAGCGATTACGAATACGAAAAAAAAATATACGAAGAAGAAAAGCGCAGGCAGCAGGAGCTTGAGGAAAAGAAACAGGCTGCCATAGCTGCACGAAAAAAGCGCCAAAAAGAAGCCGAAAAAGAGCGTGAGCGTCAGCTTGCCCGTGAGAGGATAGAGCTGATGAAAAAGAAAAACGCAGAAGACTCCGCTGAGGCTGAACCTGCACAGGAGGATATTGCCCCGGCAGAACAGCAAACGGCTGTAAAGCTAAGCCCAAAAAAGAAAATACAGAATTTCATTTATCTTAACAAGTGGTGGCTTATTCTTGCAGGCTTTGTTGTGTTTATCGCTGCGTTTATAATCTATCACCAGCTTCAGATAAAAAAAGCTGATCTTACCGTTATGATGATAGCAGACAACGGACTTTCCACTAAAGAAAAAGAGATCGAGGAGCTGTTTGAGGAGTATGTAGACGATATTGACGGCAACGGATATGTTCACGTCAATGTTATCGTAATGCCTCTTGATCCCACTTCATATTCACAGGATCAGAAAGACACCCGCAGCAAATTCCTGGCAAATCTGTACAGCACGGAAAGTATGCTGGTTATCACAGATACCAATACGGAGTATCAGTACCTGGAGATAATGGATCACAAGCTCGGTGAAAAATTCCCCGGCAACAAATACGTGGACGAGATCGGATTCTCTCTTAATATGCAGCTTGTTGCTGACAAGCTGGGTTACAAGGATATGCCAAACGATGTACACATTTCCATAAGACAGCCTGTGGCAACTGTAGAGGACAGCCTTGAGACTGCAAAAAAGAATTACGATATATCTTATAAATACCTTGAAAAGATGATAAACGACCTGACTCAAAAGGCAAAGGAAAGCAACGACCCCGGACTTTCTACTCCGCCTAAAAAGCTTGATATCCCGCAGGCATCTTCCTCCGCAGAGTCGGAATAATACTAAACAAAAACTAAAACAGCCGACTGCATATGGACTGCACTTATACAGAAGCATTATAAACTCTTTTTGGGGAAAACCCTTTTGCAAAAGGGTTATTCCCCAAACCCCTTTCCTAAAACTCTTAANNNGGTTTAAAAATAGTTATGGTCAAGAAATACGGTTAGGAAACAGTCCTTCGCAATAAAAAGATGTTCCTCAAAACAATTCATAAGGCTTCTATATAAGCATTGCCCTTACGCAGCGGCTGTTTTTTGGATATATCCGATTTATTTTTTATCAAATATAAACACGTTACTTTTATCCTCTTCGGAAAGCGAGCTGATATAATCAAGATAAAGTCGTGTGACATGATCGGCTTTATTCTCATCAATAAGCTTTTTCAGATATTCCATAGACTGTTTTCTCTTGCCCAGGTGGAAAAGCCTTATAGCCTCACGGAATTCAACACTCGTCCCCTTACGAAGCTCTTTTTGCTCTTCATCAAGACAGTCAAGGACCTCATATACAGACTTGACTTCATTAACGCCCTCCATTCGGATCATTCCCACATATCTTGTTGTAAGAGTATCCGGAGAGGTCATACGGTCAAGGGTATCCTTAGTTATAAGCATTGCGGTGTGGTATTTTTTGGTCAGGGATTCAAGGCGTGAGCTTATATTTACTGTGTTGGAGATAACCGTTCCGGCAAGTCTTTCCTCTTCTCCGACGATACCGATTCGTGCCATGCCCATATGTATACCTATACCCACGTTTATCTCAGAGACCTTCAGCTTCTTTGCCGTGGAAGGGTCAAGCACGATACTCCTGTACAGCTCAATACCTGCATTTACAGCAGAATCAGCCTTTTCAAACAGCGCCATAACGGCATCACCAATGTACTTATCAACAAAACCGCCATACTTTCTTATTATAGGTCCTGCGATACCATAGATAACGTTAACAAACTCAAAATTCTCCTTGGCGGTCATCATTTCGGAATTTATTGAAAAAGAACGGATATCGCAGAACAGTACTGCGAACTCACGGCTCTGGGCATCTCCCAGAGCAAGATCCGTAAACTTTTCCTTTCCGAGCAATTCACGGAATTTTTCAGGAACGAATTTATAATAGAACTTTTCGTTCTTATCCTTTTCTTTATTTATCTCGGTAATATCATGGATATACTTATTCGCCTTCTGAGAAAGGTCGTTTATGGTCTCGGCAAAGACCTGTATCTCATCCTTGGTGTTATATATATCCTTCATTTCAAAGGCTTTTCCCGTTTTTCCGCCTTCAATAAGATCCTCGGTCATGGCGGTCATTGGCTTGACTATCCTTCCTGCAAGCCACAAAGCTGAAACTGAACCCAGAACAAGTATGACCAGTATCATCACAAGGGATGTTTGTTTTGACTTGGTTGAGCTGTACTCAAAATCGCTTGTTGCCTCATTATTGATCTTATCATATTCGCTTAGCATAGCCTGGGTTGGCTGCTGGGTAATATCCTTATCGATAAAAGAAAGAACTGTCCAGCCGATGGTTTTCATGGGAGAGCCAAGTACAAAGAATTCTTTATCGTCGATTTTTATAAGCTTTGGCTCTGTCTGTTCTTTATATGATGCAGTTATCAGCTCGCCAAGGTCTTTGTTCTCACCCTTTCTCAGATCAGCAGCCTTATCATCTGTTTCAACTTTAAGGGTACCGCTTTTCTCGGGAGAAAAAACGATCTTACCATCGTTGTTGACAACGCAAACAAATCCGCCGTCTGCCTCTGACTTATTTACATAGTCGGCCATTGAGTCCAAAAACAGGTCTGCACCTACAACTCCGATAAGCTTTCCGTTGGAATATACCGGTGCGGCGCAGGTAACACATACCTCACCTGTATAAGCGTCGGTAATAACGCCGGTAAAACAGATCTCCCCTTTTTCTACTGCCGCTTTATACCAGGGCCTTTCCCTCACGGGGAAATTTATCACCTTTCCAAGGTTGTCAAATTTATTTGCAGAATGCTCGTCTACGCAGATATGTGTTCCGTCTGAAAGTCCAAAATAGCAGGTGTTTATATTTTCGGTGCTTTTAAGCAGGGCTATCATTGCCTCACCCATATTGGCGGCGATCCCAAGGTATTCAGACTTTTTATAGTCAACTCCCTCTTCCCAGAGGACCTGCAATGCTAATTTACCCTCGTTGGAAGCATCGGGTGCATAAACCTCACGCTTTTGGAAGGAGTCTTTTTTATCAAAGGTGTCCTTTGCAAGAGACTGCATGGTTTCAACGCTGTTTTTAAGTCCGACAAACATTTCGTCGGCAATATACGCCTGAAGTGCAGTAGTCTTTGACAGGGTCTTGTTGACTACCCCGTTCATTGTTTCCTCAGAAACATCCCTGATAGCTTCCTGCTGTTTTTCCCTTGCTTGATTGACTGTTTTTGAAAGGGTCTTGCTCTGATAAAATGAGATCGCCCCAAACACAGCTACCATAAGAAGCAGGAATGTCAGCACAAGGTTAAGTATCTTATGCTGAAGACCACCAAAAGTCATTCCCAGGATCTTTTTCATTCAAATCACCTCTGTACGCTTACAAAGTTTAAGACAAAAAGCAGATATATAAAGCTGACTAAAATAATCTAAGATCTTACTCATATATGATTATAACACATAAACTATAAAATGTCACTACCAATTAGGCATAAATTTGATAAAAAGCATCATTTTTATTGGATATAAAGCTATTTTCAGATTGACATTACGGTATCTTTATAGTATAAATATGATAACAAGATTATTAATACGAATTTACAAGGGGTAATAACATGAAAATACTTTTTATCGGCGGAACAGGTACAATAAGCATGGCGATCACCAAGCTGCTGGCTCAAAGGGGCGAGGAGCTTTATCTGCTCAACCGAGGAAACAGAGCTTCCGGTCTGCCGGAAAATGTTAGACTCATAACAGCAGACATAAACGACGAGGCTGATGTTGCACAAAAGCTCAAGGGACTGGAGTTTGACTGTGTAGGAGAGTTTATCGGATTTGAGCCAAAGCAGCTTGAAAGAGATTTCAGGCTGTTTAAGGACAAGACAAAGCAGTTTATCTACATCAGCTCTGCTTCTGCATATCAAAAGCCTCCGGCAAGCTATATCATTACGGAAGAAACACCTCTTGAAAACCCATACTGGGAATACTCAAGAAACAAGATCGCCTGTGAAGAGTACCTTATGAAAATGTACCGTCAGCACAGCTTCCCTGTTACAATTGTTCGTCCGAGCCATACTTATGACGAGCGCAGCGTTCCTCTGGGGGTCCACGGAAAAGGCGGAAGCTGGCAGGTAGTCAAAAGGATCATGGAAGGCAAGCCTGTTATCATTCACGGAGACGGCACTTCACTTTGGACTATAACCCACAACAGCGACTTTGCAAAGGCTTATGCAGGACTTATAGGCAAAAAAGAAGCCATTGGTGAGGCATTTCACATAACATCAGATCAAAGTGTTACATGGAACCAGATCTATCAATATATCGCAGATGCTCTGGGGGTTGATCTTATCCCTTACTATGTATCTTCCGAGATGCTGGCTGATATGAGTGATTATGACCTTACAGGAAGTCTTATCGGCGACAAGGCAAACTCCGTTATCTTTGATAATACAAAGGTTAAATCTCTGGTCCCTGATTTTGAGGCGACTGTAAGTGCAAAAGAGGGCATAGAAAGGACCGTAAGATATATTCTTGCTCATCCGGAGCTTCAAAAGGATGACCCTGAATTTGACAGATGGTGCAATGAGATAATTTCCATTTGCCAGCAGGCAAAGAAAAGCTGCACTTTTAACAAATAACGTATAAACCAAACGGACTGTTGTCATTTAACCGGCAGCAGTCCGATTTTTTAAACAATAAAACCGGCACTCATACAAAAATGAGAGCCGGTTTATAATATCAATCACCAAAGGATATACCAATATCTCTTGCGGTCTTAACAAGCTGGTCATCCGGTGGGACGAACTTAGTTTTTCCAGCGACTTCAGAGAGCGGATTCTCGCTTACATTATCTTTTATCATAGCAACTGCATAGCCATACTTTTCTTTAGAAATAAGCTTTGCAGCGTGTACACCAAACTTTGTAGCAAGCACTCTGTCGTAAGCCGATGGACTTCCTCCTCTTAGCATATGACCGGGAACACAGACCCTTGCCTCGTTGCCTATCATCTCTTCGATCTGCTTTGCGATCCTGCTTGTTGCGGTAGTAATGCCATTTTCAGCTCTGTAAGCTGCTCTTTCCTTTTTCTTCATCTTTGCTTCTTTGATATCGTATGCTCCCTCAGCCACAGCAAGGATAGCAAATCTTTTATCCTTACGTTTTTCACAAGCCTGGGCAAGCTTCTCGATATCATATGGTATCTCCGGGATAACGATCATGTCCGCACCGCCTGCGATACCTGCGTAAAGGGTGAGCCAACCTGCTTTATTTCCCATTATTTCGCACACCAGTATTCTTCCGTGGGAATTTGCTGTAGAGTGCAGTCTGTCTATAACGTCTGTTGCGGTGTTTACAGCGGTATGGAAACCAAATGTAACACTTGTTCCCCAGATATCGTTATCAATGGTCTTAGGCAGGCCGATAACATTCAGACCTTCCTCAGAAAGGAGGTTTGCGGTCTTATGGGTACCGTTCCCGCCGAGGGTAAGAAGACAATCAAGCTTTTGCTTTTTATATGTATTCTTCATTGCCTTAACTTTATCAACGTTATCGTCCTCAACCACCTGCATTTTCTTAAAGGGCGTTCTTTTAGTTCCGAATATAGTTCCGCCTGTGGTGAGTATACCTGAAAAATCAGACTGATTCATTTCACGGCACATATTGTTTATAAGTCCGAAATAACCGTCCTCAATTCCAACGATCTCAACATCGCTGCCAAATCTCTCATAGCAAGCCTTGGCAACGCCTCTGATGGTGGCGTTAAGTCCCGGACAGTCACCGCCGCTGGTAAGGATACCTATTCTGCGTTTCATATAAAAAACCTCCGTCTATTGGATTTTTAGTACTTATCATCATCATCGCTGGTAAATCCCAGTATTTCCATATCTTCCTTAGAAAGCTCCGTATGGCTTGCCTTTTCCTCAGCTGCAGGGGCTGTGCTTTCCTGTGCATCGAGCAGGTCAAAAGGATCAATGTTTTCTTTTACGGCAGCCGGTGCAGATTCAGCATCCTCCTCGGAAAGCCTGAAACGGGCGATCATATTCTTCAGGATAAGAGACTGGCTTGAAAGCTCCTCACTTGCAGAGGCAAATCCCACAGCGGTAGATGTATTCTTGGAAACGACCGCAGAGATCTGGTCTACGCCTGTATCTATCTGCACTATCGCATCAGCCTGTGCCTCGGAAGCTTCGGTTATATTTCTCATAAGGGTGGTTATCTCCTCAGATCTGCGAACTATCTGTTCAAGAGATTCTGCGGTATCTTCAGCGATCTTAGAACCCTTATTTACCGCAATAGCGGAGTTTTCTATAAGCTGTGCAGTCTGCTTTGCCGCCTCGGCGGAACGAGATGCAAGGCGTCTTACTTCGTCAGCGACCACGCCAAATCCCTTTGATCCTTCTCTTGCAGCCTCAACCGCTGCATTCAATGCAAGGATATTGGTCTGGAAGGAGATCTCGTCAATGACCTTGATTATCTTAGCGATCTCAGCAGATGCATCGCTGATCTCATTCATCGCTTTAAGCATATTTGTCATATCGTCGTTGCAGTTATTGATAGCCTCTGTGTTATCCATAACGATATTATATGCATTCTTAGCATCCATAGAGTTCTGCTGGGTCTGCTTGGAAACATCTGTAAGGGTTGCGGAAAGCTCTTCGATGGCAGATGCCTGCTGGGTCGAACCCTGTGAAAGTGCCTGTGCTGAATCAGATACCTGGGTTGCCCCGGAGTTTACCTGTTCGGCAGACATATTTATTGCCGCAAAGGTATCCGACAGCGCACTGAGGATCTCGTTGAATGTGCTCTTTATCTTATAGAAGTCGCCCTTGAAGGTGCCCTCCATCTTATGACAAAGATCTCCTTCGGATATCTTTGTAAGAGCAACTGTGATTATGTTGATATATTGTCTCAGGCTCAATACCGTTTCGTCAAGAGAGTTGGAAAGCACTCCAAGTTCATCGTTTGAATACCATACATCCACCGGATCGGTAAGGTTGCCCTGGGCAAGCCCTCTGATCCTGTCTGTTGCGGAAACGATAGGCTTTGATATACGGCGAGCAAAGAGCGTTGCACATATCATTACAACACAAAGCAGTATTATTCCCACAAAGAATATGCTTTCCAGAGCCATCATTGCTGTTTTAGTGTACTCGGAGGAATCTGTGACCATAAGGATCTTGGCGTTAAATGTGGCTACTTTGAAATAACCGCCCACATAATCTTTGCCGTCGTATTCGAATGTCACATAGCCGTCATCGGAATCATTTACTTTTTCAAATGCAGATGCAACATCTTTATAGTCTTTATTGTCCTTTGCCTTTTCTATGGGGTTTTCATACTTGAACATAGATGAGGATGATGTGGGGTGGATAATTATTTTACCATCGGAATCCACAATATAAAACTCACCCATTTTGCTCAGAGAATTTTTCTCAAGGATATTTGAAAGGGCGTATCCGTTAAGGGCGACACCCACAACATCCTTTTTAGAAGGATCCTGCGGATCGTTTACAGCGGACAACACAGCAAAAGACGACATATTCTCCGAATTGACACATTTTGTTATTACCGGTCTTCCAACTGTTATTGCCTCTGAAACGTCGCTTGAGGTAACGATGCTGTTTATATCAAGAGAGGTATCTCCGAAATGGCTCAGTACCTTTCCGGATGAGTCAAAGACATAATAGCTGCAATAATCGGATATGGAAACATTGAACCTTTCTTTCACTATAGTCGGGAAGTTATTTTTAAGCGAAGAAAGGACATCGTCAACATTTTTACTGCCGGAGCTGTTATGTATTGACTCCGAAAGGCTCTCTCCCAGTCTGTTAACAGTCTGGTCAAAGTTACCCGCTGTACTTTCAGCAATAGGCTTTATGGTATTGGCAAGGGTCTCAATAGAGGACCTTTCAACAAATCTTACCGAGATAAGGCTCAGAGTTGTTATCAATACAACAGCCACCACAACAACTGCCATAGTGAGCTTTGATTTCAGAGACTTGAGAAATTTACTGCCTCTGAACGAAAAATAGAAAGACCCACACGCAAACAGTATAACAGCTATTGTAAATATAATTTTTGTAGTGTTAGAAAAGCCAAACACCGACCATCACCCCTGTACTTTTTGAAATTAACAAATTATTCAGCCATTATTTTATTTATTGTATCACATTTGCACAAAAAATGCAAGAGAATGGAGAATATTTTTTGTAATTAAATTTGTTTGTTCATCATATGTTTTAACAAATGAAACGGAGAATATTTATGATAATTCTAAAAGGGTTAAAAATCGGCAATCTTATGATAATAATCGCCGTAATTGCAGTATATATCTGCACAGCTGTACTGACGAGATCGGGTGTAAACGAACAAAAAACAGCAAACATTCAAAGCGTTGTGATACTGCGCTACAACAACATCGACCGAGGCGAGGGCGGGATTTGTGCAGATGAATTTGAAAAAGATATACTATATCTTATCAACAAGGGCTACACACCGGTTTTTGTTTCCGACATTGCAAAGGCTTTGAAAGACGGGAGCGATCTGCCAAAAAAATCAGCTGCGCTGCTTATTGACGGCTACACTTCCTCATGCAGCGGAAAGGTAGGCGAGATAATCCGCAATTACCGTTTCAAAGCCACGGTCTGTGTTTACGGCAAACAGACGGAATATTCCTCAAACAGCGCAGATACGAACGAAAAATATCTTCGCTGGAAGGAAATAGAAATACTTAATCAAGACAATTGCTTTGAATTTGCAAACGGTGGTTTTGCTCTTTTACAGGACAAAACTTATATCCAGCGGGAAAAAGAGGACTTTGACAGTTATCGCAGCAGAATGATAAGGGACATATACGAAATGCAGCAGCTTTTTATTGAAAACTGCGGATTTGAGCCTGTTATTTTCACATTTGCTCAGGGAAGCGAAAACGATTCTCTCGTCAGGATCATAAGCCGCTGCGACTTTCTCGGCGCAGTGGGTACACAAGAGGGTCTCACCCAGCTTCACGGTGAGAACAGATCGCAGCGAAGACATTTGAAATGCATAAGCAGAAATACAAACGAGAATATCCGGGATATAATAGAATAGTAAGCCCAAAAGCACAAGACCGGCACTTGCGAAAAGCAGGTACCGGTCTTTTTTATGCACATATATGGTGAATTTTTTTATAAAACTAAAAGCTGCCGCCTATCATGACAAAAAAGCAGTCATTTTCATGGCAAAAAACAGCACCAACTGAAAAAAAAAGCAGCCCCTACTGGAGCCACCCTTCTACATTTAGTAGTATAGATCATTATTGAGAGAAAATATAGTAAAATCTATTGGCAAAATGTAAATATTTTATTATATATGACCCTGGGAGTGATATTTTGACCGTTTATTTGACCTTTTGGGGAAAATAGTATATAATAGAGTAACCAAATCACGAAAAGGGAGCTGGAAAAGTTGAAAAAAGCCTTATGCATAATGCTTTGTGTTATAGTATCCATAATTTTTCCGGCAAATATTACATCAGCTGAGGGCAGCATAGATCTGTCGGTCTCGGTAATGGAAAAGAATGTTAAAGTCGGTGAGGAACTGACCGTTAAGGTCGGCATATCCTCACAGGCTTCTTTGGGTAAGGTCTCTGCTGTAATTTCCTACGACAATTCTCTTCTGGCTTTTCAAAGCGGCGACAGTGCGATCGGCAGCAACGGAATAATAACTATCGATCATAGCGGCGGTGAAAGTACTTCGGCGGAGCTTTCGCTGAGACTTACCGCTTCCTCCCCGGGCACAGCAGTTATAAACGTTGTTAATTGCAGCGCTACAAATACCCAGGGAATCCAGATCGAGGCGGAAAGCACATATACAAGCTTTGAAATATCCCCCAAGGAACAGAGCACTTCAAAAGAGCAGGAGCCTGCCATGCAAAATGCTGTCCCCTCTCAGGGGGTGCTGGTGGATCTGAAAACAGACAAAGGAACGCTTATTCCGCCCTTTATGTACAGCATTCATGAATACAGCATCACCGTACCGTATGAGGTGGACAAGGTTGAGATCGAGGGCAAAACAGCAAGCAAGACAGACAGGATATGGTACACCGGCAATCCGGAATGTGTTGTTGGAAATAACATCAGGACGATAACCGTTACCGACGTTAACAACAACGAGACCGTATACAAGATCAGCATTTTAAGGCTTGATAAGGCACAGGAGCAAACTCAGGCTGCGGCGCAGACCGTGGCTTTTTCTCAAATCAGTGAAACAACACCCGAACCAAAGGACAGCTCCGCTATAAAGACAGATAAAAAAGACTCGTTAAAAGAAAAGCTTATGCCTGCGCTTTACATAGTTCTGATCGCTCTGGTGGTATCGTTGATCATTGTGGTGATCTGGATCCACAGCAGGATCAGCCGCAGAAAGAGCGAAAAGGAAGATAAGGAAGAAAAAAGTCTGAAAAAGCGCAGCCGGATCAAAGTTACAAGCTCAAAGAAAAAAGGCAAAAACAAAAAGAAATAAGGGTACTGCCCTTAAGCCGAATACCCATATAGAAGTTTTGCCCCCAAGCGTTTATGCGCTTAGGGGCATTATATTTTATACGGTTGCTAAGATAAATTAGAATTTACATTATCATAACTTATTTTGTAACTTGTCCTTTTCTGTATCTACCGAAAAAAATACCGTCATCAACATATTTGTCAGCCTGAGATACCCACATTGGAAATTTTCCTGTTGCTACAGCAGTCTGTCCGTTAAGCATTCCTGTATGGAACGATATGTGGCGGAATTGTCTCAGTACCAGTTCCATTCTCGTATGTTCACAGTTTTCAGGACATTCATACAGCATCTCATCTGTGAGCGAATCAAGATATGCGAAAGTTTTTTTCTCTACACTGTCAAGATAATCAAGAAGCTGCTCATCAGATAAGATAACAGAAGCAGGCTTGTCGGGATTATCAAGTCCTTCTTCATGAAAAGGCGGTTCATCATATACACAAGGATTTATAAACCATTTATCAGCTGAATGAAGTGCATGATATGCCCATCTCCAACACGGAGCACCGCAGCATATCGCATCTCTGTCATAGGTCTGGATAGATGTTCTGATATTCAGGAAATTCGGTTTCACCATTTCTTTTATTATCATACATAGATCATTCATTATAAAATCCTCCGCAAATTCCGATTTATGTTCGCTACAATTATAGCATAGCATTGCTGCATTGTCAATAAAAACGCCATAGTACTTCTGACTGTAAATCAGAAATACTACGGCTTAAAACTTCTATATGAGTATCTTTCTTATGAGCTGTACCTTTATTGTTTTTTGAGAAGCTTAACAAGAGATCTCCCAACAAGCTCACCTGAATACTGAGCCTGTTCTATAGAGTTTCCATGGCTGCCCATTTCGATCAGCAGCGAGCCTGTGGTAAGGTCCTGGTTATAATGCCGGTAATCAAATAGCACCGGTCGGGTAAGGGTCTTATGATCTCCCTCTATCTGAGATTGCAGCTTTGAGGCAAAGATAAAGTTTTCAAGACAATTCGGCATCCCCATCGTACCGTCATCACAGCCGGAGATTATCATTATCTGTGCTGCCTGTTTCCCGTCTATTTCCGTAACAGGGGCAATTCTTGTGCCGTCGCCACGCTGTATACCGTCACGGTGTATATCAAGGCACACTTTTATAGAGGGGTATTTTTTCAATATTTCCTTTACTGTTTTTCGGCTTGAATCGTAGGCTCCGTTATAATCCGGATGATCATGGATAAGGGTGTCATGGACATATGTTATCCCTGCTTTATCAAGCTCCCGGCAGATCCTGTCCCCAACGCTGACGACATTTTTATCCATTTCGGTGGTTTTGCTTGAAAAGGTACTGTCATAAAAATCCCGTGCATAAGGCTCATAGCTCTCGGTCGTGTGGGTATGATAGATAAGCACCTGGGGCTGGTCAGAGTCTAAGCTGATCTTAAAGGGCAGATCTTTGGCAAGCTGCTTTTTGAGAACATCGTTAGAAAGTTCGGTACAGTTTCTGACTTGTCCTCCCTCCGGCAGGTCTATATACTGCGTCCCCTTGTAGGCAGGGTAAGTATAGTTTTGTATGACACCGTCGTGCCTTTCAAGGCTATTGGGATATTTCACCATTGCAAGGCTTTCATCTGAAGGCTGTTCAGTCAGCACACGGTGGGATCCTTGCTTTTGGTTTGTTTTTGTACTCTTCAGTATTCTTAGGATATTGGTCCGGTCCACAGCCAGCTGCTCGGTTTCGGGGGGAAGTATTTTTTCATCTATGATCTCCTCTTTGATCTCCTCTGAATCGGATACGGGTATTGGTTCGCTGTATTCGCCGGTCGTAAGCAAAGCGGACAAAGCCGCAAGCTTGTTTATCCCATGACTGTGAGCATTATAAAAATCCAACCCTAATGGCGTCATAAAACACAGCGCCACCACGCAGGCTGCCGAAAGGCATGTCCTTTTTATTTTCATAGTAATTCATCTCCTATAACAATATATATTCACCGGGTTTGAAATATATGTGTCATCTGCAATTATTCCGGAATATAATTTTATAGGGTGAGTATATGGATTATCTTATGATCGTTAATAAATTCGAGCCGCTGGATGAGGGATTTGAAAAAGAACTGAAGCTGGAAAAGGTACGGGGAGTATATCTGGAAAAACAGGCTGCCGGTTCCTTGAAAATAATGCTTCAGGAGGCAGAAAAGGACGGTATCTTTATTCAGGTCATATCAGGCTTTCGCTCGGCAGACTATCAGCAGCTGCTGTGGGAACGGGAAATATCAAAGGAAATGGCAAATGGACTTGATTACCGCCGGGCAGTAAAAAAGGCCGGTGAGACCCTTGCGCTTCCCCACTGCAGTGAACATGAAACAGGGCTTGCAGTCGACCTTGCTCAAAAGGGTGAGCAGGATGTAAATTACGAATTTGCCGGCAGCAGGCAGTCTGTTTGGCTTGAACGCTGTGCACACCGCTATGGATTTATCCTGAGGTATCCACGGTTAAAAGAGCATATAACCGGTTTTGCTTTTGAGCCGTGGCATTACAGATATGTAGGCAGCGAAAGCGCCGATATTATCAAGAAAAGCGGTATATGCCTTGAGGAATTCCTTAATTTCTACCAGGATAAGTATTTATTCGTCACAAATCGGGAGTAAAAAATCTGTGCAGGCATAACAAAAATAGTCAATTAAGATTGACAATATGCCGATTCGGTAGTATAATATGCACATAGTCAAACAGAAAGGATGAGCAAAAATGCAGAAGTATTCACAGAGAAAGTCATTCTGGGCACTTATGGGTGCTCTTATACTTGTCATTGCCTCCACGGCGCTTCTTGTTTACAGATACTGTGAGGAAAAGGCGCACTATGAAAAGTGGAAGGATTATGAGGAATGCGGTATCTGAAAACATAAAAAATTATAACCGATGTTTCACAAAAGCATCGGTTATTTTTATACCAAAAAAGCACCGCTATAAAATGCGGTGCTTTTATATTATTACTGTTTATTCTGAGCTGAATTTGATCCGACAACTTCTTTGATGCCGGTTGCAAGTCCTGCAAGTCCCTGTATCTCGCTGGGGATAATGATCTTGGTAGCTTTGCCGTCTGCTGCTTTTCCGAAGGCTTCAAGGCTTTTGAGCTGGATGACCTGTTCATTAGGATTAGCCGCATTAAGCTTTATGATACTGTCAGCGACTGCCTGCTGTACCATATTGATAGCCTGCGCTTCACCTTCAGCCTCACGTATCTTTTGTTCTCTTATTGCATCTGCCTGCAGGATAAGCGACTGTTTATCAGCCTCCGCAGAAAGTATCTTTGCTTCTTTATCAGCCTGTGCACGAAGGATCTTGGATTCTTTCTCACCTTCTGCAACAAGGATCTGGGATTTTTTCTCAGCCTCTGCCTGGATTACCTTTTCACGTCTTTCACGGTCAGCCTTCATCTGGCGTTCCATGGCATCCTGGATCTCTCTGGGAGGAAGAATATTTTTAAGCTCAACTCGCTGCACCTTGATGCCCCATCTGTCGGTTGCTTCGTCAAGGATAGCGGTTATCCTTGTGTTGATAATATCTCTTGAGGTAAGAGTTGCTTCAAGGTCAAGGTCTCCGACAATGTTACGAAGTGTTGTTGCAGTAAGGTTCTCAATAGCAGAGATAGGTCTTTCAACTCCGTATGTAAACTGCATCGCATTGGTTATCTGGAAAAACACAACGGTATCTATCTGCATGGTTACGTTATCCTTTGTGATAACCGACTGCGGCTGGAAATCAACCACCTGTTCCTTGATGGAAACACGCTTTGCAACTTTCTCGATAAGCGGGAATTTCCAGTGCAGACCTGTTCCCCATGCTGCATGGAATGCGCCGAAACGTTCAACTACGTAAACATAAGCCTGCGGTACTACCCTTATATTGCAAACGATAAGAAGGAGTATAACTGCAAGCACCCCTAAAAGAATATAGATTCCATCCATAAAAATATCCTCCCAAAATAATTTTATTCTTTGACGATCAGCTTTGAACCGTCAACTTTGACAACTATGACCGCATGACCTGCGGGAATAGGTCTGCCATCTTCACTTCTTGCAGCCCAGTCTGTGCCGCTGAGGCGGACCCTGCCTTTGTTTGCGGTATTATCGATATCTTCAATGACCGCTGCTGTCATGCCCTCGTCCAATTCGTAATTTGTTGCGACCTTTTTACCCTGAAGCTTTTTCACAAGCGGTCTTGTCAAAGCTACAAGTATCGCAGATGACGCAACGAAAACGATGCACTGGACAAGAAAGCTCAGCTTTGCAATGGCAAAGAACATTGCGATCAAAGCTCCAAGAGCAAACCATACAGAGACCAATGCCGAGCAAGTCGCCACTTCGCATACCAGAAAAAATACGAATGCAACAGCCCAGAACAATATCATAGCAGTTGCTGTCATTCTTTTTACCCCCCTATTCAATTATACAAGCTTTTCGCCTGTGAAAACAATTGTACCACATTATCGCATAAATTTCAATAGAGTAGGATAATATTTTATCATTTTATCACATTGGTTACGAATTGTAATATATTGCTATTTATCCCTATACAGGTCACAGGTAGAATAGGATCCTTTCATAAAATAGCAAGTCAGGGTAAAATCGTTCTTTTTCGCAAAACAGGAGCACCCTTCAAACTCCTCATAGTCATGATCGGATCCGGCTTTAACTATACCCTCTTTAAGCTTATTGGTCCTTACTTTGCCTTCAAATACACAATACTCGGTATTATCGGTCATTTTTCCGTCTACAAAGATCTTTACGGTGCAGCCTGTGAAAACAGCGATCATCTCACTGCCGAAATGCTTACCTTCCCATTTTCCCTGCAAATACTGCACATCGGCATCATCATAGATCTTAACATTTGAACCGGATGTATTGAAATCAAAGCCGTTTTTAAGTGCGTCTTCGTGGAAAGCTTGGTATATTGCATCGGAAGCATCAAAACTCACTGTTGGGGTCTGATTTGAATACATATGCAGCTTTTCGCCGCTTTTGTATTCCGCTGAAATGCTGTCTCCGCAGCCCTGGGGCAGGCCGTCAACATGACAGCTGTATCCGTTATTTCTTGCAAGGTCATATTGTTTGATTATTCTGTCAAGCTTTTCAAGGAGAAAATTGGTACAGGAGCAATATTTCAGCTTAAAGCTTGTTCCGTCTCTATTATTGCTGCTGCCGCCTGAGGCAAAAACATGGAGGCCGTCTTCTTCAAGTTTACAGGATGCAGTTATTACACAATTTAAAAAGGAAAAAGACATAAGCTCATCAGACTTTATTGTCTTAGGCGCCAGGCTATCATGGTATTCGTGTTGTTGCCCGCAGCCCCGGGGAGCGTTCCCGCTTGCGTTGAGAACTGCGGCTAAGTCCATTGCTCCAAATTCCTGGCGGAAATTATCTCCATTCATCAGACGTCACCTCCTTATTTTATATTCCTGCTTTCGTGACAGCAGAAATAGATTATCTGTTTATTTACACACAGGTCTTTTAACAGTTTTGCAGTTGAAGCAAAGTTCTTTTCGTCCAGATGTACAAACGGATCGTCCATTATGATAAACGGCAGCTCATCATCAAACATATTGTCCATTATGGCAAGCCGAAAACACAATGCACACACACTCAGATTTCCGTCGGAAAGGTGTTCATAGCTGCGAAGCTCACCAAACCTGTCGTAAGAGACACGAAAATCCTTATCCATTTTGATGTTGTCTCCCACCGCATCGTTTATCAGTTTGGCATAGGTGCTGAACTTATCCTTAACGGGGGCGATATAGCGGTCTTTCAGCCTTTGATCGGCATTTACGATCTCATTTTTCACCCGCTCAAGCAGCTTGATCTTTGCTTTTGCTTCGCCAAGCTTTTCCATTGTCTCTTCAAGGGTGTTTTTCTTATCGTCAAGGGCAGATACGCTGTTTTCCAGTTTGTCAACTTCCTCGTCTATCTTCCGGAATTCGGTGCTTTTGCGCTCCTCCTCAGCTTTAAGCTCATCAAGGTCATAATCTACCATTTCAGGGCGCTTTGAAAGCTTATTATCAGCTTTGAATTTATTGATCTCATCGGTTCTCTTCCGCAGCTCTGCATCAAGGCGCTGAGATTCACGGATATCTTCAATAACGCTGTTGATATCAAGCTGGGGCGGTATGCAATATTTGCTGTAAAAGGCGGATATCTGTTCGTCTTTTTGCCGGATGGATCCGATAAGCTTATTTTTATCGTCCTTATTTTTCGTTATTTGCTTTTCAAGCATATTATATCTTGTAACGTCGCCTTTCAGCTTATCAAGCTCTTTTGAATAGTCATCGGAAGATATGCCGTATTTTGCAAAGGCAGCGTCAAGCTTTCCGATGGTCTGTTTTGCCTCCTGCTTTACGCTTTCAAGCTGCTGTTTGGCGCTGTTTTTTCTATTAAGGATCATATTATACTGCTTTGCATCGGATTTCAGATCAAAGAAAAGCTCAACAGGGTCTTTATCCTTATAGCGGTAAAAGGCAAGCTCATTGAGCATTTTGTTTCTCAGCTCATTTACCTGTGCGTTTTTTTCTATGTATTCGGGATTGTCCCTTTCCTCGGGTTCATCCATTTTTTCATAAAAGCGCTTGTTCTTATTGTTCAGATAAATGAACATATCGCCCGTTACCAGCAAAATACCCACCACAATAAGTATCACGCCCACAGGAAGGCTTGCAAAGAGAACTCCGACACCGGATAATATCATCAAAAGTGCAAGCACAAGAAGCGCTGCAGGGAGTTTATTATTTGCCTGGGGCTTTACAGCTTTGGGGGTCGTGACGACGATAGTCTTATTTATTCCTTTAAGCTGCTGTTCCAACACATCGAGCTGTTGCTTGTACTGTTCAAGAGATTGCAGATATTCCTGGTCAACGGGTCGTGAGTTAAAGTGTTCCTCAAGCCTTTTTTCATCGGGATCGGGCTCATTACTTTCGATCTGGGCGTATTTTTGCCTGGCGATCTGAAGATCGTCTATCAAGCTGCGTAAATTGTCAAGTTCCTGCTGAGAGGGAGAAGCGTTTTTGAACTTTTCTTTCAAATTATTATATTGTGAAAGGTCATCAGGGGATATATCGCTGTTTTTAAGCTGAGTTTCCTCGCTCTTTTTCTGATCGCAGATTTCTTTTATTTTTAACGAATCATTCAGATCAGGAATGCCGTTTTTATATCTGCTTTTGATCTCACCTATACCCTTTTCAAGCTCCAGGCACCCGGCAGTCCTGCTGTCAAGGTCCTGCCATTTTGCAGCAACGGCTGCAAAAGAGGCAGCTTTGATATAGTCAGCCTTTGCTTTATCACGCTCTGTTTTAGCAGTATTTAAAACAGCGTATTTATCATCAAGAGCAGTTTTTTCATGTTCAAGATTGTTTATTTCGCTGTTAAGTTTTTTTACCGAGGATTCAAGCACCTTGATCTCATCTTTTTTGTTTTTAACAGTTTTTTTGATCTGTCCCAGGACATTGTCGATATCGAAATCTTCATTTACATCATGTATGTAATTGTTCAGCTTTTTATTCATATCATTGCTTGAAGATATGGTTATCTTTTCAGCATTTATGCACAAAAGCCTTTCAAAACTGTCGCAGTTGATACCAAACACCCTTACACCAGGAACGTCGCCAAGCTCATCTGTGGGGTTTGATCCGCAGTAGACGGCAAGTTTATCGTTGGTGGTGCTTTTTTCGCCAAAGGTACGTTCTATCCTGTAACTTTTTCCGGCATATTCAAACTCGATATTCCCCCCGAAGGTACCTCCGCCAAAGGGATAGAAGTGCTTTCTTTCCACAAAGCCGGAGTTGGATTTATACCCTGCAAGTCCGTAAAACATTGCTTTGATAAAAGACACAATGGTGGACTTACCGTAACCGTTTTGCTCACAGAAGGAATTTAAGCCATCTTTGAAGCTTATAGACACATCAGAAAGCTTGCCGTAATTTACGATATGTGCAGACAAAAGCTTCATCTGTCCACCTCCTTGCCGCTGAGAAGTCTGAGACCCAGAGTTATAATGTCCTTTTTTTCCTCATCATTATACTCTCCATTATCTGAGACCGCCCGGATAAACTCTCCGATCAAAGAACGGTCGTCGGTATAATCAGAGGCATTTATCTTTACGCTTGTTTTATTTTTTACACGGACAAAGTAAAAATCCGAAAGAGAGTTTTCTATATATTTTTCATCTATTTCCGTATCAACCGGAACGTCGCCTTTCAGGGTTATATTAAGTATATCTTCCCTGCTTACAGGATCGACTTTGCTGTGCACGATCCGCTGGGCTTCATAAAGGTCTGAGGCAGATGTTATATCCACATTTATATCATGGATCGTCCGTTTGGCAAAGGGGACAAAGCTAAAGGACAGCTTATCCGTTACATCAACAAGTATAAATCCTTTTTCACCGCATTCATCAAAACCTCTGCCTTCAAGGCAGCCTGAAAAAGCCCACACTCCACGGTCATCTATCTTACCAGTTTTATATGAATGGATATGTCCGAGGGCAAGGTAATCTATCCCCTTGTCACGCAGTTCGCTTATCTTCACCTTATCCATGCCCACCGAGTCGGAAACGTCACCGTGGAGCATAAGGATATTGATCTTTTTATCGTCAAGCATAAGCTTGGAATAATAAGCCTTTGCATTGTCCTCGTTCATTTCGATACCTGTTATAACAACGTCACCGTAGGCATAGGATATAAAATCATCCTTTGAGAACGTTTTTAGGTTAGGGATATCGTTATCTGTATAAGAGCCCTCCTTGTCATGATTTCCGTTCAGATACAAAAAATCAATTTCCGGATTATTCTTTATGGCGCTGTAAAAAAAGGTCTTATCTTTTTTTGCCGGCTTATCCTTATCAAAGACATCTCCGCTGAGCATAATTACCTTTACCTGATTTTTTTTGGCGTAATCCACCATTCTGGAAAAGGTATCAAGCACCTCTCTTTTACGCTCGTCACTTATATTTCCGGGAAACTTAGAGGCTAATTTTGATCCTAAGTGAATATCTGCACAATGAATTATCTTCACTGATCTTTCACCTTACCTTTTACTTTGAGTTTTTTCAGATACTGCTTTTGCACATCGCTTATACGATAGCTCTCCACGGCTTTTTGTATCGTTTTATTATGAGTCCAGTCATCAAGCTTTTTATCTTTGATAAAGCCGATCACCGAATCATACTGTTTGGCAAGGGCGGTCGCAAAATACCACGCCTGCATCATTTTTACGTAATACTCCTGTGAATGTATATTTGCAACAGCACAAGGATACTTCATGTCAAAATCTTCGTTCAGGAAATGATCCATAAGCATTTTTATCCCAAAGCGGACGGTATATGTTTTATCGCTTTTCAGCCAACGGTCTATATGCTCCAAAAGCTCTTTCCTATGCTTTTTGAAAACCTTTGGGCTCATCTGGTCGCAGCTTGCCCAGTTATCCACATACGGCAAAAATCTCTCCACGTTTTCAATGCAGTTTTTGTAATCCTTATCCAGAGAAATGATAAATGCATGGAGCTGGTTTTCATCAAAATACTTATGAGGCAGATCGTTGAGGAACTCACCGATATCATTTCGCTTTGCAAGTTCCTTTGCATATACTCTTAGTTCGGGAGTTCGCACACCGATAAACTCTGACGAGCCGGCAGTAGGTATAAGGGATGACTGAAAGACGCAGTATTTACTGTCTGCAAGCTCTGAAAGATGCTGTCTTATTTCGTGAACTATCATATTTTTTCCTCTCAGATACCTCTTCTTCTCATAACGAATATTACCTTTCCCTTGCATTCACTCAAAGGGATAGCCCCCAGAGTTCTGCTGTCTGATGTATCGCTTCTGAGATCGTTGAGCACAAAAATACTCTTTTCGGGGACCGTATAGGGATAGCTTATTTTCGAGCCCTCTGTCGTTGTTTTGTATACAGTATTGTCAGGTATACCGCTGCCGTTTACACAGACAAGATCGTTTTTTATCTCCACCGTTTCACCCTCGGAGGCGATCACCCTTGCAAACTTTATTTCTTTGTCTTGTTCAAAGGCGACAACGTCACCTTTTTGTATCTTCGCCAGCTTGAACGTAAGGCAAAGATCCCCGTCCTTTATCATCGGATATGACGAGTTTGTGTGATTTACATAGACACCAAGCACAAACGTCAGAGTCAGGATCAACACAAGAGCTGTAATACCAATCTTTACAAAAAAACGAATGGCATGGTCCTTTGCGTTTTTTTTCTTCTTTACAGTCTTTGGTTGTGGATTTTCTTTTTCGCTGATATCTTTTTTTCCGCTCAGATCATGATCTTTTTCATCTGTTGGCTGCTGCCGGAGTTCATTGTCCGGCAGTTGTTTATTATCAGTAGTTTCCAACTATATGCTCTCCTTTTCAGATTCTGACTAAATGCGCCATGTATTGGCAGCGCCCCGGAACAATATACTTGCTCCTGAAATGGAATGTATTTTACAGCCACAATAATTGGTTTTTGCAAAAAGAGCAAAGAAATCGCTGCTTGTCATATCACATTTCAATTCCTATCACAATGTCTTGCGCCGCATCAGAACCACGCACTCCACGTGTGCAGTTCTTGGGAAAAGGTCTACACCCCTTACTTTATCGGTCTTATAACCAAGTTCACCCAGGATAGCACAATCCCTTGCGGCTGTGGCATGGTTGCAGGAGATCATAACTATCCTTTCAGGCTGCATTTTTGCCATATATTCAAGGCTTTGTCTGTCACAGCCTTTTCTTGCAGGATCGGCGATTATCACATCGGGGCGCTCTCCCCTGTCGTAAAGTATCTGTGCGATCTTTCCTGCGTCGCCGCATATAAACTCAGCATTGTCTGCGCCGTTCAGTCGGGCATTCAATTTTGCATTTTCGATCGCCTGCGGGATTATCTCAACACCTATAAGCTTTCTTACATCTTTGAACATTGAAAGCCCGATAGTCCCCGCTCCGCAATAAAGATCAAGCAATGTGGTATCCTTATCCGGTGCGGCATACTCCTTTGCTATGGCGTAAAGCTTTTCAGCCTGAAGGGTATTGACCTGGTAAAAAGACTGTGGTGAGATGACCACTGTATTTGAGCACATTATATCCTTTATCGTATCAGAGCCAAAGACCGTAGCCGTTCTTTTTCCCAATATAACATTGGTTCTTTCCGGGTTTTCATTGAGCACGATGCTTTTTATATCTTCAAACTTTTGTGTTATACCTGAATACAGATCCTCGAAACACGCTGCCTTTTTTAGGCTTGTAACCACAAGGCAAAGCATGATCTCCCCCGAATGCTCTCCACGTCTGAGATAGATATGCCGCAGCAGACCATTACCTGTGATCTCGTCATATGGAGAAATGCCTTTTTTCTCAATGAAGTTCATAACATATCCGACGATTTCCCCGAAAATATCCGGCTGTAATTCGCAGTCGTACAGAGGGCATACTCTATGGGAACGCTTGGCATAAAAGCCGCACACCGCCCTTCCGTCACGCAAGCCCAAGGGATACTGTGCTTTATTTCGGTAATGTGAAATATTTTCGCTGCCGACAAAGCTGTCGTACTGCGGTCTCAGCTTACCGATACGTTCAAAGGAATCACGGATAAACTGCTCTTTGACAAGGCACTCCTGCCGGTATGAAATATGTCTGAAGCAGCACCCTCCGCAGGTTTTGGACACAGGGCAGTTATCCCGGATTCTATGCTCAGAGGGGGTTATGATACGGTTTATGATCCCGTAGCAATAGTTTTTGCTGACCTTAACGATTCGGCAGGCTAAAACATCGCCTACTGCACTGCCTGCAACAAAAACCGCAATGCCTTCATATCTGCCAACACCGTTTCCTTCGTTGGTCATGCCGGTGATCTCAAGGATCACCTCATCATTCTTTTTCAGCATAAAAATCCTCTATTTCCTTCTTTTTATCAAGCATAAGCTGAAAATGCTTGTTGTACTCCAACGGGAATTTATAGTTGAACACACGTTCAAGCCGCCTGCCCTCAACATCAACGAGCTTGGTCGAACCGCCTGCTCCGAGGGCGATTATGGTCTGCACCTCTTCCATAATATAGATATTATACAAGCTTTCTTTTCCGGGCTTTGTCCAGCCAATATTTTCAAGATTTTCAAGCATATTTTTCTGGCGGTAAAGATAGTAAGGATCGTATCCGCTTTCAAGAAGTCGCTTTGTAGCATAGTTCACCATAACATCTGCCGGATTTTCAAGCAAGCCTTCTTCACGCTGATGGTTTAGCCTTGCCGCACGTTTTATCGAAAGGGTATGAACGGTAATATTATCCGCCCCCATTTGTATCAGCTTATCGACCGTATAAGCAAAGCTATCGGGAGTATCTGAGGGCAGTCCTGCGATAATATCGGTATTTATACAGTCAAAACCGGCTTTTCTTGCAAGGTCAAACGCTTTGTAGAACTGATCGGTCGTATGCTTTCTGCCGATTTTTTCAAGGACCGTATCCGACAGGGTCTGGGGGTTAATCGACACCCTTGTACAGCCGCAATTCTTTATAGCCGTAAGCTTTTCAAGGGTAATAGTATCAGGTCTGCCTGCTTCGATAGTATACTCACGAAGGTGCGAAAGATCAAAATTATCCGCTATTGTCTTCATAAGCCTTTCAAGGACAGGTGCTTCAAGAGTCGTAGGTGTACCTCCTCCAAAATAGATGGTATCAAGCACAAGACCAAGTCTGGCCACGATCTCAGATGTATATTCTATCTCTCTGCACAGATTTTCTATGTATGCCGGGATAAGCTTCATGCACTGCTCAACAGATTGGGAGACAAAAGAACAGTAAGAACATCTTGTAGGGCAAAAGGGAATGGAAACATAAAGGCTGAAGCTTTTGCTGCCCAGTTTATCAAGCACAGGCTTTTGGACCAGTGCAGTTTTAAGGGCGATATTGCATTTTTCCTCACAGCAGAGATAATCAGTCTTCATTGCGTTAAAAATGCTGTGTTTATCCATTCCTGCGCTCAGGTATTTATTGACCTGCTTTACAGGTCTTATTCCCGTAATTATACCCCATTTTGGAACGATACCCGTAAGGGAGGACATTACTTTGAAAAGCAGTCTGGAAAGGCAAAGCTCATGGTCATCATCAAGGGATGTTTTCATTGCTTTATGCGCCCTTTTTCCGTTATATCTGCATACAACATACAAAAGGGCATAATTATCAAAGCGCTTTACCCTTGCATACGCAAAATCGTCATCGGTGAACAATCTGTCCTCGTAGACGATATTAAACAGCGTTGCCGGAACAAAAAGCTTCATTACGCCCTCAAGCTCATATTTATAATCGTTTCCGCTAAAACATAGAGTCATTGTGATCCCGCCCGTATGTAGCCTTATAAATTCTGAAGGTAATAATTGTACTTGCGCTCAGCATCAAGAGTTGTCAGCTGCATATGCCCGGGATATACTTTCAGATTTCCGCCAAGGTCATATATCTTTTTCATGGAACGCTTCATGGCATCCGGATCTCCGTCGGGAAGGTCTGTCCTGCCGCACGAACGGGCAAACAACGTATCACCGGAAAACATAGAATCCTCGCAGATAAAGCACACAGACCCCCTTGTATGTCCGGGTGTTTCGAGCACATCAAACTCCAGCTCATCAAGGGTAAGTATATCGTTTTCAGTAAATGTGATTACATCACCTGTATACTTTTTATATCCCCTGACCATAAAATGGTGCACAAGCATACTTTCTTCATCGTAAAGCTTATCCTTATCTGATACGCTTATATAAACCTCGCACCCTGTGGCATCGACCAGATCTGCTACTGCGCCAACATGGTCGAAATGGCCGTGGGTAAGAAAGATCTTTTTCAGGGTAAGACCGTAAAAAGCGATCTGTTCAAGGATATAAGCTGCGTCCGCAGGTGCATCGATAAGAACGGCGTTTCCCTTCTCGCTTGCAACAAGGTAGCTGTTTGTATCGCAGATGCTCAAAGGTTTAAGACAATAGATCCTCATATTTCCTCCCTGTCATCTTCCGCTTCTTTCAACAGAAATAACATTTTTTATCTTTTTAAGCTTGGTAATAACATTATTGAGCTGTTCCATACCTGCTATGCTTACGGTTATTGAAAGTATGGCGTTGCCGTTTTTCAGCTCTCTTGCAGTAGATTCATAAATATAAATATTTATCATTGCAAGGGCAGATGAAACGTCGGCAAGAAGACCGATCCTGTCAACTGCGATAATATCAAGCGTTGTTTTGAAATATCCGGACTTTTTATTGCTTCCCTCGTACTTTGCGCTGACCCATCTATCCTTCAGCTCCGGATCATCCTTCTGGCTGAGATAATTTACGCAGTCTTTTCTGTGAATGGACACTCCATGGCCTTTAGTAATAAAGCCCACAATATCATCACCGGGCAGCGGATTGCAGCACTGGGCAAATCTCACAGCGCAATCCTGAACACCGTCGACAATAATGCCGGAGGTGTTTCCGGAAGCCTTCTTGGCTTCCTTTTCAGCGCTGCTGTCAGCGTGTTTTTCTCCATATCTTTTATTATACTCTGTTTTAAGGCGTGATATTGCTTTAGAAAGCTGCACGCCGCCGTAACCGATGGCAGCAAAAAAGTCATCAAGAGTATCGCAGTTATGCCTTCTCATATCCGCCTTGAGGAAATCCTCAAGATCCTCCTCGGGAACACGGATCATATTGCGGCGGAACTCTCTTTCAAGTGCGTTCCTGCCTTCAAAGATATTCTCTTCACGGCGTTCACGCTTGAACCAAAGACGTATCTTTGATTTTGCCTCGTTTGTCTTGCATATGTTCAGCCATGATCTGCTGGGACCGTGACCCGGAACATTTGAGGTAAGGATCTCGATTATTTCGCCGGTTTTGATCTCATAATCAAAAGAGACCATTTTCTTGTCCACCTTGGCACCGCACATTTTATGCCCCACTTCGGTATGGATAGCATAAGCAAAGTCGATAACAGTAGCACCTACGGGCAGAGTTATCATATCCCCCTTTGGTGTGAAAGCAAAAACGTCCTCAGGTGCAAGGTCATTTTTAATGGCACGGACGATCTCTTCCACGTCATCGGATTCCTGCTGTGATTCGATTATCTGTCTTATCCATGCAAGACGACGGTCGTCCTTTGTATTGCCCCCGTTGACCCCCTCTTTATACTTCCAGTGAGCTGCGATACCGTATTCGGCGGTCTTGTGCATATCCCACGTCCTGATCTGGACTTCAAAAGGAACGCCCTCTCTGCCGATAACTGTTGTATGAAGGGACTGGTACATATTTGCCTTTGGGGTAGAGATATAGTCCTTGAACCTGTTTGGTATAGGTCTGAACATATCGTGGATTATTCCAAGTACATTATAGCACTCCGTAACGGTATTAACGATTATACGAAGGGCATACCGGTCATATATCTGGTCTATTTCCTTGCCGTCACGATAGACCTTCTTATATATTCCGTAATTTGACTTTACACGTCCCTCGATAACGGGCACAGGTGTAATATCCTTTGCAAGACGCTCTTTGATCCTTGCCATCAATTCCTCGACCAGCTGATCCCTGCTGCCTTTACGCATATTCATCTGCTTTTCGATCTCATTATAAGCATACGGATCAAGATACATAAACGACAGATCTTCAAGCTCGTCCTTTATCGAGCGGATACCGAGTCTGTGCGCTATGGGCGCATAGATATTCATTGTTTCATGAGCAATATTCCTGCGCTTTTCATCACGGCAGTAATTCAGCGTACGCATATTATGCAGTCTGTCTGCAAGCTTAATTATTATTACTCTTATATCCTCGCTCATGGCAAGGAGTATTTTACGGATATTTTCAGCCTTTTGCTCGTCTTTTGTAAATGTCTCGACTTTTTTCAGCTTTGTAACACCGTTTACGAGCATCGCAACGTCGCTTCCGAACTTCTTTTGAAGCACATCCAAAGTACAGTCGGTATCCTCCACAACGTCATGCAGCAATGCGGCGCATATAGTATCCGTATCCATACCCAGTTCGATAAGGATATACGCAACAGCGATAGGGTGAGTGATATATGGCTGTCCCGATTCTCGCTTTTGCCCCTTGTGATACTGGTTTGCCACCTCATAAGCGGCAACTATCTTTGAAAGGTCATACTGCTTTTCGCCCTCCAGTATCTTCTGTATAAGCTGATCAATGGTAATGATCTTATCTTCAGTCATTTATCCTCACCTCTTTTCATAACATAGATCTTAGTTTTTTCATTGTAGGGGAATCCTCAAGATCCACCTTTGAGCTTACCTCAAGCATTGAGACGCTCATGGTTGCAGCTTTATAATCAACCAGCTGCTTATCTGCAAATATATCGACGCAGATACGCATTTTGCAGTAATTCATTCTATCGTCTCCAAGAGACATGAACATATGGTCAAGGTTGGTGCTGCCGGCAGAGCTTATGTACTTATACACTCTTACCAATTCATCTCTGCCGGGGATAATCTTTTGAACATATGCCGACGGAAGATCCTCTCCCCGCATGAGCTTTTCATAACACTGTTTTGCGGCAAAGTATCTTTCCTGCTTCACTCCGCTCAGACGGTGGTCGATCACCTTTATGGACACAGATTCCGTCCCTCTGAATGAGTTTATATCCAGCTTGACAAGCATATCGATCCTGTCACCTATTTTAAAGCAGGCTCTTTCGGGAGCAAGAGAAAAAAACAGCGCCTGGCCTTTATAGCTTCCATATTCAAATTCTATCTTGGTATGTTTGCCCTGGGAAAGGGGTATCACAGAAAGCACCACCGCTCCCACAACAGCAAATACCGGCGAAGGGTTTTGTGCACCAAACGGCTCAAGGGAAGAAAGTCCCTTTACGTTTTCAACAGTTATATCCTGAGGCATAAGCAATTTATCCGCACATATCTCCTGTACAGGTGCTTTGGGAAGTCTGTCGGCGTATTCATATACTTTGCTGCAAAGCGCCCCTATATTCTCCTGTCTGAGGGAAAAACCTCCCGCACATTCATGTCCTCCGTATTTTTCAAAAAGTTCGGCACAATAATGCAGGCAGTCAAACACATCAAAGCCATGGATACTTCTTGCTGAACCTCTTGCGTTGCCATCATCATCAATAGAGATTATCAGATTTGGTTTTCCGTAAAGGTCAAGTATCTTTGAGGACACTATCCCTATAACACCTGGATGCCAGTTCCTGCCCCACAGCACAAGTGCTGCATGGTCAAGGACCTGGGGATATTTATCAATATGGTCAACTATCTCTGAGATAATGACTTTTTCAGTCTGTTTACGCATAGCATTAAGCTCGATAAGCTGGCTGACATGAGCGTGAGCGTCGTACTCATCCTCGCTGAGCAGCGCCTTAACAGCTGTGATCGGTGATCCAAAGCGTCCGGACGCATTGATAACAGGTGCCATTCTGAAAGAAATGTCTGTGGAGCTGACGGAGGCTTTATCCACCGAATTAAGCTCAAAAAGCTTACAAAGCCCTTGGTTTTCCGTATTTTTAAGGTATTCCAGTCCCTGCTTGACGATCGTTCTGTTTTCCCCGGTAAGAGGCACCACATCGGCGATAGTTCCGATGGCACATATATCTGCATACTGTTCAAGGACTATCTCATAATTACCTCCGTCAAGAGCAGCACAAAGCTTAAACGCCACTCCAACGCCTGCCAGGTCTTTATAGGGGCACGGGCAGTCTGCTCTGTGGGGGTCGACGACTGCTTCCGCCATGGGAAGCTCATCAGAAGGCTGGTGATGGTCGGTAACGACAAGCTTCATTCCCAGCTCGTATATAAGTTTTGCTTCCTCAACGGCAGATATACCGTTATCCACAGTAACAATCAGCTTTGCACCTTCACCGGCGATCTTTCTGATGGCATCAGCGTTCAACCCGTACCCCTCGCTGCGCTCGGGGATATAGTACATCACATTTGCGCCCATGCTTTCAAGGTAGTTATAAAGGATAGCCGTAGAGGTTATCCCGTCACAGTCGTAGTCGCCGTAAACGCATATAAGGTGGAATCCATCGATCATATTTTCAATGGTTTCCACAGCTTTATCCATATCCTTCATAAGGAAAGGGTCAGAAAGCTCAGAGGTGGTAAAGTACTCCACAATGCTGTCAAAATCAGTGTATCCCCTTGACGTAAGAACTTCAAGGGCAAGCTTATTTATATCGCACCTTGCACAAAACTGTTCGGCAAGGTCTTTATCCGATCTGTTAATCTTCCATTTTTTCATAAAAAACTCTTTTCATCATCAAACTGCATATAGAAAAGTATACCACATTTACGCTTATATTTCAAGTGCTTTGACATATTTTTTATCCCCGGATCAAACTTGAAAAAGCTTTGAAAATGTTATAATATAAGGTGTGAGGAATCGCTCTTTTGTTTCGTGTAATGTATAAGAAAGAGCAAAAAGCCTTTCGGGAAAGGAGAACACCCATGGACAACGGTGCAAGTAGCTACCGCCGTTTCCGTGAGAACGGTGATGAAAGCGGATTAGTCGAGATAATCAGAGATTACAAAGACGGTCTTATGATCTATCTTACGGGTATAGTGGGCGATGTCCACACGGCAGAGGACCTTACAGAGGACACTTTTGTTTTGCTTGGCACTAAAAAGCCAAAGGACAAAGGAAAAGGGTCTTTTAAGACCTGGCTTTACACCATCGGAAGGAACATTGCCATAGATCATCTGCGTAAGAGAAAAAGGCTCAAAGAGACCCCGATAGAACTATCCCCGGAACAGTCTGATGAACTTGAAGACATAACCTCGGCATATATACGTGAGCAACAAAAGATAATTATACACAAAGCTTTGAGAAGCTTAAAGCCCGAATACTACCAGATACTATGGCTGCAATATTTTGAACAGCTTAGCATGAAAGACTGTGCACGAATAATGAAAAAAAGTGTGCACGCTGCGGAAATGCTGGCGTCAAGAGCAAGAAAGGCTCTCAAAGCGAAGCTGGAACAGGAGGGTATTGACAATGAAAGATTATAAAGAAATGGCTGATTCGGTGCTTGACCGGGTCCACGAATACCAGCAGCAGGAACAAAGCAAAAAGGCTAAGATACGCACTTTTGGCAGGACGGCGGCAATTGCGCTGCCTGTGATAGCCGTGGCGGCTGTGGGGATATTTGCACTTACTCGTGGCATTGGAGGCAAAGATATAAGCGCTTCGGAGGATCTATCGTATAATGATACGGCAGCAGGCGGGGCAAAAGAACAGACAGCGGACAGCTCCTCCGGTACGCCTGTATTTGCCGGAGATTACTGGGTAAGCGACAGCGGAGAAAACAGTTCACATACCGCTTCAAGCAGCTCATCAGAGGCAGCACAGACCACCAGCGCAGAAAAAAAAGCTCCTGCCTCATCAAGCAGCGAAAGCAAGGCAGAAAATGTACCGGACGGCAAAGCCGGGAGCAGCACATCAGACCCTCCCGAGCTTTCAGGAGGTCAGATGTTTATTGCCGCCATACCCAAAAACAACAGAGTTCAGATCACCGGTGAAAAAATAACGGAGCAGGAGGCTCGTAACTACTTCGCAGAAAATGCTGCCGGTATTCAAAATTCCCTTGCGGCAAGCGGCGTCGAGATAGCTGAGATCGCATACGACGAACAAAACTTCAACACTGATAAATTCTTGCTGGCAAAAGGCTCTCTGCTTTTCAAAAAAGGCTACTGCCATATTAGCTATGACGGAAATCCAGACGAAAGTCTGCCGGGACTGACCTTGAAGCAGAACTTTATGGATTTTCACGTTTATAACGCAGGCAGGCTCATAGCTATTGTAACTCTTGTCAAGGAAAAGGGTGTGCTCTACGCAAACCCTGCTTTTGGCGCACCCTGGTTTGATTCTTTTGACAGGGCACTTAATAAATATTCAGGTCAAAAGATACTTTTCCTTTATGCAGGAGCAACGGCATATGCCATTACACCGGACAATACTGTGATCCACCCTCAGGGAAATGAAAGCTCGGTAAGAGATTCGGGCTTGAACAATGTGAAAGATGCCTATAAATGGTTTTACAATGAACAGTGTGTATACACACCGTAAAAACATAACGGGAAGCCTTATGACTTCCCGTTTTCTTATTGTGCAGTTCCCTGCAGCCCTATTTCCTCGGCGTGGGGTCTCATGCCCTCAATACAAATCTGAGCCACCTGTGAAACTTCCATACCAAGCAGCTCGCAGCCCTTTTTTATAAGCTCTCTGTCGCACTTGGCGGCAAATTTCTTATCCTTATATTTTTTCATAAAGCTTTTAAGCTCCAGATCATTTATACCATTAGGTCTCATACGGGCACAAGCCTGGATTATGCCGGTAAGCTCGTCAACGGCAAAAAGACTTTTCTCCATATTGGTTTGCGGCTTCACATCAGTACATATCTCCCAGCCGTGAGAAAGAATAGCTCTCACATCCTCGGGATCGACCCCTGCTTCAAGCAGCGGCTTCTCGGTATGCTTCAGGTGCTCATCAGGGTACTTTTCATAATCATAATCATGAAGATAGCCCACAGCCATCCAATGATCCTCATCCTCACCAAAATGCTTTGCCATAGCCCCCATTGCATAGCATACATTAAGGGAATGGATAATAAGATGTTCCTGTGTAACGCTGTCCTTGTTCAGTTCCTTTGCCCTTTCAAGGGTAAGTTTCATGGCATATCCCTCCTTGAAGATAACACAAGACCTCTTTTACGGCAAACGGTAAAAGAGGTCATATGCTTTTACACGTCCTCGGCGGGATTCGAACCCACGACCTTTCGCTTAGGAGGCGAACGCTCTATCCTGCTGAGCTACGAAGACATTTAACTTATTTATTATAGCACATACGTTTTTGAAATGCAAGTTATTTTTATAAATTTTTATAAAACGCAAGAAATCCCCATATTAGCGCACTTTTTGAAGTTAGTTACAATTAACTTTATTTGCAACTTTTCTATTGACATTAACAGAATTTTATATTATAATTGTATGTGTGCGTGAAATGAGCCTTGTGTTTGTACATGGCATCATTGTTCACATTAACTAAAATAATTTTTAATGCAGGAGGAAAATAAAATGGCAAATCTTGATCTTACAAAGTACGGCATTACCGGTTCAACCGAGATCGTACGCAACCCCTCTTATGAGGAGCTGTTCAAGGAAGAGACTAAGGCAGGTCTTGAAGGCTATGAAAAAGGTCAGGTGACTGAGCTGGGCGCTGTAAACGTTATGACCGGAATTTACACAGGACGTTCTCCTAAGGACAAGTTCATCGTAATGGACGAGAACTCAAAGGACACTGTTTGGTGGACTACCGACGAGTACAAAAACGACAACCATGTTGCTTCCAAGGAGACATGGGAGGCTGTCAAGAAGATCGCTGTTGAAGAGCTTTGCAACAAGAGACTTTTTGTTGTAGACGCTTTCTGCGGTGCAAACAAGGACACAAGAATGGCAGTGCGCTTTATCGTTGAGGTCGCTTGGCAGGCACATTTTATCGAGAATATGTTCATAAAGCCAACTGCTGAAGAGCTTGAGAACTTTGAGCCTGATTTTGTAGTTTACAACGCTTCCAAGGCTAAGGTAGAAAACTATAAAGAGCTGGGTCTTAACTCTGAGACAGCTGTTGTATTCAACATTACAAGCCGTGAGCAGGTCATCATCAACACATGGTACGGCGGAGAGATGAAAAAGGGTATGTTCTCAATGATGAACTACTATCTGCCTCTCAAGGGCATCGCTGCAATGCACTGCTCTGCTAACACAGATATGAACGGTGAGCACACCGCTATATTCTTCGGTCTTTCCGGAACAGGTAAGACTACCCTTTCCACAGATCCTAAGAGACTGCTTATCGGTGACGACGAGCACGGCTGGGACGACAGCGGTGTATTCAACTTCGAGGGCGGCTGCTATGCAAAGGTGATCAACCTTGACAAGGATTCAGAGCCTGATATCTACAACGCTATCAAGAGAAATGCTCTGCTTGAAAACGTAACAGTTGATGCAAACGGCAAGATCGACTTCAATGACAAGTCCGTAACAGAGAACACCCGTGTTTCCTATCCTATCGACCACATCGAGAAGATAGTTAAGCCAATTTCTCACGGTCCTGCAGCTGATAATGTTATTTTCCTTTCAGCTGACGCTTTCGGCGTACTTCCTCCTGTTTCCATACTTACACCTGAGCAGACAAAGTATTACTTCCTCTCAGGATTTACCGCTAAGCTGGCAGGCACAGAGCGCGGAATCACAGAGCCTACACCTACATTCTCCGCTTGCTTCGGTCAGGCATTCCTTGAGCTGCATCCTACAAAGTATGCAGAGGAGCTGGTTAAGAGAATGGAAAAGAGCGGCGCTAAAGCTTACCTTGTAAACACAGGCTGGAACGGCACCGGCAAGAGAATTTCCATCAAGGATACCCGTGGTATCATTGACGCTATCCTTAACGGCGATGTACTCAAAGCACCTACAAAGAAGATCCCGTTCTTTGATTTTGAGGTTCCTACCGAGCTGCCAGGCGTTGACTCCGGTATCCTTGATCCGAGAGATACCTATGCAAGCGCTTCCGAGTGGGAAGAAAAGGCAAAGGATCTTGCTTCAAGATTCATCAAGAACTTTGCAAAGTATGAGGGCAACGAGGCAGGTAAGGCACTTGTTCCTGCAGGTCCTCAGCTTTGATCTGCAACTGAATAAGGATAAAACCGATGTCTGTAAAAGGCATCGGTTTTTTGTTTTTAGTATTTACTGTCGCTTCGCAGCAAGCCGAATATGTTAATGTCGATAAGATCTCCACGGCAGCGCTCATAGCTGCGCAGTGTACCCTCTTTTGTAAAGCCAAGCTTTTCAAGCAGCTTCTGAGAGGCTGTATTTTGCGGCTCGACAAAAGCCTCTACTCTGTTTATCCCGCTTTCACGGAAAATAAAACCGAGCACAGCATCAAGGGCTTCACTCATCAGACCTTTTCCATGATAACTGCTGTTAAGCTCATAGCCCAGTTCAGCTTTTAGCGCATCTTCGTTAAAAGCAAAGAATCCGCAGGTGCCGATCAGCTTTCCGCCGTCTTTAAGCTCTATACCCCAGCGCAGCATTGTTCTTTGCTCAAAGCCGTTTGTAAAGAGATCAATCTGCTCTTTTGCCCTTTCAAGGCTTTCAAAGGGTGAAAGATCATAGTATTTCATGACCTGTCTGTCGGAGAAGATCTCATAGATGTCCTGGGTATCCTGCTGTGTGAGCAGCCTCAATCTCAGGCGATCGGTCTCAAATGTCACCGGCTTGTCAAATACATCCCTAAGCATAGCTGCACCCCTTACTGTTCACAGAGACCGGATATCTCTTTTTCAAGATTTTTGTAAAACAAAGCTGCAAGAAAACCATCGGCTGAGGCATGGTTCAGCCTGATCGCTACGGGCATCATAAGCCTGCCGTTTTCCTCTCGGAACTTGCCCCAGTTGACTATGGGGTTGAAATACAAGTAGCCGTCGGGCAGCTCAACAGTCATTGAGTCAAAGGACAGCCAGGGCAGGCTCGATGCATCGAACCAGTTTGGGTGTGCAGCATCGTCAAGTCCGTATTCACGGGTAGCTTTGCCTTTTTCAAGGTCGGCTTTGGCTGCATTATAAAAGGTCTTATAATCATCAAAATATTCGCTGTAAACAACAGTTATCGTTTCGGTGTCCTCGTGGAAAACATACTGGCGTGGATTTATCCTATCGTAAAGGCGCATCTGCCGGGTCTGATAGTCCCAGTAAAAACGATAGTCCTCCCTTGAATTGAGCGTTTTTGAAAGAACATAGAGAAAGTTAAGATAAAAGCTTGTTCCTGTGCGCTTTGAAAAATCTTTAAGGTCTGTAACGTCCACCCTTGCGGTCACTGCAAATGAGCATTTGCAGTCGGTAGAAAAGTGATTGAAAATATCCTTACGGTAATAGCTGTTCATATCAATTATCTTATAATACATACTGCTTCCCTCCTTTAAAATAAGATAACATAACAAGTCGGAAATTGCAAGTCCCAAAGGGTGAATTATGAACAACTGTTAAATTTCAGTAAATAAAATTAGAAAAACTTTATATTTTTCTGGAAAGTGCTATAATAAAGATGATAAAAGATGATCCATAGGAGGTGAGGAACTGTGCAGAAACTGATGGGTACAACAGTTTACGGAGGTATCGGACGAGGTGTTATAAAGTACTTCCACCGTGACGAGATAGCTATAAGCAAGGCACGTGTGGTCGACACAATGCGTGAGCTCAGAAGATTTACCTATGCCAGGAATGAAGTCGAACAAGAACTTAAAAAACTTTATGAACAATCGGTACCTGTTGTGGGCGAGGACGAGGCTCAGATATTCCTCATCCACCAGATGATTCTTGACGATTCACAGTATGTTGAGTCTATGGAATCGCTGATACTTAACGAACATTGCAATGCCGAATACGCAGTGGTGCGAACGGTCATGATGTTCAGCAAGATGATGGAAGAAACAAGCAGTGAGTCGGAATATATCAGCGAACGTATTGCAGATATACGTGACGTATCCGCAAGGCTGCTAAGACATATCCAGAACCGTGATGAAAAGGACTTTAAGCTTGACGAGATGTCCATCGTTTGCGCCGACGACTTTCTTCCCAGCGAAACAATACGCCTTGACAAATCAAAGGTTGCCGCAATATGCACCTCTTACGGCTCGGCAAACTCTCACACCGCCATTCTTGCCCGTACAAGAGGTATCCCCTGTGTTATAGGTATCGGGGACGAGCTTAAAGAGTCTCTTGAAAACAAATACTGCGTTGTGGACAGCTACAGCGGTATAATGTACATCGAACCGGATAACGAGACAACAAAGCTTCTTGACCATAAGGAAGCTGTTGAGGGCCGCAAGCGTGAACTTCTTACAAGGCTCCGTGGCCGCAAAAACGTTACCCGTGACGGCAGAGAGATCGAGGTCCTTGCAAATATCTGTGACCTTACGGACATTGAAAACGCAAAAACCAACGACTGCGGCGGGATCGGTCTTTTAAGAAGCGAATATCTGTACACCGGGAAAAACGACTTCCCCGATGAAGAAATGCAGTTTTACAACTACCGCAGAGTTCTCACAGAGCTGAAAGGCAAACCTGTGACCATAAGGACAATGGATATAGGTGCTGATGCAGGTCTTGATTATTTCGGGCTTGACCAGGAAAAGAATCCGGCTCTTGGGTTCCGTTCTATAAGAGTATGTCTTTCACGACCTCAGATATTCAAAACTCAGCTTCGTGCGTTATACAGAGCATCTGTTTACGGAGACCTGCGGATACTTTTCCCAATGATCGTACACCCTAATGAGATAATCCGCATAAAGGAGATAATCAACGAGGTAAAGGCGGAGCTTATTCAGGAAGATAAGCCATTCAAAGATGATATCCCTTTGGGAGTGCTGATAGAAACACCTGCGGCGGTAACTCTAAGCGATCTGCTGGCAGAACAGGTAGATTTCTTCTCCATCGGCACCAATGACCTTGAGCAGTTTTCAAACGCCATTTATCGTCACAATCCCCATTTTGAAGACATTGTCCCCAATGACCACGTGGGTATTTTACGAATGATAAAAACGGTATGCGACAACGGTCATGCTCACGGACTGAAGGTGTATATTTGCGGCGAGCTGGGTGCAGACACCAGCTTTACCGAAGTATTTTTGGATCTGCATATCGACGGGCTATCGGTCACTCCAACAAATATCCTTCCTGTGAGAAAGACTATCAGAAGTCTTAATCTCAGTGACAGGCGCCAGGTCCGCCAGAACATACAAAAATATCTTAAATGCTAAAAAAAGCTGCTGCCCTATGGCAGCAGCTTTTGTGGTTTGCTACAAAACTATTTTTCCATATATTTCAAATACAGCTCATAAAGCTCCGGACAGACCTTTTTCAGTCTTACAGGGCGCAGCTGTGAGTTTGTAAAGCAATGGGAGGTCTTTGCTTTCAGAGACAGCTTATCCTGGGTAACATTTCTGACTTCGTATTCAAGGGAAAACTTACACCCGTTAAAGTCAGTCAGCTTGCTTGTGACCTCAAACTTATCGCCAAATCTCACAGGGTAAAAATACTCGGTCTGCACGGAAAGAACGGGTACCATTACACCCATTGCCTCAAGTTTTGAAAACGGGAATCCCATTTTTTCCATCATCTCTACCCTTGACTCTTCAAGCCATCTGACATAATTTGAATGGTGGACGATATCCATTCTATCAGTTTCGTAATAATATGCGCTGCGTAAATATTTGAATTCCATTGATCCTACCGCCTGTTCTGATTTTATATTTAAACGATAACACATAAGCTGCATCATGTCAAGGGCAATAAGTTTTTATTTAAAAACTATTGATTTTTTTGGTTTGATATGGTATAATATAAAAGTTATATAAATGGCACGCAGATGTACCCAAGTGGCTGAAGGGTCCGCACTCGAAATGCGGTAGGACGGCAATACCGTCGCGAGAGTTCAAATCTCTCCATCTGCGCCAACAAGCGGTTTAAGCCGCATATTTCCGCCTTTTGCAAGCTATGCAGAAGGCGGTTTTATTATGTCTTTTTTTGTGGTCAAAGGCAAAAAACAGACCGCCTATTAAGGCGGTCTGCGGGGTTTGGTCAGATATTATTATTTATCTTCTTTTTTCTTTTTTGCAGCTATTACACTCACCGCTGCCAGGGCAGCAGCTCCCATAAGCGTTGCAGCTGCACCGGTGACAGATCCGTTAAATCCGGTATCCGGAGTTGTGGAGGAGTCGTTTGCTCCATCGTTGGAACCGCCGGAGTTGCTGTCGGACTTTGAGCTGTCGGACTTTGAGCTGTCGTCGGACTTTTTCTCGCTTATAGTTACTGTGATGCACTTTGCCTGTGAGTCGGTATGGTTGGTGTCGCCGATAACTCTGTACCATACATAATATGTACCTGCCTTGGTCATTTCGGGGACATCTGCACCGAATGTGCTGCTTTCCGGCTCTGTCTTGGCATCTGTGCCAAGAGCATACTGCAGCTGGCCGTCCTCGGTGGAGCCTTCGGTAACAAGCTTTTTAGCTGTGCCGTCCTCGACCAGACCCTCAACGGCTTTGGGGTCGGTAAGAGTAGGTGCACCCTTGCCGATCATTGTACCTTCGATCTTAACGGGCTTTGTATTGTTGTGGTTGTCGTCGCCTTTAATTCTGTAATAAACGTTGTACTCCCCTGCGTCGGTTTCTTTTGGGATAACCTCGACCCAAGCCTGTTCGTCTATCTGAGGTTCAACAACAGGATTTGCGGTGTTTACAAATTCTGCGTAGACTTTGCCGCTGTCGATATCGGTAATAAGCAGACCGTCAATGCCTTCGGGGAGAGGTGAAGTACCTTCAATAGTATTCCAATAGTACGTGCTATTATAGGGGCTATAGAACAGACACAAACCATTATATGTTATATCATCAATTATTAAATCAATTTTACTGCTGAAATATGCTCCCGCATAACCATGAGTGTCACCTTCAGGGTCAGGTGTGTAAATTGTGTTTACCTTTAAATCATCTAAAGTCAATGGATCAGATAAGTCACGCTTAACAAGGGTATATTCCGGGGTGTCGTCATCGGTTTCAACGACTGCGTACTGCACTGTGCCGTCATCGGAGGTGCCTGCGGTGATAAGATCCTGCGGCTCGCCGTTGTAGGTCAGACCTTCGATCGCCGCAGGGGCGGTCTTAAGGTTGGGGTCGATCTTTGAAACGGTCACGGTGCAGGTGGCTTTTTTATCGTCGGTGGTGTCGTCAGCTGTGCCGTTTGTTGCGGTTGCGGTAATGGCAGCTGTGCCTGCCTTAACAGGGGTAACTTTACCGTTAGCATCAACTGTGGCAACGGTAGTATCGCTTGATGCCCAGGTAACAGTCTTATCGGTTGCGCCGTCGGGGGAAACTGTTGCGGTCAGGGTCAGGGGCTCGGTGCCGCCGTAGGGAATGGTGACATTTGTTTTGTCGAGTTTAACGCCGGTGACATCAACTTTTGGCGGATAAACAAGCTCAAAGGTGTACGGATCAGCCTGGGTGCCGGAACCGCCCTTGATCTTAAAACCGGAAGGAATGTCAGCCGATGATTTGCCGCTTGGCTTTTTGATAAATAAGCCAGCTTCATGTTCATTAGTGTATATAAGACCTGACGGCTCTGGACTATACTGATCTGCGGAGATAGAGTTTCCAAATACCCACTGACCATTATATTCATCATAAAATGGCGTAGGAACAGCAGCAGAAGAATTTCTGCCGTGAACTCGGACAGTATCATTATCGTTGTAGAAGAACCATTTGCCGTTAAGGTTAATATTTTCGCCTATAGCCCATTTGGTTTTTTCATAGTATACCTTAACTTGTTTGATCAGTAAAGCGTTTGTTCCTTTAACAGTCAGGCTTTGTGCGTTTACATCACTTACTGTGGCAGAAACATTGCCGGAATAGGTTACATTACCTGCTGCCGAACTTAACCTTTGGATAGGGAAATTATTGTAACCATTTGTAAATTCTGCTTTAGTTATTATGTACCCATCTGCGACACGAATAGTTGCACTTTTATTGGAACCCAAAGTCATACCATCTGAACCGCCACCATTTGAGGCAGTGATAGTAACATTTGTACCGGTGAATGTTGATACTTGTCCCATTTTGCCGGTAGTTGTAGCAATGGTTTCGGATAGTTCTGATGTTTCAGCGCTTGCTACAATGTCCGTACCGCCAAAAAAGCCGCCGAGATCGGCGTTTGCCGGTATGGAACAAGCCATTACAAGCACAGCAAGAGCGCCGGCAATGACACGTTTCAAGGGGTTTTTAATTGTCATAATAATACCTCCTAAATTCTTTTACAAAACCAAAAGCACACCCAAAGGAAAGGCTTGTCCCAAGGGATAAGTAAGGCTTGCCACGCCTTAGAAAGGTGCGCTGCCGGGTCTGTCAAATTATACAAGATAAGCAAGGTCCTTTCAGACCTTTATGTGTAAAATTTACACTTATTGTAGCATTATATTAGCATAATTCATTGAAAATGTCAACTGTTTTTGTTATTATTTCATACAGTTAACTAATTATTTTACTATGTGACAAAACCCGCTTTTGATAATTATGTATATTGCAAAAAAGTGCTGGTTGCAGGTATTTGGTTTTCGATCTGCCCTTGGCGCAGCAAAAAAAATTGACACCGCTGCAATATCATGGTATACTTATAAAAGGATATTGTCCGCATAAGACATAAAGAACAAAAGGTCACAAAGGAGACAAACACCATGAAAAAATCTATTCTTACAAGGTCGATAAGTATAATTCTTGCAACCTCTCTTATGCTTGGTATGACCGCCTGCGGTGACAGCAGCAATACAGACAGCAGCTCAGAGGTTTCCTCCTCCGACAGCGAGGGGATCAAAGGGGAAACAAAGACCTGGGGATCGTACACGGTCCTTGTTCCCGAAGGCTGGTACCTGAAGGGCGGAGATGTCTTTGACGAAAAAGACGAAAATATATGCTCGGTGAGAAAGTCGGATTTTGTATATTTTGACTTTAAAAGCGAAACAGAAGAGGTTATGAAAAAACAGTATGAATATAACCATAACACCTACACCCTCAACCAGAAAGACCTTGAACAGACCGAGATCGCCGGGATAAGCTGGAACGGTTTTGACTACGGCAGCGAGATCAACCCGGGGTTTGAGCTTTACGCCGCCTACAAGGGCAAGTATCTAAGGGTATCCTGCGTAGGATTTACTTTTAACAGCCGGCAAGCTCAGGAAATACTAAGCTCGCTTAAAATAAACGTGTGATAAATATTTCAAAACAGTTCTCTTATGAGGGCTGTTTTTTTACGCCTGAAAGCTGTGTATTTTTCAAATATGCAAATGGGATTTTTGTTTATAAGCGGGTGATATATGAATATAATTAAAAAAGAAAAATTTTTCAGCGAGAAAAAATTGAAAAAAATGAAACAATATGATATAATGCTTACTGGTTCTACTTTTTTCGACTTAAAAATACAATTACAGATCAAAAGGATAGTATCTTATATGGAAAATAACACAGTATCAAAAGACATATCGGCAAAGTCAAAAGCACCTGCCATGCTGCATATTTTTACAGCGCTGGCGGCTGCTTTACTGTTTTGCGCTTTAGCTGTAATGAATATGCCCTTATACCCAAAAATGCTTTCACCTGTAAAATGGGCATTTGTGATCCTTATCCCGTTTATCTCTTTGTTCTTGTTCTATCTTCTTATCAAAAAGCCCCGGCGATCTGTATTCAGATCAGCAAAGTACATTTACCTTATTGCTTCGCCGGCAGCTATGTTACTTATGATAAATGTGGTTTTTGATCCTGCAAAGGCTGAGTATTACTCTCAGAATTTTTCAAGCGCATTCCTGCCCGGATGGGCTGCCCTATGGTGTCTGGGTGTGACGGCTGCCTATCTGATAATGGTGCTGATCCGCCACGCCGTTTACAAGGGCTATCCAAAAGGCAGCTTCTGGGCAAGGACAGTCTATGCGCTTGCTGTGATGTACACACCCCAAAAGACTTTAAACAAGAAAAAGCGCCAAGGCAGATCCGGCTGGGCTGCTGCATCTGTGTGCATGGTTTTTATCGCCCTTGGAGTTTTTATCGGCACAGTTACCATGTTTCTGCACAGCGTATACTCAAATATGGAGTTTGAGGCTATTCTTTTCACCGTGAGGTTCGCCGCAGGAGGGCTTGCCCTTGAGGATCTTCTTTCCGGCTTTGCTCTTACCGTATTTTTCGCACTGGTCACAGGGTATCTGTGCTATCATGCGGGCAAATGCTTTGGAAACGATGAGATCACGGTGGCTGATGCTTCCGGCGAAGGAAAATACACCCTCAGACTGAACAAAAGAAAAAGGTCTGTGCATGTGATGACCTCCTCGGTGCTGCTGGTGGTATGTATTACACTTTTTTCCGCTCAGACTCACTTTGTAAACTATCTGAATATGAAATTCAGCAAGTCGGATCTTTACGAAAACTATTACGTCAAGCCCGACGAAAGCATACTTACATTCCCCGAAAAAAAACGCAATCTGATCTACATATATCTTGAATCCATTGAAAACACATACGCTTCAAAGCAGGAAGGCGGCTCTCAGGAAAAGAACTATATGGCAGAGCTGACAGCACTTACAAAGGACAAAGACAGCGTCAGCTTTTCAAACACCGGCTCGCTTGGGGGCGCATCGGTCTACGTGCCGTCGATAACCTTCACCCAAGGCTCAACAGTTGCACAGACCTCCGGGATATCACTTAACACCAAAATATTCCCGCCCTATACCGCCAAGGAGTTTCCCTCTACTGTCAGACTTGAAGATATTTTGCACGACAACGGCTACGAACAGCTTTATATCGAAGGCTCAAAAGGAGAATTTTCCATGTATGACAAATACGTTGGAAGATATGAAAACAGCAAGGTTTTTGACAGGGAAACAGCGTCGGATCAGGGCTACACCGACGAAAACGCAGATTATATCTGGAAATGGGGCATAGAGGACAGAAAGCTTATCGACGTAACAAAAGACCTTATTACCCAGATGTCAAAAAAAGATAAACCCTTTTTCGTTACCATGTACACAATGGACACCCACACCTTTGAGTGCGGTCACAGATGTCCCAATTGTGACAGCAGCATAAACAGCGATTATCTTGCATCTGTTGACTGCTGTTCAAAAATGATATCCGGCTTTGTTGATTGGATAAAGCAGCAGCCATTTTACGAGAACACCACCATTATACTTGTGGGAGATCACCTTGGAAACAAGAAAACCACTTTGGTGGATATTGATGAGGATTACGTGAGAACGACCTACAATTGTATCATCAATCCTGCAAAAAAAGCATCAAAAACCACAGAGCGTGAATTTTCATCTCTTGATATGTTCCCCACTACCCTTTCCGCCATTGGAGTAGAGATCAAGGGTGACAGACTGGGGCTTGGCACGGATCTGTTTTCCAAAACAAAGACCCTTTGTGAAGAGCTTGGGACGAAGGAGTACATAAACGGACTGGAACGCAGCAGCGAATATTATGACAAGGAGTTTTATCCATCTTAATCAACATCATAAGCAATAAGCAAAAAAAGAGCGGGCAGCCTTAGCTGTCCGTTCTTTTTATCAGGATAACAAAAATCCTCCGCTGATAACGGAGGATCCGGATAAGCTTATTTTTCAATGATTCCCTTTTCGGTTAATTTAAGCACTCTGTCACAAATTTTCAAAGCAGCCGGTCGGTGTGTAACTATGACCACAGTTTTATCTGTCATGCTTCTGAGGTTTTCAAGCAGCTTTTTCTCCGTTTGTTCGTCAAGGGCACTTGTGGCTTCGTCAAGCAAAAGTATGGGGCTCCCTGAGAAAACAGCTCTTGCTATGGCCAGGCGCTGCATCTGCCCCTCTGAAAGACCTGTCCCCCGCTCACCAAGCATTGTGTCTGCGCCTTTTTCAAGCTCACCCACAAACTCATCGGCACAGGCTATTTCAAGGGCGCTATTGATCCTTTGGTCGTCATTTGCTGCGCTTTTGTCCGCAAAGGCAACGACCTCTCGTATGGTTCCGTTCATAAGGCGGTTTCCCTGGGGCACATAGGCAAAGAGTCTGTGATACTTCTGAGAAAGCTCTTTCCTCTCTCCGCCGGATACACAAACATATCTTTCGCCCTCATCGAGTTTATAAATGCTCATCAAAAGCTTGATGACCGTTGATTTTCCGCAGCCGCTATGGCCTGTAAACGCAACGTACTCCCCTTTTCTGATATATGTGCTAATACCGCTTATGACCTTTGGCTGGTCATCTTTTTTCAAAGCATCAAGGCTGTCAACAAAGGGATAATAGGTAAAACCTGCGTTTTCAAGTCCCATGCTTTCAAAATCGTTGTCATAAAAGCTCATTATCTCATCAAGTTCAAGAGGTGTTTCACCGTCATCTTCAAACTGTTCGATCTCCATAAGTCTTTCCGCACTGGCGGTCATTGCATAGAACTTGGGAAGATAACCGCTTATATTTGCAAAAGGCATCTGGATCTGGCTTATAAGCTGTGTTATAGCTGTCATGGTACCAAAAGAAATGGTGCCGCTGAGGATACCGTATGCACAGTAGATAGCACCAAAGGCATACATTCCGTTCATTGCCACGCCAAAACCGATGTTGCAGAAATTTGAAAATCTGGTTTTTCGCATTCTTGCTGCCTTATGGTCAGCCATTTTTACCGTTGCCTCGGCAGAGGTTTGTTTTTCTGCTGCAAAGGAACGTATCATCATAAGGTCACCGATATGCTCCTGAAGGAAAATACGGAGTTTTCCGTCCTTCTCCTGAGTATTTTTATGCAGTCTTTTTAAAACCCGTCTGAAAGCGTGGGTGAAAAACAAAAGTACGATCCCGCCGGGGATGATAATAAACGCAAAGCGCATATCAAGCACCAGTATCATCACAAGAGCGCTGATAAGCTTTACCGCCATTCCCGCAAGTCCCGGAAGTATATCAACGTAGCTTTCCGACACCACAACAGTATCGTTAGTCAGTCTGTTGAGCCATTCACCGGAATGGACTGCGTTGACCTTAGCAAAGTCCTTTTTCAGGATATTACCCATAAGCCGGGCTTTGAAGGTGTTTTCAAAAGTCGCCTTTGAAAGCTCGGTAAGCCATCTTATTACAGCACGCAAAACTATCTGCAAACACACAAGTGCAATAAGCATACCGACATAAAGCCAGAACTCCTTTTTTTCGCCCTCTGTTGCGCTGTCAACGATATTACGCAGAAAAACTGCGTATACAACACCGCTTGCACCGTTTAATGCCTGCACGAACATCAGCATAAGGATATATAGTTTTTTTCTTCCCGGTATAGCATAAAGCCATCTAAGGGTATGTTTTTTCATTTACATCTTTCCTCGATCTGAATATCAATATCCGTAAACAGCATTTCTTATAAAATAAAGTATCAGAATATGTACCGGGTAGGCTGCATAAAACAAGTATTTTGCTGCCTTTGTTCTTATAAACCCACGTTTTGAATTATACATCTCGATAGGTACAAATGAGAATATGACGATACCCGGATTTGATAAAAAGCAGCTGCCTACAATATCACGGACCGCCCTGTGATCTTTCATCATATGCAAAAAGAGAATGAAACCCACACCTTTGGAACCATAGTCCGACCTTAATACTATTGATACAACAAATATTGCAAGCAGGGAAAAAAACATTTTCCTCTGATCGTTTCTGTATTTTTCATAGAAATACATTGCAAGAAAGCCAAGAAACAATGTAAAAAACACATTCTGGGTCTTATAAAAAAACCTGCCGCTATGCTCCAGATTCCAAGGTATTTCTGAGATCAGGGCAAACAGCAAAAGGTTGACCCCGTACTTCTCCCTGCTGCGGGTATATCTGAACCCTTCCGTAAGCAAAAAACAATACATTGGGAATGCGAGTCTGCCCACAGCACGGACTATCCAGTAAAGGGTGATATTGTGGGAAAAGACACAAAACAGCGTCTGGTTTGCAAAAGGTGCTTTGATAAGCAGACTTGCCCCGATATGGTCAAGGATCATTACTGCCAGGGCGATCATCTTTATTGCGCTTCCCGAAAGCACACGAAACCTGTTTGCATCAAATCTTTTTTCCATAAACAAACCTTTTAACGATCCTTTTAGCTTTACCCTTCAGCTTCTTAAAAAACACTCTTACAGGAATGGTATGCATTATATACCACGTATAAAGTCTGTAGCTTGTGTCTGTCACACTATGACTTTTACCTTTGCGGACATATGAAGTCATAACGCCCAGGATATCCTTATCCTTTATACCGTACTCATTGTTTATACAGTTATCCCCAAGGATCACATAATCATCCTTGCGGACCCGTATCACCCTGTGAAGGACATATTTGTCAGGCTCACGCACATACAAAACCACGTCCCCTGCTTTGCATCTTTTCTTTCCTTTTTTCTCTACGGTGAAAAGATCACGGCCCTGACAAAGCAGTGGCATCATGCTGGTCCCTACGTTTGAATAGGTAAGGGTTCCGTTTTTTTTCAGATATTCACGGAAATTAGTTGTCTCATCCATCAATAGCACCTATTTTTTTTAGTTCTGTGACCACCCTATGCACATCAGCCTCTATCTTTCCCTGGGGAGCATCGTACTGCTCACGAAGGGTCTTGACCATCTGTGCCTCGGTGGTATCATTTTTCAAAAGTTCAAGCACATTGCCAAGCATTTTATTACCCTTGACTATCCCGGAAAACTTTGCCTTTCCGGTAGCCACGAGCATTGTTTCTTTTCCTGTGTCATGCACAATAAAATCTTTTCTGAGTTTCATAGTTTTCTTCCTTTCATCTCATTGCATCGTAAGCGGTCTGAGCCGCACTTATATCCATATTGCATCTTATCAAATAAAGCCCGGTCTGTGCCAGCATTTTGTCAAGCGCACTCATAGATCTTGCAAGGGCGACAGGGTCTGAGGGTCTGTACATCTGTTGAATTATACGGGGATATATCAGCGTTGATTTTACCGGGACGGCGGAATTATCCTCTGCCCTTTCGATCACACCCACCGCCTTTAGGGGCACAGATATATTTTCACCCAGCCGATGTTTTCCGTTGTAGGGAGTACCGTAAACAGTGATCCCGCTGTCAGACACCTTGATGATGGGTTTATCGTCGTTCACCATAACAGCTTTATCGCCGAGATACTCTCTCCAGAGCCTTGAATGAGTGGATTTCCCTGTTCCGCTGGGGGCTGTAAAAAGATACCCCTTACCGTCCACGGCAATACACGAGCCGTGGAAAAGAAATCTGTCATAGTAAGGCATCATCTCGGATATTTTACGGTACACAGCCAGCTCTTCAAGATAATCATCGGTGCTGTCGTAAGGTTTTCTGCCCTCTGCCAGGGCGTTTTTTAAAGAGCGTTCACGCTCATAATCTATATCGCCCTGAGATATGACCACCTCAAAGTCAGGCTCATCTGTACTTGCATAATCCCGGCAGTATTCATGCACAGATCCATAAAGTGAACTAACGCCGATATTCACATCCGCTATCTTATATATCCCCTTCATCTGCACTCTCCTGTCTGCTCAGAATTCTGTAAGCTGCCCTTGCCGGGGCGCATTACGATAAGATTATTTTAACATGGTGCTTTTTACGGTCATATACACCACAAGCACTACCGAGTTTTATTATATCACAATTATCATGATTTGTCTATCATTTAAATAAAAAAACACAAAACAGGTGCTTGTTTCCCGGATCTACGCTCAGCCTAAAAAAAGACCCCTTTAATAAGGGGTCTGACAGATCATTCTTTTCCATACATATTGACCGCCATAAGGATACCTCCAACAGTCATTTTAAGGTTAGCGATAAGCTCATCGTTATTCTCCCTCAAAAACTCCATATCCTTATTTCTTGCGGCTTCTTCGATCTCCTCAGCGAGTCTTGAAAGCCGTTCAGCTCCAACAGTCCTTGAAGCATTTTTCAAAGAGTGAACATAAACACGATACTTTGATACATCGTTTTTTTCAAGACTTGAGGTAAGCTGTTTTTCTCTGTCCTCTGCTCCGGCTGTAAACTCACGAAGCATCTCGGCATAGAAATCAACATCGTTCATACAATATCTCAGACCCAAAGCGGTATTCAGACCGCCTGCTTCCAGCATAGAGATATATGCAAAAACAGCCTCATCCTCGCTGTCTGAAAAGCCGTCATTCTTCTGTCCGTTTGCGTCTGAGGAGGCATCATAATGTTCACGCAGGTCATAGTCCTCATCTTCGCTCATTATCTCAAGCATGATCTTGGCAAAGTTCGGGTCGAACTGCTTTGCCATTCCTTTTTCAAGCTCACTTTTTATATATTCCTGTGCAAACACGCCATGATAGCTTCTTCTGGAGGACATAGCATCATATGCATCGGCAACGGCGATTATCCTTGCCTCTTCGGGGATCTCCTCACCTTTAAGTCCGTCCGGATAACCCATTCCATCGTATCTTTCGTGATGATACCGAGCACCGATAGCCAGCTTTGGCATTTCGGTTATATTTTTAAGTATGCTGTATCCGACCATAGGATGGGTCTTTATAAGCGAATATTCCTCGTCCGTAAGCTTTGACGGTTTATTTATCACAGTATCCGGTACACCTATTTTTCCAACGTCGTGAAGAAGTCCCATCATATATATCTCTTCCTGTGCATTCTGAGAATATCCCGCACGCTTGGCGATCTCACGGGTATAGTCGGCAACTCTTGAAGAATGACCGTTGGTGTACTTATCCTTTGCATCAATAGCTCCCGCAAGGGTCCGCACCACCTGGAGAGAAAGCCTTTCGCTTTTTTCATGCTCCTTTACTGCCTCGCCGGATTTACGCTCTACCTCCGTTTTAAGCTCGTTTCTGAGCTTACCCAGCTGTATCATATTCTTGACCCTCAAAAGCAGAATGCTTGTAACATAGGGCTTGGCAACAAAATCCAGCGCTCCCGATGAAAGCGCCTTACTCTCGGTATTTGAGTCGTGACCCGATGCAAGGAAAATAACAGGTATTTTAGCTGTTTTTTCATCTGCTTTCATGCGTTTGAGGGTCTCAAACCCATCTATACCCGCAGTTTTCACATCAAGCATAACAAGATCCGGAGTATTGCTCTGAAGATATTTCAGCAGATCCTCACCGGACTTAAAGCTGTCCACCTTATAACCATTAAAGGACAAGATAAGCTCTGCCGCTTTACGGCCTATATCATCATTATCTGCCATAACAACATGATGCTGCAAAAATTGTCCCTCCCCTCAAATTTGTTATATTTTATACATTATATCACAAACATCACAGTTTTTCAAGTACCGCAGCCAAGAAAAATAACATTTTTCATAAAAAACATTACAAAAAAAGATCGCCCTTTGCAGTTGTGCAAAAGGCGAAGCGTGCTTGGCACAGTGTATAATGGAACTTACGTTGTAAAGTATCGTCAAGTGATCGTCGTATATATAAACAGAATTAACAAACAAGTCAATAATATCGCGCTGATATTGTTTGTCGTCGATGTCGCCGCCCTTGAACTTTTCGAGAAAATAAACAACTTGCAACTTGTCAAGCGTCGGCAGGCTGACTTTTTCTTTTGCAATATCTGTTTCGAGTGCCGCCTTGCGCTCCTCGAGCTCGAGCAAGCGGGCTTTTGTGGTATCAGTAACGATACCCGCCTCAATCGCCTTTACGATATTATTAAGTGCGGTGCAAGTATCTTTTAATTGCTGTTCGTAATAGTGTAGCATTGATTTGTCCGCCTGCTCCGCAGCCTGCAAAGCAACAACCTTGTCCGCAATAAAGTCAATAACGCTGTCTGTCAAGATATGCTCGGCAGTTATCCGCACGATTTCACGCTCGAGCCAATCCTTGCCGACGTTGCGCTTTTTGCATTTCGTATGCTTAAATATCTTGTCGTGGCATGCGTAGTAATAGAACTTATTGCCACTTTTGCCAGTGCCAGAGGTGCCGCGCATTGTGCCTTTACAATGTCCGCAGAACGCTTTGCCGGTAAGCAGAAACTCAACCTCGCTACTGATACCGCGACGACGTGGTTTTCTGCCGCCCGCGCTGCGCCGTGCCTGCACGCGCTCGAACAAGTCGTCGTCAATGATCCTCGGCATACCGCCGGGCGTGACAACATCGCCGTATCGGTATTCGCCTATATAAGCACGATTTTGCAAAATGCGCGAAACCGCGTATTGTGTAAAATCTTTATTGCGCTTTGTTTTGATTCCCTCGGCTCGCAGATCACGCCAAATGTCCGCGACTTTTCTGCCGCTATCGTATTCGGTAAATATGCGCTTGACGATAGCAGCCTCGCCCGGCTCTATCTTATAATGTCTATCATCACCGACGATATAACCGAGGCTTTGCCCTGCGCCGTTTGCCTTGCATTGCAGCGCGTTTTCTTTTAGCCCGCGCCGCACGTTTTCGGCAAGGTTTGCGCTGTAATACTCCGCAAGCCCCTCGAGCACGCTTTCGAGGATAATGCCCTCGGGCGTATCGGGTATATGCTCCATGCACGATACGACGCGCACGCCTGACATTTTTAGAATCGCGCGATTTTGTGCCATTTCTGCGCGGTTGCGTCCGAAACGGTCGATTTTCCAAACAAGCACGACCGAAACGCCGCCGCGCTTGCAGTCGCGGAGCATCTGCTGGAAACCTGCGCGCTTGTCGTTTCGCCCGGTTTGCTTGCTGTCGGTGTATATGCCTAATACGCGCATATCATTTCGGTGCGCGTATTCTTTGCACTCGCGGATCTGTCCCTCGATACTCGCCTCGGTTTGCTGCGGTCCTGGGGAATAGCGGGCATATATATAGCAATTAGTATGTGTTGACATTAAAAATCACCTTATGGCTTGTTAAAAGCCTTTACATGTATATTACAGCCGTAGTTATAATCGCCGCCGCCCGTGACGCTGGAAACAGTAACCGACATCGGATTGTTGCCGAAACATTGCACCATTTCAGCAGCAATGTTGTCTTTTAGATACCCGAGCTGTTTGCCGTCCTCGGTAAAAACCGCGACAGCGTTAGGATATTCGCTTGACGGTGTATGCTTGAGCACGAGGCTTTGACCGACTTTAAGATTCTTAATATAAAGCTGTCTGTCGCTGCCGTCGTCGTTCTTATAGGTCACACCAGCGATTTTTGTGTGAAAATTCTTGACCGCGTTGTCGTCGCTTGTATCGACCGATATTGTTTTTGGAGTGTTTGAGCCGTTCATTTTCTTAACAGCGTCGACAATATCAATGATCCAGCCGACAACAAAACAACCTACTGTAAAAAGCCACAGCACGCCGAGTCCCGCTTGTCCTTTTCTAAAACGCGCATAACCCGTCCAGCCAAAAAAGATAGTAATAATTAGATTTGCCATTTTCAACGCTCCTTTATGTTATGTTTTTTTGCCGCATAGCAGGCTTAACAGCCCGCTTGCGGTTTTTTTGTTGTGTATTTTATGCGTTCTCTTGCTTTTGAATTTCTTGCTTATTCAATTCAGATAACATTTCAGCGCGACCGATTATATTGTCCTGCTGCTCCTCAGTCAATTCATCGAAAAGCTCCACAATGCGAGTTTGCCGCCTTGTCATTTTATTATCGTCAACTATCGGCGTTACATTCTGGCGATCATTGTAGAACTCCTCGAGAGCCTCTTTTGCAAAAATGGACGCAGGAACGTCGAGCGCCTCGCAGATTTTCAGGAATATTTGAACATCAGCCCGCGAGCTGTCGCGGTTGATTATATTGTTCAACGTTTGAGGTTTTATTCCCGCCTTATCCGCAACCTCTTTTTGTGTTAGTTTTTTATACTCGATAATATCAGCTATCATTTTATCCAAAAAGGAATCGCTAAAAAAACCTATTCCTTTCATCATCTCCATAGCTTTATCATCGAAGATTCCCGGAAACAGGTTCATTGCTTTGACTACTCGTGTAAATCTGAGTGTAACCTGGTTTTTGACAAGCAATTTATAGTGTGTACAATACTCTTTGCCATACTTCTCTGGGACGATAAGGAAAATTGCAAAGAACGCACTTGCAGCGTCGCTCGGCATCAATCGAGGCACGCTTGACAACAAGCTCGAGGGTTCATCAAAATTCACGATTGCCGAAATGTTTTTCATTCAGCAGAAATATTTCCCCGACGTATCGGAGCAGGAATTGTTTAAACGCGAGGAAAAAGCGTAAAAGGAGGGCGGAGCATGGACAAAGCAGATTTTATCAAGGTTTATTTAGCGCCGCTTATGTGGGCGCTGGATCCTGACATCGAGGAAATAAGGCTGATCGACAGACCCAGTGCGCACCAAATAATCACAATCAAGTACCAAAATAGCGTAGCTCGCGAATCTATCGACATTACCAACAAAACAAACGAAGAAATAGCATTTGACGGAGTTATGCTATGTTTAAACCACTTGGATAATAAAAGGAGGAATCCGCCACTTGGACAAGCCTAATAATTCCCGCACAGTTACGGTCAAGATAACAAGACGCGAGCTTGTCGACCTCTTGGTCGCGTGCACCGCTTGCAGCGAGAACGTGAACGATCCCGCGAACAAGTGGAACAAGCTGCACGACAAGTTGCGTGAACAATTAGCACTGTTTGACCTTAAAAACTAAATTGAAACGGAGTGATTTCAAATGAATAAAAAAGAGTACATCGAAAAGCATCTGAAAATGCTTGTGCTTGCAACCGACTTTAACATAGTTGACGTCAAGTACGTCGACAAGGCTTTCGGGCAGAATGAGCAAGTCAAAATCTGCTATGAAAACGGGTACACAGCGTTTGTTAACGTCACCGGCAACAGCAACGTTGCAACCGCGCAGGCGGTGTTTAACTACATTGCAGCACATTAGCGAAAGGAGGCGGGCACATGTCTGCATTGATATCTACCAGCGCAGCAGGCATAAAGCCCGCTGACCTGCCGAGCCACATATCAGACGGCGCAGCGCGCATCACATTGCGCGCAATGCAAAGATATTTTGAGGACCCAGCCGTTAAGGATGATTATAAAAAATGGCTGAAAAGCAGAAAGGCGAAAGGAGTAAAGGAATGAAAGTTATTAAACGCAGCTGCGACTTGCCGATCGCAGTATTGCATGCTCACCCCGACAACCCACGCAAGGACGTCGGCGACGTGACAGAGCTTGCCGAAAGCATTAAGCAAAACGGCATTTTTCAAAATCTAACCGTAGTCAAAGGCGGCAAAGGATCGCCAAACGCGGACGGCTACACCGTCATTATAGGACACAGGCGGCTCACAGCAGCCGCACGAGCAGGCTTGACAAAGGTGCCTTGCATGGTTGTCGATATGGACGACAAAGAGCAGCTGTCAACGATGCTGCTTGAAAATATGCAGCGCAATGACTTGACAATATGGGAACAGGCGCAAGGATTTCAAATGATGCTTGACCTCGGCGAAACCGAGGACGACATCTGCAAGAAAACAGGCTTTGCAAAGCAGACTGTACGCCACCGCCTCAAGCTGCTGGAGCTCGACCCCGTGGAATTTAAGAAAGCGCAGCAGCGGCAGCCAACGCTAAACGATTATATAGCACTTGAAAAGATTGAGAATATAAACGAGCGCAACAAGGTGCTCAAAGATATCGGGACAAATAATTTTCAATGGAGCTTAAACAACGCCATACGCAAGCAGGAAAACAAGCATAATACTGAGGCGTGGAACAAATTTATAAAGTCCCTGGATATCCCGGAGATATCAGACAGCGAAACAAACGGACGGCTTTCTCTCAACGATGTCAATTACTACATCACCGCAAAGCTCGAGACACATACAAAGAAAGCAATAAAGGATCTTATTGAGAAAAACCCCGGCTGTTCTTATAGTATATCTAAATGGGGCAACTTTAACTTGTATGGTGACGAAAAAGAAGAAAAGCAGCAAGCAAAACCGCAGTGGAAAATCGACGCAGAAAAGCGAGAGGCTCGCGTCGCCAAAGTCAAAGAGATCGAGCAGCAAGCGAGAGAGCTGCGCGACAAGTTTGTCAAAGGCTACGTCGGAACAAGCAAAGACATTAAATATCTTGTTTGTCAAATGCTCTCGATCGGCAACATCGAGCTCGACTCCGACGCTGAATTGATTGCCGAGTACCTCGGCATCAAGCTCGAAGATCCGGACATCTACGATATACCCGATCTGATCGAGGACAAGCGCTATCTCGAAATACTCGGTAAACAGACGCAACGAGTTTTGCTCGCGCAAATAGCCGCCGATTGTCAGCACTGCAATTTTCACGATTTTTACGGATATTATGAGAAAAACGAGTATCTCGACGGCTTTTACAAAATAATCTCAAATCTTGGCTATGGCATCAGCGAGCAAGAGCGCAAGCTCATAAACGGTACGCACGAATGTTTTGAGCCGCGAGAGGATACGGAGGTAGAACAATGAACAGCGTGTTTTATTTCGACATAGACGACGAGCTCTTTGTAAGCATCAAAGATAACTTTAATCGGGGTATTAACGATATCCTCACGGGCATGCAAGAAAAGAATGTCTACGAGGGGAACTTAACGCTATCGGTAAATATATCGCTCTTGCCAACGGCTGTAACAGATGTTAACGGCGATGAAAAACAAATCATAGTCCCAGTAATTAACCACAAGGCAGTTACAAAAATGTCGGTCAAATCTAAAGTCGACGGCAAGATAGCGGGCTTTGACGGGCGAGATTATTTTGCCATTAAGAAATTCAAAGGCAAGTTTGTAGCGATACGAACGCCTCGCGATGCGTCGCAGCTAACGCTCGAGGATCAGCGTATTCTTGCAGGCCTTGACGCGGAAACAGATTGATACTTTTCAAGGAGAATTACAAATGAAAACTACACACGTTTTAAAACTTAACACCAATTTCGCCGAGCCGATATTGTCAGGGCGCAAAACATTTGAAATCCGCATAAATGACCGTGGCTTTCAGACAGGCGACATCATTATGTTTCAAGCTGTCGATGATTTCGGCAAATATGTGCCTCACGAAATAAACAACATATCGTTTGAAATAACATACGTGCTCAACGGCTGGGGACTTGAAAGCGATTTTGTCGTTTTGTCAATCAAAAGGGCAAGGAAAAGACGGAGGTGCATAAAATGAGCTATGAAAAACTAAAGCCTTGTCCGTTTTGTGGTGGCCCTGCGCGTTTCAATCAAGCAATCGAGGGAATGAAAGATAATAAATACACATGGCGCAAGTGGGTTTACTGTACTAACTGCTATGCAGCGACAAATAAATCAACAAACAGGGCGGAAGTTGTAAGGGCCTGGAATAAAAGAGCGGGCGCGACAATACCGTGCACGACTATATTTTCAAACGGCATGGAGTACAAATGGTTTGTAGAGCACAATTGCGAAAGATGCACAAGGTTTAGAAAAGGCAAATGCAAAATATTCAATGCATGTGAGCAAGCAAGGTTTGACAAGTCAAAATTCCCTTATGAATATCTACTTGATTACGAAAGCGGACTTGCAGGAAAAGAGTGCAGGCTTTTTACAAATATGCCGGCAGAAAGAAAACGCAAAGAACATCAGATACAAGGACAATGTACATTTGATACGGACGGTGAAAGCAATGGTAATTGACGGCAAGTACTTCAGCGATAGCGAGGCGGCTGCATATATACACGAGCTGGAAAGTGAACGCGACAAAAGGCAGCCCGCGCAGTGGGACTTTGTCCACTATGACCCCGATTATTATTTATGGTGTGGCACGTGTACCGCCTGCGGCAAAACGCACGAGTGCAGCGAAAATATTTTGAAACTTGATTTTTGCCCACACTGCGGAGCTCCAACCATAGGCGAAAAGCCACTCGGACCTGTAATGATATGAAAAAGCGAAAGAGGGTTATAAAAATAAAGACGCAACAGCTCTTGCCGCTCTTGCTGATTGTCATTAACTTACTCGCGGCAGCGGTATATTTTGTACATAAGGACATAAAAAAAGGTGTTTACTGGCTTGCCGCTGCCGTGCTCAACATCACCGTCACATTTTAGGAGTGCAACACATGGAGAATAAAATAACATGCAGGGACTGCAAGCGCCGCGCGGGCTGCCTTGAATTTAGCAGGCTTTACCCGTGCAAAGACTTTGCAAGGAGGACAAGCAATTTTGAAAAACAAAGCACTAAAGCATTACCACATAAACAAGCAGATCCTCGACGCCGCGGCTGATACTATCAATATAATGTGCATTGTGCTGCTTACAGCGCACAAACTATACCCAAAAATCATGTACCCGAAAGCAGTGTGCAGATTCGTGCAAGACCGTGCGGACTATTGCCAAATATCCGACAGCTACGAAAAAGATGATGTATTTGATTTTAAAATGCAGCGGGCTTGCGATGAACTCGGTATCAGCACAAACGATTGCTCACTTATAGTAAAACGTCACATGCACCCGATAAACAAATCTATATATGATGTATTCGTAAACAATGTCAAGCTGCTTTTCGTTCAGCTTGCCCGCGAACACGGTATCGGTAAAGAACGGCGCACACAGATTGTCAATGCACTGCTGTCAGATCTCGCAGAAACCGACAAACCGCTCGAGCGCGTGCAGGCGATGGGCGCACAAATTGAGGTCGGCACCATATCACAAATTGACTGCACAAAATACAGAAAAAAGCCTGACAGGATAACGCTTGCAGATATCAAGCAAGCAGACGAGGGGCGCAGATGGCTCAAAGCGTATCAAGATCACGTTTTAAAGGAGAGTGAAAACAATGGATAAGAAATCAGAGGACGCCGCAACTGTAATTATGATTGCATGGCTTGTTGCATTTTACTTATCAATTTGTATTGACACACCTTTTGCGTGGATCTTATTTGCAATGTTTACAATGAACGAGGCACTAATCGTGTTTACTGATTATCTTACAGAAAAACGAAAGGAGGCGGGCAGGCATGACAGCAGATCAGGCAAAGCAGGCTTTTCAGGACATGGTCCCGGTGGTATATCGCAACCACAACAGCGGCACGATTGTCAAGTACGAGCGCATCGCCGAAATGATTTACTATCATAAAAACGGGCGCCTGCGGTGCTCGGTTGCATTGACAGACTCAAATAGTCCCTGGTACGTCCGCACATCTACGCGAAACATAGCACTTTATGACAAAAACAAGCCCTTGACCGAGGACAACTATTTTAAAACGAAAAGGAGTAATTGAAAATGAATGAAAACAAAACATTGACATTCGAACCAGGCGCGCACATTTGGTATAACGACATTGAGTTTGTGTTGCTGGATATCACCGCCGAGGGCGACTATTTTGCAGTAAGCGCAAACATAACGGCGGTTGCCGCTTTTAATAGCAAACCCAACGAACGCCCGAACAACTGGGAGCATTCGAGCCTGCGCGAACATCTTAACAGCACGTATCTTGAAAAACATTTTAAAAAAGGACATCTTGTTAAGACTGTAACAGACATGGTTACAGATTACGGCGACAGAACATACGGAACGTGTGAGGATTACATCACGCTGTTGACTTGCGACCAGCGACGCAAGTATTTTGGCATTGCTCCGCTTTATGATAGCTGGACATGGACTCCGACACCGTGGTATATACCGACTTCGCCCTTCGCTGGCGACGCTAACGTCGTAAGGCTTGTCAATACGTCGGGAGCGTGGAACATCAGCTACGCGCTCTACGCTGTCGGCGTCGCCCCGGCTTGCGTGTTTAATCATAAAATCTTGACTCCGCGCCGTCAGGCGCAAAGCGAACAAATCGTGCTTGAAGAAATTGCAGACGAATAAGTCTTATATAATAGTATGTTATTGATAATTGATTTTTGACAATAAAAAACGCTTTTAAATGCCTGCCAAGCGCAGGTATTTAAGGGCTTGTAATGTATCTTAACTTTGCGGACATCGCAAGATGTAAAATAAACCACGAAACCCAATGGGGAAAAAAGGGATCATAAGGGAAAAAGGGGAACGCCCCTTTGTCCCTTATCCAATCCCTCACCAAGTAGAGATAAATAAACAAACGGAGGTAAACAATGCGTGTTTTGTACAGAGAGCAGCGACACGACTGCAAGCGATATCTTGATGTCGACATTTTCCCGGTTTACCGACAGAGCACAAAGGGCAAGCGCAAGCGAAAAGCAAAGCCAACATCTGAAACACAGGCACGATACAACCATCAATGCAGAGTACGAAAGCTCGAGCGACTTGTCATGACGAACTTTGAGCCGGGCGAGGCTCTTTTTTTTAATCCGTCGTATTGTGATGCCTGCTTACCAGCTGACGACGACGCCGCAAAACGTTCTTTGCAGAATTTTTTAAAACGAATTAAACGCTACCGTAAGCGCAAGGGCTTGCCGGAGCTGAAATATATAGCAACGACCGAAAAGGGCACGCGATCGGGCCGATATCATCATCATCTTATCATCAACTGCGCGGACATGCCTATATCAGATCTTGAAAATCTTTGGGGCAAAGGTTTTTCTTTTTCGTCGCTCGTTATATTCGACGAAGAGGGCACAAACGGACTTGCGACATATTTCTGCAAGAAGAAAAAACCGACGACCACAGAGCAAGAACTCGAGGACGCTGTCGGCAATTCGTGGAGCGCGTCTCGCAATATCAAAGCGCCGAAAGAAACAAAGCGCGACGGGCGCATTTCAAAAGCCGAGGCTTGCGAGCTCTACCGCCTCGGCAATGATGCAGCGACAGAGTTTGAAAAGCTCTATCCCGATTACATACTTTCGAGCGCAAAAACGATATACAACGACATCAACGGCGGGTACTATATCGCCGCACGACTGCGACGAAAACCGCCAAGAACGAGGAGGGCGAAAAGTGATTGATTTTTTCAAGGAAAGCGAAAAACTTTTGACGGAGCTGCCGATGATGCGCCGCGCGGTCGATAATCTGACTGCACGTAAAATCGAGCTTGCTAAAATGGCAAAGGAAAAACCGGCAGAAAGCAAGCGAAAAAACGCCGCGCTTGATACAAACGAAAAAATCTATCTTGAGCACTGCATGACAGGGCGTCAGATTGGATTTACAAAAGCGACGATCGCAGGCATCGAAAGCGCACTGGAGCAGCTCGGCAGCGAGGACCGCGCCATTCTGAAATATTGGTATGTCGATCACAAGTCGAAAGAACAGATCCTCGAAGATATGCACATCGAGAGTTTGTCAACGCTTTACGCCCTGCGAAACAAGGCTGTCAAGCGATTTACAATGCTCTATTTTGGCGCAAATTTGTAAACTATGCACAAGAAAGCGTATTGATGCACGGCTCTTGTTGCTGTTTTTGTTGTGCAAACTGTACAAAATCAGCCGAAAAAAATGCGTATAGAAAACAAATCACGCGTGCGTTATTATAATCTTGGATAATAGCACGCGCGCGTTAGTGTGTGTGTTACTGGGTAGCAGCATACATCACGCGATATGCGTATGTGAGGGGCGGGGCGCAAGTATGCAAGATTTTGCGAAAAGCTTTTATCTGTCGAAAGAATGGCGCGCGGTACGCGACAATGTATTTAAGCGCGACTGTGGCTTGTGTGTTCGCTGCGGTGCTCCCGGCGAGATCGTGCACCACAAGATACATCTTACGCCGCACAACATAAACAATCCAGCCGTAACGCTTAACCCTGACAACCTCGAAACGTTGTGCAGGGATTGTCACGCAGCCGAGCACGCACCACAACCGGCGACAGCCGAGGGGCTTGCGTTCGATAGCAACGGCGACTTAATCGAGGTACATAAATCATGAACGAATATGCAGTGCGTATCTACACAATAGACGGCAACACAATCGACAAGAACATTGTTGCGCCGTCAATGGTTGCAGACTTTGACAAGCAGCTTTGCCAGGCCATCGAGAGCGGCGGCGCAATGCTTGACACGACCGAGGGCACAAAGTTTATTATCAACACGGCAGCGATCGCAGCGATAGAGATTGCGCCAGCTGAAAAGCATTGATACTCCCCCCGGTCAAAAAAACAAACGATGAAAAATATGAACCGCGTATAAGTCCTTTTTAGGACTCCACGGGCGCATATAGACCCCCCTACCTTACCGCGAAAAGAGGCGAAAAATGCGTGAATGAAGATATATTAAAAATAAGAAAGCGAGAGCTAAACAAATTTAAAAAAATCTTTGAAAATATCCCGAAAGATAAGCAGAAAATCACTGAAAGTCTTATCGAACGCGCATTTTTTATGCGTGAGAAAATGGTCGATATGGAGAAGCGCATCGACGCCGACGGTGTAATCGTCACAATGCCGCAAGGCGAATACGAGATCGAGCGAGCGCACCCGCTTATTTCGCAGTACAACACAATGGTTAAGAATTACTCGGCAATCATCAAGCAGCTATGCGAGTCAATGCCGACCACCGACGCCGACCGCGTGGGCGATAAGCTGCTTGCATTTGCAACTAAAAAACCGATAAGGACCTCAAAGCAGGCTTGAACTACATACGCGAGTATGTCCGGCTTATACGCAGCGGCAAAATCAGAACGTCGGCGCGTGTGCGTAAGGTTTATACAAGGCTGCTGAAAGAAATCGACAAGCCTAAAAAAAACAGCAAGTATTATTTTGACGAAGAAGAGGGCGAACGCCCGATCGTATTCATCGAAACATTCTGCAAACAAGCGCAAGGCAACCTCGGCGCTGACTTAGAGCTTGAGCTTTTCCAAAAAGCTTTTATTCAGGCGCTTTTTGGATTTCTAAATAAGAAAACCCACTTGCGCCGTTTTCGCGAGGCAATGTTTCTTGTCGGTCGAAAGAACGGCAAGACAACGCTTATGGCAGCGATCGCACTTTATCTGCTTGTCGCAGATTGCGAGGGCGCTGCCGAAATCTACAGCGTCGCGACAAAGAAAGACCAGGCACGCAAGGCACTCACCGAGGCTGTAAACATGGTCAAGCAGTCTCCGGAGCTGCGCGCTGTCTTGAAAAAACGGCGTAACGACATATATTTCGAGGCTACAGCGTCAAAATTCGAGGCGCTGGCATCTGACAGCAACACGCTTGACGGCTTGAACTCACACGGCGTTATTATCGACGAGCTGCACGCAATTCGCGACCGTAACTTGTATGAGGTAATGAAACAGTCTACATCGAGCAGGCGTCAGCCGCTTATTATCATGATAACGACAGCCGGTACGGTCCGCGAGTGCATATTCGACGACATGTACGAATACGCTTGCAAGGTTGCCGACGGCGTTGAGCAAGACGACACTTTCCTTGCGATCCTCTACGAGCTGGACGCGCGCGAGGAGTTTAAGGACCCGAAATGCTGGATCAAAGCAAACCCGGGGCTCGGAGTTATCAAGCAGACTGAAACGCTCAAATCTTTTGTCGACAGAGCGCTCAAAAATCCGGCAGACCTGCCGGGCGTGCTTTGCAAGGACTTTAACGTGCGCGAAAACGGTAGCTCGGCATGGCTGTCGTTTGAGGCTATCAACAACCCTGCGACATTCGAGCTCGAGGACGTTTACAACACGTATGCAATTGGCGGCTGCGACTTGTCCGCGACAACCGACCTGACTTGCGCAACGCTGCTGATACGCAAACCTAACGACAAGACAGTATATGTCTTGCAGCAATACTTTTTGCCCGAAAAACGGCTTGAGGAGCTGGGCGACGTCAAGCAGCGCAGCGGCGGTCACAGCAACGACGAGGCGCCGTATAAGATATGGCGAGATCGCGGCTTGCTTACAGTCTGCAAGGGTGCACGCGTGAATTACAGCGACGTGACTGCGTGGTTCTGCGAAATGCGCGACCGCTACAAAATAGACTGCTGGAAATGCGGATATGACCGCGCGCTTGCAGGTTACTGGGTCGACGAAATGACCGCAAATGGCTTTATCATGGACAAGGTCGTGCAAGGTACATTCACGTTCTCACAGCCGATGCGCGAAATGGGCGCAGCGTTCGAGGATAAAATCGTAAATTATAACAATAACCCCGTGCTCAAGTGGTGCTTATCGAACACTGCAAAAGTCGAAAAGGGTTTATCAAACATTATGCCGGGCAAGATCAGCGACAAACGGCGCATTGACGGCATGGTATCTCTATTAAACGCTTGGGTCGTGTATGTTCGCGGCTATGAAGATTACATGTATAACGTCGGGTAGGTGACACAATGAAAGAAAAACGAGGGCTTTTTGAAATGATTTTCGGAAAGAAAAAGCCCGATGATATAAACGCGACAGATGCCTTTAAACTGCTTAATACGTGGCAGAGTCAGTTCATACCGTTTTCTGGCAACGCCTGGGACGTCAGCACGGTACGCGCCGCGATACACTCGTTTGCCCGCCGTGCTGCAAAAATACAGCCGCGACACATCAGACGCGCAGACGGTAAAATCTCGGACGCGCCGAGCGGGCTTAACAACTTGTTGCAATTTAGGCCCAACCCACTTTCGACCGCATACAAGTTTTACTATCGAATAGCGGCGCAGTACAAGCTCTATAACAATGCGTTTATATATCCGGTATGGGGAAAAACAGGCAAGCTCGAGGCGCTTTATAATATCAACGCCAACACAATAAACCTTGTCGAATACAACGGGGAATTGTTTTGCAATTTCCGATTTATGAACGGCAATCAATACACATTTCCATACACCGACTTTATACACATCGGCTCGATGTATGCCGACAATGACATTTTCGGCGATAGTAATAAAGCCATATTGCCGGTGCTCGACACCGCAGACAAGCTCGAACAGTCTATGGCTAAATCAGCGGAGCTTGTCGCAGTCGTCCGAGGCATATTGAAGTATTCGGCGGTCGCAAAAAATGAAGATTTGAACAAGCGCCGAGACGAATTTATAAAAGATAATTTGCGAATGGAGCATAACGGCGCCGGCGTAATTGTTACGGACAATAAGTATGAATACACGCCCATCAACGACAAGCAAACGCCGATACCGCAAGGTCAGCTTGCACACGTCAAGTCGGAAATATACGACTATTTCGGCACGAACGAGGATATTGTGCAGAACAAAGCAACTCTCGAGCAAGAGGACTGTTTTTATGAGGGCGAAATCAAGCCGTTTATGATTCAGTTGCAGCAGGCGTTTACTAACTGCATATTTAGCGACCGGGAGCGCGGCTGTGGAAACGAAATCGTCGCCGAGGGCGACAAGTTGCAGTTTGCTAAAATGTCTGACAAGCTGTCAGCTGTCAAGCATCTGTCCGATATGGGCGCGATTACGCTTGACCAGGCGCTTGTTACACTTGGCTTTCCTGCTATTGGCGGCGAGGAGGGCAGCCGTCGCGTGCAGACGCTCAATATGATTAACGCTACACGTGCCGACGAGTACCAGCTCGGCGACGAAAAACAAGATAAAAATGCAGATCCCAAAGAGGAGGACGACAACAATGTTTAAACCAGAAACGCGCGAATATCGTAGTTTTACAAGTTTTCAAGCGATAGAGAATAAATCAGACAATCCCGCCTACCACGTTCACGGGCGCGCAGTCGTATTCGAGCAGCCCACCTGCTTACTTACATTTGAGGGGATCAAGTATTATGAGGTAATCGACAGAAATGCTTTTGCGTTCTGTGATATGTCCGACGTTATTATGAACTACAACCACGGAGGAAAACCGGTTGCGCGGTTGCGAAATAAAACACTCGCGCTCAACATAACACACGACGGAGTCGACGTCGATGCATACCTCGCAGGAACACACGAGGGGCGCAACCTTTACGAAGAAATCAACGGCGGATATATTGATAAAATGTCATGGGCGTTTATTGTTGACGAAAACGGCGGCGACACATACGATCCCGAAACACACACCCGCCGCATATTGAGAGTCAAAAAGCTTTACGACGTCGCTGCGGTGGACTTTCCCGCATACGAGCAGACGTCATTGTCGGCGCGTAGGTCCTACATGGAGGAGCACATCAAGGACTTTGCACGATTGGAGAGCGAGCAGCGCCGCAAAAAGCTAATTATAATGTCATTGTGCTAACTAACAGAAAGGAAAATGAACCATGAACAAGATCATCAAAAGAATGAATGAAATCAACGCAAGAAAGGCCGAAATCCGCGGTCTTATCGAGGACGGCAAGGACATCAACATGGACGATATCGAAAAGGAACTGCGTGCACTCAACGACGAGTACAAGGCGCTTGAGGAGCGCAAGCAGCTGCTTGACGACATCAACGAGGGGAAAGTGCAGACAAACCCGATCGAGCAGCCGAGTGACGACAACGACGGCGGCGACGGCGAAAGCAGAAAAAGCATTATTGAAACCGCTGAATACCGCAGCGCGTGGCTCAAAAATATAAGAGGCATTGAGCTTAACAAGGCAGAAAAAAGAACGATAACAACCGCGGCGAACTCCGGCGGCGCGCTTATACCCACAACAACTGTCAACAAGATCGTCGAAAAAGTGCATCAGCATTGCCCTATACTTGACGAAATCGATCTGTACAAGGTGCCTGGCGGCGTCAAGATACCTGCCGAGGGCACAACAAACGATGCTGCGATACATACAGAGGGTGCAGCAATTACAGGCGCAGCAGATACACTCAACTATGTATCGCTGGCATCATACGAGATCACTAAACTTGTGACAATCTCAAAGTCGGTTGAAAAAATGTCAATCGACGCATTCGAGAATTGGCTCGCGAACAAGATCGGGCGAAATATAGCAAACAAGATCGGCGCACTTATTTTCAATGGTACTGGCTCAAACCAGCCGGAGGGCATCAACTCTATAACGTGGAACGCAACTAATTCGGTAACAGTCGCAAAGACTGCGGCAATGACCGAGGCTAATGTAATTGCAGTTGTAGCGCTGCTTAACGGCGGTTACGATGCAAACGCAAAGTGGTATATGAGTAAAACTACGTTCTACACTGATTTCCACCCGCTGATGAACACAGGCAAAAACAATATTATCACACAAGAAAACGGAAAATATCGCGTGCTCGGTTATCCTGTAGAGCTCGAAGAGGACATCACACTGCACGAGGCTCTACTCGGCGACGTATACCTCGGATACGCGGGCAATATGCCGGAGGAAATCAACGTAACATCACAGTTTGTTACGAGGGAAAACGCTTACGATTTCCTCGGCGCAGCAATGTTCGACGGCAAGGTGCAGGCAACAGAGGCATTCGTTAAGATCGTTAAGGCTACATCATAAGCAAGGAGGGCGCCGCAATGGCTGAAATATCGCAAAACTATATATTTGCAGGTCGCTCGGCGCTCCGCATTTCACACAGCAAGCACGACTGCGAAATCAACGACTTGATTGCTGCCGCGCGTGACGACCTCCGCACGCTCGGCGGCATCAAGGCGGAAAAGGTAAACGACGAAAGCGACCCGCTTATCAAGCGCGCTGTTATGACTTATCTTAAAGCCAATTTCGGACTCGACAACCCCGACTCGCAGAAATACGAGGCAAGCTACGAGGCTATGAAAAAGCATTTGATGTTGTCGAGCGATTACAAGGAATCCGAAAGCGAGTGATTTTATGTACTGGCGCGATATAGGCTATCTTTGCAAAGCAGATAAGCATCTCGACGCTATGAGGCGCGCAACAAATGCAAGTTTTGAGCGTCGCGAGGTTTTATGCAACAACAAAGGAGTAAAGCGCAATGAATTTTATCAAGCGGCAGTCGCGGGCGTCAAGCCTGAACTTTGCATCGAGATCAAGGCGGACGAGTACCAGCGCGAGGCATATTTTGAGTACGACGGTATAATGTACAGCATTTTGCGCACATATCCAGTAAAAAACGAAAACCTCGAACTGATACTCACCACCATGACAAAAGACAATGTCTAAAAAAGCCGAGATAACATTTGTCGATACATCGGCGGAGGTCAAAAAAACAATGGCAGGGCTTGCAAAAAGCGCATTGCGCGCAAGTGCAAAGGTTATCCGAAAGCACGTGCGCGACGACGTACCGACCAGAACTAAGCACATAAAGAATCATGTTGCATCATGGGTTTTTGTGGACCGTGACACAGGACAACCGAAACTGCAAGTCGGTTTTTATGGCTGGCAGCGCGTCAAGAAACGCGGCAAGCAGCCGTCGCACTCGTCGCCGTGGTGGATTGAACGCGGCACAAAACCGCACGCTATACTCACCACCGACGGCATTATGTACGACAAGAGCACGGGCACAAGTTACGGCAATGCAGTCAATCACCCAGGACAACAGGCGACGAACGTTTTGCGAAATGCTGTTTATAACAACATTTCCGAAATTAAAGCAGCTCAAGAGGAATACTTGAAACTGCTTAATGAAGAAATTAAAAACATCACAGGCAAAACACTTGACGGAGAGGCGGAGGACGACGATTAAATGATTGACACTAAAACGCTTTACAGCACGATTGTCGAGGCTTTTAACGCCGTTTTGCCTACATATTTCGAGGACGCCGACATGCCGAGCGACGCGCTCTATTGTGTTTTTAACAGTCCGGTGCATACTGACATTGCAGACAGGCAAGCCGACAATGTGTTTTTTTACGTCGACATATACGGCGACGATCGTATGCCATACAACAACGAGAGATTGCAGCAGGCTTGTGACGCCTTGCGAAATACGCTTGACGGCACGATTATTTCCGCCGAGGGACATTTCGGCGGGCACTTGAATTTTGAAAAAAATTTGAGCCTACAAGAAACCGACTACGACATAAACCACCGCCGGCAAGAATGGACGGCGCGCGTGTTTTATAACTAATGAAGGAGGATTGTACAATGTCTATTGTTACAAACCTGACTAAACAGGAGATTGAAAAAATACAAATCGACGAGGGCGTTTGCATTGTCGATTACGGCGAAACAACAGAAAGACCGCTGCTGCCCTGCCGCGGAGGCGGAGAGTTTAATGCGACCGCAACGATCCGCAACATTGAGTTTGACGGGCGCAACGGTCCGACGGCAGGTATGCAGGCAATCGACGAGCAGAACGCGACACTAAAAGTCACAATCATCAACATGTCGCAGCAAAACTTAATGCTTGCGATGCCATTCTGCCGCATGTACGACGCACAGGGCAACGCAATCGAGACAAGCCCCTCGGCAGCACCGGCTACGCTTAAAAACCCGAAAATGGGAATCGTACCAACAGCGGCCTATTTTAAAAACCTTACCATGTTCGCAAAGCTTATCGATGGTACATATAAGAAAATAACCATCTTCAAGCCGATGCACGAGGGCGGAATCACCGCAAAAGCAACGCAGAAAGCCGAGGGTGAGCTTGCTTTCGAGTTTAACGCACACTATGGAACGGACGAGCTCGACGGCGACTTGTGGCAAATCGACGAAATCGACAGCTTTACACTGCGCCAGGTTCAGCAGTCAGCAGGCAACGGCGCGACCTAAAGTTAGAATCAAACAATCCGATATAATCTTATAATCTCGAGGAGGAAAACACAATGTTAACAATCAAATGCATGTCCATTTTATGCAAAATCACAAGCAAGCTTGATATGACGCCCGTAATTGACGTACTGAAAAGCGCAGATATTTTCGAGGCGGCAACAAATAAAAAGGACGCGCTCGCGCAGTTGACACCCGACAAAGCAGGCGAACTCGCTATGCAGGCATTGAGTGCGATACTGCCGCAGCTTGACATTGTCGGAGAATTTCTGCCGGAGCTGATAGCCGCATACAAGAAAATAACTATCGACGAGGCATGCGAGCTTGATGCGCTGGAGGTTATCGACGAGATCGTGCACGATAGGGGCATTATATCTTTTTTCAAGCGTGCTCTACCGGGGAAAGTAGAGCAGACACTTACAGACTCCTCCACAAGTATTATGACTGGGGCTTAATATCAGATTTGCCGCTTGACGCGCTGGCGTACTTGCTGCCCGCCGCCCTGCAATGGGAACGGGACGAGCTGAAAGCCCAGGCGGAAAAGCGGCTGTTTCCTTTATGGCTTGCGGAACGCTGCATGCATGAGCTTGCAGGCGGCGACCGCAAAAACTTTATAGCGTATGACGAATATGTCAAAAAGGTGCTGGGAGGTGAAGATCGCACAGAGTTGCGCACCAGAGCAGCGCCGCCACCGCCAAAAAGAACGGCGGACGAAATCATAAAAGACTACATGCCAATGATCGAGGCGGACAGGAGGCGCAATTTTGGCTAATATCTTTTCGCTGTTTGGCACGATCTTTATTGACAACAAAGAGGCAGACAAAAAGATTGACGAAACCACCAAAAAAGGAGAAAGCGCCGGCTCTAAAATCGGCAAGGCTTTCGGGTCAATCGGAAAAGCAGCTGTCGCAGTAGGCACGGCAACAGTCGCCGCCGCTGGAACAGTCGGCGCAGCGACATACAAGATGGCATCGAGCACATCACAGCATGCTGACGAAATCGACAAAATGTCACAAAAACTTGGTATGTCAAAAAAGGCATATCAAGAGTGGGACTATGTGCTATCGCAAGCAGGCGTTGATATAACGTCAATGTCTACCGGCTTAAAGACCATGACTAATAAGCTGGACGAGGCAAAGAACGGCTCTAAGAGCGCGCAGGAAATGTTTACAAAGCTCGGTATTTCTGCCGAGGATATGAAAAAAATGTCTCGCGAGGAGATATTCGACGCGGTTATCAAGGGCATGCAAGGCATGGAGGACAGCACCGAGCGCGCAGCACTTGCAAATAAGCTTTTCGGAAGATCCGGCATAGAGCTTTCGGCGCTTTTCAATACCACGGCAAAAGATACCGAGGAACTGAAAAAGCGCGCGCATGAACTCGGCATGGTGATGTCGGACGATGCGGTAAAGGGTGGCGTCGCTCTTGTTGACACAATGGACACCGCCAAGCGTTCCATCGGCGGGTTCAAAAACTCGGTCGGCACTGCCGCAATACCGATCATACAAAAGCTTGCTGATATGCTTATAAAAGGCGTGCCCAAAGCGCAAGCGCTTTTTGCAAAGTTTACACCAGTGGTAACAGTCTTATTTGACAAGGCGTTACCGCCACTTTTTCAGCTTATTACGGTAATATTGCCCGTGTTATTCAGCATAATACAGCAGCTCTTACCGCCGCTGTCAGACGTAATACAAGCAATACTGCCCGTACTCATAACGCTTATACAGCAGCTTGTACCTCCATTTTTGCAAATCGTGCAGACGATAATGCCGTTGATAATACAACTTATCAACAACATCATGCCGCTTGTCAATCAGATCATTAACGGGGTTTTACCGCCGCTCATTCAGCTTATACAGACAATTTTACCCCCGATAACAAAAATCGTTGAGGCAATATTGCCCGTAATCATCAAGCTGCTTAATACGGTTGTACCAATACTCGCCGATTTGATAAGCAAGCTATTGCCGGTGCTGGTGGATCTATTTAGTCAGATTTTACCGCCAATAATAGAAATTATTGAGGCAATATTGCCGGTGCTCATTGATCTACTTGATAAAATAATGCCATTCGTTAAGCAAATTATCGAGGCGATCCTGCCGGTAATAATCGATCTTATCAACGCGTTGATACCACTTGTGACCGATATTATCAAGGCTATACTGCCGGTGCTTATAAGTCTGCTTGACGCGATAATGCCACTTGTACAGCCCATATTTGACTTGCTTGTAAAGCTGCTTGATCCGCTGACAAAGCTGCTTAATTCGATATTGCCACCGATAATAAATGTTTTAAAAACATTTATAAACTACGTTTTGCCGCCGCTGCAAGCAGCGTTTAAAGCGGTCGCCGATGTGATAAGCGGCGTATTTAAAGGCGCGTTTGAAAGTATAGCAGGCATTTTTGACAAAGTCAAAGGCATTTTCAGTGGTATTATCGATTTCATATCGGGCGTTTTTACGGGCAATTGGAAAAAGGCCTGGAACGGCGTAAAAGACATATTCAAGTCAATTTTTGATATGATCGCCGAAATCTTTAAGGCACCAATCAATTTTATCATTAGCGGCATAAACGTTTTTATAAGAGGTCTAAACAAAATCAAAATACCTAACTGGGTACCGGTTGTAGGCGGCAAAGGAATCAATATAAAAGAGATTCCAAAACTGCGCATCGGTCTTGATTATGTCCCATACGACGAATACCCCGCAATGCTGCACAAAGGCGAGCAGGTCCTCACAGCATCAGAGCGCGAGGAGTACCAACATCTAAAGCAACAGGCAAGAGAGGGCAGCAAATCGCAGCAACAGACTGTAAATGTTGAAGTATCTATCAACATTGACAGTTTCAACAATAATACAGACCAAGACGTTAAGGACCTCACCGACGAGATCATGCATGAAATCGAAGAGAAAATAAAAAGAAAGGGAGTTGTATTTGCATAATGCAAAAGCTATCGTATTTGTACTACAAGGGCGTCAACTCCCTTGATTTATCCTTGCTGATAAAATCAAAAGGCTCGTGGATTGCCGCCGAGCGCGACAAAACATACGTAAGCGTACCAGGTCGCAACGGAGATCTTATACAAGACAATGGCCGATATAAAAATGTGCCGATACCCTACACGATGACAGTGTTGCGAAACGGCGTGCGCAGCTTTGCAGAGCTTGTTGCCAAAATCAAAAATTGGCTTTCGGTCGGCACCGGCTACGGTGAATTGTGGGACAGCTACGACCCGCGGTATTTTAGATATGCCGCTATTGACGGCTACGTCAACATCACCGAGGAACTGCTCGAGCATATCGGCAGTTTTGCAGTAAATTTTAACTGCAAGCCGTACCGATATTCGTTCGACGGGCAAAACATTATTTCCGTACCTGCCGCAGGCATGACGCTCTACAACCCCGAAGTGCTTGCAGCAAAGCCATATATTAAGATATACGGCAACGGCAGCATTTCGCTGTCAGTAAATAGCTCAACGATTACAATTGCAGACGTTGACGGGTATGTCGAGCTCGACAGCGAAACGATGAACGCATACAAGGGCATAAATTTGCTTAATAACAAAATGACTGGCTCGGCATTTCCCGAGCTCGTGCCCGGCGATAATACGATTGCATTTACAGGTACCGTAACAGGTGCCGAAATCGTGCCGAGGTGGTGTACAATATGATACCGATTTTATATTCCAAAACAGACAACGACTACACAAAAAACGGCGTCGGTTTTCTGACTGACACAATCAGCTGCGACGTCACAGAAGAACGCAACGGCGCGTTCGAGTGTGTGCTCACTTACCCGATAACTGGACAGCACTACGCTGACATCACCGAGGGCGCCGTGATAAAAGCAAAACCAAACGACACATCAAACCCGCAGCTATTTCGCATATACAGCCATAGTAAGCCGATAAACGGCATTGTAACTTTCGCAGCGGAGCATATATCATACGACCTAAACGGAATACCACTTGCAAGTCTATCGTTGCGGAGCACAACAGCACAAAGCGCAATTGCTGCTGCAATATCAGCGGGCGCGTTCGATAGTGGCTACACGGCGACAAGTGACATTACAACGATTAACAGTATTGACATCAAGACGCCGCGCTCGATACGAGCTGCGCTTGGTGGGCAGGAGGGCAGCGTTCTTGACGTATGGGGCGGCGAGTTTGAATTTGACAACAAACAAATCAAGCTGCACGCTCACCGTGGCAGTGACACAGGCGTTTCGATAGTCTACGGCAAAAACTTAACAGACGTGCGCCAGGAGCGCAATATAACCGAAACGTATACGCACATAATGCCGTATGCGACATACACCGAAGAAACCGAGGAGGGCGACGAAACAACGCAAACCGACATCGTCGTCACGCTCACAGAAAAGGTCCTCGCGATTTCGGGAGCCGAAAATGTGGGACATCAGAAAGCGCTTGTTATCAATCTGTCGGAAATGTTCGCCGACGACGAAACGATAACAGAAACTGCACTACGCGCGAAAGCGAACCAGTACATTAGCGCGCACCCAGCGCTCGGCACACCCAGAATAAGCATAGCAGCGTCATTTGTTGCACTTTGGCAAACCGAGGAATACAAAGACATTGCGCCGCTTGAACGAGTCAGACTTTGCGACATCGTCACGATCAGATTTGACAAGCTGGGCATCAGCGCGAAAGCAAAAGTCGTCAAAACAGTATACGACGCACTTGCAGAACGGTATAAAAGCGTAGAGCTCGGCGAGGCTCGCAGTAATTTCGCAGACACCGTGCTTGCGCAGAATGGAGCAATAACAGAGCTATCAAAAGCTGTCCGCAAAGGCTTTTCAATTGCCACTCAGCAAATGCAAAAAGCTATTGCAGACGCGACGGCGGCAATCACAGGTAATTCAGGCGGCTACGTCGTGTTATATCCCGAGGAGCACCCGCAAGAAATACTGATACTTGATGCGCCGACACTTGAAGAGGCGGTGCATGTATGGCGCTGGAACTCGTCGGGACTTGGCTATTCGTCAACCGGATATAACGGCACTTATGGGCTTGCAATGACGATGAACGGCGCAATTGTTGCCGACTACATCACAGCGGGCAACCTCAACGGCGCGCTCATAACAGCGGGCACGGTATCGTCAAACGCGATATCGGCAGGATTTAAGAACGAAATTGCAACGAGTATCAATGCGGCGAAAGAAACAGTCGAGCAGGAATTTAAAGTCGCTGACGAGACGCTAATGTCACGCATAGCAACGTCAACGAGCAAGTACAATACAGCCGGGGAAACGATTGATTTTTACGGCTACGGTGAGCCTAAGATTCCTGCATCTTCCTCCAACAATGGTAGGAAGTATCTCGATCAAGAGACAGGATATATCTATACCTCTAACGGTTCGTCGTGGACAAAATCAAGCTCTCCATTGAATCTGATAACAACAAACCTGCAATCTCAGATCACGCAGAATGCTAACAGTATCAGCTTGAAAGTCGCTAAGGGCGATGTTGTTTCTGAGATAAACCAATCTTCCGATATTATCAGTTTGACGGCAGGCAGGCTTATTATTACCTCTGGCAATTTCAAACTTGACTCTTTGGGTTCAGTCACAGCAACAAACGTAAATCTTAGCGGCAGCATAAAGACTGAGCGTTCCGACGGTTATTACACCCACATTCACGACGGTATTATAGAAATGTTTTTGAGTAATAAGCGTATAGCATATATGATGCCAGTCGGCAGTGATTTAACGCAGTTTGCAATACTCGGCTCAGGCAACTATGACGGTATCGCTATTGGTGCAGCATTTAATGATAGCATAGAAACCTATTATCGTTGCAATATTCAAAATGCTGCTTCATCCGAGGGTTGCAGGCATCATTTTATAGGCTCAGTCAAATTCGATGATACGGTCAATTTCGATGATACGACCAAATTTTCCGGAAAAGCAACTTTTGACGCAGGCATAAGGTCTAATGCCAACATCGACTTTAAAAACGGATATGGAATATCTCTTGGTGGAGACATCGCATTTAGGTGGGCGACCAAAGCGGAACAAGGAGTCGAACGAGACGCTCTGTGGGTAGGTATGCAGAACTACAATACAGCCATTACAGGTGCCAGAGTCTATATCTACGGCGACCCGAGAATAATAGGCGAATTAAGATTTTTAGACACAAGTTCAAACAACTACTATACAGCCATGTGGCACGACAGTCTCAATGCTGCTTTTAACGTAGGTAGCAATAGTCAGAAACTGTTCTTAAAGGGTTCTGCCATATATGCTAACAATTCACCGATAGCAACATCATCAGATGAGAGAGTGAAAAGAAACATAGCAGACCTTGACGATAGGTATTTAAAGCTTATAAAGAACATTAACCCTGTATCTTTTAAGTACATTGAAGACCTATCCAACAGCAACAGAACGCATACTGGCTTTATAGCGCAAGGCGTACTTACTGCTATGAACGATGCAGGTATTAGTTCAGAAGAATTTGCTGCTTTTGTTGACCTAAAAGGCAACGGAAGTGAATACGCTTTGCGATATGAGGAGTTTATCCCGCTTGTGTTAGCATACGTTAAGGACCTTGATGGACGGATCGGAATACTTGAATCAAAGGAGCGTTTTTATAATGGATAAAACATTTTCAAACGGCGAATTAAATATGATCGCCTTAAAGCTGGAGCAGACAGCAGCGGACAAAATCAGCCTGCCACCAAAGATCGCATATAAGATCGTGAAAAACGGCATAGCAATCAAGCAGGCTTTGCAGCCGTACCAGCTAACGCGAGACGAAATCATCAAAAAAATAACCGGCGGCGCAAGCAAAGTCACATACAGCGAGGACCCCGACAAATACAACGAGGTTGTCGCCGCAATCAGTGACATTGACCGCGAGATCGTAACTGTCAAAATCGACACCATACCGCTTGAAAGCCTGCCCGATGGCAACATGCCACTTGCGTTTATCGACGCAATCAATTTTATGATCGAGGAGTGATAAAATGCAAACAACCGCACAGATCAAGCTTGATGTTGCAAGCAGCATGTCGCCGCCGACTGTATATGCAAAGCAGCTCGACAAATCGACAAGATACGTCAAGGCGACGATCTTGCAAAATGGGGTCCCCTACACCATACCCGAGGGCGCAACCGCGCGCATACGCATACTCAAACCCGACGGGACCGTGGTATATAACACCGCTACCGTATCAAACAATGCAGTAACCGCAGAGCTTACCTCACAAACGCTCGCAGTAGGCGGAATTGCAACTGCCGAAATGGGACTGTATAAAGACGATCAGATATTATCGACATTTGTTTTCTATGTCCGCATCGAGCGCAGTGCCATATCAGACGAGGCTATCGAAAGCACCGACGAATTTACAGTGCTCGAGCAGGCTATAAGGGACGCGGGAACGGCGACAACATCAGCAACCAGCGCCGCAAGCGCTGCGAATACCGCAGCAAGTAACGCGAACGCTGCGAAAACCGCAGCGGACAGCGCCGCAAGCGCTGCGAATACCGCAGCAAGTAACGCGAACGCTGCGAAAACCGCAGCAGACAACGCCGCAAGTGCAGCAAATTCAGCAGCAGGCGTCGCAAACAACGCCGCATCAAGCGCAAACTCGGCAGCGGGAACGGCGAACGCAGCGGCGCAAGCCGCCAACGATGCAATATCGGCGATCTACCACGACAAAAACTTTCTGCTGACGGTAAACCCCGACGACAGTTTGACATTAACATATAACGACGAGGAGGAGTAAACAATGGCAACACACAACATTGATTTGTTTACAGAAACAACGTGTAAGCAGATCGCAACAGCGTGCGCACAGATTGCCGTCAACACAGGCGGCTACAAGCTGACAAACTATGCAGACGCGCAAGCGATTGTCCGCATGGGCTATGCGCCGCGGTATTTCCACATTGGCGATCAGATTGTTGTTGAAAAAGAAACATCAATGAACGCAACAGTCGGAAATTCGGAGGGAGAAACCCCGGGCATCACAGCCGCAAGCGTGGACCCCGACGCATTTATCGCAGCAGTGCACACAGTACACGGCGGCGACTATGAGTTTACATTCAACGGCGCAGAGTGGCATTACAACGGTGCACCTGTAAACCTTGCAGACTATGGCATATCCGTCACAGGTACCGCGGTACACGGTGACGAGGTTATCGTGCACGAAACGGCCGCAAAGCTGTATTTTGATGTCATTGACATCGACAAGGACACTCCGTCAGATCCACAATTCACGCACTCGCTTACCTTACAGCTACACGACGTTTACATCGACTTGCAGTATTGTGCAAGACAGGCGGCGTTTGCATTCGCAGAAGGACTTGCAGCAGGTACATATAAATTCACAGTCGGCGCGCACCCGTGGGTAGCAGGAGATGTCAATAAGGTGCTGACATTTACTCTTGCAAATGATATTGCAGCAGGCGGACAGCTTGTTTTCAACGGCTCATACAACGCAACGCTCGTCGGCACCACGATAACAGCGTTTGCATCAACCACAAGCACAACAGCAGCCGAGACCGTCACAATGATTGAGGGCAACACAGGCACAGACCTCGGCACGATACTGCGCTCTAAGACTGACGCAATCAACAGCATCGACCGCGCTTTGCTTGGCTCCAACAATTGGCTTGAAAGCGCAATGCGTCAGTACCTCAACAGCGACAAGGCAGCCGGCAGCGTATGGACACCGCAAAGCGTATTCGACAGACCGCCAACATGGGCAGCCACAACAGCGGGTTTTCTGCACGGTATCGATCCCGATTTCGTTGCCGTGCTTGGCAATGTCAAAAAGAAAACGGGACTCAACACGATTTCAGACGGCGGCGGAACAGCCACACACGACGAAAAAGTATTCCTGCTTTCACGTAGCGAGGTATTTATGGGCGATGAATATGCAGGCGGAGAGGACACACCGTATGCGTATTACAAGAATTATTCCGACAATCAGAGCGCAAGCACGGGCGCGGACAAGAACCGCATCAAGTACCGCGCAGGCGCAGCGAAATATTGGTGGCTGCGTTCGCCCTACGCTGGCACCGCTCACTACGTAAGGCTTGTCGGTACGTCGGGAGCTTGGGACTACATCCGCGCGACCATCGCTAATGGCGTCGCCCCGGCTTGTTGCATTGTTTGATCGTATAATCGCGCCGGTAGGCGCGTAATGTGGAGGAGTTTAAAATGTCTGTTGTAAAGTCTAAACGCGGCGAGGGCAAACTCGTTGTTATCACAAAGGCGCGGGAGCTTGCAGAATATACATTGCGCATTTGCGCGAATGAAAACAATTTCCCAAAACGTTATAGGTGGTGCTTGACAAATAAAATTGTCGACAGCGCAATGACGATACACAATAGTGCGAACATGGCAAACTCCGTTTACATATACGACGACAACGATTTTGCGTTACGCAAGCGCTATCAAACAATAGCGCTTGCAGAAACTTACGCGCTGCTCGGTATGATAGATATTGCTTTTAAAGTGTACGGACTCAAGGCCGACCGCGTGGAATACTGGACGCGATTGTGTATGGACGTACAGGCGCTTTTGCGCAACTGGCGCAAGGCAGATAAAGACAATTACGAGAAATCAAAACAGCAGTAAAAAGGGGTTGTTTGTTGTTAAAATGCGCGCAATTGGTGGCTGCGTTCGCCCAACGCTGGCAACGCTAACAACGTAAGGCTTGTCAATACGTCGGGAGCATGGAACAACAACAACGCGACCAACGCTAACGGCGTCGCCCCGGATTGTGTATAAAGCTCGCTTAAAGTAGGCATAACGCCGAAATCAATGCACTTACACAAGGAACGAACAACCCGACCTATTCTAAGTGGTGAAACATAGCGTTGATGCGGCTTACTAAATAGTAATTGTCGCTATACACAACGGAACTGAAATAATTATGATGAAATCAATCAAAGAAACCGTGACGTCGTTTGAAAGCCTTTATAATGCGACGCAGAAATGCAAACGCAATATAATGTGGAAAGACAGCGCCGCGGGATTTGTCAAAAACGAACTTGTCAATTGTTGCATGCTCAAAGACGAATTGAGAAGCAACAAATACAAGATAGGCAAATATACAATCTTTACAATCACAGAGCCGAAACGGCGCACAATCATTAGCACAAAAATAAAAGACCGTGTTTTTCAACGGTCGCTTTGCGACAATTACCTATATCAATCAATAACAAAGCATTTTATTTATGATAATTGCGCGTGCCAGGCAGGCAAAGGGACAGACTTTGCGCGCAAACGGCTCAAATGCCACATGCAACGACATTTCCGCAAACACGGCTTGAGCGGATACGTCCTGCAATGTGACGTGCACGACTTTTTCGGCAGTACACCGCACGACATTGCATATGCAGCGGTTAAAGCACGCGCGCTTGATAAATGGGTGCAAGACGAGGTTAAGCGCATTATTGACAGCTACAATCAAGGACAGGACCCGGAAAGAGGCATGGGACTTGGTTCACAAATAACGCAGCTCGTCGAGCTTGCGGTCCTGGACAGCCTCGACCATTTTATCAAAGAGCAGCTGCACATAAAAGCATATGTAAGATACTCGGACGACTTTGTTTTGATCCACGAGGACAAACAGTATTTGCAATACTGCAAAGCGCAGATTGTTGCAAGGCTGCAATCGCTCGGGCTTGAAATCAGCGACCGAAAAACTAATATTTATAAATTTACGCAGGGCGTTCACTTTTTAGGATTCAGCTTTAGACCAACAGCCAGCGGCAAAATCGTTATGCGAGTTTTACCGAAAAAGATAAGTCGAGAGCGCCGGCACATGAAAAAGCTGATACAGCGATATAATGACGAGCACATGTCACGGCATGACGTCGAGGAATGTTTCGGATCATGGAAAGCGCACGCCACAAAAGGCAATAGCTACAAGCTTATCGGCAATATGAACAAATATGTATCAAATCTATGGAGGGATAGCGAATGTTTGAATTTATACCAGCATCAGAACAGCTTGTAAAAGAGCGCGCCGCAAATGCCGCGAATGAGGCGAAAAACACAAAGCTTTCGGCAGACCTGGACTTTGTCGCGATGATGTGCGGCGTAGACCTGGACGAGGGCGAAATATCCAGCGAGGAGGTTATCGAAAATGGCTAAACGAAAAGCAAAATCCGTCGAACATAGCAAAAAATACGAGACAATAAAGCACTATTATGACGCGGGTTTGTGGTGTGCCGCAAGGGTACGCGCAGTTGTCGCGCACGGCTGGATAACGCCTGACGAGTTCAAGGAGATAACCGGGCATGAGTATGAGGTGACAAAATGAGTGACCCCGTTGTTGTTGGAATGATAACAGCCGCTGCATCAATCATCTGTCAAGTTATCATTTCGTTGTCGGGGCGTTCAGCGGCACAAAGAGAACGTGCAGAGAGCCAAAAGGTAATCACGTACCGCCTTGAAGCAATCGAGAACGAAATGAAAAATTACAACGGACTTGCAGAGCGTACATATAAGCTTGAAGAACGCTATCAAGTGCTCAAAGAGGACGTTGACATTTTGAAAAAGGAGAGATAAACATGGAAGAACTTATAAGCTATTTGCTTGCGCCTGTCGGACAGGTGGCACTCATCATCGGGCTTGCACAGCTCGTTAAGAACATCGGGCTAAGCACTAAGTATATACCACTGTTCGATGTTATATGCGGTCTTGTAGGCGGTATACTGGTATACTGTATCGAGTTTGATTATTCGTTCATTCAGAGCATTATGATAGGTCTTGCGATCGGTCTGTCAGCGTGCGGACTGTTCAGCGGAATAAAAAACGTTATCGAAAAGAAAGGGTGGTAATCATGAGCGAGGAAATGAAAAAATCTATCTGCAAGTCAAGAGCTTACGGAGAGACAGCAGAAAAAACAGCAGAAATGCACGGCTGTACTGTTTCAGAGGTCAATGAGGTCTGGGACAGCATGAAAGAAACTATCATTGAATACAAAGAGTTTTTCAGCGAAATGGGGGTATAAACATGGCAAAGAGTGGAATTGATGTATCACAGTGGCAGGGGACTATAAACTGGTCGCAGGTAAAGGGAAAGGTGGACTTTGCCCTTATCCGTGCAGGATATGGTGACACACTTTCCTACCCGAAACAGGTAGACTGGCAGTATGAAGCAAACTATAAGGGCTGTAAAGCAAACGGCATTCCCGTGGGAGTGTATTTCTATTCCTATGCAACTACAACAGCACAGGCAGAGCGTGAAGCTGATAGCTGCATAGCTCTTTTAAAGGGCAAGCAGTTTGAGTATCCGGTATATTACGATGTGGAGGAATTTGATATCTTCCGATCCGGAAACACCAACGCCATTATTACAGCGTTTTGTGACAAGCTTGAAAAGGCTGGATATTTCGTTGGTATCTATATCTACCGCAGCGCACTTCAGACCTATGTGAGCAAGCAGATACGTGAAAGATACGCCGTTGCAGTTGCCGAATACGGTCCAAAATGCAATTACGACGGACCATACGGGATCTGGCAGAACACCTCTGACTGGTCTTGCAGCGGCATAAGCGGCAGAGTTGATCATGACTATTGCTATGTGGACTATCCTAAGATAATCAAGGAAGCTGGAAGGAACGGCTATACCAAAGCACCAACACCAGCTCCAGCTCCAAAGCCTGCACCAACACCAGCACCGAAGCCTGCGAAAAAGACTGTTGATGAGCTTGCACGAGAGGTTATAGCCGGCAAATGGAGCGCAGGCGAGTCACGCAGGAAGCTTCTTACAGCAGCAGGGTATGACTATAATGCGGTGCAGAATAAGGTAAACGAGATTCTTTACGGCACCAAGCCACAGCCGGCAAAAAAGTCCATCGACGAGATCGCCCGCGAGGTTATACGCGGAGACTGGGGCGTTGATCCCGAGCGCACAAGGCGATTGACAGCCGCAGGATATGACGCAAAGGTAGTGCAAGCCCGCGTTAACCAGCTTATTTAACGCTTATATCTTATTTTCTTATTCATTCCTTTTTTATACTCCCTTTTTAATCCCCTGCGGGCGGCAAACCGCAGGGGATTTGTTGTCTAAATGACTGGCTATTTTTTGTCTAAAAAAATACTTATCTAATTATGTAGACAAAAAATAAGCCCTTGAGTATTACCTCAAGGGCTTTGTGACGACGCCGAAAAGACCGCTAACAATAAAATAGTAAGAGTGTTCGACTTTCGTGCAAATGGTGGAGATGAGGAGAATCGAACTCCTGTCCGAAAACCAATCCCTGCGAACTTCTACGAGTTTAGTCTGTTATTGCGGGCAAGCCCTTTTCCCTTACTCAACTACAGCCATTGCCCCACGGCGTTCACCACTAAGTCGACGCCTTTACCTGAGCCGTGGTACTCTCAGGCAAGACGGGCACTGCGCTTAGGCAGCAGCCAGTTCAAAATTATCGTTGTCGTCTAATTTTAAAACGTGTGCCGTTTTAAGAGTTTGCACAACTCTACTCGCTTATCGCACTTCAAAGTCCCCGTCGAAACCTTTACATCCCCATGTATGATATATATGATAAGACCGGATCGGTTTTTTCTCCGCCTGCGGCAAAGGAAAAGTCCGAAACAAAGTCTTACATCCCCGGATCACTGATTACGTTCCTTCAGCGTTCTTTCGATCTCACGTGCGGCAGCCTTATTTGCCATATCCTCACGCTTGTCGTGCAGCTTTTTACCCTTGCAAAGACCAAGCTCAAGCTTTACCCTGCTGTCCTTAAAATACAGCGAAAGGGGAATAAGCGTCAGCCCCTCCTGCTTGACCTTGCCAAGAAGCCTCATTATTTCACGTTTATGGAGCAGCAGCCTTCTGACCCTCAAAGGATCACGGTTGAAAATGTTACCCTGCTCATAGGGGGAGATATGCATACCCTTTACCCACATCTCACCGTCGTCGATAGAGCACCAGCTGTCTTTAAGATTTACACCGCCGCCTCTGATCGACTTGACCTCTGTACCCACCAGTTCGATGCCGCACTCGATGCTTTCCAGCACGAAATAGTCGTGGCGAGCCTTGCGGTTGTCAGCGATCTGTTTGGTGCCTTTCTTATTAACAGCCATTTTTCTCACTCCTTTCAGAGTATTTCATTATATCACGCCATTATTTCTTTGTCAAGGAGTTTTTGTCACATATGGCTTTTAAAGCCCAAAAACACACTTAAATAACAGAAAATAACAATAAGATAATTATTTCATTCATAAAAAATTAATAATATGACACACATAATCATCACATAAATATAGTATAATTTGCACGTTATATTGTAAACCAAATACAGTATGGAAAGGAAAAATGAAATGTTAAAGAAAATTTCGGCTTTAATAATTGCACTTACAATGTGCGCTGCTATGCTTTCGGGCTGCAACAATTCAAGTTCGGGCGATGCTGACTCGGGTTCTTCTGATGTTTCAAGCGCTGCCGAAGCATCTTCCGGTGCAGACGGCTCCTCACCTGACAGTGCGGTTGTTCCGCCTCAGCAGCAAAACACTGTTGCAGAGCCTTCTCTGACTATCGACGGCAAGAAGATGGATATAAACAATTTCACCATGTTGACCATTAACGGAGTTGACGTTGATTTTCTCACGTTTAGATACTTCTATTTTTACACAGTAAACCAGTTCACACAGAATTACGGTGCAACACTGGATACGCTGAAGTCTGTTCAGGGTGGATTTGAGGATCTTATCAAGCAGACTGTAAACAACATCAAAAACAGCAGAATGGTCGTTGATGTTTTTGCAAAGGACGGAAATATAACACTTAACGACGATGACAAAAAGGCTATCGAAGAAAACTACAAGCAGACAAAGTCTCAGTTCTCCAGCGATACCGAATTCCAAAACCAGCTTAAAAACGCATATCTCACCGAAGATATCCTTAGAAAAAACATTGAATACAGCCAGCTCACAAACAAAATCAGCACCACCCTCTTTACAAACGAGGGCAAATATGCTACAAAGAAGGCAGATTTCAGAAACATAGCTAAAGACTCTTCCAAGTTTGCCTGTGAGATGCATATTATGATACCTTACTTCTCCGAGGTGGAGCTTGATGCTGAAACTATGAAAAACTACGATACGATGACCCTTGAAAGCAAGCTTGCTGCTAAACAGACAGCGTACACAGCCCTTGACGATGCAGGCAGGGAGAAGGCTAAGAACGCTGCCAAGGCAAAGGCTGATGAGGCACTGAAAAAGGCTGCTGCCGGCGAGGACTTTGCAGGTCTTATCAAGACATACGGCTGGGATACGGCGCTTGCTGCAAATCCGGAAGGGTACTATTTCAGCAAGGATAACTCCGAATTTCCCACAGAGCTTGTGTCAAAGACCTTTACTTTGAAGGAAAACGAAGTTGCTAAAGATCTTATCAACAACGACACTTATGGCTACTTTATCGTAAAGCGCTGCAATATAAACATGGATTATGTTGAAAAGAACATCGACAATATGATCGCTCAATACGATCAGCCAAGGATAGACAAGCTTATCCAGGAAAAAGCAGACGGACTTACGGTCAAATACTGTGACGGCTGGGACAAGCTGACTATCGACAGCATAACCTGACACAGCAAAATAATATTCCCGGGGATCAATTCAAGTTCCCCGGGATCTTTTTTTCTGAAAATATCTGTATTATTCCTGTGCTGCCACGATCGGTTTTACAGATTCAGTCCGTTGAAGGATTCTGCAAGAACAGATCTTGATCTATTGAATTTTTCCATTTCCTCCTGGGTAAGTGAAAGCTCAAGCACCTCTTTGACTCCGTTTCTGCCGATTATGCTGGGCACACCGATAAAAACATCGTTCCCACCATATTCACCGGAAAGCTTTGCCGACACGGTAAGCACGCTGTTCTCATCGCCAAGTATGGCTTTTACTATTCTTGTTATTGCCATACCGATACCGTAGTATGTGGCATTTTTCGCCTCTATTATCTTATATGCTGAGGTACGTACCTGTTCCTCTATTTTCACCATATCCTCACGGCAATAGGAATTGCGCTTATCGTCAAGCAACTGCGCTACCGACTTAGTTGCAAGCATAACCTGGGACAATGGCACAAACTCGCTGTCACCATGCTCACCGATAACGTAGCCGTGGATGTTCTTGGGATCGACGGTAAAATAATCTCCCAGCAGATAACGCAGCCTTGCGGTATCAAGAGATGTTCCCGTGCCGATCACCTTAGCTGCCCCGAAACGTGATAGCTCAAAAGTTACCCTTGTCATAATGTCCACGGGATTTGTTGCCACAAGGAAGATACCATCAAATCCGGACTTTACAACAGGAGTGATTATAGAGCGGAACACTTCTGTATTTCTCTGAAGCAGATCAAGCCTTGTTTCCCCTTCCTTCTGGGCAACGCCGGCTGCAATAACAACGATATCTGCATCTTTACAGTCGCTATACTCACCGGCATATATCTTCATATTGGATTTTGCAAACGCAAGTCCGTGGTTAAGATCCATAGCCTCTCCGTTAGCTCTGACCTTATTTATGTCGATAAGCACCAGCTCATTGCAGATACCGCCCTGATTAACAAGGGCATATGCAAAGCTCATTCCCACCATTCCCGTGCCGATAAGCACAACTTTTCTTCTGTCGGTTGTCATATAAAACATCCTTTCATTTTAATAGTCAATTATTATGAGTGTACCATTTTCCTTTGAATGTTTAACAGCTCTGTACATTATTGAATAGGCAAATTTTGCAAGAGAAAGGGTATCATACTCGGTATGTATCTGTCCCATCTGCACCTTTTGACCGGTGTAATAGGCATCGTCCGGATACCCCTCGTTATCTGTCCAGCTTAGTATTGTCTGTTCATCTGCTTTCCATTCAATGCTATTGATCTGTTCAAGCTCCCATTCAAGCATACCTACCGTACCGACCACACGCTCATGGCCTGTTGGAAGATAGCCTTTCCACATAAATTCATCTGCGATAGGCAGCCACCATTCACACTCAAAAAGGGTGATTCCCTCACGTTCTTTTGAGCAATAAAGCTCATAAAGAGGGTCTTTCCAGAAATTATAATCCTTAGGTATAGTTTGTGCAAGGGGCTTATCTACGATATGTGCACAGACATAAGCAAGAAGTGCATAATAGGCGCACCAATCGGGCTTATTGGTATAATAGGGCGTGATTTCGTTATCCTCGTTCCATACCACAGGCTTTGTAAGGCTTGGAGCAAAGATCCGGAGAAGCTGCTGTTTCCAGCCCAGTACACCTGCGGTTATTTCTTCCAAAGAGGCGGGATCCCGGTCATTATCTCTGACCATACGGACTTCAAATCCGTTTTCAATGCCCCATTGCTGTACAGATGTCAGCCAGTTACGGCTGTAATATCTGATGAGAGTTCCGCAATAAACATCAAGTCCCATATTACCCCCCATTGATCATAATATATATAAATGATACCACAATGTTCCTTCAAAGTCAACAAAAAAAGCGCCCTGAAAAGGACGCTTTGTGAGAATATCGTTTATTACAGGAAAATATAGTTAAGAATGAACAGTCCGGCAAGTACATACATCAGCGGATTTATCTTCTTGAACTTTCCTGTTGCCAGGTTTATAGCCACATAAGAGATGACTCCAACGGCAATACCGTCTGCTATACTGTAAAACATAGGCATTGCGACTACACAGAAATATGCCGGGATAGCATCGGTAAGATTATCGTCGTCAAACTTTATCTTAGCAATATTTGAAAACATCAGAAATCCCACAAACATAAGCGCAGGAGCTGTTGCAAATGAGGGGATTGATGTAAATATCGGTGCCAGCAGCGTGGACAAAAGGAACAAAATTGCCGTAACAACGGCGGTAAATCCGGTCCTGCCGCCTGCTCCCACACCTGCGGCAGATTCTACAAAGGTGGTAGTTGTTGACGTACCAAGCACAGCGCCGCTGGAGGATGCAATGGCATCTGCAAGAAGGGCAGACTTTACTCCGGGCAGTCTTCCCTCTTCATCAAGCATATTCGCCTTTGACGAAACACCGATAAGCGTGCCGATAGTATCAAACATATCCACAAATAAAAATGAAAGTACTACCACAATGAAATTAAATATACCTATTTCAGAATAATTGATATTAAAGCATTGTCCGAAAGTTTTTCCAAGGGACGAAAAATCCGGCATACTGAAGTTGGGGATAAGGGTATAGAACCCTAACTCGGCGTTTGGCTTGTAAAATCCTACAAGTTCGCAGCCAATACCCAGCAGCCAGGTGAAAAAAATACCGATAAGTATTGAACCGTGTACCTTTTTAACGTGAAGGATAGATATAAGCAAAAGACCAAGAATCGCAAGAACGGCACAAACACCTTTGGTATAAAGGTCGTCTGAAAAATGGATCATATCAACAAGAGTAGAATCGCTTTTTACCGCAAGATTTGCATTCTGAAGTCCGATAAATGCAATAAACAGTCCTATACCCACCGATACAGCCTGCTTGAGGGACAAGGGGATACAATTGAAAATAGCTTCACGGATATTTGTAAGAGTGAGCAGTATAAAAATAATACCCTCAACAAAAACGGCAAAAAGTGCTACCTGCCATGAATAACCCATTGCACCGCAGACGGTATATGCAAAAAACGCATTTACACCCATACCTGCTGAAAGTGCAAAAGGAAGATTTGCCAATAGTCCCATGCACAAAGTTCCGATAAACGATGCAAGACAGGTCGCAAGCATTACAGCATTTTTATCCATTCCGGCACCTGCAAGGATATCCGGATTTACCGCAAGGATATACGCCATTGTCATAAAGGTGACCACGCCCGCCATGATCTCAGTGCCTATGGTACTTCCCTTTTCCTTGATCTTAAAAAACTTTTCCATTCATACTTCTCCTTTTCACCTGAAAACAGGTTGATAAAAGCATCCCAATAACATATCTGTTAAAATATCCCTTAGATAATTATACTCCACCACGAAAAAAAAGTCAATCGCACCGCATAAAAAAACACGCCCTTTTCAGGCGTGCCGGGTGCTGTTGAATTTTTTAAGCAAAGGCTTGGAAATATGAAAATTGAAAAACTCGATCAGCGGTCCCATGAAAAGTGCGGTTATTACCGTTCCCACACCAACCGATCCACTTATCGTATCAAAGTTTCCTCCGCCTATAACAAATAAGCAGATACCTATAATTATACAAACTATATCGGTAAGTATGCGGTCATATTTGAATTTCCATATCTTCCACTTGTTATACATTACCAGAGCTACTGCATCATATGTTGAAACGCCAAGGTCTGCGGTCATATACAAGGAAAGGGAAAGACAGATAGAAACAATGCCCACAGCCAGAAAAACGACCCTTATCCAAAGAGAAGGCCGGGCAATAAGATCTGTCAGCAGATCCTGAGTAAATTTGACTATATAGCCAAGGAAAAGCAGGTTTATAACTGTGGCAATACCGATATAGTGCTTTTCGGTAAACAAAGCAAAAAGCAGCAAAACAGCGTTTACAATAACATAAAGCGTTCCAAAGCTTATGGGTACAACATAATCAAGCCCCGCCATAAGTGTCTGAAACGGATCAACGCCCAAAGCAGCAAACTTGAACATACCTATACTTACAGCACAGATAAAAACTCCCGCAAAGGACATTATTATCCTAACGGGACCGATCGCTTTCAGCTTTTCCACCTTACCACCCCTTTTTCATCTCAGGGGTATTTTATCACACCATGCAAATAAAGTCAACAAAAAAGTCTTACCCGAAAAAACGGATAAGACTTTATTGGTCGGAGTGACCCGATTTGAACGGGCGACCTCTACCACCCCAAGGTAGCGCGCTACCAATCTGCGCCACACCCCGAAAACTTATTATTCAAAACCGACAAAGGGCTTTCAAACGTATAATATTATACCATTACTTGACCATTTTGTCAACCCCTCAAAGTATAGATTTATCACAAGCACACACAGGCTCTCAGCCTCGGCTTTTTTTATAAATTATTATTGTTTTTTGAAAAATTATTGACAAATCCGTCAAATTGTATTATAATATGTTCGTAAACTTTAATATGAAAGCGAGGTCATTTCAATGGGAAAATTTGTTGTTAAAAAGACCAATACCGGCTACACATGGTCACTTAAAGCAGGCAACGGTGAGGTCATCTGTATCGGCGGTGAAGTTTTCACCACCCTGGGATCTGCTAAAAACGGCTGTGCAAGCGTTGCAAAGAACGCTCCTGCGGCAAACATCGAGGATCAGACCACAGAAGGATTTGAAACTGCCAAGTGCCCTAAATTCGAGATCTACACCGATAAAAAGGGTGAGACAAGATTCCGCCTGAAGGCAACTAACGGTCAGGTGATCGCTGCAAGCGAAGGATACACTACCAAAGCTTCCTGCAAAAACGGCATTGAAAGCGTTAAGAAAAACGCTGCTGATGCTCCTGTTGAAGAGGCTGAATAAAATAAAGATCAAAAAAACAGCGGGCGGTAAATCCGTCCGTTTTGTTTAGGCGGAGCTGAAAATGGGATACAAAAGGGAAAAAAAGATATTTGGTAAAGGGCAGCGTGTGGTGCTTGACGCCTTTACAGGAGATGGAGAGGATTCAAATATAAGATTTGAGGTGGTTGATTACAGATACAGTCTTTCGCCTTGGAAAAACAAGCGCAGTATTGAGTTTTTCAACAGCGGCAGATATATCTATTCCACAGTTTATCTCAGCTCTCACAGACACTTTCAGCCACTATACCCCCAAGCTCAAAGGGCAGCCGATGCTTTTTTCCGTCAGCGGGAGCCAAAGACAGCTCTTGTACTTGGATGTGCAGGCTGTTCTATTCCCCGGTTTGTGGTCAACCACTACAAAGGGTGTACTGTAACAGGCGTTGAATATTCAAAGCAGTTTGTGGACATAGCCCAGCGATATTTTATAAGCAGCAAAATGCGCTCCCGTTTCAAACTTCTTCATGACGATGCCTTTAGCTATGTTGCTAATGCACAGAACAAAGAAAAATTTGATTATATCCACACCGATATATATATCGGCGATAAAATACACCCCGATGTTTTCAAAAGTGATTTTATCAACGGGATCTATAATATCCTTTCCGACGAGGGACTTGCCCTTTTCAACGCATTTCATGTGCCCCCGGATCAGTTAAAATCTATTGCGGAGCACATAAGTGCACCGTTCAGAGCTGTTTATGTCCTTGATATGTACCGAAAATACTTTGTTGCTCTTATAAAAACCAACCACAAAAGCAGGCTCAGCGAATTTGAAAAACAAATTACAAGATCCATGACAATAGAACAAAAAATAATAAAATAATTTGATCATATGCCGCTCTCTCTGTGTTGACTTTTCAGTTAAATATGATATAATATAAGTAAATAAGTAATTCATTCAACCAAAAGCGGCGGCAAAGAAAACAGGAGTAAAAATGGTCACTATTTTTTATACTATTATGCTGGCTTTTTCGCTGGTACTATCTATTGCATATATTTTTTTGTGGCGCAAGCACTTTGATGTTCACATAACGCTGGTCTATGCTCTTATACCTGTGGCAAACCTTGGATATCTGCTGTATTCAAAGGCTGAATCATATGAGGCTGCGCTGATGGCACAAAAGATCATATATATCGGCGGGTGCTATTTGCTGCTTATCATAATGCTTATAGTTTTCAGTTTGTGCCATATAAAGCTCCACAGTCTGGTAAAAGTGGGATTTATGACCCTTAGTACGCTGGTATACATCTCGGTGCTCTCTATCGGAAATTCGGAGATCTTCTACAAAAAGCCCATTATTTTCTATACTGTCAACGGCATACCCAACCTTGACAAGAAATACGGTTTTATGCACACCGTTTTCACAACAATGGTGATCGGGTACTTCGCACTTGGCCTTATAGCGATAATATACAGTCTTATCAAGAAAAATCAGGTATCCCGAAGGAATATTTATTTCCTGTTTATTTCCGAAGCGGTTTCGATCTTCGCTTATTTCCTTGGAAAAATAACAAACAGCAATGTTGACCTTGTACCTCTTTCCTATGTCTGCGCTCAGCTTATGTATCTGCTTATAATCAACCGCATCTCCCTTTACGATGTCACCGACGCAGCCATTGATTCAATGGTACAGGAAGGCGACAAGGGTTTTGTATCAGTTGATTTCAAATACAGATATCTGGGCAGTAACCACACTGCCAGGGAAATAATCCCCTCGCTGAAAGACCTGACAGTGGACAAATCCATAAAGAATAACGATACGGTTAAAGATACCCTTATCCGCTGGCTGGACGTATTCAGAAGCGACAATTCACGAAGCCAGTTCTATTACGAAAAAGATGATAAAATATATCTTATCAGCATCTCTTTTCTGTTTGACGGACACAAAAACAGGGGCTATCACCTTTTCATAACCGATGATACCCAAAACCAGCAGTACATAAAACTCATCGACACATTCAATGATGAGCTTATACACGAGGTCCAGGAAAAGACTGCACAGATACTTGAAATGCATGACAAGATGATACTTGCCATGGCGACATTGGTTGAAAGCCGTGACAATTCCACCGGCGGTCACATCAAAAGGACCAGTACCGCTGTGAGAATACTTACCGACGAAATGAAAAAAGACCACTTTATGGGCTTGACGGATCAGTTCTACCGCAATGTGACCAAAGCTGCTCCAATGCACGACCTTGGTAAAATAGCGGTTGACGATGCAATACTCAGAAAGCCCGGAAAACTTACCGATGAGGAATATGCTGTGATGAAGTCCCACGCTGCCGAGGGTGCAAAGATCGTTCACGAGATCCTAAAGGACACAGAGGACAATGATTTTCATCTTATTGCCGAAAATGTTGCTCACTATCACCACGAACGTTATGACGGTTCAGGCTACCCCGACGGGCTCAAAGGAGACAACATACCTATTGAGGCTCGTATTACAGCGATAGCAGATGTCTATGATGTTCTTGTAAGCAAGCGTGTTTATAAGGAAAAAGTTTCATTCTCAGAGGCGAGCCAGATAATCCTTAACGGCATGGGAACACAGTTTGACAAAAGGCTTGAGCCTTATTTTGTTAAGGCACGCCCGAAGCTTGAGGAGTATTACAGCTCCATAGAATGCTGAATCATATAACAGTTAAAAAGACCGATAACGCTTTTTATGCGCTGTCGGTCTTTTTTAAGGAGTATCTCTAAAGATATGGCTGTTATTTATACAGGAGACTTTGCGGATCTTTTATCAAAGAATAAAACATATAAGACCCGAGCACCCCTCGTTTATCATTCGCTCTATTGTTTCTCTTAGCCTGTTGCGGGCATCTGAGGGCAGCTTGCTCATTTTTGCGTGCAGTCCCTCGTTAACAAGCTCATGAAGGGACTTGCCGAAAATATTTGAACTCCATATCTTCTCGGGAGATTCTTCAAAATCGTTGAGCATATAAAGCACCAGCTCTTCAGATTGTTTCTCGCTGCCAACGATCGGAGCAACTTCTGTATTTACAGAGGTCTTTAATAAATGTATCGCCGGTGCGGAGGCTTTGAGCCGTATACCGTACTTTGTTCCCTGTTTCAGTATTTCCGGTTCGGCAAGGGTCATTTCATCCATCGCAGGCATAACTATACCGTAGCCTGTTGCTTCCATTTCATCAAGGGCATCTGAGTACTTCTCAAAGCGCTTTTTAATCTTTACAAGCTCGAAGATGTTATCCATAAGCTGGTTTTCGTCGGTGACCTCAAGCCCTGTGACCTCTCCGATTATTTTGAAAAACAAACTTGGTTCAAGATCCGCTTTTACGCTTGCACAGCCTTTCCCAAGGTCGATCTGGGTAACTTTGGATGAGGTTATATATTCGCAGGTCTGAAGTTCATCCGAAAGAGAGTTTACATCCCTAAGATTTTTTACCCCCACCGCAGCTGACTTGATATGGCCGAAAACGGAGTCTTTAAGCCAATGTCCCTTTTTAAGAGAATTGATCCAGCCGGGCATGGTTATATTTATCTCCTTTACAGGGAAAGAATACAAGATCTGGGTAAGGATATTTCTTATGTCGTCCTCAGAAAGATCTATGCAGCTCACCGGCATCACAGGGGCATCATAGCGCTGTGAAAGCTCACGGCAAAGATCCTTGACCTCACTGCTGTCCGGTTGTGTACTGTTCATAAGCACTACAAAAGGTTTATTGATCTGTTTAAGCTCGTTTATTACCCTTTGTTCGCATTCTTCATATTCCTCACGGGGCAGATCGGTGATGCTGCCGTCTGTGGTGACCACAAGTCCTATGGTGGAATGCTGAGTTATTACCTTTTCGGTCCCCACCTCAGCAGCCATATTAAACGGCACAGGGTCGTCAAACCAAGGGGTATCGACCATTCTTGGCGCATCATTCTCAATATATCCGATGGCACTGGGAATTATGTAGCCTACACAGTCTATCATGCGTACATTAAAGCTTGCCCCGCCCTCAATATTAACACGCACTGCCTCTTCGGGGATAAACTTAGGTTCGGTGGTCATAATGGTCTTGCCTGCCGAGGACTGAGGCAGTTCATCTATTGCTCGTTCTTTTCTGAAATCGCTTTCTATATTCGGTATAACAAACTGCTCCATAAACCTGTTTATGAATGTGGATTTACCCGTTCTTACCGGTCCAACCACACCTATGTATATATCTCCGCCTGTTCTTGCGGCGATATCGGAATAAATATCATGTGCCATATATCCAACCCTCCTATTTAATCAGTGGAATGAGCAGCATCGTGCCAGCGCCCGAACTATTTTCATCAAGCTCATTTTCCTCGATTATGGCAGATATCGAGGTGGAATATCTTTTTGCTATATCCCAGATATCTTCTCCTTCGCCGCAGCAGCACAGCTTTACACAACAGCTTTCATCGCACTGTTTCGGCTTTTCGGTGTCGACTTTTATATCCGAAACGATCTGCCCTTTGCTGCCTGATGAAACCTTTACTCTCAGCACCGTTGCCGCAGTTACCTGAATGGTGTTGCCGTCGGGCATATGATATTCACAGCCCTTGACGCTCATTTTTGCATCAAGTGAAAGATCTTTTGCCCCGGCAAACTTTTCCGGAAGTTCAAGAGGCTGTTCAAAGGGAGATTCTGTTTCAAGAAATACCGGCATACCGCTTTTATTTCTCACAAGGGCACTGAACTTCACGTTCCCTCTGACCGTGCATCTGCCTGTTTGCTCATCGGTACTTATGCTGATATTATCCCCATCTGCCCAGCTGTCATATACACGAAGTATCTCATCGTCAGGATACTCTATCTTTACGCTTATACTGCACTCCTGTTCAAGCTTTTCAGGGGTTGCCTCAAAGTTTCCCGATAAGGTGGTAAGCTCGGTCTCATATTTTGTGGAATAGGCATCTGTAACAACTTCCGCAGTTTCATATTTCACCGCCTCGCAGCTTACAAGCATAACGATCTCGCACTCCATAGGTGCGCTTTTATCAGCAGGTGTAAGGATCTCACACCCTGCAGGTGTTATCTCAACGTCTGCTTCAAAGCTTTCGTCGATCCCTTCAATGTCGATTATCTGGCTGAAAGGCACCGTAAAGCGCATACTTTCAAGGGAGTTTTCTCCGGAGAGATCAACGCAGGAATAAAGCATATAGATATTTGCATCACCTTTTGTCACAAGCTTTCCGGCGATCATTTTCTGCTCTCCCGGTTTTATGCTGCACTCTGTCCTTATCACCTGTGAAACAGGGGGCTTATCGGCGGCAAGCTGCACTTCTTCGATCATAGTTACACGTTTATTTGCCGTAAGACGTTTTGAAGGGTATGTCATGAGCTGTTTTCTGAGCTGGATATTACCTCCCGAAGCGTCGCTGACCAGGGTTTGAGCTTTGTTGCAGCACACAATTATCCTTGAGCTTACCGCTCCCCTGATATCAAGCCGTCTTGGACTTATAACACGGCAGTTTACATAGTCGCATACCGGCTGTATACTTATGCTGGGATCAAGGCAATTATCGGTCATATCCACACTTTTTGTATAGTTCATTTTCTGCACGATACAATTTATATCGCTGTTGCCTTCGGAACAGTACAGCACCCTTGCCGTTACACATATCTCAAAGGTGAGTTTTCCGCCGTTTATAGTCTGTGATACCACTGCCGGTTCAACAATACATTTAAGTATCCTGAAAATGTCCGCACAATAATCAGGCAGCACAAAATCCTTCTCCACGCTCTGCTCCACGGTGGTGTCAACTACTCTCTCCCCTTGGCAGAAGTTTTCACGGCTGATCTTAAACTCTGTTTTATCCATATCTTCTCAAGCCTCCCATGTTAAGTGTTGCGTTTGCATTCGCTAAAACAGTATATTCCATTGGAAGCTTTATTATGCAAAAAAAGACCGGAGATATTGCATCACCGGTTTTTTTAGATCAATTATTCATTATTTTCCGTATTCTTTTCCAGTCGGGGCAGTATTTTTCCACCATTGCCCAGAAATCCTTACTGTGATCCATATGCTCCAGATGGCAAAGTTCATGTATACAAACGTACATAATACACTCTCTCGAAAACTGGACCACTTTGCTGTTTATTGCTATATTCCCTTTTGAGGTGCACGAGCCCCAGCGGGACGACATTGTCTTTACTGTAAGCTTCTGCGGAGCCTTGCCCACAAGGTGCAAAGCCTGCTCAAAACATTCTTTGATAGTTTTTAACGCAAGCTCAGAGATAAATTTATCTATCTGTGCCGCCCGGTATTTCTCATCGCTCAGCTCGTTTACGGCTGCGTTAAGTTTATTGCCGGACAGATAAGGGGGAAAAAACTTGTCGCTGTGAATGAAATTTATCTCATACACCTCACCAAGCAAACGTATTTTTTCGCCGTTTTCATAGCTTTTAGGCAAGCCGATATGGTTTTGCTGCTTTTTCTCATGTTCGATTATCCAGTCGGAATTTGAAAGGATAAAGTCGTTTATATCCCTGTTGGTACAGCCATATGGTGCACGCACCACAAGCCCCGATTCATCAAAAAGCATTTTAAGACTTTTTCGCCTTCCCACATCAAGGAGGAAGCTTCGCTTATGCCCGTCTTTAAGGCATATGGTATATATCTGCCTGCTCATCAGCCCAGACAACTGGTAAGGATATAGCCTGTGAGCTGACCTGTAACATTAAGGAAAGTGACCTTGCTCCACCCGTTCTCCAATGTTTCAAGCACATCTACCTGTATGCCCACGGACATAGGCACGATATTTTTTGCCTCATCATCAGGTTCCTCTTTAAGATAGGTTATTCTCAGAGTTTTCATTTTTACCACAGACATTGTTGTGGTAGACTGGGTAGTGGTCGTCTTGGCTGTGGTGGTCGTTACAGAGGTGGCGGCTGTAGCAGTAGCAGTCTGCGCTCCCCCGCCGCTTTGAGAATCAGAGGGCTGAGTCTGCGAGCCTATGGTAGCTGTATCTATCCCCTCGGGCATCTCTTTGGAATTACTTACGAAAAGTGCCTTTGAAACCAGCACCACAAGGCACATGAAAAATATTCCCATAACAACTATTGCGGCTGCGCCGGTAGGGCTTATCCTTGCCACAATAGGTACTTTTCTTTTGCGTCTGTTATTGCTCATTTATTTACAACTCCCAAAAAAGGACTTATTTTTACTATATGATTATACTATATTTTCACGGCTTTTGTCAATACAGCAACAGTCCTAAAAAAACGATGCCCCTTTATAGGGACATCGCCGCACTATGATTATTTTTTATTGCTGAGGAGCACCGCAAACCTTGCAGAATTTTGCAGTTCCTGCAAGCTCTGCATTACAGTTCGGGCAGATCTTCTTGTCGGGAGCTTTTTCTTCCGTCTTTTCCACAACTCTGTTGTCCCGTTCCACAGTATTATTCTCCTGAGGGTTTTCCTTTGTACTGGGTCTGATATCCCTGTTATGCTCATGTGCAGATCTTTTGTCGTCTGTCTCAGAGATAGGCGGAGCATATGGATTATTCTGCATGGGAATAAACCCACCGTTATTTACGGCAAAGGGCTGACCGCCTGACACAGGGGGCTGTCCCATCTGCTGAGTCATGCTCTGCTGCACAGCAGGTCTCTTTTTTCTTGGGGCAATGTATGTAACCTCGGCAGGTTTCTTTTCCCCAAGGTTCTTGCAGCTGAGGATAACACCGCACAAAACGAGCATCAACGCTGCAAAAAGCGGAATAAGGTACACAAGAAGTATGCTTATTCCTTTAAATTTCAAGTTATCTGCGCCGTTCATATAATCTTTGAATACCCCGTCACTGAAATAATCGATAAGTCCGATCACGGGATAAATGGAGGATACCAGCGGAACAAGCACCATCAGGGCGCTGAAGCCCTGTCCGATATTCTTTTTTGTTTTTGAGCTGAAAGCTGCAACGATGAGAGCAAATGATAGCACACATAATATCATTGTGTGCTGAAATGCGTTGAAATAGGACCTGTAACCGCTCACCACAAGAAATTTAATATCGTTTTCAAAAATCGAGTTATAAATAAGCTTTCCCACCGGTTCCAAAACGAGTGTCAGCACGCACAGCACGAAACATACTATACTTAAAAGCCGGATAAAACCGCTGGCACTTGTAAGTTTTTTATAAACCTTTTTCTGTTCTGCCATTTTCAACATCCCCTATAAATAAAAAATCAGAGGTGAGAAGCTCTCACCTCTAACATTTTAACCTTTTTATACACCATTGTCAATAGCGTAAAAGCAAAAACAAGCTCGAAGAAAACCGAACAAAGAAGATATCACGCACAAAGGCTTTGGTCACTTCTTTTCTATATCCTCGTCGTCCTCATACTCTTCCTCATCGTCCTCATACTCTTCCTCATCGTCATCCCAGTCCTCATCGTCCTGCTGACAGTTATCAGATCCCGCTTGCTGTTCGGGCTGTGGGCTTTGCACAGGCTCTGAGCCGCTGTCCTTGGTTTCCTCATTTTCCACAGCCAATGCGTCAACCTTTTTTCTTACAGAGCCGGCAAGCTTTCTGAACGGCTTTGCCATATCATATTTTTTGACCTCATACAAAAAGACGATCACAAGGCATATTACGCCAAATCCTGTTACAATAAGCGAAAGAATATAATACTTTGGAAGAAATCTGAATGTGACCTTATTTTCACCCTTTTCAAGGGGTACGGCGATAAGGCTTTCAAGAGCAGTTTCCTGTTTTACCTCTTTGCCGTTTACAGTCACCGTCCAGCCTTCTTCGTAAGGAATGGTGGTAAACAGATACTGTCCCTCGGAATCCGCATTGACCGTTCCTTCAAGATAGGTATCCTCAAACTTTGTAACATTAAGGCTGCGCTGCTGGACTTTCTTACAGTCCTGTGCAAAGGTATCATAATCAAAGCTGCAGAAAATATAGTCCTTCCAGAATGTTTCATCGTACTTATTGTCGATGGTCATTCTTACTCTCAGAGTCTGACCTTCGCTGAAATCTCCAAGTTTAAGAATAGAATACTCATCCGACTCAAAGAATTGTCCTGCCTGACTCATGGGCTGTTCAGCCATTGCGTATTCACGTTCATCCTGTACCCAGACATTGCATTTGCGCTCATAAGACGTTGGGAAATACATATACACACCCGTATCCCTGTCTACTTTCACAAGAAAATCAATGTGCGAATCGCTGATATTCTTATCATTTACAGTATACTTGGTATGTCCGTCCACAAGGGTCTCACGGATAACGTTGTTGGTCTCATCCTCTATGACCTCAAGCCTTTTGAAGTAACTTTTATCCTCGCCGGTAAGGGCATTCATCACGGAATTCTGATTTGCAAAGGGGTCGATGTCAAGAAGCTGGACATTGAATATATCCTTATTCACCGCAACACCCAGACCAAGAGCATTTGGGTTTTTATAGAATTTATAGGTGGACTTACCCTGCTGGGACTGAGTAGTCAGCTTATACTCCTGCGGTATAACTATCCTGTTATCCACATAGCTGAGATCACCTGTTTTTTCAATAAGATATCTGATATCAAAAATTGCATCGGTGATATACGTTGCACCGTCATATTTGGTATAGTGTCCGCCGTAGGCATAACCGAATTTCTGAAGCATTTTAAGGGCAGGGGCGTTCATTGTGGAGCTTGAGTGGGATATACCCATATAACCTGTTCCGATAGGATCGTTGACAGTTCTGTGGAAATTGGCTTCCATTCGGTAAAAAGAGTCCGTATCAAACTTCTTGATGGTATCCACAGCGCCTCTTAACTCGGAGATATAAGGCTCGTACGAGGAATATTTGCTGTATGCCACGTCCTTGTCTATCTTGCGGAAGGTGTCCAGATTATTTGCATAAAGCTCAAGGCATATGACCGCTGCAAAGATCATGGCGATAGTTTTGTTTTTGGGATACTTACGGACAAGATAAAGCAAAGCGAACACAACGCTCAGACAGATCATTCCCATCCATACACCCTGGATCACCACAGAGGTTTTCCCGTCTGCGGTCACAGACTCAAAGATCTGGAAATGCTTATAGTTCTCTCTTTCGCACCAGAAAAGAAAGATCATCAGCCCTGCATATATACCGCCCACATTTTTCATACTTACGCCGTCAAGGTTTTCAAACGCCCGGAAGGACATATAGATAAGCAAAAACGAGAAAATAAAGGAATATCTGAATGGGAGCCACTGGGGCATCTGAAAGCCGTGCATTGCCATATCGATCGGCTTGATATACATAAACACCACAAGCAATGCCGCAAGCACACCGTTGGCAGTCTTTTCCTTGACAGAGATCTTGGAATTAAGGAAGAAAAGCGGCACCAGCAAAAGCGCAGCTGTTGAACAGTATATTACAGGCAATCCTTCCGGATAGACTGTGTCATACGACATAGGGAAAAGCTTTGTGGCAAAGGTAAGAAAATCAAACTGGGTCGCCAAAGAGAAATCCGGAGTGGTAAAATCAAACTTGCCAAGTTTCAGAGAATTGTATACCGGTATCAGCACAAAAGCCGCACACATCAAAGAGATAAGTGTTCCCACGGCAAAGTACACACATTTTCTGAAAAACTTTTTGGGAAGCATCCTGCCCTCAATGGAAAGGCAGGCATAACAATAATACATAAAGGTGAATATCCCCACCATATATCCGATGTAGAAATGGGAGATAAACATAAGTGACAGGGGGATTATATACGGCAAAAGCTTGCCTTCGTGAACCAGCCGCTGCACTCCCCAGCAAATAAGGGGCAGATAAATCAGCGCATCGAGCCACATAGGGTTCATAAGCTGAACCACCATATATGACATAAGGGCATATATGGTCGGAAAGACAATAAGCGAGACCTTTTTAGGTTCCTTTGGCGATATCTTACGCAGGAAAAACCTGAATGATACAGATGCGGTCCCCACCTTTGCAAGCTGCATTATAAGTATGGACGTTGGCATCATTGAACGTGGCAGCAGATAAATAATAATCATGAACGGGCTTGCAAGATAATATGCAAAGATACCGAACATTTCGCCGCTCAGGTTCCTGGACCAATCGTAGATAAAGCTTCCGTCACCCCAGAACGCATCACGGTATGCCTCATAGTAATAAACGTACTGTCCGTTAAGATCAAGCACCAATGCGGAATTATCACCGAAGGGATAGACCTTGAAAAAAGCGTAGGCTGTGAACAATATTGCTGCGGGCAGGAAAAAAGCAAGGAAATACCAGCGTTTGTCATACAGCCATGAGCTGGTTTTTTCCCAAAAGCCCTTTTTCGGAACAGCAGCTTTTTTTATCCTTTCTTCCATATGTCTCCTCCGCTGTAAGGATCCTGTTTACGTACAAGATCCTTTATTATATACCTGGGTCGCTGTTTTATCTCTTCGTATATCTTTGAAATGTAAAACCCTATTATACCAAGGCTGAACATGATTATGCTGGAGGTGAAAAGCTGAAGGATGATAACCGTTGAGAATCCGGCTGATGCATCACCGAAAAATTTATTGTAAAGGGTGTTGATACCCATTATCACAGATATCAAAAAGGTGATTATGCCGCACACGGTAACTATCTGCAAGGGAGCAGAGGTAAAGGAGGTGATATTATTAAGGGCAAACTTTATAAGCTTGCCCACCGTCCACTTGCTTTCTCCCACCTCTCTGTCACGCACATCAAAGTATATCTTCTCGGTCTTGTATCCTACCCAGCTTGACATGGCTCTGAAAAATGTCAGCCTTTCCGGCATGGCATTAAGTGAATCCACCACAGACCTGTCCATAAGCTTAAAATCGCTGGCAGCACGCATATCAAGTCCGCTGGATGAGTTTATCATTTTGTAGAACATAAGAGAAAACGCCTTGTAGATAAAATTTTCCTTGCCTCTTGACTTTTTGCGTCCCTCTACTACATCAACATCGTTGTTCTTCCAGATGTTGTACATTTCTATGATGACCTCCGGCGGAAACTGCAAGTCACAGTCAAGCAGCACGCAAGCATCGCCCTTTGCAACTTCAAGTCCCGCAAAGATAGCACTTTCCTTTCCGAAATTTCTGGAAAAGTTCACGCCCACAATATGCTCACGGGTTGTGGCGAGCTCGTTTATAAGCTCCCACGTCTTATCCTTTGAACCGTCATTTATAAATATAAGTTCGTAATCTATGCTGTTTTGCTCAAGAAGCTGTGAGACTACATCCGCAGCCTTTACAACGTTACCTTCTTCGTTATAGCTTGGTATTATAACAGAAAGCAATCCGGGTCCTCTCCTTTCAAAAGTCCATAAAAACAGACACAAAGTGTCTACATACCTTTTTATTATATAATAAATACCCCTTATTGTCAATATAAATACACATTTTCTTGTGCTTTACAATAAAATACTGTGGGAAATCGAGCATAATTATGGGAATATGCTCTTGACAACGGAGAATGATTGTGATATAATTTTTGTATATGTGAATGACTTTGACGAAGACAGTATGCCCTTGCGGAAAGTTAAAGCGAGCCGCTGAGAGTGTGAGTGCGGTACGAGTACAACGGGCAGAATATCACTTCCGAGTTGCAAGGCTGAAAAACGACAGTAAGCCAAGCCGTGTCCTTCTCGTTACGAAGGGGTCGTACTATCATGTATGATGAAAACAGGTGGTTGCGTAAGCTTTGCTTTCGTCCTTTTTTCGGGGCGGGAGCTTTTTTTATTGATATTCTTGAAAGGAAAGATAGGTCATGTACAAAAAGGTTTCCACAGACCTGAACTTTGTTCAGAGAGAAAAACAGATCGAAAAATTCTGGAAAGACAACAAGATCTTTGAAAAGAGCGTTGATTCCCGTGCAAAGGGAGAGTCATACGTATTTTACGACGGTCCTCCCACGGCTAACGGCAAGCCTCACATCGGACACGTTCTCACCCGTGCTATCAAGGATATGATACCGAGATACCACACCATGAAGGGCGAAATGGTCCCACGTAAAGCCGGTTGGGATACCCACGGACTGCCTGTTGAGCTGGAGGTCGAAAAGACCCTTGGCATCGACGGAAAAGACCAGATCGAGGAATACGGTCTTGAGCCTTTTATAAAAATGTGTAAAGAATCTGTCTGGAAGTACAAAGGTATGTGGGAGGAGTTCTCCTCTGCTGTTGGCTTCTGGGCTGATATGGAAAACCCATATGTAACTTATCATAACGACTTTATCGAGTCTGAGTGGTGGGCACTTAAACAGATCTACGACAAGGGGCTGCTTTATAAGGGCTTTAAGATCGTTCCCTACTGTCCAAGATGCGGCACTCCCCTTTCTTCCCACGAGGTGGCTCAGGGATACAAGACTGTAAAAGAGCGTTCCGCTATCGTTCGCTTCAAGCTCAAGGGCAAGGACGAGTATTTCCTTGCATGGACAACAACTCCATGGACCCTGCCTTCAAACGTAGCACTTTGCGTTAACCCCACCGACACATACTGCAAGGTAAAAGCTGCGGACGGATACACCTATATCATGGCTCAGGCGCTGCTTGATACGGTGCTTGGCAGCCTTGCAAAGGAAGGCGAGACAGCTTACGAAGTGCTTGAAAGCTGCGTGGGTAAGGATCTTGAAAGGACAGAATATGAACCGCTTTTTGCCTGCGCCGGTGAAAGCGCTGAAAAACAGGGCAAGAAGGGTCATTTTGTGACCTGCGACGACTATGTATCCATGTCCGACGGTACGGGTATAGTTCATATCGCTCCTGCTTTCGGTGAGGACGACGCACGGATAGGCAGAAACTATGACCTTCCGTTTGTTCAGTTTGTTGATGCAAAGGGCAATATGACAGCTGAAACACCTTATGGGGGAATGTTTGTAAAAGATGCCGACCCTCAGGTTCTCAAAGACCTTGATGCACAGGGCAAGCTGTTTGCTGCACCAAAGTTTGAGCATGAATATCCTCACTGCTGGAGATGCAACTCTCCTCTTATCTATTACGCAAGAGATTCCTGGTTCATCAAAATGACCGACGTAAGAGACAGGCTTATCGCTAATAACAACACCATCAACTGGATACCTGAAAATATAGGTTCGGGACGTTTCGGCGACTGGCTGAAAAATGTTCAGGACTGGGGTATTTCCAGAAACAGATACTGGGGCACTCCCCTTAATATATGGGAGTGTGAGTGCGGCCACAGACATTCTATTGGCTCTATCGAAGAGCTGAGGTCTATGTCTGATAACTGCCCTGAGGATATTGAGCTCCACAGACCATACATTGACGCTGTGACCATCAAGTGTCCCAAGTGCGGCAAACAGATGAAGCGAGTTCCGGAGGTTATCGACTGCTGGTTTGATTCAGGTTCCATGCCTTTCGCTCAGCACCACTACCCGTTTGAGAACAAGGAGCTTTTTGAAAGCCAGTTCCCTGCTGATTTCATCTCCGAGGCTGTCGACCAGACAAGAGGCTGGTTCTACTCACTTCTGGCTATCTCTACCCTTATATTTGACAAAGCACCTTACAAGAACGTCATCGTGCTGGGTCTTGTCCAGGACGAGAACGGACAGAAAATGTCCAAATCAAAGGGAAATGCCGTTGACCCCATGGAGGCTTTACAGACCTACGGTGCAGACGCAATCAGATGGTATTTTTATACCAACTCAGCTCCCTGGCTTCCTAACAAGTTCCACGGCAAGGTAGTTACCGAGGGACAAAGAAAGTTTATGGGCACCCTTTGGAACACCTATGCTTTCTATATCCTTTATGCCGACATTGACAACTTTGACCCGTCGCAGCATAAGATCGAATATGACAAGCTTTCTGTAATGGATAAATGGGTGCTTTCAAAAATGAACACCATGATAAAGCTTGCTGACGAAAACCTCGCAAATTACAGGATCCCTGAGGCTGCAAAGGCAATGCAGGAGTTTGTTGACGACCTTTCCAACTGGTATGTAAGACGTGGACGTGAAAGATACTGGGCTCAGGGAATGAGCCAGGATAAGATAAACGCCTATATGACCCTTTATACCGCTATCGTTACCCTTTGCAAGGTGGCTGCACCTATGGTGCCGTTCATCACCGAAGAGATCTATCAGAATATGGTCAGAAGCGTTGACAAAACAGCTGAGGAAAGTATACACCTTTGCCTGTATCCCGAAGTTGACGAGAAGATGATAGACAAAAAGCTTGAAAGCGACATGGATGAGGTGCTTGACATCGTCGTTCTGGGAAGAAGCGCAAGAAACGGGTCCAACCTCAAGAACAGACAGCCGCTGAGCGTTATGTATGTTTCAGCTGACCATGTGCTTGACAGCTACTACACGGATATAATCAGAGATGAGCTCAACGTAAAGGACGTTAAGTTTGCCGATGATGTTTCCGACTTTGTTGATTATAAGTTCAAGCCCCAGCTTAAAACCCTCGGACCAAAGTTCGGAAAGAATCTGGGCGAGATAAGAAATAATCTTACCGAGCTTGACGGCCACAAGGCTATGGCTGAACTGGAAAGCACAGGCTTCCTTAAAATGACCATCTCCACGGGAGAGATAACACTTGCAAAAGAAGACCTGCTTATCGAAACACAGCAAAAAGACGGCTTCTTCACCCTTACCGAGGGCGGTGTGACTGTTGCCCTTGACACGACCCTTACAGATGAACTCATCGAAGAGGGCTTTGTAAGAGAGATAACCAGCAAGATCCAGACAATGCGTAAGGATTCCGGTTTTGAGGTAATGGATCATATCACCGTTTACCTCAGCGGAAACGATAAGCTTGCCAAGCTGGTTGAAAAGAACTCCGATCAGATAAGCAAGGATGTACTTGCACAGGAGATAAAATACGGTGAAAACGCTGATAATTCCAAAGAGTGGGATATCAACGGAGAAAAGATCACGCTCGGTGTGACAAAACTCTGATAAAAACATCAAAGCCGCCTGAAGCAATAGCTTTGGACGGCTTTTTGTTTTGACTTTCTGAAAATAAAAAGAAAAAACTCCCACTTCAGAGCGTGGGAGCCAAAAAATAAAAAATTATAGGGGAGAAATGGCAGCTTTCGCTGCACAATATATGAAGGCCTGGGGTAAAAGCCATCATACCAAATCATTTTATGAGATCCATTCATCTCACGTGTATATATTACAACAGTCATGTTATTCTCGTATTAAAAGATATGGGATATTGTATGAAATTTGTTGAATTTTATGTAAAAACATGATATACTAAATTTGTAGAAAACCTTTTCGTAAAGATAAATATTAACAATTTCACATGGAGGCTCGTTATGCCGCGCTTTTTCGTACCAAGCACAAATATAGATGATAAAACCGTAAAAATAACCGCACCCGATGCGGTGCATATCGGCAGGAGCCTGCGAATGAGACTTGGAGACGATATAACTGTCTGCTGCCAGGCTGTTGAGTATTACTGTAATATTCTTACCATATCGGACGATGAAGTAGTTTGCCGTATCGTATCAAAAAAAAGATGCGAAAGCGAACCGAATATAGACCTTACCCTTTTTCAGGCTATTCCAAAGGGAGATAAGCTGGATATGATCGTACAGAAGGCTGTGGAACTGGGTGCAGGCAGGATATGTCCTGTGCTTACTGCAAGATGCGTATCCAGACCGGACAAAAAAAGCTTTGACAAAAAGCTGGAACGGCTCAACAGGATCGCTCTTGAGGCGGCAAAACAGTCCGGAAGGGGCATTATCCCCCGGGTCAGCGAACTTCTGAGCTTCGATCAGGCAGCTTCGGAGCTGGGAAAATGTGACTTTCCGCTTATCTGCTATGAAGGAGGAGGCATAAACCTCTCCCAGGCGGGACTAAAAGAAAACTCATCCATCGGCGTGTTTATAGGCAGCGAGGGCGGCTTTGACCCCCGGGAGGTTGAGATCTGCACGCAAAACGGCGTAGCAGCCGTTGGTCTTGGCAAGCGAATATTAAGGTGTGAAACTGCCCCAATTACAGCGATCAGCATTATTATGAACCTTACAGGAAACATCTGAAAACAGCATATAAGACAATAAAGTTTAAAAAAACTTATACAATTTGCAAGAAATGAACAAAAAGTGCTTGATTTTCTTTGGACTATATGTTATAATAACAGTAATCTAATTTGGGTTAGAAATTTAATTTAAGGAGTTGTTTTATTATGTCAACAATTTTTAAGATTCTTGCGTTAGTTGGTGCAGTTGCAGTTGCAGTTGCTGCTTTCTTGGCTTTCAAGAAGCACAAGGAACTTGAGGACTATGATTATGAGGATCTTGATGATGATTTTGATGACTGCTGCGATTGCGAAGATTGCGCAGCTGACACAGCTGCTGAGGCTGAGGAAAAGGCTGAGGACGCTGTAGAAGAGGCTGACAAGGACTAATAATCAAATCAGATGCTAAACCTGCATGGGTGACCGTGCAGGTTTTTTATTTTGCACCAAACAATAAAACAAAAACAAAAAGAGACCTGCAAAAAAGCAGATCTCTTAAACATCTACAATATAAAAATCAGCGAGCGTCCTCAGCAAATCCGCTGTCAACGAGATCAACCAGACCCTTTACTGCATCTTCCTCGTCAGAGCCATCTGCGATTATTCTGATAGTGGTTCCGCCTACGATACCCAAAGAAAGAATGCCAAGAAGGCTCTTTGCGTTTACCCTTCTCTCTTCCTTTTCGATCCAGATAGAAGACTTGAACTCATTAGCCTTCTGGATAAAGAAAGTTGCAGGGCGAGCATGAAGACCTACCTGATTCTGAACAACAACGTCTTTAACGAACATAATAATCTCTCCATTTCACTATTATCTTTTGATAAAAACACTATATTTAAGTGCGAAGATCCCTTCCACTCTCATATATAGTATTATACTCTTGTTTAAACTTTTCGTCAACGCAAAAATTAGACAAACAGTATATTTTTGCGACATTTTTGTAGCTTTCCACTAAATCCAGTCAACAATTTACGATATTTTTGTTTCGTTTGTACACTTTTTGAGAAAGTAAAAGCCAAATTGTCCAAAAGTTCTTAACAAGTTTGTCAACTCTCAACAAAACAACAAGGATTTATGGCATTATTCCATGTCATATTTGTGTAAAATTGCTAAATCTTCAGCCGATAGTTCAAGCTTTTCAAGGAGCTCGGGACGCTTCTTTGCAGTTGCTATCAAAGCCTGTTCGTGACGCCATTTCTGTATATTTGCATGGTGTCCCGAAAGCAGGATCTCGGGCACCTTTTTATCATGCCATATTTCGGGCCGGGTATACTGAGGATATTCAAGCAAACCGTTGTAGTGGCTTTCGTCCTCATAGCAATCGGCTTTTGAAAGCGTACCTTCAAGCATCCTGACAACGCAGTCGACCAGCACCAGTGCAGGCAACTCGCCGCCGGTGAGCACATAATCTCCGATCGACACCTCCTCGTCAACTATCTCCTCGATAATTCTCTCGTCGACTCCCTCATAGTGTCCGCAGAGGATAAATATATCGTCAAGCTGTGAAAGCTCTTTCGCTCTTTGCTGTGTAAGTGTTTTCCCCTGGGGGGACATATATATAACGTGCGGCTTTCTGCCTTCGGTAACGGCTTTGAAACAATTATATACAGGCTCACACTGCATCAGCATACCCTGGCGCTCGCTATACGGGGTATCGTCTACCCTGCGGTGCTTATCAAGGGTATAATCACGGATATTGTGGCATTTCACGCTGAAAACGCCTTTATCTCTCGCTCTGCCCACAACGCTCTGGGAAAGGTAATTCTCAAGCATTTCGGGGAAAAGCGTTGCTATATCAATTCTCATATCAATTTCCTTTTCAGACTGTCAATTCTATCCTATTGCCCTCAGCGTCTTCAATACAGCTCTCGTAATAACCGTCACCTGTTGTTCTCGGGCCGCTTACTACGGTAAAGCCGTCATTTTTAAGTCTTTCGGTCAGGCTGTCTACCGCATCGGCACTGCCAAGGCTGAAAGCTATATGTGCAAATCCCAAAGAATCGGCAGATCGCTTATTGATAATACTTTCCTTTGACATTATCTCAAGCCTTGCTCCGTCATCAAAAGCAAGAAAATACGAGCAGAAACCCGTTTTCTCATTACGGTACATCTTTGCGCTGCGTGCATGGAAATATTTTTCATAAAATGACCTTGCTGCTTCAAGGTCTGAATAATAGATCGCTGCGTGTTCGATCTTCACCGTCACCTGACCTCCTCAGCGCCCTCAAAAAGCCCTTCAAGGGGTGTTATAAGCATTTCTCCGCTCTTTATATCGGTCTGCTTTACAACGTCCTTTATCGCAGGGATATAGTACATCTTACCGTCCGGTGCTTTAATATGGTATACATCATTTGCACCCGTCTGGGATACATCGGTTATGATACCGTATTCTCTGCCGTTATCGGCATCTATCACTTTCAGACCAATCAGATCCTGAATGAAAAAAGCACCCTCTTCAAGGACGATATCGTCACGGTCAAGATAAAGCACCCTGTTACGAAGTTTATTCGCATCGTTAGCTGTATCCACACCTTTTATCTTCATTACAACTATATTCTTAGCTACCCTTGCACGTTCTATCTCAACAGGCGTTCCGCTTTTATAATATAGTGTATCAAGTTCGCAAAGCAGCTGAGGATCGTCGCACCAGGGCTGCACCTTTACCTCACCTTTGATACCAAAGACGGAAACTATCTTTCCCGTTTCTATAAGCTTATCCATTTTCTCACTTCCCATTATATTTCTCGTTTTTCCTATTGTAGCACATATCCGGTTATATTTCAAGCAGCGAGTTAACGAAAAGTTTAAAAATTACAAAACGGTTACTAAAAATGGCGAATTGTTCTGTCTGTCCACCCTCGGAACTCTTTTATCCAGCTGATTTAACAGAATATTCACACATAAACAGAGCAAATATGTTACAATTTGTAATATATTTGGTCGCTTGCAGGCTGTTTGTCAAAAATGACAAACTTTTTTGCACATTTTTACTATATAGCACTTGCAAATTGAATTCTTTTTTGTTATAATAGTGTTATACTACAAAATTGTGCCGTTTTGAAATACGGACATTCAGCAATTTAACAATGCGTTTAATTTTAATGCAAGTAGAGGAGAAATAACTATGTCAAACAGATTATTTCAGAGCGTTGTTCATCAGATGCGTGATACCATTGATTGTGTGATCGGTGTTATCGACGAAAATGCCACCATAATCGCTTGCTCGGAGCTGGCACAGATAGGAACCACCAATGAGTTCGTTTCTCTGGACCTTGGGGAGTCTCACGATGTATTTGTTCGTGACGGTTATACCTATAAGCCTTTCGGCTCACATATGAAGCCGGATTACGCTGTTTTCGTTGAGGGTACCGATGAGGTAGCTGCAAAATACGCAAGCATACTGGCCATAACCCTTTCCAGCATCAAGCAGTATTATGATGAGAAATACGACAGAAACAACTTTATCAAAAATGTTGTACTTGATAACGTGCTCCCGGGCGATGTTCACGTAAAGGCTCGTGAGCTTCATTTCAGCAGCGATATCTCACGTGTCGTTCTGCTTATAAGGATCGTTTCTTCAAACGATGTGCCGGCATATGACGTTATACAAAATCTGTTCCCGGACAAGAACAAAGACTTTGTTTTCAATATTACCGAATCAGATGTAGTTCTGGTCAAGGAAGTTTCAAACGGTGTTGAATCAAAGGATCTTGAAAAACTTGCACGTTCTATCTCCGACACACTTTCAAGCGAATTTTATACTCGTGTGAACGTTGGTATCGGAACAGTTATACAGGGTGTACGTGATCTTGCAAGAAGCTTTAAGGAAGCTCAGATCGCTCTTGAAGTCGGAAAGGTATTTGATACAGATAAAAACATTGTATCTTACGACAATCTTGGTATTGCAAGGCTCATATATCACCTTCCAACCACTTTGTGCGAAACATTCCTTCGTGAGGTATTCAAAAAAGGCTCTATCGAGTCTTTGGATCACGAAACATTGTTCACGATACAGAAGTTCTTTGAAAACAACCTTAACGTTTCGGAGACTTCAAGAAAGCTGTTTGTACACAGAAATACACTTGTATACAGGCTTGAAAAAATCAAAAAGCTTACGGGACTTGACCTCAGAGAATTTGACCACGCTATCATTTTCAAGATCGCACTTATGGTCAAAAAGTATCTTGCCGCTAATCCGGTCAAGTTCTGATCTGACTGCGAGTTCCCCGGCATAAATCTAAGGCGGTGTAAATTTTGGTAGAGTTTAAGGATGTGTCCGTTACATACTCAAGTGGCGTTGACGCATTAAACAAGGTAAACCTGAAGATCAACGACGGTGATTTTGCTTTTGTTGTAGGTCCTTCGGGTGCCGGAAAATCCACTCTTATCAAGCTGATACTAAAAGAGATAGACGCTACAAGCGGATCAGTTTTGGTAAACGGATTCAATCTTAAAAAATTAAGAAGAAGAAAAGTACCTAAGTTAAGACGTACTATCGGAGTAGTTTTTCAGGACTTCAGACTTATCCCAACGATGACTGTTTATGAAAACATTGCGTTCGTGCTTCGTGTTATCGACGCACCTGCGAAATATATCAGAAGCAGAGTTCCTTATGTAATAAGTCTTGTGGGACTTTCAAAAAAAGCAAAAAGCTACCCCACAGAGCTTTCGGGCGGTGAACAGCAGCGTGTTGCTTTAGCAAGAGCGCTGGTAAACGACCCTCAGCTGATTATAGCGGACGAGCCTACCGGAAACATAGATCCGGAACTGTCTTATGAGATCGTCGAGCTTCTCAAAGGTATCAATGAATGCGGTACCACTATCCTGATGGTAACTCACGAGCACGACCTTGTGCGTTACTTCGGAGGGCGCATCATAAATATCAACAAGGGAAGCATTCAGTTCGACGAGGTTATAGGAGGTTCCAATGAAGATAAGTAGTTTTAATTACCTGATACGTCAGGGCTTTAAAGGGATCTGGAGAAACAAAATGATGACTTTCGCATCGTTTTGTATCCTCCTCGTTTCACTGATAATGGTTGGCTTTACAATACTTATTTCCATAAACCTTGATAAGGCGATTGGAAATATCGAAGAAAAAAGCGAAGTTATGGTCGTTATCAAAGACGACGTTTCAAAATCAAAAATGTCCGAGATAGAGGGAAAGATAAAAGATATCCCCAACGTGACCGAGGTCACTCTGTACAGCAGAGATGAGGCCTGGAAGGACATGATGGAAAAGATGACCGATGCACAGAAGGACTACTTCAAGTATGCTGATGACAATCCGCTCCCGGACGTTTTCAGATTTAATGTAAAGGACATTAAAAAAATGCGTGAAACAACCACGCAGATAGAGCTGCTTGACGGTGTGGAATCCGTACAGTCCCCTACCGAATTCGCAGATGTTCTTATCAACTTCAGAAGGATCTTCTTTATTGTTGCGATCGCTATCGTAGTTGCGCTGGTACTTGTTTCTCTCATAATCATTTCCAATACAACTCGTGCAAGCGTATTTTCAAGGCGTAAGGAGATCAATATCATGAAATATGTTGGCGCCACCAACAGTTTCATCAGAATACCTTTCTTTATCGAGGGTATGGTCGTAGGTCTGCTTGCCGCAGGATGCGCACTTATTATCACAAAGTTCGCCTATGAAGGCGTTTACAAGATACTCAACGATGATTACCACCTCTTCGGAATTTTCGGTCTGAACAATATATATTCATTCAATACTATGTTCTGGCCTGTTACAATATCTTATCTGGTGGCAGGTGCGTTTATCGGAGCTATCGGCACATCAATAAGTGCCGGAAAGCACCTTAAAGTTTAAAATCAGGCGGCAGTTTGGGCATTTGCCTGACCTGCCGCAAATTGTGTAAAAAATGTATTATATGGTATATTATATTACCATTTATACGGAGGGTTTCCAAAATGAAAAAACTTTCATTGTTGAAGAGATGCCTCGCTTGTGCCATAACAGCTGTACTTTGCATGGGCATTTTCTCCTATACATCGCAAAACAGCGAAAACAATATAACCGTAAGTGCGGAGAGTGAAGAAAAGAAACAAAACGAGGAGAATATCTCCAACACTCAAAAAACACTTGATGAGCTTTTGAAAAAACAAAAGGATCTTGACGGTCAGATCAATGCAACACAAGGCGACATCAGTAAAGAGGAAGAAAACCAGAAGGCTATCCAGTCTCAGATCGAAACGGTGCAGAAAACGATCCTTGCGCTGGAGGATTCTATAAAGGAATTAAACGGTCAGATCTCTGTTTTACAGACAGATATCAATACCAGCGAGGCTAAGATACTCGAAAAGCGAAAAGAGATCGACCAGGGTACAGAGGATTTCAAAAAAAGGCTTCGTGCCCTTTACATAGTAGGCGACAGCTCATATTCCAGCATGATCGCAGGAGCTACGGATTTTTACGATATGCTCATGAAGGTGGAGCTGGTAAAGAGAGTTGCAAGCCACGATAACAAAATGATAGACAATCTTATCTCCCTTAAAGCACAGTATGAGGAGGATAAGAAGGTCCTTGAGCAAAAGAAAAACGATCTTGAAGGCAAAAAGAGCAAGCTTGTTTCACAGCAAAAGGATCTTGTAGCACAGGTAGATAAGCTTCAAAAGCTTATGGAAAAGAGCAAAGCCATTGTTGATGAGCTTGAAAAGAGAAAAGCTGCTTACGAGGCTAATAAGAAATCTATAGATGCTGAGCAGGATAAGTTTGAAGCTGAGATGCAAAAACTGCTTACACAGCGTAAAGAGATAGCTGCCAAGGAAGAGGCAGAGCGTATAAGAAAAGAGCAGGAAGAGGCCGCAAGAAGGGCAGCGGCAGCAGAAAGAGCAAGACAGGCTGCCATAGCGGCACAGCAGCAACAGCAGCAACAACAGGGCGGAAGCAGCAGCGGCGGAAGTTCAACCTACACCGAGCCTACATACAGACCCGGCGGTTCAGGAAAACTTGCTTGGCCGGTTCCCGGTTATTATGCTATCACCTATGGATACGGATACAGAAATGCAGGTTCTCTCACAGGTTTCCACAAGGGTATCGATATCAGCTCATGGGGAATTATGGGAAGAAATATAACAGCAGCTGCAGCCGGAACCGTGATTCTTGTTGAAAACTCCTGCACACACAACTATGCAAAGAACGGCTCCTGCGGATGCGGCGGCGGATACGGACGCTACTGTATCATCGACCACGGAAACGGAATGTGGACACTTTACGGTCACGCAACCAACATAAGCGTTTTACCAAACCAGCACGTTGATGCAGGTCAGGTGCTTGGTCAGGTGGGTACCACAGGTTGGTCAACAGGTCCTCACCTCCACTTTGAAGTGCGTATCAACGGTACAGCTGTCAATCCGATAGGTTATCTGTAATATAAAGATGCTTAACTGCGGGGAGGTTTCTCCGCAGTTTTTTCTTGATTTGACAGGGCAAAAGTGGTATAATAATATATGTAATAATACTTTATATCCGGAGGAAAAAAATGGGCGACGAAAAAAGATCACTAAAAAGAAGCGAAATAGACGAAAAATACAAATGGGCTATCAACGATATTTATGCCACAGATGAAAAATGGTATGAGGATCTTGAAAAGCTAAAAGGATACATCCAAAAGACAGCATCCTACAAGGGCAAGCTTTCCCAAAGCGCAGATACACTATATGATTATTTACAGATGGGCGATGAAATATCAGTTTTGTGTGACAGTCTGATAAACTATGCTCAGAGGAAAAGCGATGAGGATACTACACAGGCAAAGTATCAGAATATGACCGGGCAGGTAACAAACGTGCTGATGAATATCAATTCCGCAGGGAGCTTTGAGACACCTGAAATAATTGCCATAGAACAGACAGAGCTGGAAAAAATGTTTGAGCAAAAGCCGGAGCTTGAAATGTACCGCCGCAAGCTGGATCTGATAAGAGATAAAAAGGATCATGTGCTTTCCGAGGCTGAGGAAAGGATCATAGCGCTTACCTCGGAAATGGGTGAATCCGCCGAGAACATCTATTCAATGTTCTCAAACGCAGATATGAAATTCCCGGACGCAGTTGACAAGGACGGAAAATCACATCAAGTCACCCACTCAACCTATATACCCCTTGTACAGTCAAGCGACAGAGTTCTCAGAAGATCCGCTTTTGAGTCAATGTACTCCACCTTTGACAGCTTCAAAAACACCTGCGCTGCCACTCTCGACGCACAGATCAAGGCTGTTAATTTCTACTCCAAGGCAAGAAACTACAAAAGCAGCCTTGAGTCTTCCCTTTCAGATAACGAGATACCTACCCGGGTCTACCATAACCTGATAAGTGCGGTCCATGACAATTTGCACTATATGTATGACTATGTTGCCCTGCGAAAAAAGCTCATGGGGGTAGAAGATCTTCATTTCTACGACCTTTACACCCCCGTGGTCAGTGATTTTGACATAAAAATAAACTTTGAGCAGGCAAAAGAAACTGTGCTCAAGGCTTTGGAGCCTATGGGCGAGGATTATCTCAAAATAATAAAAGAAGGCTTTGAAAACCGCTGGATAGATGTTTATGAAAACCAAGGCAAAACCAGCGGAGCCTACTCAGCAGGTGCACGTGTGCATCCCTTCGTTCTTCTTAACCACAAGGATACTCTGAACTGTACTTTTACCCTTATCCATGAAATGGGGCACGCTGTACACTCATATCTTTCAAACAAGAATCAGCCTGTTTGCTACAGCGACTACTCGATTTTTGTAGCGGAGGTAGCCTCTACCTGCAACGAGGCTCTGCTTATGAGATACCTTCTTAAAAAGGCTGAGGACAAAAAAGAAAAGGCATACCTTATAAATTATTTCCTGGAAATGTTCCGCACTACCCTTTACAGACAGACGATGTTTGCAGAGTTCGAGCTTAAAATAAATGAGCTTGTGGCTCAGGGTGAAAGCCTTACTGCACAAACTCTCAACGAGATGTATCTTGAGCTTAACAAGCTTTATTTCGGCGACGGTATAGTTTTAGATAATCAGATAAGCCTTGAATGGGCAAGGATCCCCCATTTTTACTACGACTACTACGTTTATCAGTACGCAACAGGCATAGCTGCCGCAATAGCACTTTCCTCTCGTATCCTCAGTGTGGGCGAAAGTGCGGTAAAGGATTATATCGGCTTCCTTTCAGGCGGAAGCTCAAAGGATCCAATATCACTTTTGCGTGGCGCAGGTGTAGATATGGCAACGCCTGAGCCGATAAACGAGGCGCTTAAAGTATTTGGTGATCTTATAAAGGAAATGGACGAACTTTATAAATAAAAAAGACAAAAGAGCTTTACACGGCAAATTTGCGGTGTAAGCTCTTTTTTATTGCATCATTTTCCGGAGGATAAGCTACAATTTATATTTAAAGTGTAGCATAAACTTCAGTTCAGATAAAGGATGTTGTTTTTACTACATTCCGGAGTAAAACTGAATATTGAATATCCGAAAAAAGCGTGCTATTATATAGACAGTTCAAAAGACAACAACAAGACCTGATAAAAAAAGGAGAAATAAATATGAAAAACACAAACACAACAAACAGAAGAAAAAACATAAAAGCTACCATCGGTGCAGTTGCCGCAGCTTTAGCTATAATAACCACAGTAACAGTTTTCACCGTTTCGGCGGCTCCTGAATCTGCAAATACAGCTAATCAGACTACTGTTAGTGAAAAAGCTGCTCCAAGCCAGGAAAAGACAAGTGAAGCAACTCAGACGACTGTTTCAAAGACAGCTGAAACAGACCCTGCAACTCAGATGTTCGGCTTCAATTTTGAGGCTGTAAAGGCAAATGCAAACCTGGATCAGACTGCTGAAAAGCACCCCGGTGAGACAGGATATAACTATGTTAACGAGCATGGCAAGCACCCGGGTGAGGCAGGATACAACTACTATGAAAATGAGAAGGTAAATGAGATCGGCAAACACCCAGGTGAGGCAGGATATAACTATGTTAACGAGCATGGCAAGCACCCGGGCGAAGCAGGATACAACTACTATGAAAACGAGAAAGTAAACGAGATCGGTAAACACCCAGGTGAGGCAGGATACAACTACGTTAACGAGCATGGCAAGCACCCGGGCGAAGCAGGATACTGCTACTACATTAACGAGGCTCACTAAGACAAGAGATCAGGCGTGGCGCTGCTTATAATAACAACTCAGCTTTGCATTGTAAAAGGCAATGCAAAGCTTTTTTATTTTTCCGTGTGTATAATACAAAAGTAAGGCTGCCGCATAAGGGCAGTACTTATGTAGAAGCTTTAAGAATAATTGTTAGTAATGCTCTTTTTTGTGAAGGAATGTTTCTTAACCGCATTTCTTGACCATAACTATTTTTTAACCCCGATGGAATATCCATCGGGGTTAAAAAATCATTAAAGGGTTTTCCCCAACAATCACTTATAAATCTTCTGTATAAGCATTGCCCTTAAGGGCAGCCTTATTAGCTACTGTGCAAGTTCCAGAGGTTTTCTTGTTATCTCCGGTTCTGCATCGTCGGTGACACAATCGGCATTTATCTTTATTGCCACAATGCTTTCATCACTTGGAGCTTCATACATAAGCTTTGTGAGTATCTTCTCAACTATAGCACGCAGACCTCTTGCGCCTGTTTTTTGTGCAATAGTCTTTTTTGCTATCTCCCTCATAGCGTCGTCGGTAATTGTAAAATCTATACCGTCAAGCTTGAACAGCTTGGTATACTGCTTGATAAGGGAATTCTTCGGCTCGGTAAGGATCCTGCAAAGTGCATCTTCATCAAGCTCATCAAGGACCGTTATAACCGGAAGTCTTCCCACAAGCTCTGGAACAAGTCCATATTTCACAAGATCGTGGGGCAGGACCTTTTTCATAATGTTTCTTTCCTCACCTTTTTTCTTGACATTGCTGCCGAATCCCATTGAGGAAGAATCTGTCCTTTTCTCTATAAGCTTTTCAAGTCCGTCAAAAGCTCCTCCGCAGATAAACAATATATTCTTGGTATCCACCTGTATAAATTCCTGGTGGGGGTGTTTTCTTCCACCCTGTGGCGGAACGTTTGAAACGGTACCCTCTACTATTTTCAAAAGTGCCTGCTGAACACCCTCACCGCTTACATCACGGGTAATAGAGGTATTCTCGGACTTTCTTGATATCTTATCAATTTCGTCGATATAGATTATGCCCTGCTGTGCTGCCTCTACGTTATAATCCGCAGCTTGTATAAGCCTTGTAAGCACGTTTTCAACGTCGTCGCCAACATAACCCGCCTCGGTAAGTGTTGTTGCATCCGCAATGGCAAAAGGTACATTTAAAAGTCTTGCAAGTGTCTGTGCAAGAAGCGTTTTACCTGTTCCTGTCGGTCCAAGAAGCAGAACATTGCTCTTTTGGATCTCCACGTCGTCATCATCCTCAGCAAGGGACATGATCCTCTTATAGTGGTTATACACAGCCACAGAAAGGGCGATCTTTGCCTCGTCCTGTCCAATAACATACTGGTCCAGAACTGCTTTGATCTGAGAAGGTTTTTTAAGGTCTATAAGACCAAACCTTTCGTTTGCGCCGCCTTTTTTATTTTTCCCCTTAGGGGAAGGCAGCCCGTTCTGCTCGGCAAGCAGATCATAGCAATAAAGCACACATTCATCACAAATATGGGTGTTGCCTGCGGAAAACATACTTGTCACTCTGTTTTCGGGCTTTCCGCAAAAACAGCATTTTTTTGGTTCATTAGCCATTTTAGATCAACCTTTCAAATAATCGGTCATTAATTATCCTCTGTTGGTTATCACTTTATCAATAAGTCCATACTCCATAGCCTGCTGTGCAGTCATATAGTTGTCACGCTCTGTATCGGTATTTATCTGTTCAATAGGCTTTCCTGTATTCTCAGCAAGTATCCTGTTGAGCTTTTCTCTCGTTGCGACCATGTGGTCGGAATGGATCTTGATATCGGTACACTGTCCTGAAAGTCCGCCGCCGGCGATAAGCGGCTGGTGAATGAGTATCTCACTGTTTGGCAGAGCAAATCTCTTGCCCTTTGCACCGCTTGACAGCAGGAAGGATCCCATAGATGCTGCCATTCCTATACAGATAGTGGAAACGTCGCACTTGATATACTGCATTGTATCATAAATAGCCATGCCTGCAGTAATAACTCCACCGGGGCTGTTTATATAAAGGTCAATATCCTTCTCCGGATCCTGACCCTCAAGATAAAGCAGCTGAGCAATAACAACGCTTGCCACCTGGTCATCTATCTGGTCGCAAAGCATTATTATACGGTCGTTCAGAAGTCTTGAATATATATCATAGCTTCTTTCTCCACGGCTGGTCTGTTCAACAACATAAGGTATCAATGCCATATTATATGCCTCCCTGCGGCGTATCTTACGCCTTTGTTTGTATATTATGTACCCCCGTCATATAAGGCGGGGGGCATTTTTATATTTATTACTTTATAACTGCGTTTTCCTTAACCAGATCCACAGCCTTGCCGACTGCGATATCCTTCTTTACATTTTCCTCGGTGATATACTGTTTTACCTGATCTACTGTCATCTTATACTGATCGGCTATCTTCTGGATCTCCTGTGCAGCCTCATCATCGCTTACCTCAACATTTTCAAGCTCAGCGATCTTTTCAAGAGCCAGTCTCAGCTTGACCTGCTTTTCAGCCTGCTCCTGATAAGCCTTCTTTACCTGGTCAACAGTCTGACCGGTGTACTGGCAATAAAGATCCAGGGTGATACCCTGAGGAGCAAGTCTCTGCTCAAGCTCCATCATCATCTCATTAACTCTGTTGTCAAACATGACCTGTGGGATCTCCGCAGTCATATTTTCAACCACTTTATCAAGGATAGCTGCCTCAACATCAGCATTTGCGTGTTCCTCAGCGTGCTCTTCAAGCTTTTTCCTTACGTCGGCTTTATACTCTTCAACTGTATCGAACTCGGTAGCGTCCTTTACCATATCGTCGTCCAGCTCAGGTACTTCTTTCTTGGAAATGCCTTTGAGCTTGATCTTGAACACTACAGGGGCGCCTTTAAGATCCTCCACCTGATAGTCCTCAGGGAATGTAACATTAATGTCAAACTCCTCACCGATATTGTGGCCGACTACCTGATCCTCAAAGCCGGGGATAAACTGTCCGCTGCCAAGGTTAAGGGTAAAGTCCTCAGCCTTTCCGCCTTCAAATGCAACACCATCCTTAAAGCCTTCAAAATCAATAACAACATCGTCACCCTTTTCAGCGGCTCTGTCGTCGATAGTAACCATTCTGGAGTTTCTGTCTCTGAGAGCGTTGACCTGTCTTTCTATATCCTCATCGCTTACAGTCTTGACCTCTTTTGTTACTTCTATACCCTTATAGTCTTTTATTTCAACCTCAGGCTTTGTGAAAACGGTAACTTTCATAGTTACGCCCTCAGCCTTAGAAACGCTTGTTACCTCTACCTCAGGTCTTGATACTACCTCAAGTCCGGATTCCTTTACAGCATCGTCAACAGCTGCCGGATATGCAATATTTACAGCGCTCTCAAAGAAAAATTCTTCACCGAACTCTCTTTCGATAAGCTTTCTGGGAGCCTTTCCTTTACGGAAACCGGGAAGCTGGATCTTTCCTTTTTCTCTCTGATAAGCCTGCTGTACGGATTTTTCAAACTCCTCGGCGTTAATTGCCACCTCAAGCTCATACTTATTGGTCTCAACATTATTTGTAGACTTTAAACTCATTTTAAATTCCTCCAATAATATAAATATATCCTATTCATTATATCATAAAGCCGCCGGTATTTCCAGCGTTTTAATAATATTTGTCGTTTTGCACAATTTTAGTTATATCCAATGGGTCAAAATGCAAAAAATCAGCGGAAACAAGCTGATATGTCACTCCGTCACGGGTACCGTTAATGGCAAAGGCGTGGGTTTTACCATGAAGATGTCCGTAAAAGCAATTCTTTATCTCATACTTATGCAGCACCTCAAGCATCTCATAATTGCAGCTATTGCCGTAAAGAGGCGGATAGTGGAGAAAAGCTATGGGTTTGAGCCCCTTTTTCAAAGCTGCCTGTACAGACATTTCGAGCCTTAAAGCTTCCCTTGCGATGACCTTTGCATCTGCCGGCTCTGTATCGTCGTTTACCCAGCCTCTTGTTCCGCAGATGGCTGTTTCGCCCAACGGGTAGCAGTCATTCTGTACAAGGTGCAGGCTGTCAAAGCCGTTTTCTCTCCAGAAGCTCTCCACCTTGCTGCGTGTACTCCACCAAAGGTCATGGTTGCCTTTTATAAAGACCTTTGTGCCGTTGAGCTTATGGATAAACTCAAAATCCTTATATGTTTCCTCCAGTTTTAAAGCCCATGATATATCACCGGGCACGATCACAGTATCCTCGGGTCTGACTTTTTTCTGCCAATTTTCTTCCAAGCGCACAACATAGTTATCCCAGCCGCCGAAAATGTCCATAGGTTTATTTACCCCAAGGGAAAGATGCAGATCGGCTATTGCAAAAACGCTCAATAAACACATCCCCTTTTTTGAGTAATAAACAAGCAAAAACTTCACATAATAATCATACGGCTACTGCCGAAAAAGGAGCGACAACTCAATGGAAAACAAAAACAGACACGGCATAAGCTGCGACGTAGGCAGCTGTGTTTTCAACAAAAACGAATGTGAATGCACAGCCGACAACATCAGCGTTTGCTGCACCTGTTCCGACCCTGAGTGCTGCAGCGAAACTCAGTGCAAGACTTTTAAATCAAAAGAACACTGACGATCCACAGTTAAGCACTACCGCCTGAACGATGTCAGGCGGTACATAATTCAAATTCAGATGCCAAGAGTCTCAAAGACAAAGTTCTTCATATCAGACTTGTCTATCACCTTGTCAAAGCGGACCTTCTTTGTTTTAAGGGCTGCCAGAGAGTCCGGTACAGGGAGCTTTGAGCACTCTGCCAATTGTTCAACAAGCTCAAATTCGTCCTTTCCTGTATCCATTCCAATTGCAGAGAGCACAGAGCCCGAGAACTTATACGGGCTTGCTGTGGAGGCGATAACTGTCTTTGTTTTATCTCCGGTAGCCTTTACATAATCCTCATAGACTTTGACAGCAACGGCTGTATGGGTATCGCAGGTATAGGAGAACTTCTCGTAATACTCTTTTATTGTAGCCTTTGTCTGCTCGTCATTGCAGCAGCCTGCATAGAACTCGTCAAACAGGGCTTTCTTAACGTCCTCGCTTACCTCATATCTGCCTGTTTGTGCAAGTGCGCCGAACCACTCTCTTATCTGGGCGTCATTCTCGCCGCAGAGGAGATAAAGCAGTCTTTCAAGGTTAGAGGAGATGAGTATATCCATTGATGGGGAGATGGTCGCATGGAACTGTCTGTTTCTGTCATAGATACCCGTTGTGAGGAAATCTGTGAGCACGTTGTTTGCGTTAGATGCACAAATAAGCTTATTTACGGGTATTCCCATATGCTTAGCATAATAAGCGGCAAGTATATTACCAAAGTTACCTGTTGGGACTACGATATTTATTTTTTCGCCCTCGTTTATCTGACCGTCTGCAAGCAGCTGTGCATAAACCGAAACATAATAAACGATCTGAGGAGAAAGTCTGCCCCAGTTGATAGAGTTTGCAGAGGAGAACATAAAGCCGTTATCTGCCAGCTTATTCTTTATCTCGTCATTAGTAAAGATCGCCTTTACGCCGTTTTGTGCATCATCAAAGTTGCCCTTGATAGCGCAAACGCCGACATTGCTGCCTTCCTGTGTTGTCATCTGTTTTTTCTGCATTGCGGAAACGCCGTTATCCGGATAGAACACAAGTATAGAGGTACCCTCTACATCCTTAAAGCCCTCAAGGGCAGCTTTACCTGTATCGCCGGATGTTGCAACGAGGATAACCACCTTTTTATCAAGGTTTATCTTTTTGGTCGCAGTTGTGAGAAGGTACGGCAGGATCTGAAGCGCCATATCCTTGAATGCACAGGTTGGACCATGCCACAGCTCAAGCATATATGTGCCGTCAAAGAGGTGTGCAAGCTCTGCGATATTATCGCTGTCAAAATTCTTTGTATTATAAGCTCCATCGACGCAGTAAGCGATCTCCGCCTGGGTATAATCGGTGAGGAATTTTGAGAAAACGAATTTTGCTCTCTCACGATAATCCATACCGCCGAGCTTTTTTATATCCTCCATAGATATTGAGGGTATCTCGCTGGGTACAAAAAGTCCTCCGTCAACGGAAATACCCTGTGCGATAGCCTGTGCAGATGTCACATTCACCGAACTGTCTCTTGTGCTTTTGTAATACATAATGATACGACCTTTCCTTACTAATTGCTGCTGTCAAAGGCATTTACATAATATTTCAAATGCTTGACTGCATTATCCGAGACTGTGACCACCGCCACATCAAAGCGGTAATTCACACAGTCATCAACAACTTCATTTACATATCTTTCAGCAGCGATGATAAGATGTTTCTTCTTTGCCGCTGTAATAGCCTGTTCTCCTTCTTCAAGGGGATCCTGCTTTCGTGTTTTGACCTCAACAAAGGCGATCGTCCCTTCTTTTGAGGCGATAATATCTATCTCACCGCCACGGACAGTATAATTTCTCGCAAGTATCTTATATCCGTTGCGGACAAGAAAATCCGCCGTTGCCTGTTCCCCGATATTACCTGTTTTCCTGGTGTTTTTCTGATAGTTTTGCATAGTATTTTTTCAAAAAGCTTGGTCTGTGTATCGGACTTTCTCCGTACTTATCTATCATCTCATAATGCAGCTTTGTACCGTAACCCTTATGTTTTTCAAACTGCCATTGGGGATATTTCTTCGCCATTTCAAGCATATATCTGTCTCTTGCGACTTTGGCAAGGATAGATGCGGCTGCAATACTCTGTGACTTTGCATCTCCGCCCACCACAGCTTGCGACTTTACGTCAAGCTCGGGTGTTTTATTGCCGTCGATAAGGCATATATCGGGCTTAACGGGCAAGTCCTCTACCGCTCTTTTCATGGCAAGCATTGCACAGTTAAGGATATTGAGCTTTTCTATCTCCTGGATGCTTGCGGTCTTTATGGACCAGCAGAGCGCTTTTTCTTTTATCTCGTCAAAAAGCTTTTCACGCTTTTTCTCGCTAAGCTTTTTGCTGTCGTTTATCCCCTCGATGACGGTACCCTCATCAAACACCACAGCCGCTGCGAAAACATCGCCGGCAAGGGGACCTCTGCCTGCTTCGTCGCAGCCGCAGACAAGTCGGCTGTTTTCTCTGTACTGACTGTCAAACTCTGCAAGAGTCATTTTTTCACTTCTTTCATTCGGGAGCTTCCAGTGTCATTCTTCCTATTTTGCCGCTGCGGTATTCGTCAAGTACGGTATCTGCGGCTCTTTGGGTATTTATCTCTCCGCCGGAGACCAGAAAGCCTCTTTTTCTGCCTATTCTTTCAAGTATCTCAAAGCCCACAACGCAGCCGATAGTTTCCTCATCACTTGGGGGGATATCCCCTGTTGTGATGCCGTAGCGTGCTTCAAGCAGGTCGTTGTAGTTGTCTTTTAAAAACTCCAGCAATCTGCACGCAAGGAACTCGGTATCCATTATCTGATCCTTTACCGCTCCGGTAAACGCCAGTCTTTCACCCACAAGCTTATCCTCAAACTTAGGCCAGAGAACTCCCGGCATATCAAGCAGCTCAAAGCCCTCGTCCAGGCTCACCCACTGCTTGCCCTTAGTAACCCCCGGTCTGTCCTCGACCTTTGCCATTTTTGATCCTGCAAGTCGGTTTATAAACGAGGATTTGCCCACGTTGGGGATACCCACTATCATTATCCTTATAGGTCTGCCTGTCATACCCTTTGCTTCCCACTTGGCTATATCGTCTTTAAGTATAGCTTTAAGCTCGGTATAGAATTTTCCTACGTTTTTTCCGCTTCGGCAATCGGTAGCAATTGCCCGAACGCCCTGCTTTTTATAATGATCTATCCAGCGATCCGTCATAGCTGCATCGGCGGAATCTGCCTTATTGAGCAGCACGAGCCTTGGTTTTGCTCCGACTATCTTTTTTATTTCGGGATTCGTGCTTGAATAGGGTATCCTTGCATCAGTGATCTCGACCACAGCGTCCACAAGCTTCATATTTGAAGCCATTATACGCCGTGTTTTTGCCATATGTCCGGGAAACCACTGTACATGAGTGGCATGGCTCATAAGATCACCTCTGCTCTTTACAAAATCTACTTGACTCTGCCCAGTTTATTAAAGGGGTAAAGTCTGAAAACTACGTGACCAAGCACATCGCTGTTATTTACAAAGCCGATAGTACGGCTGTCTGTGGAATTGTTCCTGTTATCACCCATTACAAAGCACTGTCCTTGGGGAACTTTATATTCATAGACATTTCTTTCGGTCTGATATGTGCTGTCAAAAAGGCTTTTGTTTATCATAGTGGAAGCGATATGCTCATTACTTATCTCTTCACCGTTCACATAGACCTTATTAACATTGTAATCTATCTTTACGGTATCACCCTGTATTCCCACAACACGCTTGATTATGGTCTTATCAAGCACGGTACTGTTTACCACCACCACATCATCACGGGCAGGGGTATAATTCAAATGGGTGAGGATAAGTCTGTCCTTATCCTCAAGGGTATTATTCATTGACGGACCGTCTACGGTCACGATACGCAAAAAGAAGATAAATATAAGAATTATCACGAAAAGGGCGAACACAAAGGACTCGACCCAATCAAGTATCTCATCAAACAGGTTTATTTTTTCTTTTTCCTTCAGATCGTCCGGCGCTGCCTCGCTTGCCAGCTTGATATCCTCGGGATCGGGCTTTAAAAGCTTTTTCTCATTTTCCATAATCTGACCTCTATAATAATTATTTTCTTCTACAAATAAACATTATATCAAAAATCGCCGAAGATTACAAGTGCTTTACATAAAAAATCATATGTAATACACGTTTTTTTAACACACATCTTCTGCATCTTTTATACAAAAAAGAGCGTGGCAGTCATTCCACGCTCAAAGTTCATAAAAAAATATGCCGCTGACCGGACTTGAACCGGTACGGTATCGCTACCGAGGGATTTTAAGTCCCTTGTGTCTGCCTATTCCACCACAGCGGCTGACTCGTACATTATACAACCAAAAGCTGCAAATGTCAAGAGAGCTTATCCTCGCTGCTGCAATTTACAGCTTTGAACTCCGCAGGAGAAATTCCCTCATGTTTTTTGAACACGCTGCAGAAATAGCTGCAATCGTTATATCCCACAAGCTGTGAAACGTCGTTTATGCTATACCCCTCCTGGATAAGCATAAGCTTTGCCTGCTGGATACGTTTTCTTGCCAGATACTCAAAAGGACGCATCTTATAACACTCTTTAAAGAGCTTACAAAGGTACTGAGGGGAAATATTTATCATTGATGAGAGCTTATCAAGGGTCATATCACTTGGATAGTTTTCTTCCATATACTGTATGACCGGGGCGAGCTGATTAAACTTTTGCCCATCAGAATTGTTCCCCTTCACGTTTATGTCGCTGTGAAGCTGCATAAGCAGATCATAAGCCAGTGCGGAGCTTTCCCAGGGGAGCACGTTCCCCTCCTGTCTGCAAAGGTTAAGGATGTCCAGAAATTTTCTTGTAAACTTATCCCCGTCTGCAAGGGTTTCACACCTGACCTTATTGAGCTTCAGCACCTCAAGCAGCGACCCTATGCCCTTGCCGTCAAGGTCCATAGTAAACAGCTGCCATCCGTCCTGAGTCGGTACAAGCTCATGGGGAGTATTTTTAGGGATGAACATTATCGTTTCGCCGCTTACATTATACTTTTTATTATCCACAACTACTTTTCCCACGCCTTTTATACAATGCAGCAGCTGATAAAAGGCATAAGAATCGTTCCTTTTAACAGGTTCTTCCGGCTGTCTGATACCTATTCCGCATACATACACGGGAAGCTCGCTGATATCATTATGGGAAGGGTAGAAATATGAAGTCATTTCATTACCTCGATGTTCGTTTAATATTTTTGCATAGTGCAATAGATATGATAGCACATTAGCTCGGATTTGTCAACCGCTAAAAGACTTTTATATATAGAAAAAAATAAAGCTGCGGCAGGTCTTTGAAACCGTCCGCAGCTTATATGTTCAACAGGTTAATTTACTCATACAAAGGATACTTTTTGCAGATCTCTCCAACGCCCTCACGGATCTTGTCGGCGTTGTTTTCAAAGTCGGAAGCGGTAAGATAGATAAACTCTGCTATCTTCTCCATATCCTCCTCAACAAGACCTCTTGTTGTAACGGCAGGAGTACCGATCCTTACGCCGCTGGTAACAAACGGGCTCTGGGGATCGTTTGGGATAGCGTTCTTATTAACGGTGATATAAACCTCATCAAGCTTCTTTTCAAGCTCTTTACCGGTAATATTGAACGGCTGAAGATCAACGAGCATAAGGTGGTTATCAGTACCTCCGGAAACAAGGTTAAAGCCTCTTTTGAGCAGTCCCTTTGCAAGGGCATCTGCATTTGCAACTACCTGCTTGCCGTAAGCTTTGAACTCATCTGACAGAGCCTCGCCAAGGCACACAGCCTTGCCTGCGATAACGTGCATAAGCGGTCCGCCCTGTGTACCCGGGAAGATAGCCTTATTAAACTTCTTTGCAAGCTCCTCGCTGTTTGTAAGGATCATACCGCCTCTTGGTCCTCTCAGCGTCTTATGTGTGGTGGTTGTAACAACGTCTGCATAAGGCAGCGGAGACGGATGCATTCCTGTAGCTACGAGTCCGGCGATATGTGCCATATCCACCATAAAGTATGCTCCGACCTCCTTGGCAACATTGGAGATCCTTTCAAAATCAATTACTCTCGGATAAGCAGAGGCACCGGCTACGATAAGCTTAGGCTTATTTTCTCTTGCAAGTTTTTCAAGGTTATCGTAATCGATAAATCCATCGTCTGTAAGTCCGTAAGGTATGAAATGATAGTTTTTACCGCTCATATTTACCGGAGAACCGTGTGTAAGATGTCCGCCTGCATCAAGGCTCATACCCATAATAGTATCCCCTACGTTGCAAAGTGCGAAATAAACAGCCATATTTGCCTGTGCACCGGAATGGGGCTGAACGTTTGCAAACTTGCAGTCAAAAAGTTTGCATGCTCTTTCTATTGCAATATTCTCAACAATATCGACACACTCGCATCCGCCGTAATATCTCTTTGACGGATAGCCCTCGGCATACTTATTTGTAAGTGCGCTTCCCATTGCAGCCATAACCGCCGGTGATACAATATTTTCGCTGGCGATAAGCTCAAGATTTCTTTTTTGTCTTGCAAGCTCAAGACCCATTGCCTTTCCGACTTCAGGGTCAAAACCTTCTACAAATCCGATAGTGTCAAGAATTTTCATTTTAACAATACTCCTTTACTAATTCATGTCAAAAAACGACCTTATATATTATAAACCATTTTTTTATAAATGGCAATATCTTTTTTCGATTTTTAATGATTTTTTCTTATCCTGACATTATTATGATAAACAAATTATAAATTCACCTGTCAGGGGGTTGAAAAAAAACGAATAAAATGTTATAATGAAGTTTCAGAAATCTAATTTAAAGGTGGGATCGCCATGCCTATAAAGATACCTAACGATCTTCCTGCATTTCAGACGCTGGAGGACGAAAATATATTTGTTATCGGCAACGAGCGTGCTCTGCATCAGGATATACGTGCACTGAAGATAGCCATTGTAAATCTCATGCCTGATAAAATATCCACAGAGACCCAGCTTTTACGCCTTTTAAGCAACACTCCCCTGCACGTTGACATTGATCTTATACAGATGAACCATATTACCAAAAACACCTCACAGGAGCATATGCTCGCCTTTTACAAGGGCTTTGACGAGGTAAGGGAGAACCGTTACGACGGACTTATCATTACAGGTGCGCCGGTTGAGCTTATGGATTTTGAACAGGTGGACTACTGGGAGGAGCTTTGCGAAGTATTTGAATGGTCAAAGACAAATGTTTTTTCCACGATACACATTTGCTGGGGTGCACAGGCAGGGCTTTACTACCATTACGGCATCCCGAAATACCAGCTTGACAAAAAGATGTTCGGAGATTTCAGACACCGCAACTTAAAGCGCAAGCACCCTATACTCAAGGGCTTCGGCGATACATTCCACTGTCCGCACTCAAGGCACACAGAGGTTCGCAGAGAAGATGTTGAAAAGGTAGATGACCTTATTATCCTCACAGAATCCCGTGAGGCAGGGCTGCATATGCTGGCGGACAAATCAGAGCGCAACTACTATATTTTCGGGCACTGGGAGTATGACCGTGACACTCTTGCAAGGGAGTATTTCCGTGATCTGGACAGAAAGCTGAAGATCGATATGCCTCAGCATTACTTCCCGGGCGATGATGTTACAAAGACACCGAATTTTGACTGGGCGTGCTCGGCAAACCTTGCATACGCAAACTGGCTCAACTACTGTGTATACCAGAAAACGCCATATGATCTTTCAGAGCTGGAAAAGTTCAAATAAGGCTGCAAGACCAGCCACAAAAAAAGAACTGTACAACAAATTGTACAGTTCTTTTTATTTATTCTACTGAGATGTAATAGTAGTATACAGGTTGACCGCCGTTGATAAGGTTTACATCAATGTTGGAATACTTTGCGCTGACCTGCTTGTACAAAGCCTCTGCCGCCTCATCGGTAACGTCAGCGCCATAAAGAATGGTGATAAAGGTAGAATCTCCCTTCACAAGTTTCTTTGTAAGCTTATAAGCTGCCTTTGAAAGGTCTTTTTCCACAAAGGCGAGTTTACCGTTTTCCATACACAGTATTTCGCCCTTTTTGATAGCGTGGCCTTCAAAATCGCTGTCTCTTGCCGCAAAGGTAACAGAACCAGTAGACACTCTTTCAAGGGCGTCGGTCATTTCCTTGCGGTTGGTTTTGAAATCTGCATCGGGGTCAAAAGCAAGCATAGCAGACATACCCTGTGGGATAGTTCTTGTCTGGAGTACACAAACCTTTCTGTCCGCAAGCTTTACTGCCTGCTCTGCCGCCATGATAATATTCTTATTATTCGGCAGCACAAACACAGTTTCTGCCGGGCAGGACATAATAGCAGCCAGAATATCCTCGGTAGAAGGATTCATTGTTTGTCCGCCCTTAACTATACAATCTACTCCCACATCACGGAACATAGCCTCGATACCGTTTCCGGCAGCCACGGCAACAAAGCCGAATTTCTTTTCCGGCTTGGCAGGGACAAACTGCTGTTTAACCTCCTGCTGCTTAGCCTCGTGCTGGAGTTTCATATTTTCTATCTTAGGAAGGTTGATATAACCAAATTCAAGTCCTTTCTGGATAGCCTTACCGGGGTCGTTGGTATGGACATGGACCTTGATTATCTCGTTATCGTCAACAACTACGACACAGTCTCCGATAGTTTCAAGATATGCACGAAGTTTTGACGGGTCAGCACAATCACGTTTCTTAGTAATAAGCATCTCAGTGCAGTATGTATAGGTTATCTCGCTTTCGTACTCACCCACTGCGGTAGAGAAATTTTCAACGGTGATCTTTTTCTTCTCTGCCTTTTCGAGCTGTACAACTTCGCCGCCGTCAAAAACATCTCTGATGGCTTCAAAGATTATCAGCAGTCCCATTCCGCCTGCATCAACAACTCCTGCTTTTGCAAGCGCAGGCAACAGATTAGGGGTATTGTCCAAAGACACCTTAGCCTGCTGGCAGATCTCATGCATCACGATACATGGGTCATTTGTAGTCCTTACGACTTCCCTTGCCTTCTCGGCAGACTCTCTTACAACAGTAAGGATAGTACCCTCGGTAGGCTTCATTACAGACTTATATGCGCCCTTTACACCATTTTCAAGGCTTACAACAAGATCCTCGGCAGACATTTCTCTCTTGCCTGCAAGGCCTTTTGAAAAACCTCTGAAAACAAGGGAAAGGATAACTCCGGAATTTCCCCTTGCTCCTCTGAGAAGTGCGGAAGCCATTGTCTTGGCAACAGCAGAGCACTCAACATCATCCTTCATAAGTTTCAGCTCTGCAAGAGCATTGCCGATAGTCATGGACATATTCGTTCCGGTATCACCGTCCGGCACAGGGAACACGTTAAGTTCATCCACAGATTTCTTTTTATTTGTTATGCTGTGTGCGGCGCTTATAAAAGCGTCACGAAGCACACTTCCTTCAATCACGGTCATTTCCTCCAGTCCTCAGTTGATCATTTCGTCGATAAATACATTTACGGATTTTACATTCACGCCCGCTTGGTCGTTAAGGACGTAGGTGACCTTATGAATTATGCTTTCAACAATGGCACCGACATTTATTCCGTAATTCACTGTAATATGCAGATCCACTATGAGCTGTTCTCCGTCCTGACGGATAATAACGCCCTTGGTGGTATTTTCTTTTTTAAGAACCTTTCTCATGCCCTGCTTTGCGCCGTATACATTAAGTCCTGCGACGCCGAAACAGTTTTCTGCCGTATAGGAAATTAACTGTCTGAGATATGAGGTGGAAATACCTATCGTACCCAGATGATTCTTATACTTTATCATGATACCACTCCTTTACATCAAATAAAAATGATAATATGACCAGGCAGACCTTGTCTTATAGATTATACCACAATCATCACATTTTTTCAAGTACCTATACAAAGTTTTTACAATATGGAAAGCATCTGATCTTCAATTGTCATTTTCAGGCATAGTAGTTGCTATGCTTACGGCTATGACTTTTTTCGCACCCATTTGTTTAAGCTGATCGGCGCAGGCATTCATCGTCGACCCGGTGGTATAGATATCGTCGCAAAGGATAATGGTTTTGCTCTTCAGATCAATTTTATTTTTCCCCGGACTGAAGCTTTTTTGAGCATTTTCACGCCTTTGGGCAGCGCTGAGTCTATGGTGCTCGGTAAGGGTATCCGAATGTAAAAGCAGATCTTTATAAAAGGGCTTGTCCAGTTCCTTGGCGACAAAGCGTGCAAGGATCTGTGCGTGGTTATAGCCACGCCTGCGCCTCTTTCGTCTGCTCATGGGGACACAGCACACTGCGTCTGCTTCACGGCTTATCCCCTGTTCTTCAAGCATTTCTCCAAGCTTTTCGCCGCAATAAATTGCAAAATTTATGCCGCCGTTATATTTCAGCGAATAGATGGCCTCTTTGCACTTGCCCGAGTACTCATAAAGGCAAAGCGCTCTGTCAAACCTCAGGGAGGAATGATCGGTACAGGGCTTTTTTCCGCACACGGGGCAGACCTGGGCGGGGATAAGTTTGCTGCGGCAGGCATCGCACATAAGTTTGTCCCAGATCAAAAGCTTTCCGCAGCCGGGGCAGCGGTTTGGCAAAAGCAGATCCGTCAAATACATTTTGATCTTACTCGGGAAAGTAAAATTCCATGCACTTTTCATTTTATCCTTTCTAATCCTTTATTTATCGGATTTATTTTGATTTGTACATCATCTTTAATAATAGACTTTATACTTTAATGTACTATAAATATACATTATATATAGTATATTAGTATGAACCTAAATTTACTAGCATTTTAACTTTTTCGTTTTGATTATAGACTTTATTTTTGAGCATTGCAATTTTGTTAATATAATTTTGTCCGATGATTTTTATTAATATTTGTGATTGTATAATAATAGACTTTATTTGCGCTGAAATAAAGTCTATTTTTAATACTATAATTTTGAAACCTTTGTTTTACCAAGTATGGTTTCTTTATAAATCAGAAATTTCTATACAAAATGAAACAGCTTTCGTCTTCTGCCTTCACAGTATGGACAGGAATCATGTCCTCTTTTGAGCTTCATAACCTTCTCATTTATAGGAATCATGTATTTTTTGCCGCATTCCTTGCATTGGAACCATACTTTGGTATTACTGTTCTCGCTAAATGTTCTGATGTCAATACCCATTAGATAATTGTCTATTTCAGAATAATCATTTAGGATTTGCGGGAAACGAACGTCCACAGAGTTATAACCTGGGGATACCTTTGTACCTCTGCAATACGGACAAGAATCATCCCCAATATAACGGTCTTTTACTCTTGCATTATACTCACCCCTACATGTCGGACATATCCATTTTGCGACATATGAACTGGTTTCCATCACTTCACTTGCTGTTTTATCATTATTACATGACCATTCAGCTGCAAGATTAGGGTTCGTTGTTACTAGATCATTTACGCCTATTAAAGCGCGATTCCCATTACAATATGGGCAATGCCTATCACCTTTTTTTCGCTCCCAAACCCTAGTACTATATTCGCCATTACAAGTTGGGCATATCCATTTTGCGACATATGAACTTGTTTCCATAACTTCGCTTGCTGTTTTATCATTATTACATGACCATTCAGCTGCAAGTTCTGGATTTCTTGTTGCTAAATCATTATAACCAGCTAAAACACGCTCATTCTTGCAATATGGGCAAAGCTTATCTCCTTTTTTGCGTTCCGAAACTCTTGCATAATACTCGCCATTACAAGTCGGACATATCCATTTTGCACTATATGAGCTGGTTTTCATTACTTCATTTGCGCTTTTATCGTTGTTAGGCGACCACTCTTTCGCAAGTTCCAAATCTGATGTTGCAAGATCATTATAACCAGCCAAAACACGATCATCCTTGCAGTATGGGCAAAGCTTATCTCCTTTTTTGCGTTCCGAAACTCTGGCATAATACTCGCCACTACAAGTTGGACATATCCATTTTGCAACATATGAACTGGTTTCCATCACTTCGCTTGCTGTTTTATCATTATTACATGACCATTCAGATGCAATTTCCGGATTCTTTGTTGCTAAATCATTGAAGCCTGTTAAAACACGTTTTCCATTACAGTATGGACATTGATTATTGTTTTGTGTCCGATCAATAAGTCTCGACCAGTATTTTCCACCGCAAACAGAACAACTCCACCATCCGCCTTTTGACATACTGCCCATCACTTCATTTGCTTTTTTAGGATTGATATCCATCCACTCCACTGCAATCTCTGGATTTTTTGTTGCTAAATCATTATAACCAGTTAAAACACGTTCTCCCTTGCAGTATGGACAGGAATCATCTCCAAGCGTCCTTTCACTCACTTTTTCCGAATATTCGCCACCACATGTTGGACATATCCAATTTGCAACATAAAGGCTATTTTTCATGATTTGGGTTGGATTAAATAGATTGTTATTAGACCATTCAGGTATTAGCTCTGGATGTGTCGTCGCTAAATCATTAAAGCCTTTTAACAAGCGTTCATTTTTGCAGAATGGACAAGAATCATCTCCTACCTCTCTGTCAGCCACAATTGCTGAATACTCGCCCCCGCAAATTGGACATATCCACATTGCTTCAACCACGAATTGTTTTGTCACACAACTTGGATCAAAGTCATTATTGGGTGACCACTCCGCTGCAAGCTCTGGATTCTTTGTTACTAAATCATTATAACCTGAACGCACCACTTTTCCGTTACAACATGGACAAAGCTTATCTCCATACTCTCGACTACGTATTTGTGCTGAATATTCAAAATCACATACTGGACATATCCATTTCACATAACAATTGCTAATTTTCCTCACATCAGACGCTTTTTTCTTGTTGTTAGGAGACCACTCTGTGGCAAGTTGTGAATCAGTTGTTGCAAGATCATTATAGCCTCTGAGAATTCGTTTTCCACTACAAAATGGACAAGAATCGTCTCCCACCACTCGACTGCTAACCTTTGCCGTATATTCACCTTTACAAGTAGGACATATCCATTTAGCGACATATGAACTGGATTCCATTACCTCACTTGCTTTTTTATCATTCCTTTCAGACCATTCCGCCGCGAGCTTTGGATTCTTTGTAGCTAAATCATTAAACCCTTCATATACTTTCTTATTTGAACAAGCAGGACAAATATAATTGCCTTCAATTACTGCTCTTACTGATGCATAATAACTGTGCCCACTTTCACAAGTCCAATAATAATAATTCTTTTGGGATCTAAAATGATCTTCAGGCTTGCTCTTATTCTTTTTATAATCCCATATCTTTTTCAGTTTAGGATAAGCCGTCAAAAGATCATTATCTCCTACAGACAATGTCCTTTTAGTACAAATGGGGCATGCTCCCCTAGAAATAATATGGTTTCTTATAGCACGCTGAAAAGTATGTCCCTTGGTGCATCTAAACCAAGTTGTAGAATCAGAAGAAATTGGAGATGCTTTGTTCACGGGAATAGTATTATTTGAATCATAATCCTTCGCGTATTGGGGATACTCAGTCTGAAAATCGTTAACTCCAGAGATGATTATACGATGATTGCAAATTGGACAAGAAAAAGAACCACGCTGATTAATATTAATTGTTGACTCCAAAAATACATGTCCTTTTTCGCAAATCCATTTTCTTTTTTCATCATCTGATATGATTAATCTATCAAAAGATATAGTATTATCTTTACTGTAATACTTTCTCATCTCAGGGAATCTTTGTGCAAAGCCAGTATTGCTTTTCCCAAAAGGAAAACATTCTCTACAAAATCCGTATCCTTGAGTTCTTGTATGAATAGGTGCATTCCATGTATGTCCTTTGCTACAAATCCATTCAACAGAGTCTTTGCTTCCAGGAGAGACATCATATGGTGTCATTTTATTTTGAGGCGACCATTCACTGGCTATTTCAGGAAACCTCGCACCTAAGCTGTCTTCTTTTTTTACTTTTGTACCATGACAATACGGACAACCATTATTGCTAGATTTAATTGACCTTATCATAGACCAGATATTAGCCTCAAAAGTACCATGTTTTTTGCATTCCCAAAAAGATTTAGAATCGTGAGATGCCTTCAGTTCAGAAAGACTACATTTGTTTTTATCTGAATATAAAGGTATTAGTTCCGGGTATTCTTCGTCTAAAGGTACAGCTCTCTTATTCCCAGCACAAACAGGGCATTTTCCGATAGCAACTGTACCATCATCCTGATACCTGATTCGTCTGTAAATAGGTCCACGCCATAGTGTTCCACAAATATGACATTTCCAATTAATTCTCACATGAGAACCCACTCCCAGCGAGCCTATATCAATGTCAGGATTTAATTTTGGATCATAATCTTTTTCCAATTCCGGCACAACAGTAAAAACATCATTAATTCCTTCTGCGATCTTCAGACCAGTATCACAACATGGACACAGCTCGGTTTTTCTTGTTCTGATTTGTGCCTTCCAAGCATAACCGCACTTAGGACATTTCCAAGAAACGACCTCATCAGATTTTGCTGAAGTTTTTGTTACATCCTGGCTGTTTTTTGAAAAATCCCAAAATTTCATCATTGCAGTTTTTCCTGAAACTGTAGTTGAAAGTCTTCTGCACTCAGAGCAGATAATTCCTTTAGCTTTTACAAAGTTTCTCACTTTCATCTTGAATTTATGATTTTTATCACATTTCCACGAAGCCATCATGCCTGACTGTGACAAAACATTATTCGGATCTACTGTGTTTTCCTCATAATCCCACATGGCTCTCGCATCAGCACAAACATCAAATAGTTTTTCTGACATTTCCGTCTCCTATTCTATATCTTTAAACATATCATCAAGAACCTTACTTGCAAAATCTGGAACATCCGTCTCGGCTGAAACAATACTTTTAGAAATGGCTTTATCAACAATTACCTCGGTGTTAATCTCAAGCAGACCTTCACTTGCAAGAATTGCATTTGCTATCTCCGGATACACATATTTTTTTATAATTCTTCGTAGACTAGTTATCTCCTTGTCCTTTTCTCGCAACTGTGCAGAATCAGCTGCTTCTTGCTTTCTTTGAAGTTCTTTCTCCAATTCTGCGTTCTTTTCTAATAGCCTCTTGTTTTCTGCTAAGATTTTCGAGTTCTCATTAAATACTTTAGCTGCCGATCTGGCTACTTTAGCATAATACTGATCACGTTGTGTTAATGATTCCTTTATTCTATCAAGCGTTCGGTTTTTCGCCAAAAAATCATTCAGATCCAAAGCGTGATAAACTGAAACAGTGCAAAACGTCTCTTCATCAACCATCTTGGATATACTATCAATCATTCCTCTAGCCAATTCACTTCGTCTGAAAATATAATCCTTAACATTATATCCCTTTTTGCGAGCAAATTCACCAATGCATGAATATGTAGGTTTTTTATTAGGATTAATAGTGCACCATTCATTAATAATGCTTTTTACATCATCATCTGTTATTGCTCTGTTTCTGCCCATCATTATCCTCCATAGTCTCCTGCAAATACTGTTGATATGAGTATTCCTCATGCCGTAATCTCATTATAGCTTGAATAATCTCCTCTTTGCATCCCTTATCTTTACGAACTTTCTTGACCATCTCGTCAACATTGTGACATTCCATAAGTATTCTTTCTTTATAATTATTACTAGCATTAGCAAAAGTCTTTTCCGCTGTCCTGTAGTAGTGACATTTTCTGCATTCGCCCAGCTGTCCTTGTGTTCCAATAACATTTATACAATCAGAAAAGTCACCATTAGCTACTTTTGCAGAATAACACCACCCGTCACCGATTTTAATTGAACTGCTCACATTCATTGTTTTAATAGGCTTGCTTATCTCGTATTCTTTATGTGCTCCCATAAGCCTTTTGTATTGTCTATAGGTTCTGCACTCTATTAGATTTGTTATGTTACTATAATAATGAGCCGATATATTAGGATTATCATGACCAGCTAAAAGCATGGCAACCATTGGTGTCGCACCTTCAGCTATAATATTAATCATTGAAAGATGTCTGGTATCTCCAAGGTTCAGGTACTGTATCTGATTTTCGGGCAAATAATGCTTGCCCCTTTCATATATGATTTCGTATCCATATCTTGCTTTGACAATGTTTTCATAAAAATATCTTAGACATGTTGATAGATTAATATATGTAAAATATCTGCTTGTGTATGGTGTGCATCTTTGCCACATCGTATAATGCACATCAGTAACAAATAGGGTGTTCAGTTCATTTCGCTGACAGCCTTTCGTTTCATCCAAATACCACTTTATAACCTTAGCGAGCCTCTCTGGGATTTGATATTTAACCCTTTCGTAGTCAGCATCAATTCTATACGACTTACTCTTGCTAAACCCTTTTATCTTATTCTTTCGGAGAGTAAGATACCATTCATCCTTTGTCTTTAAAAGACAATTTCTCGGTGTCAAAACTATTTCTCGTGGTCTAGACGGTATTATTGCAGAAATGTTCCACCAGAACCACAACGGGAAGAAGAAAAGCTTTTCTTCTTTTGATGTTGATTCTTTCCAAAACATATCAAGGATATCTGAAAAAAGAAAATATGAATCAAAACTTGCGAGCTCTCTTTGATTACTTGTATTTGAAGCTCTATTCTTTTCATCAAGATCTTCAAGATGCTCAATGATGCTTAGCAGTTCCTTTTCATGATCACCACATGGAATCAACGAGAAAAACTCAGATAATCGATTTATAAATGTAAGACTATCATTTTTAGATATCTTAGAAAGCTGATTAATCCTATATTTTACTATCTTCTTGACATCTCCAACAATGCTTTGCAGAGTTCCCAAAACAAGCGTTCCGAGTTGGCAAAGGATATATGTTTTAAGATAGATTATAAAAGTGTTTAGTGGAACGCCAATTGACAGATTAAAATCATTTATATCGATTTCAAAATCAAGTACCATACGAGCATATTCATCTGTTACCATCCATCGTGGGCTATCAAAATCGCCTTCGATTATAACTCTGGCTTTTTTATATGATAAAAAAAAAGACATTGCTTGTTTTGTGGTTTCTTCACTAAAACTAGGAATTGAAATAATGCTGATAAATTTCGTTTCTTCAGATGTTTTCATAATACTCCTTAATTATCGTTTCAAGGCTGTTCTTAATTTCAGAGCCAAAATTTTGCTCAACACATATAAGTATCTCATTTAGTTTTGGCAGAATAACATTCTTGACCATTGTTTTATTACGTTCTTTTATTATTTCTGAGTTCGCTTTGTCATACTCATCTAATAGTCTTTTATATTCGTTTACCAGTACACCCAAGGTTGTTTTTGTGCTTACTTCATATTCACAGCCTATACATGTTGCTTTATCATTATATGGGCACATTTTTTTCATTGCAGTGATCAGGCACAAACATCCATCAGTCTTTGATACAGCATTGCCGTTTCCTATACGATGAAGGATCTTAACAATATCTATCGGTGTATTCGATTTAATTATCTCATTTGTGATTTTGGTAGCTTGACTATATGCATTTTGCGATAATCCCATCACATTATCAATCTCAAGAGGTGTTAGGTTTAGCTCGCAAATCAGTTTAGTTTGATTTTGTGGGGAAAGCTTATTATACTCACCATCCGTAATAACCTTTAGCAACATAGACGGAACAAACGATAAAACTCCTCGTTCGAAAAGCTCACGGGCAACAAACTCAGGACTATAGCCATCCATCTTTGCATCTTTTAAATATGTAGCAGTTTGTGAAGCAAATTCTCCGTATGTTCCTTTGTGGCTCCTTGCCAGTGCAGCTAAAATGTATCCTTTTACATTAAAATCATCATTGTTGTCAATGATTTCGTCCGTGAGCAGATATATCATCTGTAGATATGATTTATTTGCTTTACGGGTTCTAAAATCAGATTCTAAGAACAACTCTCCGATTTCTTCGCCCATGTACCTTGTAATCTGTCCATAGCTGGTAATTACTCTAACCAAAGGCTCTGAAGCGCTATCACTACCACTCAATTGAAAATGAGCCTCAGCAATTGCAAAGAGCTTTCCCATATGCACTTCAACGCTTTCAGGCACATGGAACTGAATATCTGATATACCTTGTGTCCCCAATGTTTTATGCGGTTTCATGGGCAAGCAGGATAAAGTCCATGTAATAGAATAAAGAGTTAGACGTGCATCATCATCTGTAAACTTATCTTGACGAATTTTGCCCAAAACTGTTTGTGGAGACATATTGAGTCTAGGATGAGGTAGTCTGATTAAATCTGTGTTTCGCAAGGCACAAATAAAATGAAGTGAAATAAACAACCAGGTATCTATATAGTTTTTTGAATCCGCTGCTTTAACATACATTTCATTTTTATCTATATAGTCGGAATTAAACATACAAAAAAGGATTCTAAGATAATACTCCTGATCGTAAGCTTCGCTTTCAGTTGTTTTTGATGTGCGATGCTTCGGATAATATATATTTCTATATACTGTTTTTGAATTTTTACTCAACCAGTTTATAAACTCAGCAATAGCATAAGCATGTACAAGCGGCAAATCAAAAGATGCATTCATAAGGTCTTCAATCTCTTTGTCATCGGCTAAATTTAGTTCACCGGGCAAATTGAGCAAAAAGAAGTCAAGAACATAATAACTCGCCTCATCGCTCATTTGTGCGCATTTCTTATATTCATCAAAGCTTTCTGCTGTTTTGGGCATACTCATATCAAGCTTTTGCAAAAGAATAGCTGCTTTTTCCGAATAGTCCTTTTTATAATTCTCGCAGAAATCCTTTACTCTGTCAGAGATTTTGGCAATATCTTCATTTGTAATATAGTATTTATCATCGCCTTTTATAGGATTTATGCCGAACCAATCGTTGTTGACCATAAACTGTGACAATGCGATTGAGAATTCAGGTTCAGATATACCGAAACTATTCTTTAGCTCGTCAACATATTGAAATAAATCAACTATTGCCATACTTTTTCTCAGCCTTCCAAGAAGAATACTTAAATATCTCATTTACAACCGTATTGTGCTGCTTTTGTAAATCGGATTTATTCATGATATACTGTAATGCGGACGTAGGATTCTTATCGCCTCTCCAATACATCAAACCTGAGACATCTTCACCGTTCAAAGTAAGCTTGACTGAAAACCAGTGACGAAAGATATGCGGGGATATTCTATGTTCCAGAAGCAATTGACCGTAATGAACCAATTCTGGATCATTACTATTAAGCATCTCTGGTATACAGTCTTTGATGCAACTCTGAAAGCGCTGATAATATGTCTGATAGGTCATTGCCATCCCTTTATTATTAATAGTTAAAGGACCGAATTTTAATTCATATTTTCGATTCTTGATATAATCCATATAGATTCTATAGCATTTATAGAAGACATCCAGAAACGAAGGATACACGCTCTGTTTGCGTTCTTTTTTTATTCCTCCGACTGATACAAGATCTGATCTTAGATTAAGCTCTTTAGTAAGATCCATTGTAATTGATGATATCTCATTATTAACCAAATCAAATGAGATTCCCGAACCAAGCGATGAATCCTCTCTTCTAACATTACACGCTTCTGACGGGCGCATCCCAGCAAACGCTGAACATGCAGCAAGCATAAGAATGTCCGTATAGTTATCAACAATTCTACTCATGATGACCTTAAACGCACACTCAGGGATATCCCTAAAGATTGGCTTTGGTGTTGTTTTATATCGTATCTCAAAATTAGAAACTGTAACTGAGATGTACTTTTTTCGTGTTTTGCTAAAACGATCTTCCTTATGATAAAGAGCTTTAACATCAAAGCATGTGTTGTGATTATGCTTCTGGAATTCGGTAAGAAAATCAATGATATACGCGAGACATCTCTCAATAGAATCTTTGGTTCTATGAGTAAACTCATAATCACCACTTAGTTTGCACATACCATAGTCATTGCAAAAATCAATAACCATTTGAGCCGAAATGTCAGTAAGCCTTGTGATTTGATACTTGCCGAAGAAAACATAATTAAGAAATGTAACAACAGCATAGCAACGTGATGAATCATTACTTATAATATGCCTAATTCTAGTGTTACCCATAATATATCTGTGGTAGTCAGTCCATGCTATTATAATGCCATTGGATTTTATAACTATAAAGTGACGCTTTATTAATTGATCCTCATCAACCACTAAAGCATGCTCATAAACTGCAAATCTAATCATCTTTACTCCTTTCCGGCAACTGAGTAAACCCAAATTGCTGGCCATATGCAAGTAGATCACTGATTTTCTGGTAATGTATACGCTTTTTTTCAGTAAATTCGCAGTACGCTTTCCTTGCTTCTGCATGTTCATCAATGTCGACATATATTGTTGGTGTGCTCATATTTTTTCTTTGTTGAATGATGCTAAAAACATAGTCTGCATATTCGCGCTCAAGTGATTCTGGAATTGAATCTACTAGCCAAGCAAACTGCTCCGAAAGATACGCCTCTTGGTGATTGAAATCACCGTGCAACTTAGCAAACACATGCAGTATATCTCGCAAATCTATAAGCGGCAGATATACTGCAAACTCAATCAGTGAGCTCATCCTCTGGTTTCTGATATTTTGCGGATAGAATACTCGTAGGGTTTCAATATTTCGAAGCTCTTGTTCACAGCATTTGCATTTCTCTGCATAATTCTCAAATGTATACTGATCCATGTTTATTTCATATCTTGAGAACAAATCGGACATACTAACAGACAGAGCATCAGCAAGCTTAGATACTGCAACAACACTAATATCGCGTATGCCAAACTGAAGACCAGATATCTCATACAGTGATACGCCCGATTTTTTTGCTAGTTCTTTTTTTGATAAGCCCTTTGCCAGTCTAATTGCTTCAAGTCTGTCTGCAAAATCTTCCAATAGTTTCATGTTTGATTCCTCTTTTTATTAAAGTTTAGATTAAATTATATAACAAAAAAGAGTCGCTTTTATACATTTGATTTTGCAAAAGCAAAACTAAAAGTATAAAAACAACTCCTTGATTGGCTATATAAAGCCAAAATAAATATAAAATTACTTGGTTAAAAATTATCTTAACTGAACACTTTGACATTCTAATTATATCATGTACTCAAAATCATGTCAATAGTTTTTTATTGTTAATTGCTTAGTTAGAATGATTAAGATATATCAATAATTTGCCTTCTCATCACATTGCCATTCATAAATGTTTAAAGGGACAGCCCTTCGACTGTCCCTTTAAACATTTAGTGCAAAACAAATCACACAATATTTTGTTTAAAAACACCTAAATCAATCCTCCAAACTACAACCGTACTCTTTAATTGTTTGTTCTGCGCCCTTATCAGCAATAGTCTTTCCCATTGCCTCTTCAATAACTTTAAGAATAGCTTTCGCTCTGGCTATAAAATATTTGTCAAAATCATTTGAGACAAGATAGTCGTAGTTTACAAGATGTGATTCTACACGCAATCTGAGATCACTTTCATCAATCTCCGCTTTTTTCATAATACTCTTACTATAAACGCTGGGAGCGTCACCCCCAATTTGTCTGTTTGATGCAGGAAGCAACGGAGTTTTATTGATGATTGAGTTCCATTTATTCTTATCAAGCCCCATCTTCTTGCAATACGCTTCGGGGAAAATATGATGAATATCAGGTGCTTCATCCATACTCTTTACAATATCCATGGTTATTCCTTGCATAAAATCACGACACTGTTCTCTATAGACGAGTGCCATAATACCCTTATATGCAGCACTATTCCTTGTTTGAAGTGAAAGCAATCGGGTTGCCGAGAAGTACGCAGCATTGATCGTCCTATTCTGGCTCTCATTGCCCTGAATCTCTGCCACAACATCTTCTATATCTGTAGCGTATCTGGTTTCATTGGCACCGCCGTACATTTCACCCATAATACCACACCAAAACCATTTAGCAAGTATCTTTTGAGTGCTTGGAAGATTGAATGTAGCTGTACCGATCACAGCACAGATCGCTGATAGCGGAATCAGTTGAGTTGTATAAGGCAGATCACGCTTTCTGAACACATATTGCTGGAACAGGAACTTTCGAGCCATTTTGTAGCCCTCAAGCAAAATATCCCTATTTTTCTTGTAATCTTCAAAATTCAGAGCGAGAACATCTTTCTTCTTACAAGTAGTCATTTTATCTGAAAGATAGGTTGTGTAGAGTGTAATAGCGGTAAGGAATGATGTTTCGTCTACGCCTTCCATAACATCTGTATTAAGAGTTTCCCCCTTGCCACGAATCTTGTCTCTGCACTCGATCCAGTCTTTGCGAAGGTCAAAGTCATAGGTCGCAAAGGTAGCTGTCACAAGTTCAAATACAGTTAACGGAACGCCTCCTGTGTTAACATTTTCAAACACCTTGCACACAGCGTCTCGTGGTGTTTCTCTGCCCAGAGTAATAACAGGAAGTTTATATCCAACAATAGTATCAATAACCTCTGTCCTGAACTGTTTGTATTTTTCCATAAAGGATTTATCATAGCCGTGATACTCTTTGTATCCATCTGCCCAGTCTTCACGAACATTACTATCAAAGATAATATTTATAGGAAACATCTCATGTTCATACTCATAATCACGGGTCGATAGATCAAGCACAATATCTCTGTCGAAATTCGCTTTTATCTTTCTATCACTCGGAACGGCAACAACGGCATCGAAGCGATCCTCGTTTTCATCCAAACACTTTTTGATATCCAAGTAATAGAAACGCTCAATCTCCTTACCTTTATCCGTTTTCGTCTCGACTGGATCTTTACAGCAAGTTGCTCTGTACATAGATGTTAACCTCTGCTGTCCGTCAAGAATAAGGAACTCTGGTGTAACTCCAGTCACCTTTACGCCTTCAATTGTTCTATACTTAAACCGAACACTATCATTGCCATACTCCAAACGCATTATAGCTCCCATAGGATATCCCTGAGAAAGACTTGCTATAATTCCACGAATTCTTTCATCATCCCATGTCCAGCTACGCTGAAATTCCGGCAACTGTTCTTTTCCGCTTGCCACATCACGCATAAGCTCACTTAACTCTGTATCTAGTGATTTCGGAGCAATGTTTATAGCCATACGATTTCCTCCAAGTTCTTAATCCGAATACTTTTTAAAATTCTCAGCCTGTTCCATAACCTTTTCAAATACTTCTTCATCCCACTCAGGAGGATAGCCGTTCTGATAGAGCAGTACCGTCAGATCCATATTAAGCTGATTCTTTATATCATCACGGGTTGACCAATCGGCAAACTGTGCTTTATCATCGACCAGTTCCTTTATTTTCTTTGCAAGAACAAGACACTTCTCATCTTCATACTTGAATCCGTGATCATCACGCACTTTGATAAGAATATCATAAAAAGCCTTCTCCTCATAGGTTATACCAAGCTTCGCAAAAGAAGACTTGTCTTCCTGCAAATCCTTGAGTATCTGTATAAGTTGGTCAGATAGATCATTAACGAAATCAGCAACGACTTCACTTGTAAATACGAGCTTATCTCTACTGTTGTAGGCATCGACCACCTGTTTTAGCCGTTCATCAAAGGCAATAGCTTTGACCTTGTTTGTCCTGCCGTATGCTGTTATAGCTTTACGCAGCAGCTTCAGCAAAGCATTAAACCTTGTTATGGGCATTTTGACTTTTTTCAGTTCATCAAGGAACTCATCGCTAAACAGATCAACAGACTTATGTTCATCTACAATATTCTCAACACCTGTGCAGGCAATAGCGTCACGCACCATATCCTCAACAACACGGTTCATTGTTTCGGCATCAGGAGCATCACCCTTTGTCTGTTTATAGATAATAGAGCGTATAGCAATGTAGAACTGTGCCTTAGCAGTTTCCTCATCAGTAAGCTCACCAGACGGGAAACAAATTGTGTAGGCACTTTTCAAACGGCGTGAAAGCCCCATAAACCGTATTTGCAGTTCTTTGCCCGATTGTATGTATTCTGCTGCGCTGTTCAGGCAATTCAGTCTCTCTAATGGCTCACCATTATAGAACTTGTCTGCATTGAAGTTGACAAGCAGATCATCTATAAGTTTCAGATGATTGCGGAATATGCCAAGAGAAATATTAAGCTCATCAATAGGGCTCTCCTGCGGTCCACCATAGCGTTTAACAGCATCCATCATGTCTTTTTTGATGCCGATATAATCGACCACAAGTCCTTTGTCTTTACCTTCAAAAACACGGTTTACACGGGAAATTGTCTGTATAAGGGTATGTTTCTGCAAGGGCTTGTCAATATACATAACAGCAAGTGAGGGAACATCAAAGCCCGTTATCCACATATCTACGACGATAGCTATTTTAAAGTTTGAGTCTGTATTTTTGAATTGCTTATCGAGTTTTTTGCGATATTCCTTATTTCCGCAGGCATCGAAAAGTGCCTTATTATCATCCTTACCTTGCGTAGCCACAAGATTGATTTTAGGCAACGGAAGTAGCTTGTCAAGCTTATCTTTCGACAGACTATTTTCGTTTTCAGCCTTACGTGGTATACCCCAATCTTTGCGAATAGAGAGTATTTCTTGTAGTAAGTCATAAGCTATCTGTCTGTCAGAGCAAACTATCATAGCTTTCTGCACTATGTCAGGTTTTTCGGCACACAGAGCATCGTAATGGTCAGCAATATCAACAGCGAGCTTATGCAAGCGGCTCGGATCACCAAGGATAACCCGCATTTTGGTCATAGCTTTCTTACTTTCCTCTATCTGCTCAGGTGTAGAACCTTGGTCTGCACAGCGGTCATAGTATTTCTGTATTTCTTTTGCCTGTTCATCGGATATGATCACACGGGCAAGACGAGGCTCATAGGCAATACGAACAGTAATGCCGTCATCGCTGGACTCTTTCATTGTGTAGCTGTCCACCACATCACCGAATACTGCAATTGTTTCATCTATCGGAGTACCCGTAAATCCGCAGTAAGTGGCATTCGGAAAACTTGTCCGCAGATAATGGGCAAATCCGTATGTAGTAAACACGCCCTTATCGGTCTTTTTCAGCTTAGATCCAACACCAGTCTGAGTTCTATGTGCTTCATCGGAGATACAAATAATGTTGCTTCTTTCCGAGAGAAGTCCAGTATTCTCGCAGAATTTCTGAATAGTAGTAACATAGACACCACCACTCGGTCTGTCACCAAGCGTTTTCGCCAAGTCCTCACGGGTTTCAATGCTCCGCACATCTTCCTCGTGGAGATACTTTGTAGCGGTTACAAACAGCTCAGAGGTTTGTGTATCCAAGTCCTCTCTGTCGGCAATGATAATGATTGTTGGGTTATTGAATGTTTCATTATCCCTCTGCGTAATCAGGCGTGAAAGGAACAGCATTGTATAGGTCTTGCCGCAGCCGGTTGCACCGAAATATGTACCGCCTTTGCCGTCACCGTCTGGACGCAGGTGCAGCTTGATATTATCGAGCATCTTTCTTGCACCAAAAAATTGAGGATAACGGCAAACGATAGCTTCATTTTTAGGGCTATCATCGGGATAGAATACGAAATCACGGAGCAGTGCAACAACTCGGTCTTTTGCAAATGCTCCCTCTATCATCGTGAACAGCGAACTGATACCGTTTGCTACTGTATCGGTATCATTAGCCTTATTCCAAGCGTAATAATATTCATAAGGAGTAAAAATGCTTCCCATACGGGTATTAGCACCGTCACTTATCACCGACAAAAAGCAATATTTCATCAGCTTAGGTATATCACGGCAATAGCGGATCGTAATCTGTTTCCATGCATCATGTATTGTTGTATCTTCTTCTATTGCTGTTTTAAACTCAAAGATAGCAACAGGAATACCGTTGATAAACAACAGCATATCAGGGCGGCGCAGGTGTTCACCCTGCACAGAATACTGATTGACTACCTTGAAAATGTTTTTGTCAGGCTCATCGTAGTTGATATAGTCAATATGGAGTGCGACCTTTGAAACATCATCACGTGCGAGGTCAAAACCCTCGTTCATAAGCCTGAATGCTTCACGATTACCAAGATACAGCGGAGTTGCATTAATAAGGCTCAGTTTATTGATGATCTTTTGCATCTCGGTATCGGACAGATTGTTATAACGTGATGTCATGTAGAAACGGAGATCATCAAGCAGCAGTATATCCTCATACTTACGGTGCATATCTTCTCCGCAAACATAGGTGTAACCTTGCTGTTCGCACAGCTCGATGATAGCTTTTTCAAGCTCAGCTTCGGTAAATTTGCCTTTCGTGAAGTGATAATCCATATAGTCACCTTCTTTATTCACTAATACCTTCTGTATTTCTATTTATTGCATCACAAATCCATCTAATTTGCAATTTCTTTATACAATCTAAGTCGATATCTTCTTTTGTGAGCAATGATGATATATCGTCCTTGAACTGCTTAATTGAAGTTAATGTTTCCTCAGATAATTTGTTATAATCTATCGCTGATAATATGTGTCGAAGATCGTCCAGTGTTTCAGCCGTGAAATCAGGGATTTGTTCAATAATCTTGTCAAGCGGAATTCTCTCCATAATTTTTTCTGGATTGTACTGCCGTATATTATCATTTGATATTTTGGCTATTATTTCGGCATAATTCATCGAATCCATCATTGCAATAGAATCTGGTGTATAGTTGAGAGACTCAAACACCTTATTCTGAATCTCTTTAAATTTCTTTGTCCCGTCAGCATCTTGTATATCAAGCGTACTTGAAAACAAATGATGTGTTCTATTGAACTTTGCTCCTCTGCCTTTAAGGTTATTTATTATTTTCTCTATTATTTCGTCTATCTTATCGTTATTCAGCAGCGCATCATATTTTAGAATGAGCAGAGAGTTGATAATACGGTCATAATGCTTCAAACTTATGTCGGAAATATCATCTAATCTGTTGTAAATATTCTGAATAGCCGTATTGAGTGCTTCTTCTGTACTAATGTATAATGAGTACAGTACTTTCAGGTCTTTATCATCATAGCCTGTTTTGTCTACATAGATAATATAATCACTATACTCAGCAATAGTTTTCATTATAGCTTCTTGCGTTATAACTTGCGAATGATAATAATCATAACAAAAACGCATCAGGGGGTAAACGCTATCTCCTGATAAATCCGGATCTAATAAAGCATTAGCTTTGAATTTCAAGTCGTAATCGTCAAGACGCTTTTGCAGATAGTTGACCAACCCTATCAAGATACATTTCTTAAACTCACTATCAAATGTTATGCTGTGCGTTTTAATGAAGTTATAAATATCACACGCTTTTTGGCAGGCTACTATAACTTCACGATAATTTGTAATATCAGTTCTATACAGAGAACGTCTTGGCGTAGTGAGAACACCTTTGAAACAATTTAAGTCTTCGTTTTCAAACCCATCAATTATACTGTCAATCGTTTCCTGAAAATTAGCAGAGAACTGTAATGTGTCAGAAATGGATTTTTCTTTTGCTTTGAGATATTTCTGAGCATCTTCTGAATACACTTTTATGTATTCTGTTTTTTCTCTGCCATATTCCTGCTTCTTTATTCCTTTCAAATGGAATTGAAGCAACTCACTCTCATTTGTAACAAGCAGAACCTTTACACCGTCATTCTCACACATATTATTGATATAACCGAGCAGTTCAATAATATCTATCTGGGTACGCTCTATATCTTCAAAAACAATGAGCTTACCTTCAAGGTCAACAGATTCATATACCTTCTGCAAATCATCATCGTTTATATTTCCTATATCAAAGCCAATTTTACTTACCAAACCATTGAATACTGTCTTACTGACGATTTTTCCGACAACTTTAGCAGTACTTCCCGTTTCAGTGGAAGGAGATTTCTTAATGGTACGCAGTTCCATATATATCGCTTTACTGATTTCAGAAGTATCGGAAAGTCCATAGAGCGATACTATAACACATTTATGCTTACCATTATCCTTATCTTCAAGAAAGGACTTTAGGTTGTTCTTAACATAATAGCTCTTTCCCGAACCCCATTCCCCGGTAAGCATGATAGCTCTGCCTGTTATATCGTTTTCAATGTAATTGAGAATGAAGCTGTTCATTTCATCGTATGACATCTCTGTTATCTCCTATATATATTATTTCAAATACTGTATTGCCAAAGCAATCAATGACAAGCAACGATTAAAGAAATAATCATAATACCTATTATCAGTAATATTGATTTTATCAGTCTCGTGATGCCGTATGCGGTATTGATTTCCAATATCAGTTAACGCTTTAAATTCATCATCAAACAGTTTTTTATAATTAGGATTATTAATTGACATTTCACTCACTATTTTTTCTATAGAATGCTTCTTATCTAGTGAGGTGTAGTATGTTTTTAACCTTTCAAAAGCATCCCATATCTTTTCTGCTGCATCTCTTGGGGCTTCCGGGTAATGACTTCTATGAAGATCAATTGCTTCACAAAGCAGTTTTTTTGTTTCATTTTCTTGAATAGTATTTATTGAGTTTTCTACTTCTTTAGTAATAGGACTATTCTGTATAATACGTTCAACCTGCTTTTTGTCAGTTAGTATATATAGAATCCCCATTAATTCAAAAATGTCATTTATTTCTTTTTTAAAACTTAAAAATGCAGTGTTTAAGTTATTAAACACCAAATATGAGTGTTCGCATTCATTATCGTAATACTTTTCATAATTATTACAATATAATGCAATAAATTCAATCAAGTCCAAAAGAGAATACTGATCGTAAGAATCATATTTTGTCTTTCTATCAAATACATTGTAACGTCTTGAAGGTGCTACTACACATCCTTCTTTTCTAAACAAGTTAGGTATTTCGTTTTCTAACGCTATATCAAAGATTTTTCTATCAAGAGACAAATTAGAATGACAATAGTTACAAGTATCAGGGTATTTCCAAGCTAAATTATCATAGTACTTCTCACAGCAATTTAAAATCATGGCATACGCGTCCATTGAAATCTCATATGTAGTTTCTTTAGGGCCTCTCATACCATGTCTCTGACTATATAATTCCATTATTATTTACCTTTCTCCACAGCCCCCTTAACAAGAATAGGGCAAAGGTCTTTTATCTGGGCTTTCAGGCGTTCATTGATGCTACGTCGGAGAGTATAAGCATAATAAATATCGACAATTGCTTTCTGCTCTGTTTTTGTAGGTACAGGCATTTCAATTTCATAAAATCTTGGCAAATCGAGGTTTGAACGAATACTTGAATCGCTCATAAACCAACCGAGCCTATCCATTTCCGAGCGTGAAAACCACATCTGAATAAATTCAGGAACTATATCAACACTTTTGACCTGCAAAACAGAATAAGCTGGCGAAACAATCACAGGCTCATCTTTATCAAGTAAAGCGATTCTGATACATTCATCTCTGCCTGTCTGCATACCGCTATAAACAAACTGATTTTTACTAACAATCTTATAGTTATGAAGATCGGTACTGCTTGCAACAGACGGCATAAACTGCTTTGCTATATTAACGCCTGATACCTCGGTGAATGTATTATCACTGTTACGAACATCAACTTCTTCGAGCAACTCGCCAACAGACCGTTTTGGTGACGAATGCTTGAATTTATCAAGCAACGCATCAAATGAGAGCTTCAAATCCTCCAACCCACGCTCATAGCACCGCTGATTAGCGAGCATAGAGTTATAAATATCCACATACTTCTGCTGAACGGAGAGAGGTGGGAGAGTCATGTCAACGTCGCATATATCTTCCCAGTTATAGAATTCTGTTGAACTGCCCCAAGAGTTGGTAATTACAAATCTGTCAAACTCAAGACGGCTAAAGTACATATATAACCATTCTGGAACAATGAACTTTCTGCCGTAATCACTTATTCTGAATACGACATAATCTTCTGTGCATATAATAGGTTTTCCAGTATCATTAAATGCAATACTAAATTTACTGCCATTTCGAGAGGTTCTATGATTGAATACAAATTCTTCCGGAGATACTATTTGAAATTTGCTTAAATCGCGGGTAGTTAAATCAGCTTTGGTAGGCATCATCTGTTTAGAAGTATTTACACCACGAACATCATTGATGCCATATTTCAGGTCGCTATTCCGGACATCTCTTAACTCAATAAAACTGCCAAGTTTGCTTTTAGTCAATGCCATAACCAATCCCCCTGAAAGCATTTTGGAGCATTGTCTGCGACTGTTTCTCCATCGAGATAATGTCACGCATCTCAGCCTGAATACGAGCCATTTCGGTTTCGTAGTCTATCTCTAAGTCATGGTCTATGAACTCAATGTACTTACTCGGTGCGAGAGAATAGCCTTTCGATTCGATAGTAGGAACTTTAGCCTGCCTTTCTTCTTCTGTAAGGTCACTATCATAGAGCTTTACCGAACGGCAGAACTCAGGCACATCGGAATACAGACTTGTATCAGTACTCTGCCAATTGCTGTAAACTTCCTTTATCTTTGCTATCTGTGCATCATCGAAAACAGTCTTTTTCTTTCTTTTTCCTTTATCTATAACAATTTCTTCGATATTTTCGTCCCAACGGCGCAAGTCCATAAACATCACTTCATGAGTACGGTCACGAAGCTGCCTGCCGTTCACCGTTCCTGCCTTCTTATTCATATTCACTATCCACAACGTTACTGAAATATCAGTCGAATAGAACATATTTCGAGGCAAAACAATGATTGCTTCAACACGGTCACGCTCCAATATCTCCTTACGGAGCGTACCCTCGGCATCACCTGCATTCAAAGCACCATTGGCAAGCAAGAAGCCTGCAACACCGTGATTGACATCGAGTTTAGAAAGCATATGAAGTATCCACGCAAAGTTAGCATTAGCCACAGGCGGCATAACAGAATAACCGGCTCTCATAAAACGAGGATCGTCTGTCAAAGCATCTTCTGCCCTCCAGCCTTTGAGGTTAAAAGGCGGATTCGCCATTATGTAGTCAACAGTCTTGTCCTTGTGCAGGTCATTTGTGAATGTTGAAGCGTTAGTATCACCGAGGTTATGGGCGATTCCACGAATAGCGAGATTCATTTTACACAACCGCCATGTATCAGGATTGCTTTCCTGACCGATGATGGATACTTTCTGCCTATTACCCTTATGACGGTCTACAAATTTTAGCGACTGAACAAACATACCTCCCGAACCACAGCAAGGGTCATATACCACACCGCTGTACGGTTCTATCATCTCGGCTATCAGCTTTACCACACAGGCAGGTGTATAGAATTCACCGTCCTCCTTAGTACCCGAAGCAGCGTACACTTGCAGGAAGTATTCATAAACTCTGCCGATAAGGTCTTCTTCCTGAAAGCGCTCCTCGCTTATCTGATTAACATTGTCTATAAGGTCTTTTATCTTTGACTTATCTGCACCGAGCGTAGCAAAGAGGTTCAACGGCAGCGCTCCTTTTAGCGGCGGGTTGCTGTCCTCAATGTCAGCCATAGCCTGATCTATGATAACTGCAATATCGTTAGCCGAAGCGTTCTTGACGATATAAGACCAACGGGCAGTTTCCTTCAGATAAAACACATTCACCGCATTGTAGAACGATACTTTTTCAAGAAATGCAGGTATATCACCGTACTGCTCGATAAGCTCAGCACGGCGCTTTTCAAACTTATCTCCTGCAAATTTCAGAAATACCAAACCGATAACAGCATCTCTGTTCTTCTCCGTACTGCCTATGCCACGCAGAGCGACACGGCAGTTCCACAGTACAGTTTCAAGGGAAACCTGAGCTTCTTTTTTCGCAGCTTTTGCCATTTAATAAATCCTTCTTTCAGTTAATTAATCATCAGCAGTGCTATTAGATTCATCCTGTCCTTGAATCTTTTCAAACTCTTTATAAATACCATATTCTCGAATATATTCATTACGTTTAATACCATGTTTGCGAAACAACAGTGATAGATCTCTACCCTTATTTGAGTGTGAAATCTCTAATTGGATTTTATCCTCAATTATTTCATTAAACTTCATTTTGTTATTCTTAAACAGATACAATAGTTCTTCAAGCTCATCAATTGAAACTAACCAATAGTAGCCATCGTTTTCAATGTATATTTCTTTATTAAATAGTTCATCCAAAATCTCAGGGTTAAAATAATCATCATACGAAAGTATTATTTTTATTGGATGATTTAAACCATATGCCATCTCTGTAGAATGAAGCTGTTCTATCGCTTCTCTCCAGCATTTAAACATCTGCTTTTTTATTGCTAATACATCTGTCTCATTCTGTTTTATGCTTATCATTGGAAGAGTAGATTTTTGCTCAATGATCAGCACATACACGCCAAGCGTTATTTTCCAGTCGGCACGTTTTTCTGTGTTTTCATCTATTCTTTCTATAACTTCTTTTTCCAAAGTATTATTAAATACCTCTTCAGCATATAGCTCAAAATACTTTCCGAACGCATTAATAAATCTTTGACTACCACTAGCACAATACTTATCCCTAATCACCCAGTAATTCGAATCAATTAGTTTGTTCAAAAGCAAGAATGGGTTTGATAAATAGTATGTATTCTCTATATTAATAATTGGTTTTGTATAGAATATCTGTCTTTTTAGATTGCTATCAATTATATCCTTGAAACTACAAGAAATCCTATTCATAACGCTCAAAACCATTTCATTTGGCACCGAAAGATAAGCTGCTATTTCATTTAAAATGCTATAAGTGATTGTATTAGATGGCGTTGTATAATAGCATAAAAACATACTTAGTATTTTGGAATAGGTCGTTGTATCCATACCGGTTTCTTCATAGAACTCTTTGCAAAAATCAATTCCGTCATCTATTCTTGCAGATACATTCTCCAAGATGTACTTTTCTCTCGAAAACTTACCCTTAACATCAGATTCTTGAAACATTATTTGCTCGCCTAAACTACCAAAGATATGTAATGCTATAGTTTTTTTATCATGTGACAATCTACATTGATAGTTATGAAACAACCGTAATAATTCTAAGAATTCTCCGTAATTAATTCTAACTTTACTTGAACCAGAATACTTAACCACAGCATATAATAAATCTATCAACATTGTTTGTGGAATTAACAAGCTATGATAATTATTAATCATCACATCTGTAAAAAAACGATTAGTATTACCACGAAATATTTTAATTGCAAGCTTGCTTATTCTATCAATGATTGATTCAGTTGAATAACGTTTGGAAAGAACAATATAATCTTCCGGTTTTTTTGCTTTCATTTCAAACACTCCACATTATTCCAACGGATTAGCTTGATATCTATTATTATAACCAGTTCTATTTAGTTATTATTATACCACACATTTACGGATAAATCAACATATTTTGTGCAAAATTGCCTAAATCTGTACTAGTCCATAATGCATTATACCATAATTGTTATTGATTGTGGGGAAATAATTTGGACAGTTAAAAAATTAACGGTATTGCTGAACGTGAAATTAAATTCAATATCCTTTCAGCTTGTATTATTATATTCAATTTACACATTTCACAAGAAAAAAAGGAAATCATCCATCAGATAATTTCCTTTTATTTGATATATATTATTTATTTATAATTTTGATACAATTATATAATCAAGTCTTCCTTAGTGTTTTTTAGTTTTCAAAATAAAGTTCATCATTTTGAATAAACTATTAAAATTGGATTTTTAGTTTACCTCTTGATAAAGTTCATTTTTAGAAGAAATTCTTCAAAAAAATTTTTTACTTACACGACGTTCCAAAGTCATCATCCTCCGCCACGTTTTCCATGAGCATATTTTTAAGTGCGGTATAACGCAGGTTTCTCCTGTCGTTAGCTATCATATAATCCACACGTTTGCTTGAACCTACGATTATCATTAGTTTTTTTGCTCTTGTGACTGCTGTATACAGAAGGTTGCGATAATAAAGCCGGTCATAGCCTCCGAAAACTGTCATTACCACCGCTTCAAACTCACTTCCCTGACTTTTATGCACCGTTATAGCATAGGCAAGTTCCAGATTATCAAGCATCGGCAGATTATACACCGCAACTCTGCCTTCAAAATCTATAACGGCAGTTTTCAGTATGCTGTTAACGCTTTGTATGATACCTATATCCCCGTTAAAGATGCCTGCTCCTTTTTCAAAATTCTCATCGTCGATTTGTTTTTTCCAGGGTATTTCGTAGTCGTTTTTGGTCTGCATTACCTTATCTCCCGCACGATATGTATATACGGGAGTTTTTATTTCACTTTTTCCTGCCGTTTTCGGGTTAAGCTCACGCTGCAGTATCTTGTTGAGTTCAACAGTCCCCGAAGGACCCTGGCGGGTGGGAGAAATGACCTGTATATCAGTCATTGGCGAGAGCCCGTAGGCATCCGGCAGTCTTTTTTTACAAAGGGACACCACAAGTTCCTGCAAGGCGGGATATTCAAGCCTTTGAAAGAAGAAAAAATCTTTGTCCTTAACGGTATAGTCCACAGGCTGACCGTTGACGATCCTATGGGCATTCATTACTATATCGGAGCTGCGGGACTGGCGGAATATCTCTTTAAGCTTTACAACGGAAAGGGCTCCGCTGTCGATAATATCCTTCAGAACGTTGCCTGCACCGACGGACGGAAGCTGGTCGCTGTCGCCTACCAGAACCAGCTTGCAGGTAACGCTAACAGCACGCAGCACAGCCTCAAACAACAGAGAATCTACCATAGACATTTCGTCGATTATCAAAGCATCACAGTCAAGAAGGTCATTTTCGTCGTGTTTGAAACGCAGGGTATCACCTGAGGTATACTCAACCTCCAGCAGTCTGTGGATAGTTTTTGCCTCATACCCCGTAAGGTCAGAGATACGCTTGGCGGCTCTGCCGGTGGGGGCACAGATCATAACGTTCAATCCTTGCTGCTGATAAAGGGATATTATTGCATTAAGCGTGGTGGTCTTTCCGGTGCCTGGGCCTCCTGTAAGCACAAGAAATCCTTTTGAAAGGGCAAGATTTATCGCTTTGCGCTGTATCGACTCGTATTTGATATTGTTATTTTCCTCCTCAAGGTCTATAACTGCGGAGAAATCAATTTTATTATCATATGTAAGCTGACGCATAACGCACAGTCTTCTGGCGATGTAGTCCTCTGCTTTATAGTACTCACGGAGCATTATAAAGGGACGGTCTTTTTTATAATACTTAAAGAGATTCTCATCATCAAGCTCCTGCTCAAGCACATCACTGAACTGTTGTTCGGTCACTCCCAAAAATCCTACGGCAAGCTTAGTGAGCCTGTCAAGGGGCAGACAGGTATGCCCGGAGGCTGCGTTTTCCCCAAGGACAAACTCTATCCCTGCTTTTATCCTGTATCTGCTGTCATGGGGCATCTGCATTTCGGCTGCCATTTCATCAGCCTTGGCAAAGGGCAGATCCACCCCGTATGAGCACAGAAGGTAGAGGTTTTTCTTTATCATATCAAGCACAGGGTCTCCCCAGCGTTTCCACGCCTTCACGCCATAGGAAACCGCAACGCCCATACGGCTCAGATAGCTCATAAGAGAGCGCACCGCAAAGGTCGAGCGAAAATCATCGGATATTTTTTTAGCTTTACGCTTAGTTATGCCGTCAATGACAGTAAGCTTTTCAGGCTCATTCTCAATAACCTCTAAGGTATTTTCTCCGAACTCTTTAACAAGCTTTTTGGCTATAACGGGTCCTATCCCAGATATAGCTCCGCTGGAAAGATATTTAAGTATGGAATCGGAGCTTTTGGGCAGGGTCCGTTCAAACATTACGGTTTTGAACTGTTCGCCGTATTTTGCATGGTCGGTAAACTCACCTGTCAGAGTAAGCTCCTCCCCCTCTTCAACGTCCCCCAGCTCGCCCACCACGGTGACAAGGTCGTTGCCGCTGTTGAGCATGAAAACGCAAAAGCCCGTTTCTTCGCTTTTAAACACTATGCTGTCTACTTCGCCTGTTATGGTTTCATAATCATGCTGTTTCTCACGAGCCATAGCCTCTCACGCTCCTTTCCTTACTTTTTCAGATATTCCTCTAATTGTTCAAAATACACGCAATGTACAATGCTGTACTTTTCAGCCAGCTGCACAGCAGTTATTTCTTCCGGACTTCCTTTGCGGGTAAGTATAATTATGTCCCTTGCTCTGTCAGAGCTTGAAAAGACTTCCTCCCAATAGGCGCTTTTCACCGTCATTTCCAGTCCCTCGGTCTGCTCAGTGCAGGGTACAAGGATAAAGCTTTTTGTCTTTCCTCTGCGCTTATCGACCCTTAATGCTTTCATACAAAATGAAATGATTATTACCGATGCAATGCCGACTGTAATTATAACGCTAAAGATCATGTACCCACCCCGTTTTCGGCAAACAGACAAAGGTCTGTTTTTTTCATAATATGCTGCCGGATCACTAAGGGTGAACAAACAAGCGGACAGCATAAACTGTCCGCCTTTGGTTCTATTTAAAGATCACTCTGCGTTTTTCTTTGCCTCGATATCTGCAAGGGCGTCTTTTCTGGAAAGATTGATCCTGCCCTGGTCGTCTATCTCCATAACTTTGACCACGACCTCGTCGCCAACGGAAACTACATCTTCAACCTTGCCGACTCTCTGCTTGTCCAGTTTGGATATATGGACAAGTCCCTCTTTACCCGGTGCGATCTCAACAAAAGCGCCGAAGTTCATCAGTCTGGTTACTTTACCTCTGTATATAGCTCCTATCTCGGGATCATTGCCTATTGTATTGATGATGGAGATAGCCTGTTCAGCCTTTGCAAGGTCAAGACCGGAAACAAATACATTTCCGTCCTCGCTGATATCGATCTTGACATCACACTCGGCGCTGATCTTCTGGATGACCTTTCCGCCCGAACCGATGACCTCTCTGATCTTATCAACAGGGACCTTAGTTGTAAGCATCTTAGGAGCCCACTTGCTGACTGTAGGTCTTACCTCTGGGATAGCCTTGAGCATTATCTCATCAAGAATATAATTTCTTGCTTTATGTGTCTTTTCAAATGCGCTTGCGATTATATCATAGGTAAGTCCGTCTACCTTGATATCCACCTGGATAGCGGTAATACCGTTCTTTGTACCGCCTACCTTAAAGTCCATATCGCCATAGAAGTCCTCAAGACCCTGGATATCCACCATAGTCATCCAGCTGCCATCCTCTTTGGTAATAAGTCCACAGGAGATACCTGCAACAGGAGCCTTGATAGGAACACCTGCGTCCATAAGTGCAAGTGTTGAACCGCAGATAGATCCCTGTGATGTTGAGCCGTTAGAAGAAAGAACTTCTGATACGCAGCGTATAGCGTAAGGGAAATCCTCAACGGATGGGATAACAGGGACAAGCGCTCTCTCAGCGAGTGCTCCGTGTCCGATCTCACGTCTTCCGGGTCCTCTTGACGGCTTTGTTTCGCCAACAGAATAAGATGGGAAGTTATACTGGTGCATATATCTCTTGCTGGTCTCCTCGTCAAGACCGTCAAGCTTCTGGGCATCTGAAACAGGACCGAGTGTGGCAATTGTCATGACCTGTGTCTGACCTCTGGTAAAGATACCGGAGCCGTGAACTCTCGGAAGTACTCCGACCTCGGCAGCAAGAGGTCTGATCTCGTCGATACCTCTGCCGTCAACACGCTTACCGTTGTACAGCCACTCTCTTACGATGGTCTTTTGTGCTTTATACATTACCTCACCGATAATATCAGGCAGGTTCTCATACTCCTCAGAGTACTTTTCAACTATCTCGTCCTGGATAGGGAGAAGTCTTGCATCTCTTACGTTTTTATCGTCTGTATCAAGTGCCTCTTTAAGCTTATCTCCGAACTGATCCATGATCTTATCCATCATATCGTGGTCAAGCTCCATAGACTCAAACTCAAACTTAGGCTTGCCGATCTGCTTTTGGATATCGGAAATAAATGCCACCATATTCTTTATCTCGGCATGACCGAACTTGATAGCTTCAAGCATAAGGTCATCGGGGATCTCGTTAGCGCCTGCCTCGATCATAACCACCTTTTCAGCTGAGCCTGCAACGGTAAGGTTAAGGTCGTTGTGTGCTCTTTGCTCCAAAGTAGGATTGAGCACCAGCTGTCCGTCAACGTAGCCCACGTTGATAGATGCAACAGGTCCGTTCCACGGAATATCTGAAATAGAGATAGCGATGGAAGCAGCTATCATTCCTGCGATCTCGGGAGAGTTATCAGGATCAACAGAAAGGACAGTGATAACAACGGTCACGTCGTTTCTCATATCCTTTGGGAAAAGAGGTCTGATAGGTCTGTCCACACATCTCGACGCAAGTATTGCCTTATCGGAAGCCTTGCCCTCTCTTTTTGTGAAAGAGCCCGGGATCTTACCCACAGCGTACATCTTCTCTTCAAAGTCAACGGAAAGTGGGAAAAAGTCAACGCCCTCCCTTGGCTTTGCAGATGCGGTAACGTTTGCCATAACAACTGTTTCGCCGTATCTAACCCAGCACGAGCCGTTTGCAAGTCCGCAGGTCTTGCCTGTTTCCACCTTTACAGGTCTGCCTGCATAGGTGGTTTCAAAAGTTCTGAAATTCTCAAACATTTTTCTTCCTCCAAATTATTTTTTATCTGGTGAAAGCATTAGCAATAAACACAGCTCACGCCATGCATAAACTCTGTTTAATGCTAATACGCCTGCACCAAATTATGTTCGTTTTTGTGTATGATACACCAAAAGGCAGTGGCAATAAATTGCCTCTGCCTTAATGGATGATCACATAAATTACTTACGGATACCCAGCTTCTCGATGGTTGCTCTGTATCTGTTGATGTCCTTTTTCTTCAGGTAGTTGAGAAGATTTCTTCTCTTACCGATCATCTTGAACAGACCGCTTCTGGAGTGGTTGTCCTTCTTATGTGTTTTCAGATGCTCGGTCAAATCGGAGATCCTTCTTGTAAGGATAGCGATCTGTACCTCAGGAGATCCTGTGTCGTTATCATGAGTCTTGTTTGCCTCGATAACGGCTGTCTTTTCGTCTTTTCTCAGCATTTTTTGTACCTCTTTCAAATATTATTTCCGATGTCGAAGGATATGGCAGGTAGCTTTCCCCATTGGGGCTTTACCCATATTCTGCGGCAGGGATATGCTGTCAACACAGCACTGTTAATTATACATTATAAGCCAGGTTTTGTAAAGGGCATTCACAAAAAGTTTACACTTAGTGACCCGGTGCTTTACTTGATCCCGTGATGCTCTTTACCGGCGGTAAGGGTATTTTTCATAAGCATTGCGATAGTCATAGGTCCAACGCCGCCGGGAACGGGAGTTATATAGCTTGCCTTGTCCTTTACGTTTTCAAAGTCAACATCTCCGCAAAGTTTTCCGTTTTCGTCCCTGTTCATTCCAACGTCGATAACAACTGCGCCATCTTTAACATAGTCCGCTGTTATCATTTTGGCTCTGCCGACTGCGGCAACGAGGATATCCGCTCTGCTTGCCACAGCCTTGAGATCCTTTGTCTTTGAGTGGCAGATTGTTACTGTGCCGCTCTGATGGAGCAATAGCATAGCCTGCGGCTTGCCCACGATATTGCTTCTTCCGATGACAACGCACTCTTTGCCGGCTATCTCGGTACCTGTGGATTTTATAAGCTCCATAACGCCTGCGGGGGTGCATGGCAGGAAGCTGTAATCCCCTATCATTATCTTGCCCACGTTTACAGGGTGGAAAGCGTCAACGTCCTTATCGGGGCGGATATTGTTGATAATTATCTTATCGTCAAGATGCTTTGGCAGGGGCAGCTGAACAAGTATACCGTCGACCTTGTCATCGTTATTGAGCTTATCCACAAGTGCGAGCAGCTCCTCCTCGGTAGTTTCCTCGGGCAGAGCATACTTGAAGGAATTAAAGCCCACGGTTTCGCAAGCCTTTTCCTTATTTCTGACATACACCTGGGAAGCAGGATCGTTTCCCACGATGACCACTGCAAGACCTATCTCTACGCCCTGTGCTTTGAGTTTTTCGGTCTCGATCCTTATTTCCTCCTTGACCTTTGCGGAAACAGCCTTTCCGTCGATTATCTGTGACATTTCAAACACTCCTTATACATAATTATTTCAGCGTTTTTTCCTGTTGCGGTTTCTTGAACGATTATTCTTGCGCTTAGCGTTCTTATTGTTGGGATCAGATACTTTCTGAGAAGGTTCACCATTTTCCGTGCTGTTGTTTTTCTCATTTACCTGTGAGATGATATCCTCGACTTTAACATCGCTGTCAGAGGGCAGCTCCTCAGACTTTTCGCTTGCCTCTGCGATTATCTCCTGGATCTGCTTATCCTTTTCAGCCTTTTCCTCTTTCATCTTCTGAGTTACCTCAGCCACGATATCCTCAGCTTTTATTTCCTCATCGGCTTTGCTCCGGGGTGCTTCGGCTTCGGTTTTCTCTTCTGCTGCCGGAGCTTGCTCCTGCATTTCTTCGGGCTTATTGTCCGGTGCTTGTTCCGACTCCTGCTGCTGGGGCTGATTTTCGTCCTTACTTACCTCGGCAGGCTCTTTCTCGGTTTCCTGCTCCTTTTCCTCTGCCTTTTCCTCAGTTTCCTGCTTTTGCGTCTGAACAGGTTTTTTCTTCTTTTTCTTTTTCTTCGGCTTAGGCTGGGTTTCTTCCTGTGCCGCAGGGACAGTTTCCTTCGGGGTCTGTTCAGTTTCCGGGGCTTTATCGCTCGGCTTATCCGCCTTTTCGTCCTTGATTATGGGAACTACATCGTCCTCGGCTGTTTCGGCAGGAGCCTGCTCTTTATCATCTGTCTGAGCCTTGGTATCCTCCTGTTCATTTTCGCCTTCGGTTTCACTTGTCTGAGAGGCAGCTTCAGCGTTTTCCTCGCTTTGCTCATCGCCGCTCTTTTCCTCTTCCTCAACAGTTTCGCTGTTTTCCTCGGCTAAAAGCTTTGCCCTGGCAGCCAGCTTATCTTCACGAGCCTTTTTATCTGCCTTTTCGGCTTCATCGATCGCTTCACGGAGCTTATGACGTGCCTGTGGTCCGTACTTCTCCTCAAGCTCGGCTTTCATAGCCTCTGTATTTTCGCCCTTATCCTCACTTTCGGATATTTTTTTCTCAAGCTCTTTCTTTTTCTTTTCAAAATCTTTTATATTGTCATAATATGCGATCTGAGCTTTTGAAAGCTGAGTATCCTTAAAGAAAACATAATCCTTGAATTTGGTGATACGCACTCTTACAATGATAAGTACAACAAGGCTCACGATCACACAGGCTGCAGCAAGAAGCTGTGAAACTCTTATTGAGCCAAGATAAAGCGAGTCGGTCCTGAGCCCTTCGATAAAGAATCTTCCAAGTCCGTACCATATTGTATAACAAAGGAAGACCTCGCCGTCAAATTTTCTATGTTTAAAATATATGTGCAAAAGCACAAATCCCAGCAGACACCACAGCGATTCATAGAGAAAGCACGGGTGTATCGGCTGCAGGGGCTCTACGCTTCCGTCGGTAATGTGGCTGCTGACATAATTTGCAGTTGTATTGCTCATCATGCCCCAGGGAAGAGTTGTATTCGTTCCGAAGGCTTCCTGGTTGAAAAAGTTGCCCCAGCGTCCGATCGCCTGACCGATAAAAAAGCAGGGTGCCACAATATCAAGCATTGCCGTCAGCCGCAGTTTCCTGAGTTTTACGATGATACCGCCTACGACTATGGCGCCTATAAGTCCGCCGTAAATGGCAAGTCCGCCGTCACGGAAATCAAAGAACTTGCTTAAAGGTGTATCAGAGAAAATGATATAATAAAGTCTTGCTCCGATGATCGCACCGAAAAATCCGCCGATGACTGCATCTGTTGCTCTGTCAGGGTCGATACCTGCTTTTTTCATTTTTTTGAAACCGTAGATCATCGCAAGGATTATTCCCACAGCGATCAGAAATCCATACCAATATATCTGAAAATTCGTTCCCGGTATTTTGAACATCACCCTGTCAATGTCGATCCCCGTTTTGAGTACATTATCTCCGCTGCCGAAATTGGGGAAATATACCCTGTTGGGGTGATCTCCGAGTTTTTCCCACATTGTTTCATACTGCTCTGCGAGCAGCTGCACTGCCTGTAACATTTTTGATCCATTCCTTTCTGTAAAAAAGCACTTTCCTTAATAATCATTTTTATCCGTCACGATGCTGATACTGCTTTTATCAATATCAAACAGTTCCGGCAAAGCCTGCTGACATTCCTGCGCTGTCAGGGAGGCTATCATATCTACATCTTCAAAAAGAGTCACATCGTCACAGTCCATATGGTAATAAAGCATAGCATCCGCACAAGCTTTAACATCGTTTATGCTGCTTATCTTTTCACCGTAGCGCACACGCTTATCTATCTCAAAGCGCTTTTTATCTATTCCCTCTTTTTCAAGGCGTTCGATCTCCCGGCAGATCCTTTGGTAAACCAGATCGGGATCTTCGGATTCTCCTTCGATAATACAGCAGAAATACCTGTCAGCACTTGTATAGACAAAAGTTGAGGTCCCCGAGCTTATGAGCCCCTCCTCCAGAAGCTGGTTATAAAGCGGTGAGGTCTGACCCAGGATCTGCTCAAGCAGCATTGCTGCGATAAATGACTTTCTCACATACTCCCTGCCCGAAAGAGGCTTTGACTTAAAGCCGATAGCAAAAACTGGCAGACCTACTGCTGCATGGGTACATATCCGCTTTTGGCACACATTATCCGGTTCATGGGGAAACGAGTTTTCAAGGTGCACATTTGGGCTTGGCTTTAACATTTTGTCGCATATCTCTAAGACCTTATCCTGGCGGATATTTCCGGCAATCGAAAGAGTCATATTATGCAGATTATAAAAAGAGTTGTAACACTTATAAAGCAGCCCGGGAGTTATCTGCTGGATAGACTCTACCGTTCCGGCAACATCTATTCTTACGGGATTGTTCACATAAAGTCCTCGCAAAAGCTCCTTAAAGCACTTTCTTGTGGGGGAATCGTCACCCATTTTTATTTCCTGGGCAATTATCCCTCTTTCCTTTTCTACATTTTCCTCGGTAAAATAAGGTGACTGTACAAAGCCCAGAAGTATCTCAAGCGCCTTTTCATAGTTATCCGTACAGCTAAAAACATATGCAGTTATATCAGTTGAGGTAAAGGCGTTTGCTGCGGCACCTGTCTTGGCATACTGTTCAAAGACATTGCTGTTGTCGTCCGACTCAAAGAGCTTATGTTCAAGATAATGGGCGATACCGTCCGGAACACGTATAAAATCACCTGTTTCATCGGTTTTGAAACAATTGTTGATGGAGCCGTACTTGGTGCCGAACAGAGCCTCTACCGTGGAAAAGCCTTCTTTTTCCCACAAAAGTATATCAAGTCCCGAATCGTGGTGGATTATGCTGTACTGCTCATCAAGCTCAGGGCTTGAAATGATCTGTTTATCCATCTGCGCTCACCTCTCCCTCGGATTCCATTACATAGAAGGTATCATACACAAAGCTCTTTGCACACTCGATCACCTGCTGCTTTGTTATGTCCATAAAAATATCGCACACCTGTTCGGGAGAATAAGAAGTTCCCCTTGTATTCTGGGCTGTATAGTATTCTGACATCCGGTAGATAGAATCATTATTGGATTTAAAGCCTGTACACAGATATATTTTTGTATGTTCAAGCTCCTGTTGAGTAAACTCTCCGTTCTTTATTGCTTCAAGCTGCATGAGGATAGCTTCCCGGGCTTTTTCAATATCCTTTTTTGCCACTCCGCTTGACACTAAAAGAGTGCCCTTGATATCCGAATATGCAGCCGAGCAGTAATAACACAAAGACATTTTCTCTCTAACGTTTGAAAAAAGCTTTGAAAAAGGTGTTCCTCCCAGCAGAGCTGTAAAAAGCTTAGCTGTATAGATATCCTCATATCCGCTTTTGAACGCCATTATCATCTTGCTCTGGTTGACATCCTGGGTCTGGCGCTCATAGGCAGTTTCCTTTTTAACAGGCGACAGGGCCTTATAGTTTACGGGAACATAGTCTGTACGTTCAAGCTGTGAAAAGGCTTGTATCATAACAGGTTTTACCCTTTCAAAATCTCTTCCGCACATAACTATCTCTATCTGTGAGGAGCTAAGAAGCTCATGATACCTGTCTGTAAGCTGCTGTGAAGTTATGGCTCTTGCATTTTCCACAGTTCCCAGCAGTGAGATGCAGGCAGGTTCGCCCTTATATATTATTTCCTTTGCCATTCGCATAGAGTAGCCGAACTTATCGTTAAACTCTGCGTTGATGTTGTCCTCAAGTTCCTTTTTACGCATACTTACATATCGTTCGCTGAACCTTCCGTTTTCAAAAAGCGGTCTGAAGATACAATCGAGCAGCAGTTGGGATGCCTTTGTGGAGATGATCTCACGGCCGATCGTATAATCATCACAAATATACTCAATGCACAAGCCGTTTTCCTGGCAGTCACCTATACGTCTTGACTTAGTGGACAAGGTGGCACCATAAAGATATGCAAGCTCCCCTGTTAGCTCTGCAAGGGTCTTATTTTTATCGTTTGACGATGCAAGAAGCTCCATAACAAGGGTGTTCAGCGGTGCATTCTTTACATCCGTCGGGGTAACAAAGGATACACTTATAAGATTTGATTTGAACTTTGGGTCGGTTATCTCCGTAAGGGCTATCCCCTCGCCCACAGCACTTCGTTTATATGAAATAGGCATTTCATTCCTCCTATCCGGTAATTTTCAGATACCGAAATACCGGTCGTGTTAATATTTTACCACATTCGCCCGTGTATTTCCACAGTTTTGCGTATATTTTTTATTTACGCTGCATAAAGGCAACATTTTCCTCTCCCAGCAAATGGGAAAGCTTTTCAACAAGCTTCTTATCCATGCGGACTGTTGGGGTATCTTTCAGTTTAATTTTTCTGCCAATATCGGACAGATACAGTATGAGGCTGCTGTCATTTGCGCTGCCCTTAAAGTCCCTTACAATATTTTTTATCTCATCCTGTTTTTCCTTATCCGCCGAGTTCAGACGAAGGCAAAGGTCACGGTGAAGGCAGCTTTTCTCAAAGTTTTCTGCGCTGATTATATTTTCGGCAAGTATTTTGGGGTCCTCGTCCTCTCTGCCGGATATTTTTCCGCTGACATAAACTATCATACCCTTTTGAAGAAGTCCTGAAGATGCGGCAAAAAGTTCGGGAAAAACCACAAGCTCAACAGATGAGAACTTGTCCTCCAGCTGTACAAAGCACATCATATCCCCTTTTCTTGTTTTGAGTTCTTTTTTTGATACGACCATTCCCACAAGCTTTACCGGCTGTGCCTCATCGGCGCCGTCGGTTTGTTTGTGGTGAGAGATCATTTCAAGGGTAGTAACGCACTTGTCCGCCCTTGCAAAGGCGGCATAATCGTCACAGGGATGTCCCGAAAGGTACATTCCAAGTGCCTCGTGCTCATATTCAAGAAGCTGTGCACGGGGAAATTCCTCCAAATGGGGTATCGTCATTTCAAATCCCGGCGAACCGTTTTGATCGGCCATGCCGAAAAAGTCCAGCTGACCTTCAAGATTTGTCTCACGGCTATGTGCCGCCTCGGTCATCATATCCCCGCAGAAATCAAGCATCTCACGGCGAGTGTTCCCAAAGCAGTCAAATGCACCGCTTTTTATAAGCGCCTCAACAGTGCGTGTGTTTATATCTTTTGCGCTTACACGGCTGCAAAAGTCCCACAAAGACCGGAACTCGCCGTTTTTTTCACGCTCTGATACGATGCCGGCTATGGCGTTTTCACCCAGGCTTTTTACTGCAAGCAGCGCAAAACGTATGCCTTCCGGCTGTGCCACAAAGCCTCTTTCGCTTTTATTTATATCAATATCAAGCACTTTGACTCCGTTTCTGCTCACACTTGTAATATAACCAAAAAGCTTTTCGGTAGAATCAAGCAGGGCGTTTGTCATCAGTGCTGCCATATATTCTTTGTATAAATGACATTTCAGATATGCTGTCTGATATGAGATCGTGGCATATGCCGCAGCATGAGACTTATTGAAGGCATAGCTGGCAAAGGAGGTCATTTCGTCAAATATCTCGTTTGCAGTTTTTTCATCTACCCCGTTTGCCACGGCGCCGACGCACTGCCCTTTCTCGCCGTATACAAAAGCTTTTCTTTCCGCCTCGAGCACGTCGGCTTTTTTCTTTGCCATAGCTCTGCGGACAATATCTGCCCTGCCGTAGGAATATCCTGCAAGCACACGGAATATCTGCATTACCTGCTCCTGATATACTATACAGCCGTAGGTCACATCAAGAATATTCTTTAAAAGCGGATGTTTATATCTCACAAGCTCCGGGTCGTGGCGGTTGCGTATATATGTGGGAATAGAATCCATCGGACCCGGTCGGTAAAGTGAGATCACCGCAATAAGGTCTTCTATCCCCGTGGGACGAAGCTTAGTTATCGTGGCAGTCATTCCCGGGCTTTCAAACTGAAAGACGCCCTCGGTCCTGCCCCGGGAAAGCATTTCGTACACTTCCTTGTCATCAAGGGGAATATTGTTGATATCAAAATCAGGTATCTGCTTTTTTACCTGCTGTACACAATGGTTTATTATAGTCAGGTTGCGAAGACCCAAAAAGTCTATTTTTAAAAGCCCCAGACGCTCCAGGATAGTCATGGTGTACTGTGTGGAGACCTGACCGTCACGGGCATAGACAGGAACATAGCAGTCCACCGGATCTTTTGTGATAACAACACCTGCCGCATGGGTAGAAACGTTCCTTGGCATACCCTCTACTCTGACTGCTGTGTCAATAAGCTCTTTTATTTTGGGATCGTTGTTATACATTTTTGAAAGCTCCGGCACCCTTTTCACAGATTCCGAAAGAGGCATCCCTCTGGGCACGGCTTTTGAGACCATATCTCCCGTCTGGTATGAAAGTCCCATTACCCTCGCCACATCCCTGACCGCCTGCTTTGCAGCAAGGGTACCAAAGGTAGCTATCTGTGCAACATGATCCTCACCGTATTTGTTTATAACGTAATCTATTACCCTTTGTCTGCCCTCCATGCAAAAGTCCACATCAAAGTCCGGCATGGATACTCTTTCGGGGTTAAGGAACCTTTCAAACAAAAGATTATATCTCAAAGGATCAATACCTGTGATACCTATACAATAAGCGCACAGGCTGCCTGCTCCCGAGCCTCTTCCGCAGCCTACGGGTATACCGTGGGTCTTGGCATAGTTTATAAAATCCCAGACTATGAGGTAATAGTCGGTGTAGCCCATTTTGGTGATTATGTCAAGTTCATACTCCAGCCGCTCACGAGCCTCCGCTGTGGGGTTCTCGTAACGCTTTTCAAGCCCCTTGCGGCACATTTCACGCAAAAACTTCTCGTTATCTTCCACACCGTCGATATGGAAATACGGAAGCTTGGTATTTCCAAACTCAAATTCCACGTTGCACATCTGTGCGATCTTAACGGTATTTTCTATCGCCTGAGGATAATTGGCAAAAAGCCTGGACATTTCATCTCCGCTTTTAACGTAAAACTCCTGGGTGGGGAACTCAAGCTTATTGGGATCGTCAAGGGTTGTGCCGGTGGAGATACAAAGCAGCACCCTTTGTGCTTTTGCGTCTTCTCTTTTAAGATAGTGACAGTCGTTGGTGGCTGCAAGGGGGATCCCTGTTTCCCGGGAAATCCTTGCAAGAAGGGGAATGATCCTTTTCTGGTCATCTATATCATGATCCTGAAGTTCAAGGTAATAGTTGCCCTGTCCGAATATCTTGTTATATCTCAAAGCAGTTTGCTTTGCTCCCTCATAATCTCCGCTGAGCAGCTTTCTTGGTATTTCTCCTGCAAGGCAGGCAGAAAGGCAGACAAGTCCCCCGCTATACTTTTCAAGCAGCTGTTCATCGACCCTTGGCTTATTGTAAAAGCCCTCGGTATACGAAAGGGAAACAAGCTTTATAAGGTTGCGGTAGCCCTGCTGGTCTTTGCACAAAAGCACCAGATGATAGGGCGAGGAATCCACCCTGTTCACCTTATCAAAGCGTGTACGGGGCGCAACATACATTTCGCAGCCTATTATCGGTTTTATTCCCTTTGCCTTGCAGGCGTTGTAAAATTCCACCGCTGCAAACATATTGCCGTGGTCTGTGACCGCACAGCTGGTCTGTCCCAGTTGTTTAACTGTGTCAACGAGCTCTCCCAGACGGCAGGCACCGTCAAGTAGCGAATACTCACTGTGCAGGTGCAAATGAACGAAATCAGTCACCTTTTTGCTTTTTCCTTTCGTATATTTTCAGCTATCTCAGCTATTTTCTGCATTCGGTGGTTCGCCCCCGAACGTGATATGGGCGGCTCCATAGCAGCCCCAAGCTCCTTTAGCGTAAAATCTATATTTTCATATCTTATCCTTGCAATATCTCTCAGGGTATCGGGCAGACTGTCAAGTCCCATTGTGGAGTCGATAAGTTCAATATCGCTGATCTGTCTTTCCGCCGCACCAAGAGCCTTGTCGATATTGGCGTTGTCGCAGTTCATTGAACGATTTATTTTATTCTTCACATCTTTCATCATTTTCACATTCATGATCTCCAGCGAAGCCATTTGTGCTCCCATCATAGTAAGGATGTCGATGATGTTTTCCGAGTCTTTGATGTAGACTATCTGATAATGCTTTCTTTCAACGTGTTTGGGAACGATCCCGTAGTTGTCTATAAGCAGCAGCCCAAGAGAGTTGCAAAGCTCCAGACTTGGCATAACAAATTCCATATGATACTTCTTTTCCGGGTTATTCACACTTCCGCAGGCAAGGAATATCCCCCCCACAACATAAGGGTAATACTTTGCCTTCGGCAGATCATCTCTGCTCATACCCCTGCTCTGGTCAAGCTGAAAATAGTCAAGGATAAAAAGCCTGTCCTGAGATCTGGGTATACAAAGGTCATACAGCACTGCTGAATGCTTGCGCTGTATCTCGTTTATCTCCACCCCGTCGTCACAGTCAAGTATACGGTTGACGTTAAGCACAAAAAAATCCCTGAGCAGCTTATTCTCCGTAAGGACCGTTATTTCCCTGTCATTGAGGGAATTGGCGCACAAAAGCACACCCATAAGACAAGCATCCGCCTTGTCCCGTGAGTTGATGCGCTGTATTATTTCATTTTTCGCTCTGTATGAAAAGGAATGCTCTTCCAAACTATCTCAATCCTATCGTTTATCTATATCTCTGTGCTGGATCCTTATTCTCATATTCTTATCACGCAGATGCTGCGCCAGTGCCTCTGCCATGGCAACACTTCTGTGCTTGCCCCCTGTACAGCCAAATGCTATTACCAGCTGAGACTTACCCTCTTTTTCATACAAAGGGATAAGAAAATCTATAAGGTTGCACAGCTTATCCAGAAGTCTTTTGGACTGGTCAAACTTCATAACGTAGGTATAGACCTCCGGGTTAAGGCCTGTAAGACCTTTAAGTTCCGGGATATAAAACGGGTTAGGCAGACACCTTACATCAAACACCAGATCCGCCTCGGGCATATGTCCGAACTTAAATCCGAAAGAGCGCACATCAATGTGCATATAATCGTTGTTTTCGTCGAAAAAGCCCCTCATTCTCTCACGAAATTCTCCGGCGGAGGTATTGGTGGTATCTATGTAGTAATCCGCCATTGCCTTAATTGGCACAAGCACCTCACGTTCGGTTTCGATAGCCTTGCGGATATTACCAAAGGAGACCTCGTCCAAAGGATGCTTTCTTCTTGTTTCCTTGTACCTTCTTATTATCACGTCGTCTGAGCAGTCAAGAAAAACTATCTTCAGACTAACGTCCTCTTCCTTCAGAAGTGTAAGGGTATCCTTGAGCTTTAAAAACAGCTCGCCGCTTCTTATGTCGATAACGAAAGCGACCTTGTCGATCTTTCCGTCGGACTGGTTGCAGATATCAACAAACTTTCCGATAAGCTCCGGGGGCATATTGTCTATACAGTAATACCCCATATCCTCCAGCACATCCACACAGCTTGATTTTCCCGAACCGGACATACCTGTTATGATAACAAATTGCATTTTTTTACCTCTTTCCTTACTTGTACGGGATTATCCTTACCTCACATTCAAGGAACTGCCCCGTCTCTTTCTGTACAATATTTTGTACTTGTTTTATAAGGGAAACAACATCAGCTGACGTTGCATTGTTTTTATTTATAACAAATCCGCAGTGTTTCTCCGAAACCATTGCCCCTCCCACTGCAAAGCCTCTCAGACCGCAGTCCTGGATAAGCTTACCGGCAAAAAATCCTTCGGGGCGCTTGAAGGTCGATCCTGCATTGGGATAATCAAGAGGCTGTTTGTCCTTTCGTCTTCCCATAAGATCGTTCATCTTTGTTTCGATTAGATCCCTGTCCCCCTTTTGGAGCTCAAAGACCGCCTCACAGACCACATCTCCGCTTTCCATCAGAGCACTGTGTCTGTAAGAAAGCTCAAGCTGAGAGGCATCAAGTTCTTTTATCTCTCCTTTGCCGGTGACAACAGTACAGCTTTTCAGCACGTCCTTGATCTCCCCGCCGTATGCACCTGCATTCATAAAAACACCGCCGCCTACCGTGCCCGGGATTCCATAGGCAAATTCCAGTCCGGTAAGAGAGTTTTCAAGGGCAAATCTGCACAGTTTCATCATGCTGCACCCTGCCTGCACTCTGACGGTATTGTCTCCCACAAGCCGGATCCTATCAAATCCGCTGCCTATATGCAGGATAACTCCGTCAAAGCCTTTATCGTCAAAAAGCACATTGGAACCCTTCCCAAGAACATAATACCGCAGTGAGTATTCTCTTGCAATGTCCATTAGCTTTTTAAGGCTCTGTGCAGAATTTATATTTATCATAGCCTTGCAGCAGCCGCCGATCTTAAAGGTCGTGTGTGCGCTCAGCGGTTCGTTCAGAACGTAATCGCATCCACACTCTTTTGCAGCGTTCAGCAAAGCTTCCATGTTGTTGGAACTGTCCATTTTTTAGGACTCTCCTTTCTCAAAATATACCTGAGTCCGGGTGACGGCGGCATATGTGATCTTTAAGCCGGTCGAAGTCCGCATTTATCACAAGCTCCTGTGGGAAGCCGACCTCGTTTACAATTTCCAGAGCGTTTGTCACAACGCCGATAAGCTCACAGAAATGCCCGTCAGAATCCAGTACCACAGGCACCTCATACTTTTTGCACAATCTCAGCACTTCATAAGTATTTTTCCTGGAGCCTTTTTTATAAAGAATGGAGCTTTCATTTATTTCCACAAGTTTGTCATACTCTTTGAATGCCTTTATACATTTTTCGTAATCAATCGGGAAAAAGTCGGTGGTGCAATGCCCGATAACGTCCACCTTAGGATCTTTTGCGGTGTTGATATAAGCCCTTGTATGGTTTTCGGGTGTGGTCGGCTTATACACCTGTCTGTGCATTGAAGCCACTACCCACTCCAGACTTTCAAGGGTCTTTCTCGGCATATCAAGCTCGCCCCCATCGTTTATTATATTCGCCTCAACGCCCTTCAATACCGTAACGCCGCATATTGTCCGTGGGAGTATCTTCAAATTTTCAAAGTGCCACAAATGAGGAGAGTCGGGCATATCACCATAATGGTCGGTCATAGCCACTATTCTGATCCCCTTTTCCGCTGCGCTGCGGCAGTTTTCGGTTATGGTGGAATATGCATGAGTTGAGGCAAGCGTATGGGTATGCATATCAGCGATTATGTTCAAAAGTTTCATCTCCAATTGTACAATAAAATGTACTTTATATGATTTAAGTACATTTTATTGGACTATTAAAAGTTATCCCAGCTTTTTATTTTATCCTTCTTATCCATTTGCAAACCGAGATTTTCAAGAAGCTCGGCAGCAGCGTTATAGCCCATTTTCTTTTGTCTGTTATTCATAGCTGCGACTTCAAGTATTACCGCAAGGTTACGTCCCGGTTTTATAGGTATTGTCAGGCTTGGCACCTTGACCCCAAGGATGGCTGTGTACTCGTTGTCAACACCCATCCGGTCGTAGATCTTTGTGCTGTCCCAGGGTTCAAGTTCAACTATAAGGTCGATCTTCTCGCTAACCTTTATAGCACCCATACCAAACAACCTTCTGGTATTGATTATTCCTATACCACGCAGCTCAAGAAAGTGTCTTATGTTATCCGGAGATGTTCCCACCAGCGTTTTGCTGGAGGTTTTTCTTATCTCCACCGCATCGTCAGCCACAAGTCTGTGACCACGCTTAACAAGCTCGATAGCTGTTTCGCTTTTACCTACGCCGCTTTCACCAACTATAAGCAGACCCTCGCCGTAAACCTCTATAAGCACGCCGTGACGTGTTATTCTCGGGGCAAGCTCAACGTTCAGGTATCCGATAAGAGCGGCGATGAACGCAGTTGTGCTGTCAGGTGTCCTTGCGATAGGTACCTGATATTTCTTTGCTATCGCGATCATTTCCGGATAAAGCTCATGTCCTCTCGCCACAACGAAAAGAGGTATCTTTGTGGCAAAAAGAGCATCTATACGCTGGTATCTTGTAAGTTCATCAAGAGATGCAAGGTAAGCAAACTCCATATTTCCGCAGATCTGCACACGCTCAGCATTGAAATACTCGTAAAATCCCATAAGCTGCAAGCCGGGTCTGTTACAGTCGTTCTCCGTAACGGTAATATCGTCCAGATTATCCGGGGAATAAAGCATTTCACAGTTGAGCTGATCAACAATATCCTTTACCTTTACGCTGAATAATTCTGCCATAGTTTTCATTCCTTTCGGTATATTAAAGTCTTAAAAGTCCTTTTTTACACATCTCGTTTGCGGCAACAAGTATCCCCATTCTGCCGCTTGGGTAGGTTATTCCGCCCTGAAGCCACGCAGCGAACGGCTCTCTTATCGGTGCGTCTGCAGAAAGCTCGATAGATGCGCCCATTGTGAACGCTCCTGCCGCCATTATTACCTTGCTTTCGTAGCCCGGCATATCCCACGCTTCGGGGGTTACAAAGCTGTCCACAGGCGAGCCTTTCTGTATACCCTGACAAAAGGCAGTCAGGTTGTTTTCATTTTCAAGAAGTATCGAAGCGATTATATCCGTTCTTGTTTCGCTGCTTTCGGGGAGAGTTTTAAAGCCAAGCTTTTCAAAAAGCTTGCAGGCAAAGACAGATGTCTTTACTGCACTTGCGACAGTTTGCGGCGAAAGGAAAAATCCAAGGAGCATTTCTCTGTTCTGCGAGAGGGTACAGCCCACTGCCTTTCCCATTCCCACGCAGGTAAGCCTGTCTGCACACTTTTCAACCAGGTCTGCCCTGCCGCAGATGTATCCGCCTGTGCTTGCGATGCCGCCGCCGGGGTTTTTGATAAGCGAGCCGATGATAAGGTCTGCTCCCACCGACAGCGGCTCTCGCTTTTCGACGAACTCGCCGTAGCAGTTATCCACCATTACGATTATATCGGGGTTTGCTGACTTTGCAGCCTGTGCGATCTTCCCTATTATCTCAACGCTGAGTGACGGACGCAAAGAGTATCCTCTTGAACGCTGGATATAAGCGACCTTTGCAGTTTTTGCCTTTTGCGCTATCGCATCAAGGTCGGGAGCATGTTCGTTTACAAGGTCGACCTGTTCGTACTTAATGCCGAAATCTATAAGCGAGCCCGAGCCCTTTTCGCCTGTAAGTCCGATAACCCCCTCAAGGGTATCGTACGGTCTGCCCACGCAGGAAAGCAGCGTATCGCCCATTCGCAATGCGCCGAACAGCGCAGTTGAAAGTGCGTGAGTTCCGTTTACAAAGGTGTGGCGAACGATAGCGTCCTCGCCTCCGAATGCCTGCGCAAAGACCTTATCAAGGGTATCTCTGCCGCAGTCGCCGTAGCCGTAGCCCGTGGTACCTTTAAAGCAGCTTTCACTCACACGGTTGTCAATAAAGGCTTTGAGCACCTTTTCTCCGTTGAAGCGGGCTATCTCGTACGTCTGTGCGAACATCTGCTCACACTCTTTTTCAGCCTCGTGCGCAAGTGCGAGGATACGTTCATCTATTCCAAATAAGTTTTCTGTCATTATTTATTAAGTCCTTTCAGGGTTTTGCAAAATCATTTATTTCAGCGCTTATAAAAATAAAAACGATGACTGCCCATAGATAAAACAGATCTCCCGATCATGCTAAAAATCTTTATCTTTTCTTTCTAATACTATATCAAGCCCGCACTTTTTAAAGCCTATCTCCTCGTAGTAGCTGACCCGATGCGGTCTTGCAAACAGCCTTACATCAAAGCCGTCAGCAGTAAGCTTCTCCCCTATCCAGTAAAGGAGCTTACGGGCATAATGCTGTCCTCTGTATTCGGGCAGCGTACCCACATGGCCTATAAGCGCCACCCTGTCGATTATGTACTGCACGGTGGCTGTGGTGCAGCCCTCAAGGACAAAGCTCTGTGCAAGACCTCTGCGAACTCTGTGAGAGGTATCTGTGAGCCACAGCCCGTGGTTGTTCTTTATTGCGGGGAAACAGTCTGCAAGGATATTGAAAACGTCATCAAGGCGAGGCAGCTCCTGAACATCAAGCTCGGGCAGTTCGCCCTGTGCGGAAAATGCAAACTCCGTGCGCTTATCTCCCATATATTCAATGCTGCACATTCTTTCAAGGTCACGGGCATATTCCACCGGGAACTCCACCGAAAGAGGTTTGTTTATCACCGCAAAGGATGCTATCTCTGAAAGGATCTCCCGGCTGAAGGGTGTATCTTCAAAGCAGCTGACTATCATTGATGAGTTGAACATACATATTATCCCGCAGTGTTTATCGTAATCGTCCACGGCAAAAAAGCGGCAGAACTCATACTTTGTGGAATAAGCAAGAAAATGGGATTTTATCCGTCTTGTATAATTGTTTGAAGACAGCTTTTCCAGCGTATGAAGGTCAAGCTGTGTAAGCTGGTAAATCATCTGTTGTAAGTCCTGTCCAAAATTAGTTTTGTGAGCTCGTATGCATATTGCAGGTCAGTCAGTTTTATCACGCAGCTTGGAGAATGAAGATATCTGCAGGGCAAGGATATTGCCGTTGTCCTGACTCCGTTACGTGAAAGGTGTATTGCACCTGCATCATTTCCTCCTGCGATCATTGTTTTGGTCTGACAGGGTATATGATTTTCCTTTGCCGTTTCAAAAGCAAGGTCAAACATCTCTTTATCGTAAATGGTATGTCTGTCCATAAAGCTCACCACCGGTCCTTCTCCGACGCAGCAGACCTTTTTATCATCGTGGGCAGACGGAATATCCGCAGCTGTTGTTGCTTCAAGCACAAAGGCGTAGTCGGCGTCAACGGTATAGCTTGCGGTGGTCGCACCTCTCAGGCCCACCTCTTCCTGGACCACAAAGGTGAAGTAGGTATCGTACCGGGGTATGTCCTGTATAAGCTTTATCATGATCGCACAGCCTGCCCTGTCGTCAATAGCCTTTGATTTTACAAAATCGTCTCCAAAGGTCAGAAACTGTGAATCAAAACAAACGCTGTCCCCGAGTTTGACCAGCTTACAGGCCTGTTCTCTGCTTTGACAGCCTATATCCACCGTAAGCTTATCAAAGCCGGGTGTTTTTCCCTTTTCTTCTTTGCTCAGATTGTGCACTGCCGTTGTGGCGATAACGCCCGGCACCTTATTTTTGCCCACCTTAACTCTCTTAGCGTACACCACAGCAGGATCTACTCCGCCTACGCACTGGACTTTAAGTGTTCCGTCGCCGTTTATATAAGTAACGATCATTCCAACTTCATCCATGTGGGCGGACACAAGCACCTTATTTTTCGCTGGTTTTTCCCCCTTACAGAAAGCTATCACGTTTCCCAGAGGATCTACCGAGATCTGTGCCCGATCCTTTATCTGTGAGATAATAAACTCTCTCACCGCACCCTCATCGCCTGATATCCCGTCAAGCAGGCAAAGGTTTTCAAGTAGTTTCTTCACAGCCCTCACCTTTCCTGTGCAAATTCGGCAATAAGCTTTGCCGTGTTCTCAATATCCCCAAGGTCCACCACCTCAACGGGAGTATGCATATACTTCAGCGGTATAGATAAAATTACCGTCCTGACTCCGCCTGCCGATATGCTTATTTTGTCAGCGTCGGTCCCGGTCGTACCGCTCATGACCTCCAGCTGATATGGCAAATTACATCTTTCTGCGGTCCTGACAAGCTCCTGTGAAAGATCACCGGACAGCACGGGAGCAATGCCGATCATAGCACCCTCTCCCATTTTTGCACAGTCCTGTTCACTTTCAAAGTGGGTCTTTGCAAAGCTTACATCCACCGCTATGGCAAGATCCGGCGCAAGTCTGTAGGTTCCTGTTTTTGCACCTCTCTCACCTGTTTCCTCCTGTGCGGCGAAAAGCACACATATATCATAAGCCGTCTTTTTCCCCTTCAGCATATCAAGAGCCAGAAGCACCGCAGCCACGCCGCTTCTGTCGTCAAGTGCCTTTGAGGTAACAATGCCCTCTCCAAGGCTTACAAGCTCGTTTTCAACAAGCACCCTGTCTCCGGGAGATACAAGCTTTTCAGCCTGCTGCCTGTTTAAGCCTATATCCACAAACACATCGTTTATACTATATGAATTGTCCTTCTCCGACAGGTGCGGCGGTATGGAGGTTATCACTCCCTTTATCTTTTCCTTCCCGTATACAGTTACCTGCTGGGCGGCAAGGGCACGTTCATCTATCCCTCCGCAGCCGGATATCTTCAAAAAGCCCTCATCGGTAATATAGGTCACTATACAGCCTATCTCGTCTATATGCGCCTCAAGCATAAGCTTCTGTCTGCCCTGCGTATGCTCGCCCACATAGCCGTATACATTGCCAAAAGTATCCGTCTCGGTCCTTGCAAATTGTGAAAGCAGCTGTTGAGCTGTCTGCTGGGCACTTTTTTCTGCTCCGGACACTCCCGGTGCGGCGCAAAGCTCGCTCAAAGCCTGTTTCAAATCAAAACTCATTTTCCAAAACTCCGTTTCCCCCACCCGGATACCGGAATTACCGGCATTGCGGATCGGGCATTTATCAAAGCTGGTTTACCAGCTGTTTAAAGTGTCTTCCCCTGTCCTCGAACATTCTGTACATATCAAAGCTTGCACAAGCCGGAGAAAGGGAAACTATATCCCCTTCAACAGCATAATGGTGGGCTATATCCACAGCCTCAGCCATATCTGCAACTCTTACTATACGTATATTAGCCGGGTCATATTCAGACGAAGCCTTTACTGCATCCTCAATCTTCTGCGCTGTCTCGCCCATAAGGATAAGCACCTTTACCTTTTTGCAAAGTGCATCTGCCATTGGCTCAAAGGAGATACCCTTATCGCTTCCGCCCTGTATCATTATCTGCTTCTGGTCAAAGGCATCAAGGCAGGCAAGAACTCTTGTGGGGCTTGATGCGATAGAGTTGTTGTAATATTTTACGCCGTCAAGCTCACGGACAAACTCAATACGGTGCTCAACGCCCGGAAAAGTCTTTGCCACATTAACTACGCTCTGTACGCTCACATCTCCGTAGGTCATTGCGATAGCGGTGAGGTAGTCCTCAACATTATGCATTCCGGGGATCTTGATATCGTTCATATGAACATACTCTGTGACCTTGCCGTGGTCGCTGTAGCAAAGCATACCGTCCTCACGCAGGAAGCTTCCGTTGTCCACCTGCTTATGGCGGCTGAAGTATTTGAGCTCGCCACGGACATATCCGCTGAGGTTTCGTGTTGTCTCGTCGTCAAAGCTGAGAATGGTTTTTGAGTAAGCATTCTGATGGAGGATAAGATTAAGCTTGGAATCTATATACTCCTGCATATCCTTATGGACATTGAGGTGGTTGGGTCTGATGTTTGTTATGCCTGCTATGTCCGGTGATTCCCTCATGGAAATAAGCTGAAAACTTGAAAGCTCGACCACAGCAACATCGGAATCAGATATTGTCTCAACTATGGGCAAAAGCGCCTTTCCGATATTTCCCCCAAGGTGAACACGCCTGCCCTCAGCCTTTAAGAATTCACTTACAAGGGTGGTGGTAGTGGTCTTTCCGTCAGAACCTGTTATACCGTATGTACGGCAGGGGCAAAGATCAAAGAAGGTCTCCATCTCGCTGGTAACAACAATGCCCATCTGTCTTGCCTTTTCAAGCTCGGGTCTGTTATAGTAAAAGCCCGGTGTTCTGAACACCACGTCACAATTATAGATCTCATCTATATAGTTCTCACCAAGTGAAAAATCAACTCCTCTGGCGTTGAACTCCTCATAAATACCCTCGTCAAATTCATCTTTGCTTTTTTTGTCACATATCACAACCTTGATTCCCTTTGAGAGAAAAAGCTTTATAAGCTCAAGATGGCTGACACCGACGCCGATAAAAGCCACTCTTTTGGACTTCATTTCACCAAAATACTTCTGGGATCTTGTCATAAAAACTACTCCTAACCTATCAAATTCGCAAAAAGGGGTGCATAAGCGCCAAAAACACCTCTGTTCTTAAAAATGCACACACCTAATCCATTTTATTATACACCATATGAGCATAAATTGCAAGCACTAATAATGAATAATAAACAAACGGCAAAGCCGGGGTAAAACAAAAAACAATTGCTGAAAAACCAATGACAGCTCTGTTGTGATTTAGATATAAATGGTCCGTTAAGTATCATCTGTTTTTGTGAAAAAGGTTGAAATATCTGAAAAATTTATAAACGCTATTGTAAATTGACGAAAAATGCAGTATAATTGGTTTGTTAATAATAACCGTGGCGATGGTGGGCTTTTTCTGCATAATCACCACATAGATGGAGGATTCTTTAAATGGGTAGCAAGGCTGATAAAATACTTTTTGACAACAATTCAAGAGTTGCGCCGCTGGGACTTCTTGCAATGGAAAATGCAAAGGATCTTGGCGAAAAGGTTAACTGGTATCTTACAAACTGGGCTAATGAGAACGAGTATGCTGTGGACACATTTCTTGTAGAGGCTGACTGCCCACGTTTCTCCTCGGGCGACGGAAAGGGTCTTATCAAGCAGACCGTCAGAGGAACAGACCTTTTTATTCTTTGTGACGTGGGAAATTACAATATTAAATATAACCTTTTCGGACAGCTCAACTGTATGTCTCCCGACGATCATTTCCAGGATCTTAAAAGGCTTATACAGGCTGCAAGCGGAAAGACCCACAGAATAAATGTTATAATGCCGACACTTTACGGCGGCAGACAGCACAGAAGAAACTACCGTGAATCTCTTGACTGTGCAGTAGCTCTTCAGGAGCTTCAGTCTATGGGTGTTTCAAACATTCTGACTTTCGATGCACATGACCCAAGAGTCCAGAACGCTATCCCCCTCATGGGATTTGACAATATCATCCCTTCCTATCAGGTGCTCAAGGCTATGTTCAGAAGCATTGATAATTTCAAGCCCAACAAGGATCACTACATGATAGTATCTCCTGACGAGGGTGCTATCAACAGAAATATGTATTATGCTTCCATTCTTGGTGTAGACCTGGGAATGTTCTATAAAAGACGTGACTACTCCACCGTTGTAAACGGAAGAAACCCCATAGTTGCACACGAATATATGGGCAACGACGTTTCAGGCAAGGATATTTTCGTCGCCGATGATATTATCTCTTCCGGCGAGAGTATGCTTGACATCGCTATCGAGCTTAAAAAGCGCAAGGCAGGAAGAATATTCTGCTATGCAACATATCCAATATTCACAAACGGCCTTGAGCAATTCAACAAGGCTTATGCAGACGGCATAATCGACGGAGTTTTCGGCACAAACCTTACTTACAGAACACCGGAGCTGCAGGCAAGCCCCTGGTTCCACGAAGTGGATTGTGCTAAGTATATCGCTTACTATATTGCATCGCTCAACCACGATCTTTCCATCTCAAATGTTATTGATCCTCATTCGAAGATCCAGGCGCTGCTCAAAAAGTACGAAATAAAGTAAGACAGTCAGGCGCTCCTCGCAATGCGGGGGGCGTTGTTTGTTCAGAAAAAGAAGCGGTGAAACACGTATGCTGCGAGAACTTGATAAACAAAAGTATATTCAGACTATGCAAAGCGGTATGAAGAACATTACCGAAACAGCCCGGCATATTACAGATATATGGGACTATGCTCGTGAGCTGGCGGAGAATGGACTTATATCGGAATACGGTTACCGCAGACATCTTATAGAAGCAGTTTATGTCAATAACGAAAACACCTATCAGCATATACTGCTTTTCACGGATACTGAAAACTGCTATATGGTCATCGTTATCGATGTGATACGCAAAACAATAGAAGGTCATTGTCTTCTTGATCTGAACAAAGAATACGGCATTAACTGACGATGTAAAAACGAACGGTAAAAAAGGAGAAAAAAATGATTTTTGCGGGAATAGTTGCAGGCGGCAGCGGAACGAGAATGAAAAATGCCGCAATGCCCAAACAGTTTATCAGGGTTCTTGACAAACCGATAATTATTTACACAATTGAAAAATTTGCCGAGCAAAGGCACATAGATGAGATCTACATCGGAATTAAACCGGACTGGCACGCTGTAATGGATCAGCTGCTGGAGGAGTACGGGATCGACCGGAGCCGTGTCAAGGTCATTGACGGCGGCAGCGACAGGAACCGCACCGTAATGAACATTGTAGATGCCATCAAAGCAGCACATGAGATAAAAAAAGGAGATATAATCATCACCCACGATGCAGTACGCCCCTTTCTTACCGATACAATGATCGAAGAAAACATCATCGGTGCGCTGAAATATTCTGCCTGCGGAACTTATCTTAAATGTGTGGACACGGTGGTAAGCTCGCAAAACGGAGAGACCATCGACAGCTCACTTGACAGAAGTACATTATACAGGGCGCAAACGCCCCAGAGCTTTGACATAACACTGCTGGATAAGTACTACAACGAGCTTGATGAAACAAAAAAAGCCCGGCTTACAGACACTTGCAGCATTTTCACCGAGTCAGGTCATAAGATACATATCGTTGAGGGTGATACAGTGAATATTAAAATTACCACCGACAGCGATCTTATTATTGCAAAGCTTCTTGCCACAAGAGTATAAAAAAAGAAACGCTCGTATACGCCATAAGCGTAAACAAGCGTTTTTTAATTATGAGCTATTGGGGATTCGAACCCCAGACCCTTTGATTAAAAGTCAAATGCTCTGCCAACTGAGCTAATAGCTCATCACACTCAGAAAGACTATAATAAAGGGGTTTTGACCCACCGCCTTTACAAGTGCTTATATATTATACCAAAAGAAACTGTAATTGTCAAGCCTTTTTTATAAATTAGTTTTACAAGCCTTGACCAATGGAAATAATTGTGATACAATCAAATTCACAGGGGGGATAAATGGTGTTAAAACTGCTCAAAAAAATAAATCTGGGGGTTCTGATCGCTGTTGTGCTTGTTATTGCAACCATGTGCTATATAGGTATCAACAGCCTTATGTTTGAAGCGAGCAAGGATGATATCCAAAAGTTCGTAAAGGACTTTATAAGCGAAAGCGTAAGCACCAACAAAGGCACTTTCGAGGATATACTTGCAGCTCAGAACGATCTGAGCGATAAGTATTTTGCCGCCGAGCCTGCCGCAGCAGGAAACAGTATGCGCTATTCAAACTACATCAACGCTTCAAATTTTAAAAGCAACTTTGAATTGCTGCATAACAATATGACAAACAGCAAAACAAACAGCGGCTCTGTTTACTGGGGCACCATCAGAAGCTGTCAGGCTGTGGTTTTATCAACGCAGATCAAAAAGCTCGGACTGAACAGTGCTGCGGTACTTGTAAATTACAGTATTTCCATGCAGGACAGCGGCGGCAGCGTTATATATTCAGCAGCCGGCTCCCCTCAGTACCGGGACGGCAAAACAGACAGCTTCAGCGAAAACACCACTGATATGCCATATTATTGCTATATCTTTTTAAGCAAGTACGCAGGGAGCTGGAAGATCGACCACCTTACTCCCTCATACAGAGGCTCGCAGGATCTCTTCAGATCATACGGCGAAAAAGGGTATCAGATCTCTCTTGCCGGACTTTTGTCTGAGTTTGCCGATCCTATGTTCAAAAGAACGGAGGTGCTTGGGTAATGGAAAAGGAAGTAATTCTTGACATCAAGTACCTTGACAAATCCTATGGCAGCACAACGGTGCTTAAAAACATAAATATGCAGTGCTATGCAGGTGAGGTTTTCGGTTTTCTCGGACCAAACGGAGCAGGTAAAACCACAACAATAAAGATAGTTGCAGGGCTTATCAAAAAAGACTGCGGAGTTGTCACCGTGTGCGGAAAAGACCTGAAACAGGACTTTGAGGGAGCTTTGAGCTGCATCGGTGCGATAGTTGAGAACCCTGAAATGTACAAGTATCTTTCCGGACTTGATAATATGAAGCAGTACGCCCGCATGAGGGGGATAGATGACCCACGCAGACTGGACGAGGTCATAAGTATGGTGGGTATGAGCAACAGGATAAAAGAAAAGGTCAGCCGGTATTCACTTGGTATGAGGCAAAGGCTTGGTGTGGCACAGGCACTTTTGCATCAGCCAAAGCTGCTTATACTTGACGAACCTATGAACGGACTTGACCCTGAGGGCATATATGAGCTGAGGATGATACTAAAAAGGCTCGCTCACGAAAACGGAATATGCGTTGTGGTGTCGTCCCATATAATGAGCGAAATGGAACAGCTTTGCGACAGAGTCGGTATAATCTCCGGCGGCAGGATGATAGGCACATACACCGTTGAGGAGCTTATCGACCAAGGCAAGGATACATTTTGTGTATATGAGTTCAAGGTAAGCGACGCCGGCAAGGCAGCGCAGCTTTGCGGACTCGATGAAAAACACTATGACGTAAATGCAGAAAACGACATTCTTTTATGCAGCATAAAAAGCGACACCGAGGCAGATACATTGGCTGACATAAACCGCAGGATATGTGCAGGCGGAGTAAAGCTTTACACTGTAACGCCAAAGAGCACAAAGAGCCTTGAAGATGTGTTCATATCCCTGACACACGATTCACAGGGAGGTGGACAGATTGCATAAGTTTATGGCTCTTATGAAAAACGAGTATATAAAGATATTAAAAAAGACCAGCAGTAAAGTTTTTCTGGTACTTATGTTCCTGAGCGTGATTTTTATAGCCCTGCAAACTTTGCCCTCACGGCCATATGATATCTCACGTGCCAAAAAAAATACAAATACAACAGTCGACCGCCATATTGATCTGCGCCATAAGCTTGAAGACGAAAAGCCACCGTATTATCAGGAGAAGATAGACCTTTTAAAGGAAATTACACTTTATAATCTTTATTCAGGATCCTGGCAGGAACAGGCTATACTAAGTATCGTCAACACAGACCTGAGTTCAGAGGATGAGTTCCCTGTGGAGACGGTGAAAAAGATAAAAGAATATATCACCACCGACGATTGGCAGGGCTATTTCGAGCTTGCACTCAAAGAGCAAAAGCTCAGCGCCGGAACAAAGTGGAAATACAAGTTCTGTATTGAAAAAAACGCAGCACCCGATGATAGCTCCTGGCGTGCAGAGCTTATAAACGACGTACAGAAGACCCTTGACTCGTCAGAAAAAAATAACGATCTGTCAAAGGTGCAGAAAGACGAACTTGCTCTGTGGACCTATCAGCTTGAAAATGATATTGCAATAAACCTGTCTGACTACCACTCGGACAACTTTATTGTCTCCCTTTTCCGTGGCAATAAGTGGTCTATGTGGATGGGATACAGTTTTCTTATCCACGCAGTCACCATACTTCTTATAATATTTGCATCAGGCAGCGTGGCAAACGAATATTCTCACGGGACCATAAAATTTCTTCTGGTAAACCCGGTAAAGCGCTGGAAGATACTTCTTTCAAAATACTGTACCATAATATCCATGGGCATTATCCTTACGGCGATAGTATTTATCATCTGTGGGATCATCGCTTCCATAAGCGACTTTGACAATTCGCTTAAAGCTGCCAGCCTTACAGTTAAAGATGCACAGGTTCACCGGTCATCAGCCTTCTTTGTTGTTTTCAAGACCTGGGCATTAAACAGCCTTACAATGCTTGTGGTGGTCACATTTACTTTCTCTGTTTCTTCATTTACCCGTAAAAGCGCCGCTGCAATTACCCTTTCGCTGGTATTCCTCCTTCTGGGAGCAACACTATCCTCATTTCTTTCGGCAACGGACTCAGATTGGGGAAGATTTCTTCTCTTTTCAAATCTGGACATTCAGAATATTGCCGACGGGAATCCGCTTTTCTACGGTCAGACCGTGGAATTTGCCGTCTTTGTAATTATAGAGCACATGGCGGTATTTCTCATCACGGCTTTTGATGCTTTCAACAAAAAGGATATCTGAATACACAAACAGCCCTTGTGCGCTATTATGCACAAAGGCTGTATTTTTATTTGCAGATAATAAAGGACATTACCATAAACGGCTCATTTCCCGCTTCTTTAGTGATATCAAGTGAAACGCTGTGGGTCTCACATTTGTCATATTCCGCCACAAGACTCACACAGCTGAGGTCTCCCCAATCCTCCTCAAACGCCGCATCAAGCACCGCAGGCTCATCATACTTGCCGTCAATGATGACCTGTGCACAGGGGGCAGGTCTGCGTGGTGTCCTTCGCCACTGGACAAGCAGTTTTCTGAAACACGCTTCAAAGGCTATACTATCACCCGTTTTAAAACCTGTCCAGCCGTTTTTAAAAGGATCATGAAAAGGATGATCGCTGCTCAGATCAGCAGCAAAGCCTGATAACTCAGGGGCAAGACGTTTATTGTCAAGCATTTCACAGTTTTCATATCCGCACTCTGTCAGGGGCATGGGTACAGACGGCTTTTCAAAGCTTGCCCCGGCGCTGTTTTTAAAGCGCTGCAAGGCTTGATCTAAAAGCTCTTCCAGCATTTGCGCTATCATGCTGTGTCCTATATCCGTAGGGTGAAGATAGTCGGTAGAAAGCTCAAGGGGCTGGTATCTCCCCTGTTCAATAAGAGGCAAAAATACCTTTGCACAGTCAACTATGGAAAGTGAATAATGGGCAGCTATTTTCTGATGTTCTGCCGCTGCGCCGACCCTGCGGTCAAAAAAAGTGTTGTTGAGGGTTATTACCCACATAACGTCACTATCCGACAGCAAAACCCTGATCAGACTTTCATAGGTGCTTTTAAACACCTCGTCGCTGCTGTCGTTCACCGAAAAGTCCACAACCACAAGCTGCGGCTTATGTGAAAGGACCTGTGATCTTACCCTTGCACAGCCAAATTGTGAGGTCGTTGCTCCGATTCCTGCGTTGATCATATTTATTTTTACTCCCGGAAACTTTTTCTCAAGGCAAGCGGTAAAAAGATTCACATATCTTCTGTCCTCTGCGGAAGCGTGGCACCCCTGGGTTATGGAGCCGCCAAGACAAACTGCCGTCAGTTCGCCATGTGATTTTATATACTCAAATAATCTTCCCGGATATCTTTCATCACCTAAACTAACTATGGATCTTTCTATACACATTTTCCGTCACCGCCTTTGTAACTTTATTTTATCACATAACCAATGATTTGTAAATAATAAAGTCCAAACAACCTCCGCCGGTGAGAGCTCGCTCCACGTTTTATTAAAGAGTGTAAATTCTTTGTAACAAAGGAGAATTTGCAGCTTTACGGTTGACGAAAGAGCAAAAAAGTTATATAATAATGTTGATACTAATGGATTTTGCAGGAACAGTCATTAGCTCCTGCAAAAAGGAGAAAAAATATGGACAACCTTGATAGACTGATCTTACGTTCAAAGACCCTTGTACTCTTTAAGGGGCTTCATAATAACAATGTGTTCAAAAGCTTTTTATGTGCAGCTGATTGCTGCATCAACGGAGAAAAACAACAGGCTGTGGAAAAATACTGCGAATTTATAAGTCTTCTTTATCAGCACACAGATGACCTTACCCAGCTTATTCTGAAGCTTGTGCTTGAGGACGAAAACCTGTTTATACTGAAAAAAGGGGAAAACCTGCCCACAGCAGGTGTGCTTGAAGAATGTCTTGCAAACGAGCTTCAGACTCTTCAGGAGCTCTCTCAGATACCCTGCACCGAGCTGACCGCAAGACTTGATACGGACATTTTTCTTCCCGAATATAAAACACACAAGGTGGATTTTTCACAGGTCTACGCAGACAGAGTTCACCACATCGGCGAAGTCGGTTATGGTATTTATTCACGCTACAATGTTTTTGTCATGGCAGACGGAAAGATCAAGCCTGTGGAATATCCGGACCCGATAAGGCTTTCACAGCTTTCAAATTACCAGTCCGAGCGGGAAGAGGTAATTAAGAACACACTCGCACTGCTCAGCGGCAAACCTGCAAACAACGTGCTTTTGTACGGCGACTGCGGCACGGGAAAATCATCTACTGTCAAGGCTATTGCAAACGAGTATGCCTGCAAAGGTCTTAGGCTTATCGAACTTAAAAAGAAACAGCTCCACGAGATACCGTCAATAGTTGAGACTGTAAGCAAAAATCCGCTGAAATTCATTATTTTTATTGATGATCTGTCATTTACCGAGGACGATAACGACTTTGCCGCTCTTAAAGCGATTCTCGAAGGCAGCGTTTCTTCAACGGCCTCAAATCTTGCGATCTATGCAACTTCAAACCGCAGACACCTTGTAAGGGAAACATTTTCCGCAAGACAGGGCGACGAAATCCATTTTAAAGACACCGTTCAGGAGCTGTTATCCCTTTCGGACCGCTTTGGTCTGACGGTTATTTTCCAGCGTCCCGACAAAAAAACATTTTTGAACGTAGTAAGCGATATTGCAAAGCAGTATGAGCTTGATGTGCCACAGGAGGAGCTTTTCAGGCAGGCGGAGGCTTATGCCCTTTCAAGAGGCGGACGTTCACCAAGAGTTGCAAAGCAATTCGTTGAGTATATGAAAGGATGTGGAGATAATGCTTGAGTTTGTAAAATGCGAGACCGACCATAAGCTGCGCCGTACTGCTGAAATGGCTAACGACATATGGCATGAGTGTTTTGAAGGGATCATCTCCGACGAACAGATCGACTACATGGTGGACAATTTCCAATCATTTTCCGCAATTAAAAAGCAGATCGCAACACAGGGGTATGAATATTATAACTTTGTGCTTGACGGCACAAGGATAGGCTATTTTGCCATTGCGCCCCAGGAGGATAATACGCTATTTTTATCAAAGCTTTATATGTACAAGGAATACCGAGGCAACGGTTATGCTTCGGCGGCGTTTGAGTTTATTAAGGGCATTGCCCGTGACAGAGGGCTGAAAAGCGTCTGGCTCACTGTGAACAGGTACAACAGCAGCGCCATAAAAGTTTACCGTGCGTTCGGTATGAAGGTCATAAAAGATCAGCTTACAGACATAGGCAACGGCTTTGTAATGGACGATCACGTTTTCAGCATAGATGTATAACTGTACAAGAAATATATTTTTTGCAAAAAAGCCGCAGGGGCAAATGAAATACCTCTGCGGCTCGTATTTTTATTTGATAAGATCAAGCTTTTTCTGGGTGTTTATCATATGTTTTCTCACAGCATCGATCTCACCTGTGTACTTGTTGAACCACTCAACGTCTGCTTCCGAAGGTTCCTCCTGAAGGAGGATAGCCTGTACCAATGCCGACTGTGAACGTGAACGCTTACGCTCTATCTCCTCTATGGTCTTACGGCATTTAAGAATCTCTTTTTTATATTTTCTTTTTTCACTCATCGTACTTTTCCTCCTATTCGCCTTTTTTCTCTATGGAATCCACAACTTCTCTTATCTCGTCATAGCCCTTATCAAGGTTATCAACAATATCTTTAAGTCCCTGGTTTACAGCTTCCAGCCTTGTCTTCATCTGTTTTGGATATTTAACAAAGCAGTAATGAAGCTCATTTATAGCCTTTTGCCTTTCCGAATAATCATCTATCAGAAATACGAAAGACCTTGCGGATCCCAGATCTGATATGACCATATTATAGTGCAGATCGTAATCGATTTTCCTGCTGAAATAGGTGTCAAGCTCCTCGGTAGCATCTGCCAGGCTTTGCTTGTATTTTTCTCTGTAAGTCTTCTGAGCCTCTGCGGATTTATCCACATAAAGCCCGATAAAGACCAGCAAAGCAATAAGCAGGATGATCGCCCAGATTATTGCTGAGATCATCTTACGCTTCATTATCTTTTCCTGATTCACTATCCACCACTTCACTTTCGTTAAGCTTATCGGCATCAGCCTGTCGAAGCTTTTCTTTTTCTTTTTCGATAGCCTCTCTTATAAGCCTTTCTTTTTTCTCCTGTGCTGTTTGTTTATCTGATTTTTTCTCCTCCCGGGTGATCTGAGTCTGTTCATCATCACCCTCCTCGTCGGTACCTCTGACGATCTTTATCAGCGACCTTGCTTCGTATATACATATACCCACCGTAGGAAGTATAAACAGTATCATCAGCAGCTTCCTGCTTGACGCAAAAGACCCGATAAAGCGAAACAGCCATATCTTCCCCGAATATTTGCCCACCACCCTGTCCGGCTTTACGGTATATTCGTCCGCTTTGGGGTTGGCATCGCCTTTTACGGTAAAGCTGCCGTCGGGGTTAATGGCGATAATCCTGTGAGAATTGGGCATATCCTTTATCTGCGGATCGTCAGAGTAAAATGTTATAACATCTCCGACTTTAAGTGTATCTGTATCGACCTCTTTCACCAGCACATAGTCGCCAACATGAATAGATGGTTCCATACTTCCGGTTATTACCTTCATTACGCTGTATCCGCCGATCTTTGCCACCTTGCCTCGGATATTGCAAACAAAAACATACACCACGATACAGAACATAGCTGCGATCAATGCGATAAGAAAGATCTTTACCGCAAGTTTCAGCCTACTTTTTATCATCTGTTTCATTGACCCTTTCGTTCTTTAGTTTCCTGTTTTCACGCCAATGCTTGAATAGTCGTTTTATCTTGGTGAAAATGCTCACATGATACTCCTTGAACAAAGCCTTGATCCTTGCATTCTCTTCCTTTTCCTCCTGAGGAGTCATTACAACAAGCGACTTTCTGATCTTTTCCTTCTGAGCATCGGTAAGGGGCTTTTTCTTTTTCATCTTCCACTTTAAGTTCTTGACAGCCCTCTTCAGGTCATAGGGGAACATTGTCGCATACTTGTTGTAGTATATCTTCATCTGCATACGCTCATCCCGTTCTGCAGCGGTCTCCATAGGTCTTTCAAACCACCGTTTCTTGGGATATTCCGCACGGTAATACTTAGGATCCACATCAGGAACATAAGGCCTGCGGAATATTACGCTGAACAATGTGATGAAGAATCGTCTTATCACGCACCACGGGCTTTTTGAATACTCCAGGTAAATTGTGCGGAAATCTCTGCTGCGGTAGATCTCTCTTTCCGCACGCAGACGCTCTGCACGGGCTTTCTCTCGTTTTTCCTTGGCAGCCTTCTCTGCCTTGATACGTTCTCTCTCGGCGATCTCCTCCGGGGTGAGGTTTGCCTCCTCCTCGGCGAGCCTTCTTGCTTCTTCCTCGGCAGCAAGTCTTTCCTGCTCGATTCTTTCAGCTGTAAGCTGTGCTCTTCGGAAGTTATCATATTCACGCTGCCGTCTTTCCTCTGCCTCCTGACGTTCTCTCTCGGCACGCTCGGCAGCCTCTTTTGCGAGTCTTTCTCTCTCCTCGGCTTCGGCTTTTTGTCTTTCTTCCCATTCACGCTTGAGACGCTCTGTCTCCTCACGCTGGATCCTTTCTCTCTCGGCACGTTCTTCCTCGGCTTTTTTGATAGCCTCACGCCGCAAAGCTTCCAGCCTGCGTTCTTCCGCCTCTGCCTTTTTCTTTTCTGCCTTTTCTCTCTCAATACGAGCGACCTCGGTACGTATCTGTTCAACACGTATATATTCCTTTTCAAGGGCAAAAACCTGGTCTATCTCGTTAAGAAGGGCGATATTCAGCTCTCCTGCCTCACCCTGATGGTCATAAATGCTCTCCCCCAGAGATTGCGGCTGAGCCATAACGTCATACTTGGACATATCGTCCTTATTGAACCTTTTGAGAAACTTAGGCAGAAACGCTTTAGGCTTCGCCGTTTTAAGATCATTCTTCTTATCGGCAGGTTTATGGGTATATGTACGGAACAGCAGGAAATTAAGTGCGATAAGGTTATAAAAATCCATCATATAATCCTCATCGAGCTTTTGTGCTGTATCCACCACATTTATCTCATAACCGACCTTATCATATCCTTCGATAAACTGCCACAATGTAAGGCAGGCTTTAAGGTCAACGTTCTTCATAATTGCGTTGGTACGCATTACAGGGGGTCTTATATAGACCGTACCCATCGTCTGGCAGAAAGTTGAGCCTTTGTAGCCCTCAATAGCTTTCTTTATATGCTCTACCCTTTCCCAGACTGTAAGACCGCTTTCGTTCACGGTCTCAAGGCTGTCGGTAGTCTCCAGCTTCAGGCTGACGCTCATCTGCTTACCGTTTTTATCGTCAAGGTCTGTATTATAGGAAAGGGAGAACACCTCCTCATCCTTTGCGACTTCCTGGAGTTTTTCGTAACGCTTTATTATAAACACATAAAGCCTGTCCACAAGGGTATTGATGAACTTATTTTCATAAGTCATCATACTTTCCTCTTTATGGACATTAAGCACCTTGGAAGGTGTGATGGTATTTGTCACAGGGTCATAATCCTGTATAAGGTCGGTATGCTGAGCAAGGTGCTTTACCGACTCAACAGTTATTTTTCTTGAAAGGGCGATAGGAACGACCTCACCCACGTCTTCAATGGTGACTCTCGGGTTTCTCAGCACCGTATCAAGGTGCTTCATTCCCTGTTCTATTGCATCCACCCAGGAAACGTCCACAGATTTTTCCATTATTTTGCGGTTGACTGCAAAGGTATTTCTGCTGGACATTATAAGGGAATGCATTGACTCAAAAAGGCTGTCATCTTCAAGTTCGCCCATTGTAGCGGTAAAGCTCTTATACCACTTATCGTAAAAATCGCTCACACATTCCCCTCCTTTTTATTGGATTTTAAAAATGACCTGACTTACCGTTGAAGCTAAGCAGGTCATTTTGTTGCAGCAATATCAGCACATCAATACAGCTTCTGCAAACGCTCAAGGTATGCAATAGATTCCTTCATACTATTGCTGCCAAAGGTTTTTCTCAGATATGTACAAAGATCTCTCAGCTCGTCACGCAGCATTGAAAGGTTCAGGGATTCAAACTTTCTGAATATCTTTGTAGCCATTACATAATCTATACCGTCGAGCTCATCTCCGCCGCAGGCAACATATACCGGAACAAACAGACCCATCTGCTTGATAATACGGTTACCGAAAGCAACTCTGAGCTTTTCGATTACCCACAGATCAAGATGCTGTATCTTCTTCAGGTTCTCCTCACTTATAGGATATTTCTTGAAAGCTTCCTCGAAAAGCTCGTTAAGGTGTTCATATCCCAGTGTAAGAGGCGGTGTATCCGGTGCATCAAAAGCAATACCCTTTGCATCAAGGTTGATAGGCTGAGCACGGTCATAAACCTTATCGGAAATAGCAAATGTAGAGTCGTCGTTATTTGCCGTACCGATATACCACACATTCTGCGGTATCTTTATCATACCCTTATCCAGATTCTCCGGGTCGGTGCTCCAGACATTAGGAACAAGGTCCAGCTTCCACTCGTCTGCGTTAGGCATTTCCAGAATGGACAGCATTTCTGCGAAGTAATACTCCACACGGGCTATGTTCATCTCATCCAGCAGGATAAGGTTAACGTCATTGTTAAAGCTGGATGAATATATCCTTTTGAGCACTTCTGTCTCGTTGAAGTTCTTAGTAAATTCGTTAAAGAATCCGAAAAGCTCTGTTCTGTCACGCCATGAAGGCTGTACAGAGGCGATAGTAGTATCAACGCCCAGGAACTTACCGAATGAGTACGGCAAAGATGTTTTACCTGTACCGGAAATACCCTGGAGGATGATAAGCTTGGTTGAAGCCATACCTGCTATAAACAGCCGTATAGTCTTAATGTCGTAGAAAAGGTGCATTCTGGAGCAGGCGAAGTTTCTGTAATCCTCACAGATCTGCTCAAGGGAAACGGTGTTATCATACTCCGGCGGAGTATATGTCTTGTAGAAATTATCCACCTCAAGCAATTTGGAGAAACGCTTGACAGTTGTGATGACCACGCCGTCCTGTGTCTGCTCCTCGCCCTGAGCCTCTCCCTCCTGACCATCACCAAGAGAGAGCGTACCGCCTGCTGTGCCGCCCCCAAGTGCCAGTGAGCCGCCGCCCATCTGAGCCACTTTCATAGCCATGATCTCGTCTTTTTCCTTGGTCATTTTAAGTACCTGGCGCTGAAGCACGCCTATTTCCTCAAGCAGATCCTCATCGCTTACAAGGGAATGTCTGAATCGGATATACTTTCTGACAGCAAGGATTATCATAAATATAATAAGTGCAAAGATAGCAACAACAAGGATTATGGACAAGATAGCAAGTATCCACTCCAGAACGCCGAAGCTTTCGGAGTGAGCCTTGAATATGGTGATATAATTCTTGATATTGAATATCTGCTTTATTCCTTCCCAAAATCCTTTAAAAATACTTGCGAAACCTTTAAGAATTTCAGAAATAAAAACAAAGAACCATTCCAAAAAGTTACTCATGTTTTCCTTGTTTTCCTTTCTATAAGATTTGGACAGCCTTATTACTCAGCGCTCTTTTCCTTTTCCGCATCAGTTTCTGCTGTCTGCTGCTGTGCCTGCTCGGAGCTTTCCTCGCTGCCGGACTGTACAGCTTCAGTCTTCTGCTGTTTTTCACCGGCACTTTCCTGCTGAGCTTTTTTCTGCTCTGCAAGATACTCCTCGATGGCTCTTTTCTTGATCTCTTCCTCGTCAAGCTCAGGTGTCTTATCTCCCTGACGCATCTGTATAACTACCATTATAAGCTTAAACAGTTCAAACAGGAAGAATATCGCCATAGGTATAAGGATACATACCAAAAATCCTGTCTTGGTTTTAAGGAATTTCATAAGCCGTCCCAGCACAGGCATCCTGCTGCCTGTCCATTTTCCGATTATCTTGCTGGGATACACGATATATGTATCGTTCTGATCGTTATTATCACCCTTAGTGATAAAGCCTTTGGTGCCGTTATCGTCCTTTATCTCCACAATTCGGTGGGTATTGATAACGTTCTGTCCCTCAACTATCTCGTTGGTCCAAAAGGAAATAACGTCATCCACTTTAAGCTCGTTTATGTCGTCTATCTCCTTGGCGATGATAAGGTCGCCTTTTTTGAAGGTAGGCTCCATTGAGTCCGACTCAACAGTCATCGGCATACGTCCGAAAAGGCTCGGAACACCGTTGTTCTTGTCTGAAGTGAATACCATTACGGTAATGAGCAGAGCAAAGATCAGAAGTATCCATGCCAGAACGCTCAGAACGATTTTAATTGTCTTTTTCATGATAAATCTTACCCCTTATAACTTATGTATTCTCCACGATCCTGAAATCCATCTGCATTTTGATAACTCCCCCGATTATATCATCAATACAATCAGGATCGTTTCCCTCAAGCCAGATAACAACAGTGTATTTATTAGTAGCACCGGGCTCAAAATCCGAGACCTTTGTGTGCATTACCTGTGCAGAGGTAAGAAATTCCTTATCGCAATCGCTTTCTTTGCCGTTTCCGGTGGATTTGGTCTTTCCGTAGACCTCTTTTTCACCGTTGGTGTAAAGTGCCACACGGATCGCCTCATCGACATTTTTCGTGACATTTTGTATTGTAAGGTCGCCCTCGTAGGTTATGGTGTCCTTACCGGAATTATGTACATAAAATGTATAAGCGATATAGTTGCGCCCGTTATGGTTGCCGTTGACCTTATCAATATTGTCCGGAAGATCGTTTCCGCTGATGTTTGTCATATCGTAGACAATATCTGCGGTAAGGACCGAGACGGTCTTGTCAAATTCAGGCGTCTCCGACAGGGAAAGTCCCTGATTGACCATGTCGTACTTGTTGACCTTTATGGTAAAGCTTCCGTACTTATTATAAAAATAAGATATTGCATAGCCTATGGCGATAAAGCCGATAAGCGCAACGGTTATAAGTCCGGTGACCCGCATCAGAACGGTATACTTTTTGACTTCTTTTGCTGTACGTCTTATGTGCAAAGCATCACGAAGAGCGGTTTCTTTATCTTTATCCTTTGCCTTTGCGCTTTCCTTTACGGCAGCTTCCGTAGATTCGTCAAGCTCTTTGTTTTCAGCCTCTGTCTGAGCTGCCTTTTGTTTATCCTTTTTGCTCATAAGCAAGTATACCTCCTTTCAGCATTATTGGTATTTATTTTAGGATCAGATACTATATATAATGCAAGCTGACCGTGCAGACGTCAGGTGGACTCCTGAACGGACTGCTCATATGTTCTTGGTCTGATGTACTTTCGCTGCATCCAGTCCCCCGTGTAGTTCCCCACACACAGATTGCAGCCGAGAGAAGCGATCTTATCTCCCTGGTCGGCGTTTTGCACCTCGGTAGCTATTGGTATGCAGTCAATGGAAATAATATAATCAATAGACGAGCGCACCCATTTTTCGTGGTTATCGCCCCCCATTGCCTCGTTAGTATATATTCCGCTCATCATAACGAAATCCACCGGATAGTCCGAAAGGAGCATAGCCGGGCTGTCATCGCCGCCAAAGGAATTGAGCATAAACCTGTAGCCCTCTCTTTGGAGCAGGGTCATCGTTTTTACGGCAGTTCCGTCCTTTTCGCCGTACAAAGCCGAATTAAGCTCAAAGCACACATGATCCGGGTGGATATGAAATGCGCTTGATAGCTCCTGCAATCCCTTTACGCAGTCGTCACGCTTTAAAAAGCTGACCGGGATAGGGATAGAGATAAAGCGGTAATCTATATCTCTTTTTTTAAAATTTTCAATAGTGTCGCTAAGATGATAAAACTCCAGCGGCAAAAACTCAGCGGCACGGTCGGGATAAGCTTCAAGCACCGGCAGATATTCGCCGGGGAAGATCACACCTTTTGAGGGGCTGTTCATACGGAAGGTGGACTGGTAAGCCAGGAACTCTCCCGAAAGGGCGTTGCCGATAGGGCGGAAATACTGTTCAAGCGCACGAAGACCGCCCACAGTCGCAGTATTTTTTACCTTCAAGCCACTCACCCCGCTTATTATAAATGTGCATAAGTTAAAAAAGTATAATTTATTCGTAAATATTATACTTGATTTTGTGCTATTTGTCAAGCAAAATGGCATTATTTATCATCAAAAAGCATGGTTTTTAAAAATAATAAGACAAGTTTTTTAAACAAATCAAACATATGCAACAATGACCGAAATCGTTTTATATACGTTTTGCACAAAACGAGGGAAATGCTGGGGATATATTTTACAAATTTGTTTTCTGAAAGAAACAAAATACCAAAATTCTATTGACAAAACCTCACAAAGAATGTATACTTTAAGACAAGGAAACGGAAATAACTATTCACATTAGGGTTTCCTGAAAGAAGTTAACCGGTACCTCGCTCGGCTATGGCGGAAGGTACAAAAACAAAATTCTTTTGAAAGGGGAATTTATTATGACAAATACAAAGAAGAAAAACGGCAATAAGAGAAAACTGTTAGGCGCAGTTGGAATGCTCACAGTTTCCGCAGCAATGCTTGTTTCGTCAACATTCGCTTGGTTCTCGATGAACAAGAAGGTTACAGCTCAGACAATGACTATTTCAGCTAAGTCGGATAGCACATTCCTTTTGATCAGCAAAACAAACACAGCCGCAGCAGACATTCAGGCCGAAAAGAAAACATTAGTTAATGATTTGGCTGATACTGCTGACAAAACTACTTTGATACCCTCTACTCCGGCAGTATCAGATGATTTGACAACTTATGCTACTCCGTTGACCGGTGCTTCTGCTATAACAAATCAAGCAACAGCAGCTGTACAGTCAAACTGGTGGACTGCAAACAGCAGCGATCCTGCAAACGCAACAACCAATACTATTAACGTAACTAAGCTTACAGCTGATAATTTCAGCGAATATGTAATCAAGAAGACTGTTTACCTGACAGTTGCTAAGGGTGCAAATAATGCAACTAACCTCTCAGTTACACCTACATTCACCAAGAAGGAAGGTACTGCAACAGATTACAGTGGTGTTAAAGTTCTTGTAGCTACAAGTGATGGCGGATTTGCAACACTCACCAAGGATAGCACAAAGACCGATATCAAGGGCTCTAATACAGCATTGACAGACACAACAGTTCTTACTGTTGACCTCTACATCTACTATGATGGTAAGGACAGCACAGTTTATTCTAACAACTATGATAAGCTTGCAGGTGCAGATGTAACCTTCGATTTTGAAGTTGAGCCGATAGTTCCTACAACCTAATTTAATCAATCGCTTGAAACGCTAATTCAGCGAAACCTAATATAGCCGAAGCTCACCCGGTACTTTGTACCGGGTGAGTCATTTTTATGCCCTTTTCCCCGTCGGTGCTCCCCTTTGTCCCCTGCCCTTGACATATTAAGGCGCTTTAATGTATAATTACTATATAATCTATTCACAGGAGCAGGAATATGAATTACAGCCAGACTCTCAAATACCTGTCCGATGCTGAAAAATTCGGCATTATCCCCGGCCTTGACAGCATAAAAAGGCTTTGTGCAAAGCTGGGCGATCCCCAAAAAAGGCTAAATATTATCCATATCGCCGGTACAAACGGAAAAGGCTCGGTGGGCTGCTTTTTGGAAAGTGTCCTGCGCTGTGCTGGCTATAAGACCGGGCGGTTTGTTTCTCCGGGGGTAATGGACGAACTTGAAATAATACAGCTTTGCGGAGAAAATATCTCACAAAGTGACTTTTCACAAATTATTACCCTTGTCCGCTCCGCCGCAGATGAGATCGTTAAAAGCGGTTTTCCTCACCCGACCCTGTTTGAACTGCAAACCGCCGCAGCTTTCTGCTTTTTTGCACAAAAAAACTGTGAGATCGCCCTTGTTGAGGTGGGTATGGGGGGCAAGGAGGATTCCACCAACGTTATCGACTCTTCCCTGCTGTCGGTGATAACGCCCATCAGCCTTGAACATACAAAATTTCTCGGCAGCACCATTGAACAGATCGCCTCCCACAAGGGCGGCATAATCAAAAAAAACGGCTGTGTTGTGAGTGCTTTGCAAACCGCCGGCGCAATGAAGGTGCTCAAAGATATCTGCCTGCGGCAGTCTGCCCGGCTTACCGTAAGCGATCCACAGCTAATCTCAAAGCGGGAATATTCCCCTACATCACAAAGTTTTTCCTATAAGGGACTTGAAAATATAAAGCTCTCCCTTCTTGGCACATTCCAAATGGAAAACGCCGCCCTGGCGATCGATGCCTGTATGATACTGCGTGATAAAGGATATAAGATCACAAACGGAGATATTTTAAAGGGGCTTGCCGGTGCAAGGTGGCAGGGGCGCTTTGAGGTCATCAGGGGATCATCGCCTACCTTTATTATCGACGGCGCACACAACCCAAGCGGCGCACAAAAGCTTATGGAAACTCTTGACAAGACTTTTGCTCATCGGCGTATCACCTATATATTCGGCACTTTCAAGGATAAAGACTATGAAAGCATAGCTGAGCTTACCGCAAAACGTGCGGAAATGATCTATACCATACCCACAAAGGGCAAGCGTGGGCTGAGCGCACAGGAGCTTGCAAAGACTGCGGCAAAATATAACCCCAACGTCAAAGCTATGCCCTCGCCGCAGCAGGCAGTTAAACAATGCCTGAACAGCAGCTGCGACCTTGTGCTGGCATTCGGCTCGCTGTCTTTTCTGAAAGAGATCAAAGATACAATAAACGGGGAGTATAATAATGGAACTGAGATACCACAAGATCTTAAAGCATAAGCTTTTTATAGATTCGGTAAGAGATATTGAAAAAAAAGAATCCAGCCGTATTTTCTGCCGTCACGGCATGGAACACCTTTTTGATGTTGCAAGAATAGCCTATATTATGGCGCTTGAAGAAGGGTGCAGCATTAGTAAAGATATTATCTACGCCACCTGCCTTCTTCACGACATCGGCAGAGGTGATGAGTATGAAATGGGTGTATCCCATAACCTGGCAGGGGCAAAAAAAGCTGCGGTGATACTTAAAGACTGTGACTACGACGAAAAAGAGATAGCTGAAATGACCAAAGCCATAAAGACCCACGGTCACGACGGATATCCATCGGACGCAACCGATCTTCAAAGACTTTTGTGCACTGCCGATAAACTTTCAAGGCTCTGTTTCAACTGCGCTGCGTATGATGAATGCAACTGGGCGGCGGAAAAAAGAAACGAGAAGCTTGAATACTAAGGAGACTGGTAAATGATAATCGCAAACAAAGACTTTAAAGACCATACATATATTATGGGTATACTTAATGTCACACCGGATTCATTCTCCGACGGCGGGAAGTTTTCCGATCTGGACAGCGCCTTGAAACGCACCGAGGAAATGATCCGGCAAGGCGCAGATGTAATCGACATCGGCGGTGAATCTACCCGACCCGGCTACACCCACATCTCCACCGACGAGGAGATACAGCGTGTGTGCCCTGTTATCGAAAAGATAAAGGAGAATTTTGACCTGCCGGTCTCAATAGACACCTACCACCACGATACTGCACAGGCTGCCATAAAAAGCGGTGCAGACATGATAAACGACATCTGGGGGCTGCGGTACGACAGCGGCGAAATGGCTGCCACGGCGGCAAAGTACGGTGTTCCTGTCTGCCTTACCCACAACAAAAGAGAGCCGGTCTATACGGATTTTCTGAAAGATGTTCCAACCGACCTCTCCGAGAGCATAGATATCGCTGTAAAAGCAGGGATAAGCAGAGATAAACTTATGATAGACCCGGGAATAGGGTTTGCAAAAAGCTATGAACAAAACCTTATCCTGACAGGTAATCTTCAGGTGCTGGATAAATTGCAGATACCTGTTGTACTTGGCACATCAAGAAAATCAATGATCGGTCTTGCTCTGGATCTGCCATCGGACCAGCGCATCGAAGGAACTATCGTGACCACGGTAATTGCCGTGCAAAGAGGCTGTTTGTTTGTAAGGGTACATGATATTTTACAAAACAAGCGTGCAATAACAATGACAGAAAAACTAATGGGGAAGGCTTAATATGGACGTTATAAAAATTAAGGATCTTGAGATATTTTCTAATCACGGAGTGCTGAAGGAGGAAAATGTCCTTGGGCAGAAATTCCTTATCTCCGCCGATATCTATCTTGATACACGAAAGGCAGGCTCTACCGACGATATATCCGACTCGGTAGATTATTCACAGATATGCCACCTTATAAAAAAGATCATGGAAAGCAATACCTTCAAGCTTATTGAGACAGCTGCGGAAAAGCTTTCCCACGATATACTCTCCCATTACAGCCGAATAAACAGAGTTGTTCTTGAGGTCAAAAAACCATGGGCGCCTATACTGCTGCCCCTGGAATATGTCAGCGTTACCGTGGACAGAAAATGGAGCAAGGTATACCTTTCTCTCGGGTCAAACATGGGCGACAAAGAAAAATACATCAAAGACGCAATAGACCTTATCCGTGCGGATAAGAACTGCCGTGGAGTCACAAGCTCATCGCTTATTCAAACAGAGCCCTACGGGAAAACGGACCAGGATAAATTTCTTAACTGCTGTGTGGAGCTTGAAACTTTGTACACTCCCCACCAGCTTCACAAGCTCACCTCACAAGCTGAGGAAAATGCCGGAAGAGAGCGCACCGTACACTGGGGACCCCGTACACTTGACGTGGATATAATCTTGTTTGATGATATAATTCTTCACGACGAAACTCTCACAATCCCCCATATAGACATGGCAAACAGAGAGTTCGTCCTTGCTCCCCTTTGCGAGCTTGATCCATATGCATTTGACCCTGCCACAGGCAAAACAGCGGCAGCCATGCTTGCCGAACTTAAAAGATGATGACTATTATAGCCTGTGTGGACAGGAACTGGGGCATAGGGTATGACGGGAAGCTGCTTTTTGATATACCACAGGACATGGAACATTTCAAAAAGGTCACCGCAGGGAAAACTGTGATCATGGGACGCAAGACCTTTGATTCACTCAGGGTGAAACCGTTGCCTGACAGACGAAATATCGTGCTGACCAAAAAACGTGATTTTTCCTTTGAAGGAGTTGAAGCTGCACACAGCATCGACGAGCTTTTAAAGCTTACAGCAGATGCAAAAAGCGGCGATGTTGCGGTGATCGGCGGATCGCAGATCTACCGGCAGCTTTTAGAATACTGCGACACAGCATATATAACAAAAGTCTTTGCCCGAACCCATGCGGACAGCTTTATTGCGGACTTTGACTCGCTTGAGGACTGGAAAGTCCACGAGATGTCGCAGATAATGGAATATAGCGGGCTAAGATACCGTTTTCTTACCTATAAACGCATACCTAAAAGCAATGCAGGCAGCCTATAAAACAGCAAAAAAAGCAAAGCACTAAGAGTACATTTTTTTGTACGCTTAGTGCTTTTTTAGTTACAACAGACGATTACTTGTTAAAATGCTTTTTCTCATCCAGATATTTTTTTGCATCCTTGTAGAAACTCCAGATCATAATTATCATTATTATTCCGATAGGGAACGCTGAAATAATGCTGACAGACTGGATATTATTCATTGAGCTTTCCGAGAAAACAAGTGCTATCGGAAGCACGATAAGAAGTATACACCAAAGAAGTTCGACCGGCTTGCTTGGGTGTTCGTCCTCGCCAAGTTTTTTATAGCTGTAACAAGCTGCCGTGTATGCGATCGAGTCAAAGGACGTTGCATAAAACAGTATCATTGTTATAAGCACAAGAACAAGTATAAACGTTGAAGCAGGCATTGTATCTATGATATTTAGTATAAGTCCGTAAAGGTCGCCGCTTTCATTATACTGTTCAATAAAGTTATGTGCACCGGCAGTTTGCAGTCCAAGAGAGTAGTTACCAAGTATCACAAAGCTTACGATGGTGGAACCAACTCCGAAAATATATCCTCCCAGTATGGTCTGACGGATAGTTCTGCCCCTTGAAATATTGCCTATGAAAAACGGAGCAGCTATGCACCATACCATCCAATAAGCCCAGTAGTATATTGTCCAGTCCTGCGGGAAGTTGCTTTTTCTTGTGGGATCAGCGAATGTAGACAGGCCAATAAAATTCTGGACCATTTTGCCAAGGGACTGGAAACCATTTTCAATAATATACCGTCCCTGCCCGCCGATAAGCAGAACAAGAATAAGCATACCAAAGAAAAGAAAAATACACGCCTTTGCAAGATAACTAATGCCTTTGAAACCGTGCAGGACTGCATATGTATAAACAGCACAGGTCACAAGCAGAATAATAATCGTTATGGTCGTACGGCTAAGAGAAACACCGAAAAGCTTACCGATTATACTTGCCATAAGCGGTGTGGCAACACTAAATGTAGTTGCCGTTCCGGCAAGCAATGCAAACAGTGCAAAAAGGTCGATCACCCTGCCAACAATGCCATCTGAGTGCTTTCCGAGAACAGGGCGGCAAGCTTCCGAATAGCGCTGGCGGTTTCTTTTTCTGACGTGAAGCATAAATCCGAAGGCAACAGCAAGCACAAGGTAGAAAGCCCATGGGATAAAGCTCCAATGGAACAGTGGAAATACGCCTGCCCATTCGTCTACCGAACCGAGCTCCTCAATATGAGGGTTTGTGGCATACATTACCCATTCTGAGAAAGAATAAAACAAAATGTCTGCCGCAAGTCCGCAGGTGAACATCATACTTCCCCAAGCGAAAAATGAATACTTCGGCTTTTCATCAGGCTCTCCAAGAACTATATTTCCGTATTTGGAAAAAGCCAGCAAAACGGATACGATCAATACCCCAAGTCCAATAACAAGGTAGTATATCCCCATTGTGTCCCCAAAGAAAAACCTGACTTTTCCTATAACTTTGTTCGAGCCATCCGGAAATACAAAAAGCAATCCCGCAAGCCCCATTATGATTATAAACGGTGCAAGGGTCACCAGCCAGTCGATGCGCCCTTTGTTTTTTTGTTCTTTTACCTTCTCACTCATTTTTACTCTTCCTCCATATCAGACTTTATAACTATTATCCAGTTTTTGCAATTCTTCAAAGCTGTCTACTTCGATAATATCTTCCCTTTTCATTTCAAAGATACCAAGATCAAACTTGTCAGGATAGCAAAACATTGCAACATCATCCCAGTAGATCTGACGGTTGCCGTTTTCAAATTCGGTCTTTATATATCCTTTCAGTCTGGATCCGTCCTCGGAAGTCCATCGTGAAATGCTGTAAAGCTGCCAACCCTTCTCACCACCGGTTCGTGAACAGCTTATGACCTTATTTTCATGAACATCCATCAACCATTCATCCGTATGCTCGTCTGTCCACACAGCGTTATACCCGGACTTTTCAAAATATGGTGACAAAATTCTGTCGTTATATATTATCTGGTCTGCGTCGAGAATAATACTTTCGCCTAAATAATCCCTTGCGACATATAGTGATGAGATATTATTGCAGCTTTCATAATACGGATTATCTATCAGCTTTACGCCGGGATACTCTTTTAAAAGCACTTCAAACTTTTCTTTAAGATACCCGACAACAATGTATATCTCATTTATCCCGTTATTATTCAGCCCACGAATGACGGTATCTATCATTCTTACGCCGTTGACTCTGACAAGGGGTTTGGGAGTATCGGCAGTGAGCGGAAGCATTCGCTCCCCCTTTCCTGCCGCCATAATTATCGCTCTTTTTACAATATGCATTTTACTCATTTCCACCGACCTCCGCACCTTGCAGCTCGTTCATGGCGTAATGATAATAATCCTTGGCAAACCTGTACTGGCGCAGGCTGTATTCCCCGAACTCTACTCCCAGATTTCGTTTGAATTCACACCAGTTCGACCAGAGCAATCCACACATAGAAATATATGCATATATCTTTGCTCTCGTTTTCTTATCGCACTTATTCTCAAAATAAATATCTATAAGCCTGTCCACCTGGTTTTTATCATACATACTGTAAATACAAAACATTGCTATATCCACATGGGGATCCTGCATACCCGAATACTCCCAGTCTGTAAGCTGTAGCTTTTCAGTGCTGCCGTCATTATAAAACAGGAAATTATCAGGCACAGCATCTATATGGGTCAGGCACATTTCTTTTTCTGCGCTGTCGATAAACTTTTTCAAGTTCAGCACATTAGCCTTTGTTTGTTTGTAGTCCTTATATACTGACGGGTTATCCTTCCAAAGTTTTTCGTAATACTCGATCTGACCCCAGATATCAAAGCTGTGATCCACCTTGAGTTTCATATTATGAAATTCTCTGAGCTTACTCATTGATCGTTTCAGGTCATTTTCATTGTCAGGGTCACATACTCTTACCCCGTTAAGGTATTTAGTTATCTTATATCCTGTATGCGGATCTATAAATACCGGGTCATCGCATAGTCCTAAGCCGCTTATTGTTCTGAAAACTTCCGCTTCCTGTGCACGGTTTATAAGTTGATCGGTCCCCTCTCCGGGGATCCGCATGATGTACTTGTCTCCGTTAACAGAAAAAAGGAAAGAACGGTTAGTCATACCTTTTTTCAGAACCGTTATATCCACAATATCATCAGTCGAAACCTTGAACACATCTCCTATAACATCAAGAGCATCGGACTTTAAGTGGTTGGATTCACCGTCAAGCTCACGCAGCTGCTCATAAGTGTTTATCTCTACAGCATCTGCAGAATGTACCACCTTGGCTGCAATGGTCATCTTATCCTTTTCATACAGTGCGATCTCCCAGAAATCCTCATCATGTTCCCCACTTTCTGAGGCGCTTTTGATCTTCTCACGAATGATCTTAGCATCCTCCTCAAGCAAGTAAGCAATTCCAAGCATCTGATTTCCGCCTGAGTACTTGCTGACCTTAACAAGTTCCATTTTCCTGTTGACCCTGACATCCGATTCATTATCGACCATATCACTTACCATGTACCAGGAATACATTTCCTTTTGGTGGAATGGGTTTTTATCACACCATATATCCGATGGCACTATGTACGTATTAGTGATCCGGTCAGCTACAAGTGCAAGGGAACTGAGATTGTTTTTTGAAGCATAATCCGGATTGACCACAAGTTTTACCCCGTATTCATCGATCAGATAATCAAATTTCTCTTTCATGAATCCCACAACAATTGTTATATCCCTTATCCCGGCTTTGTGGAGCTGTTTGATAGTGCGTTCTATCAACGGCTCGCCATTGACCTCAAGCATTGCTTTGGGCGAAGTCAGATTTATGGGTACCATTCTCATTCCAAAACCTGCTGCAAGTATGATCGCATTTTTAGGAGCTTTCATCTCAAGCTCTCTGATTGCTTTAGATGTAAGACAAACAGTGTCATCAATGTAGCCCTGATCTTTCAAGGATTTTAAAGAACGATTGACTACACCCAGGCTATGTCCTGATACTTCCGACAATACCCGCTGATTAATGAAAGGTTCTATAAGAAGTGTTCTTAAAACGTCAAACTCCTGCTTGTTCATGAACAAAACAACTCCTTTTAATATGAACAGTGAAGCCTAAAAAACCCAAATACATACATATATTAACACATATCACTAAAAAAGTCAATACAATTCAATGCTTTTTTTCAAAAGTATTATTGGGACTTGTAAATTTATCCTTTTACTCATTATAGTATCTAAATAAAAATCAAATTACAACTTAACGTTTCAGTTTAACAATCTAACTTTTACAACGATTTGCCGCTTGATTTGTTTACTATTAATATAATATTATCCCGTTTTTTACAAACATCCAGCATATCTTAAATACTTTTTATATTTTTCTCAAGGCATTAAGTTCTGCTTTTGATTTGTTTCGGCTGCTTGTTAACGCCAATCCAATTCTGTAAAAGAACAGCAACAGGGTCTTTATAGTATATCCACTTTATAGGCATCAATGCTAGAACTTCCATCCTTAGGTTTGATAAAAGCAGGAAATCCTTGATCATACTTCAATATATCATCTATCGCAATTGGATATTTAAGTCCTACCGAGCCAAGGAAACCCCCGGTTAGTCTTTTATCTCTGCAAATTGCAACTTTATCAGGGTCACTTACTACCACTTTTGTCTTCCCAAAGTACTCTTTATTTTGTGATAGCAGCAAAAGATCTGTATCAATTGTTGGAACAAGTGCATCTACTGCATTATCCCTGCAGTATTCCTGAAGAAACGGAATATACTTATCTGTATTTATTCTGGGGACTATAACTGTTTTATCGCAAAACATAAGTGCAGGAGCAGAATTTGATATATCCGCCCCTATTATCGTCAAATCAATATTAAGCTTATCAGCTGCTTTTTTAAACGCCTGTATAAGTTCAACACGTCTTCCAACACTGGTAAAAAGAATTTTCAAAACTTAATCCTCCAATATGTTACCTACCTTTAGCTTTGCCTACAAAAAATGAGATCAAATTTACCATCCAATACTGCCTGAATTTTAACGCAACAGCTACTGGTATACGAAACAATTCCAGGTACTTGAGAGTAAATTCATCCTTAAACATCCTGTCTTGAGCCATCATTTTCAAGCAATTCTTTTTACTCAATGATGAATCCTTAGAAAGACCTCTTACTTTTACTGCTGCAATACATACATCTGCAACATAATTCTTTTTGATAAGATCTTCTGTATCAAGGAGGCGTTTTTGTCTATTGTGCGGGACAGATTATGCTCTTACTAAAGTTTATACATTCCACCTGCATAGCAGGTGGTTTTTTTATCAGCATAAAAAAAGAGCGGCATTGCTGCCGCCCTTAATGATATCACGGATTTGTGCAAGCGCCAGAGGCGTTGAACTTGTAGGTCTTGCCGCCGATCTTCCTCGAGGTGTTCGCAAGCATTGCGCCGGAACTCTCAAAGAAATACCACTTGCCCCCGAGTTTCTGCCAGCCGGTTACCATAGCTCCGGATGTGTTGAAGTAGTACCATGTGTTGCCGAGCTTCTGCCAGCCGGTTACCATAGCTCCGGATGTGTTGAAGAAATACCATGTGTTGCCGAGCTTCTGCCAACCAGTGACCATAGCTCCGGATGTGTTGAAGAAATACCACTTGCCCCCGAGTTTCTGCCAACCGGTGACCATTGCGCCGGATGCGTTGAAGAAATACCATGTGTTGCCAAGCTTCTGCCAGCCGGTGACCATCGCTCCGGATGTGTTGAAGAAATACCATGTGTTTGAAAGTTTCTGCCAGCCGGTGACCATAATGCCGGATGTGTTGAAGAAATACCATTTACTCGAAATCAATTGCCAGCCGGTAACGGCTCTGCCGTTCTTGTAGTACATCCACTTACCGTTGTTGAGCATGTTCCAACCATCGGGAGCGTTGAGGTTTATGAACATAAAACCGTTTTTAGTGGCATAAGTCTCAGCAGCCGAACCGGGAACACCATAAATGGTGAAGCCATCGACCTTCTTATCAGTTCCATCATTTTGATCATAATAATATCCAAATGCATTATCTTCAATTCTCGTAACGCTGCCGGGGATGGATATACTTTTAAGGCTTGTGCAGCCTGAAAATGCAGAACTTCCAATGCTCGTAACGCTGTCGGGGATGGTTACGCTTGTAAGGCTTGTGCAGTCAGAAAATGTATAGCTTTCTATGCTCGTAACGCTACTTGGGATGTTTACGCTTTCAAGGCTTGGGCAGCCGGAAAATGCCCAGTCTCCAATGCTCGTAACACTGGCCGGAATGGTTATGCTTTTAAGGCTGGAGCAATAAGAAAATGCACCTGCTCCTATGCTCGTAACGCTGTCCGGGATGGTTATGCTTGTAAGGCTTGTGCAGTCGGAAAATGCAGATGCTCCTATGCTCGTAACACTGGCCGGAATGGTTATGCTTGTAAGGCTTGAGCAGTTGGAAAATGCAACATCGCCAATGCTCGTAACACCGGAAGGGATAATAACGTTCCCTGTACAAGTTGCGCCATCGATCACTATACCATTAACAATTACCAGAGGACCATTTTTTCTTTTTCCCTCAAGCCAGGGTGTAGCATTAAATGCAAATTCCCCAAAATACGTAACACTGTCAGGGATTATTATACTTTTAAGGCTTGTGCAGCCATCAAATGCGTTATTTCCAATGCTTGTAACGCCTTCGGGAATGGTTATGCTTGTAAGGCTTGTGCAGTCATAAAATGTACAGCTTTCTATGCACGTAACACTGTTGGGTATGGTTATGCTTTTTAGGCTGTTGCAGTACATAAATGCATTCCAACCAATGCTCGTAACGCTGTCAGGGATGGTTATGCTTGTAAGGCTTGTGCAGTCATAAAATGCATTCCAACCAATGCTCGTAACGCTACTTGGGATGTTTACGCTTTCAAGGCTTGAGCAGTCCTCAAATGCATAATTTCCTATGCTTGTAACACCATTTTTAATGACTACAGATTTAATGTTATCATTCTCATAAAACGGAGAACGCACTTCATCTCCATAATCATCATAGTCATACATTTCTCCCGTGCCGCTGATAGTGAGCACACCTTTGCTGTCAAGGGACCAACTTACATTCTCACCGCACTTGCCCGAATTTGCGGTTTCCGCACTGGCAGTAACAGCTGTGCTATCCACAAAAACATTATTTGGTAACGCAGACGCCGTACCAAATACAAGACAAATACTTAGAGTAAGCGATAATATTCTTTTTTTCAAAACTGACCACATCCTTATACATATTTTGTTCATTATACCATAAAAAGCAATATTTTTCAAGGTAAATTATTACAAAATTGTTTGTTAGGTTTTATGCAATACAAACAACCCTATTCCCTTTTGATTTTGGTCCTTATTGGGATCTTACATTTTCAATCATAGGATTGAAAGATCATATCTTATGAAAAAAGAGCGGCATCGCTGCCGCTCTTAATGATATCACGGATTTGTGCAAACGCCAGAGGCGTTGAACTTGTATGTCTTGCCGCCGATCTTCCTCGAGGTGTTCGCAAGCATTGCGCCGGAACTCTCAAAGTAATACCACTTGCCCCCGATCTTCTGCCAGCCGGTGACCATTGCACCGGATGTGTTGAAGAAATACCATGTGTTGCCGAGCTTCTGCCAGCCGGTTACCATCGCTCCGGATGTGTTGAAATAGTACCACTTATTGGAGAGTTTCTGCCAGCCGGTGACCATAGCTCCGGATGTGTTGAAGAAATACCATGTGTTGCCGATTTTCTGCCAGCCGGTGACCATAGCTCCGGATGTGTTGAAGAAATACCATGTGTTGCCGATTTTCTGCCAGCCGGTGACCATCGCTCCGGATGTGTTGAAGAAATACCATATGTTTGAAAGTTTCTGCCAGCCGGTTACCATCGCACCGGATGTATTGAAGAAATACCATTTACTCGAAATCAATTGCCAGCCGGTCTTCAAGACGCCATCAGCGTTGAAGTAATACCGTTTGTTGTCGATCTTCTGCCAACCAGTCTGCATGATGCCATCAGCGTCGAAGTAGTACCGTCTGTTATCGATCTTCTGCCAGCCGGTCTGCATGATGCCGTTGGAGTTAAAGAAGTACTGTTCGTTGTCGATCTTCTGCCAACCGGTCTGCATAATGCCATCAGCGTTGAAGTAATACCGTTTGTTATCGATCTTCTGCCAACTGGTCTGCATGATGCCTTCAGCGTTGAAGTAATACCGTTTGTTGTCGATCTTCTGCCAACCGGTCTGCATGATGCCCTCGGCGTTGAAGTAATACCGTTTGTTGTCGATCTTCTGCCAGCCGGTCTGCATGATGCCCTCGGCGTCGAAGTAGTACCGTCTGTTATCGATCTTCTGCCAGCCGGTCTGCATGATGCCCTCGGCGTCGAAGTAGTACCGTTTGTTATCGATCTTCTGCCAACCAGTCTGCATGATGCCATTGGAGTTAAAGAAGTACTGTTCGTTGTCGATTTTCTGCCAACCGGTCTGCATGATGCCCGAGCCATTGAAGTAATACCAATTGTTATTTATGAACTGCCAGCCGGTAACGGCGCTGCCGTCCTTGTAGTACATCCACTCGCCGGTGCTGAGCTTGGTCCAGCCATCGGGAGCGTCGAGTTTTATAAATTTAAAACCGTTTTCCGTAGCATAAGTCTCCGCAGCCGAACCGGGAACGCCATAGATGGTGAAGTCTTTGATCTTATGCCACAAGGGATAATCCGTAACATATTCATCATAATATCCAAATGCACGCACTCCAATGCTCGTAACGCTGCCAGGGATGTTTACGTTTTCAAGGCTTGTGCAGTTGGAAAATGCTTCGCTTCCAATTCTCGTAACACTGTCGGGGATGGTTATGCTTTTAAGGCTGGAACAGCCATAAAATGCATTCCAACCAATGCTCGTAACACTGTCCGGGATGATTATTCTTGCAAGGCTTGAGCAGTCGGAAAATGCACCTCCCCCAATGCTCGTAACACCATCGGATATAATTACGCTTTCAAGGCTTGTGCAGTAGGAAAATGCATCTCCGCCTATGCTAGTAACACTGTTAGGGATGGTTATGCTTTCAAGGCTGGAGCAGTTCTCAAATGCCCAATCTCCAATAATCGTAACGCTATCCGGGATGGTTATGCTTTCAAGGTTTGTGCAGCCATTAAATGCAGAACTTCCAATGCTCGTAACGCTGCCGGGGATGGATATACTTTTAAGGCTTGTGCATTTCATAAATGCCGTATGACCAATGCTCGTAACGCTGTCGGGTATGGTTATGCTTGTAAGGCTTGTGCATTCATAAAATGCAGATGCCTCAATGCTCGTAACGCTGTCCGGGATGGTTATGCTTGTAAGGCTTTTGCAGCCAAAAAATGCACATCCTGCTATGCTCGTAACACTGTCAGGGATAGTAATGCTTTCAAGGCTTGTGCAACGCCAAAATGCCGAATCACCTATGCTCGTAACGCTGTCGGGGATGGTTATGCTTTTAATGTTTGTGCAGTCGTAAAATGCTTCGTTTTCAATGCTCGTAACACCGGAAGGGATAACAACGTCCCCTGTACAAGTTTCGCCGTCGATCAGGATACCATTAACAATTACCAGAGGATCATTTCTTCTTTGTTCCTCAAACCAAGGTGTAGCATAAAATGCATTTCTCCTAAAAAAAGTAACACTATCCGGGATGGTTATGCTTGCAAGGCTGGAGCAGTACTGAAATACTCCATAATCAATGCCAATTACGCTGTCAGGGATTGTTATATTTACAAGGCTTGTGCAGTGGGAAAATGCATATGATCCTATGCTCGTAACGCTGTCCGGGATGGATACGCTTTTAAGGCTGGAACAACCAGAAAATGCATCATATCCAATGCTCGTAACGCTATCCGGTATGGTTATGCTTTCAAGGCTTGTGCAGTGGGAAAATGCATACCCACCAATGCTCGTAACGCTGTCCGAGATGGTTATGCTTTTTAGGTTTTTGCAGCCATAAAAAGCATTTGCTCCAATTCTCATGACACCATTTTTTATGACTACAGATTTAATGTTATCATTGTCATAAAACGGAGAACGCAATCCATCGCAATCGGTATAGCTATACATTTCTCCCGTGCCGCTGATAGTAAGCACACCGTTGCTGTCAAGGGACCAACTTACATTCTCACCACATTTTCCAGATGTTGCGGTTTCCTCTGCACTTGCAGTTATACTTGTACTCTCGCTGAAAACGCCGTCAGGCAGCATTGCTGCCGAGCCGAAAAGCATTGCTGCTGCCATTACGAAACTTAACAAACGTTTTTTCATAGTACCAGCCCCTTCTTATTATTGTAATAAAATTAGAATTCTTTCTTTGTGTTTTACTATTGAATATTGTAACATTTATTTGCATATTTTTCAATTACTGTTTTTCACAGTATTTAACTGAATATAGCGCCAAAGTTGAACACCCGCGGCCGGCGAAGTTGAACAGTAGCGTCGCTTAAAATGAACAGTGTCGTCGCAGTAGTTGTACATTGACATCGTAAAACTTGTATGATAAATAATTATGCTTTACTCACAGGGAGGATAGGTGGCGCTCTATGAGCGACCTGAGTGTCCCGTGAGGTTTCCAAGTAATGGGCGATGTCAGCGATATGCGGCATCGCCTTTTGCATTACTTGAAAACAAGAGCGATAAACCTCTGAACGACGCAGTCATTTTGTTTGGTGCAGAGCCCGATGAGCCGAAGGCTCCTTATGCTTCTGACTGTTCTACGCCGAATATCTTTCTCATAGATTCTTCGCATTCAATTACGATGCGATATGAATCATGAACGATACGGTCACATATGGCATCTGCAATAATAGGTGAACCGATCTTGTCACGCCAGCCCGGTACATCAAACTGCGAACAAAAAATCATTGATCCCTTTTTGTAACGAGCTTCAGCTATTTCGAGAAGATCCCTTGCTTCTGATTCTTTGAGCTGATACAGCAGCCATTCGTCAAGTATCAGCAGTGCAGGCTTTTTGTACTGCTCTATGACTTTGCTGTATGTTCCTGTTGTTCTGGCTATTGCAAGTTCAGTAAGCAGCTCAGGAAGTCTGACATATCTGACAGGAAGGAACTGCCTTACAGCTGACATTCCAAGAGCGCAGGCGATATATGTCTTTCCGCTGCCTGTTGCCCCGAGGAGCATGAGGTTATGATGCTCGAAGATGTAATTACAGCCTGCAAGACGGGATATCTGAGCTTTGTCAAGCTTTCGTGCTTTGTCATAAGCAATATCCTCTACGCAAGCACCTGTATCTGCAAAATTAGCTTTTTTGATAAGCTTGGTAAGATGGTTGTTTTTACGGGTTGCCCATTCTTTATCCACAAGAAGTCCGAACCTGTCTTCAAACGATAGTTCCGATATATTCGGATCTGCAAGCTGTTCTTTAAAT
>ONMZ01000007.1 GCA_900319075.1 uncultured Eubacteriales bacterium
CCTTTCCTAAAAAGGGCTTGCGGGTCGAGGGCGGCGCCCTCGTCGCTCTCCGCAGAGAGCGAAATCCCCCTACATCGTGCGCTCCGCAAGGGGTGAATTCCAAAACAGTCCGGTGGACTGTTTTGGAAGAGGGAAAGCCCTGAAAGAGAGGGCTTTCCCTTACCCTGTGGTAACGTCGGTTGCCTCAAGCCGCCTGCGAAAAGGCGGCTTGAATATCAAATGTATTTTCCTTAGGGGGCTTTCCGATCGCCCCCTATAACCCCTTCGGGCACATATCTTAAAGTTTGTAATAAACTAAATTCTGATTTATCGCAGGAACACGAGGGTATTTGACTTACAACACTTGACACACAAAGGAGATAATGCCGATATGTCTACGGCAAAGACAATAGAACATTTCGATGTGATAGTTGTGGGGGCAGGTCACGCAGGGTGTGAGGCTGCCTTGGCGGCGGCTCGTTTGGGTATGAAGACCGCTCTTTTTACCATAACCCTTGACTGCGTTGCGAATATGCCATGTAACCCCTCCATCGGCGGCACAGCAAAGGGTCACCTTGTGCGTGAGATAGACGCCTTAGGCGGCGAGATGGGAAAAGCGGCTGACAAAACGATGATACAAAGCCGTATGCTCAACAGAGGAAAGGGCCCTGCGGTACACTCCCTTCGGGCGCAGATAGACCGGACGGCTTACCACGACCTTATGAAAAACACTGTGGAAAAACAGGAAAACCTGTATTTGAAACAGGGCGAGATAACCCATATACTTTTTGAAAACGGCTCCGTTTGCGGAGTAAAAACCATGCTTGGGACGACTTACCGCTGCAAGGCGGCCATAATCGCCAGCGGAACATACCTTGGGGGAGTTATCCATGTGGGCAGCGTGTCTTACCCCAGTGGTCCGGACAGCATAAAGCCTGCGCTTGCGCTTACCCAAAGCCTTATTGACGCAGGTGTGGAGATGCGCCGTTTCAAGACGGGCACCCCTGCAAGGGTGCACAAGCGCTCGATAGACTTTGACAAGCTTGAAGAGCAGTCAGGCGATGAGGAGATAACCCCATTTTCCTTTTCCACAAAAGGCGGACTTAAAAACCAGGTCAAGTGCTATGTTGCATATACAAACGAAAAAACGCACAAAATAATAAAGGATAATATACACCTTTCCCCCATCTATTCGGGAAGGATAAACGCCATCGGTCCACGCTACTGTCCCTCAATAGAGGACAAGATAATGCGCTTTTCCGACAAGCCCCGTCACCAGCTTTTTATTGAGCCTATGGGACTTGGTACACAGGAATACTATTTACAGGGAATGAGCTCATCTCTGCCGGAATTTGTCCAGCTGGAGTTTTTACACTCCATAAAAGGGCTGGAGCACGTGGAGATAATGCGTAACGCCTATGCCATCGAGTACGATTGCTGCGACCCTACCCAGCTGCTTGCGACCCTTGAGTTCAAAAAACTAAAAGGGCTTTACGGCGCAGGGCAGTTCAACGGCACCTCCGGCTACGAGGAGGCTGCGGCACAGGGACTGGTTGCCGGCATAAACGCCGCATTAAAAATAAAAGGCGAGCCGCCCCTTGTGCTTGACAGGGCAAGCTCATACATCGGCACGCTGATAGACGATCTGGTAACAAAGGGCTGCTCAGACCCTTACAGGATGCTGACCTCCCGCAGCGAGTACAGACTTTTGCTGCGCCAGGATAACGCAGACATAAGGCTGCTTCCCCTGGGGCACAGGGTGGGGCTTGTAAGCGACGAGGCATATGAGCACCTTTTAAGAAAAAACGAGCTTATTGAGCAGGAGATAGAAAGAGTCAAGCACGTTAATCTTGCTCCGGGCAAGGAGATAAACGATCTGCTGGAAAGCGTATGCACAGACCCGCTTACCAACGGGATAAAGCTTTCACAGCTGATAAAGCGGCCGGGTGTTACATACGATATGCTTGCACCCTTTGACAAAAACCGCCCCGAGCTTGATCGTGAGGTCACCGAGCAGGTGGAGCTTCAGATAAAGTACGAGGGATATATCAAGATCCAGCTGGAACAGGTGGAGGCTATGCGAAAGCTGGAAAGCAAGGCTCTGCCCACAGACATCGACTACGCTCAGGTGGGAAGTCTGCGGCTTGAGGCAGTGGAAAAGCTCAATAAGATAAAACCCCTGTCGGTTGGACAGGCAAGCCGTATAAGCGGCGTAAACCCTGCGGACGTAGGCGTTTTGCTGGTATGGCTGGAACAGCAGGGCAGAGAGAAAAAATAAGCGGCACTAAAAAAGTTTTATGCCCAAAACAGGTACGGGGAAGCTGAAAAAGCTCCCTATCGGTACAGAAAGGACATAACCATATGATCTTGGAACAGGAAAGATTTATACAGACCTTTGCCCGGGCAGGCATTAGTATGACCCAGGAGCAATTTGAAAAGTACGACAGCTATGCACAAATGCTTTGTGCATGGAACCGTAACATAAATCTCACGGCTATAACCGACCCGGAGGGGATCGCCGTTAAGCATTTTTTTGACAGCGTTTTCCCTTTTTTCACCGTGGGCATACCCCGTGACAGCACGCTTATAGATATAGGCACAGGGGCAGGCTTCCCCGGCTGCGCAGTAAAGATATGGCGTGACGATATTAAACTTACGCTGCTGGACAGCCTTCAGAAGCGGATAACCTTCCTGGCACAGCTTTCCGACTCACTGGGACTGGGGGCGACCTGTCTGCACGCAAGGGCAGAGGAGCTGGGACGAAACGGAGAATTCCGTGAGCGTTTTGACTTTGCCACCGCAAGGGCAGTGGCTAACCTTAGCGACCTTTGCGAATACTGTCTGCCCTTTGTGAAACAAGGGGGCAGCTTTATCGCCCTTAAAGGCTCCGGTGCCCGGGTGGAGATAGACGCTGCCGCAGAGGCTATCGAGCTTCTTGGGGGCAAGCTCTCTCAGGTCAAGGAATACAAACTTCCAAACGGTGACGGCAGAACACTTGTGGTGATAGACAAGGTAAGACCCACCGACAGCAAATATCCCCGCACCAGCGCCCGGATGAAAAAGAAGCGGCTTTGACAAACACCGGTATATGTGATATACTTAACTTTGTGATGCGGCTTGATTTTCTGCCGGTACGCCCCGGGTGCTTTAAAAAACGGAGACGAGAAACTAATGAATAATATCTTTGATTCCCATTGTCATTACGACGACCACTGGTTTGACGATGACAGACAGCAGGTCCTTGACAGGGTCCTTGGAGAAGGCTCTGCGGTGAGCTTTGTGAACCATGCCGCAACCGATGTGGATTCGGCGCTGTTCGGGATAGAATGTGCAAAAAAATACAAAAACTTTTATACCTCGGTGGGCTTTCACCCGGAGTATGCAAGTGTTTTGCCAAAGGACTGGGAAAGCAGGCTTGAAGAGCTTTACCGCCTTTCAAAAGCCACAGGCAAGCTGACGGCGATAGGCGAGATAGGGCTTGATTACCATTATCCGGGCTACGACAGGGACAGGGAGATAGAGGTCTTTGAAAAACAGCTTGTTTTCGCAAAGGACAAAGACCTGCCGGTCATCGTCCACTCCCGTGACGCAACGCAGGATACTATGGAGCTTTTGAAAAAACATGGCTCACGGGGAGTTATCCATTGTTTTTCCGGCTCGGCGGAAACGGCAAAGGAAGCTGTTGAAATGGGCTTTTATATTGGCTTTACCGGGGTGCTGGCCTTTAAAAACGCTAAAAAAGCCCTCAGGGCACTGGAAAATGTGCCAATGGACAGGCTTTTGCTGGAAACAGACTGTCCTTATATGGCTCCGCCCCCGTACAGGGGTCAGCGGTGCGAAAGCCCTATGATCCAACAGGTGGCAAAGGTGGTTGCCGAGCAAAAAGGGCTTACCCCACAGCAGGTGTGCGATATGACCTGCGAAAACGCAAAAAGACTGTACGGCATAGATACTCAGTGAAAAAGCCGGACAAAAAAGTAAGACCCATGTCCCCCGTCAAAAGGGGGTAATATAAATATTAAAGTATAAGGAAAGATCAAAATGCTTGAAAAACTTTATATCGTCATCCCATGCTACAACGAGGAAGAGATGCTGCCTATCACCGCAAAGGCTCTGCTTGAAAAAATGCAGGATCTTGTAAGCGAGGAAAAGATACACCCCGACAGCAAGGTCATGTTTGTTGACGACGGCTCAAAAGATAAGACCTGGGAGATTATCACCAAGCTTTACGGTGCGATCCCCTATTTTACAGGGGTGAAGCTCTCACGGAACAAAGGACACCAGAACGCCCTGCTTGCAGGCATGAACACGGCGGTGAAATATGCAGACATAATCATCTCTATGGACGCCGACCTTCAGGACGATATAAACGCCATTGACGGTTTTTTGGAAAAACGTGCCCAGGGGTGCGAGATCGTTTACGGGGTGAGAAGCTCCCGTGACAAGGACACCCAGTTCAAAAGAGGCACCGCAAGAGGTTATTATAAGCTCCTTTCAAAAATGGGAGTCGAGATAACCTATGACCATGCGGATTACAGGCTTATGAGCAAAAAAGCAGTCCTTGCCCTTGCACAGTTCAAGGAGGTAAATCTGTTTTTGCGTGGGCTTGTGCCTATGGTGGGCTTTAAATCGGATACGGTGAAATATGTCCGCAACGAGCGTCAGGCAGGGGAGTCAAAATATCCTTTGAAAAAAATGATATCCTTTGCCATAGAGGGGATAACCTCACTTTCTATAAAGCCCATAAGATTTATTACTTTCCTGGGATTTTTTATTTTCTTTGTTTCAATAATCATGCTTATACGATTCCTTATAACCTGGGCGATCGGCAATACAGTCCCGGGCTGGTCCACCATCGTTATTTCCATATGGGCCATCGGCGGTCTGCAGCTGCTTTCCATCGGCGTTATAGGGGAGTATATCGGAAAGATATATCTTGAAGCAAAGGCAAGACCAAAATATATAATCGAGACAAACCTGGAAGAGGAAGGAGAATAACAATGGCAGAACAATTCAACGTAAACAACCCCGGCGCAGACCTTAACGACATCGACAATTCCCCCCTTGTGGAGGCTATCAAAAAAATGCGTGAGGATTTCAGCGACGAAACAAGGGACGAGGTGCTCAACAAGGTCATTTTTGACACGACCTTTTTCGTTCCGGCGATCTTTGACAGCTCCACAGAGCTTACAAGCCAGGACGACAGGCTCCGTTTCAGCGAGCGTCCGAAGGCTCAGTTCGTGCTTATCGAAAACCCCGAGGGAGAAAAATATTTCCCTGCCTTTCTTACCCACGACGATGTCATCGCCTTCAGAGAGGAGCAGAAAATGCCCTGCGAGGCTTTTCTTATGACCTTTGCGGATCTTGCGGAGATAGTTGAGCAGCAAAGTATGCTCAAAGGCTTTGTTGTGGATCCCCATGGTTTCAATCTGCCCTTCCCGACGGAGTTTGTCCAGGGGATAAAGAAAACGCTTATCGAACAGATGGACAAACTTGAATCTGAGGAAAAAGAGAAAAACAAGCCGGATATCACCATGTCCACCAACCAGAGCTGAAACAGTGTGTCAAACTGCAACAGACTTTATTCCTTTTTTTAGTTAATTTTTCGTTGACAAAACTTTTTTACTGTGTTATACTATCTTATGTATATAATATGTATATAAATTGTAACGGAACTTTGCCGTTCTTTTTAACGATAAGGAGCAGATGATCGATGGCTGATAAACAAGAGCTTGACCGCATGAATCGTGTCGCTGAGTATATCAACAGATACTATGAATTTGAAGAAGCGGTAGATATCAGCAAACAGAATAAGGAATATCTGAAAACCTACATCAAAGACGATGCTGCGGTTGCCAAAGAGTTCGGTTTGAGAGAAAAGATCTTTAAAGAGCTTGGCAAGATCGGAGCGTGCGCTGCGGTGCTGGGTATTATCATGCTGTTCATTTTCGGTATGAGTGCATGGCTTCTTGCAATAATCGTGGCAGTCATCTCCTTTGTTCTTGGCATAGTGGTAGTTTACGTTATGCTAAACATGAAGCTCAACAAGGAAAAGGAAGAGCAGCACGAGATAAACAGAGGTATCCAGGAGCAGATCGAGATACTCGACGGAAGGATAAAGCAGACCGAGCGCCAGTGTGAGGATTACCGCAAGGGGCTTGAAAAGCGTCTTGACTTTATCACACCGGATTATATCAGCAGCATCAGCACCATAAAAGGCTTTCTCGTTTCGGGAGAGGCTGAGACCTGTGAAGATGCGGTCGCACTTTACGAGCAGGGACTGCTTATGCAGAAGATGACCGACGTTATGGCAAAGAGCAACAGAAAGCCTCTGGATATGGACTTCAAAAAGCAGAAGGAAAAGTTCGGAGATCCTCTGGCACAGATACGTTCTCAAAGAGCTATCAGAAACAGCAGGTTCTGATAATACTAAAAATAACAAAAGACCCGTCAAAGCGGGTCTTTTTTCATTGTTGCTATAAGGGCTGCGTGAGTTAAAACTCCATCACAGCAAAGGTGCAAAAGGCTTGAGGATGGCAGAGGTGAGCCGGTCAAACGCCGACCTTGCCTCAAGATCCTCGGGGGTTATCTCTGTGCAGCTGTTTTCAAACATATCCAGCATATCCTCTTTTATATGTGGTATGCACGAGGAGTTGCGGACATATGCGGCACATTCAAAATGCAGATAAAGACTTCTGTAATCAAGATTTATCGTACCCACCACAGCGGTGTCATCGTCGGAAACAAAGGTCTTTGCATGGATAAATCCCGGCTCGTATTCATATATCCGCACACCCAGATCCATAAGATCTTTGTAAAACGACCTTGTGATAGCGTGGACATACCATTTATCCGGGATATGGGGAGTTATGATCCTTACGTCTACTCCCGATTTTGCAGCGTAGCCCAGCGCCGTCACCATTTCATTGTCGGGTATAAGATAAGGAGTGGTGATGTAAATATAGTCGTTTGCGTTGTTGATAATATCCATATACACCAGCTCGCCCACGTTTTCCTCATCAAGAGGGGAGTCGGCATACGGTATAACTATCCCGTCGGTAGGGGGGTAGCAGGCTTCGTCCGGGCGGTAGATATCCACCCTTGTACGCTCGCCGGATACTACGTCCCACATCTGTATGAACATCATGGTGAAGTTCCATACCGCTTCACCCTTTATCATTATGGCGTTGTCTTTCCAATGACCGAAACGGTTTTTCTGGTTGATGTATTCGTCGGCAATATTAACTCCGCCGGTTATTCCCACGTTGCCGTCGATGACCAATATCTTTCGGTGGTCACGGTTGTTCTGCACCGAGGAGATAAGGGGGCGGAAGGGGTTAAACACCAATGTCTTTATGCCCTTTTCCTTCATCTTTTCCTTGTATCTGAAAGGCAGTGTGAACTGGGAGCCCATGCCGTCGTATATAAGCCTTACCTCAACGCCCTGTTCCACCTTTTCAAGCAGGATATCCACGATCGCCTGCCACATCTTTCCGTCGTCGATTATGAAATACTCCATAAAGATAAACTTCTTTGCCTTTTTCAGCTCCTGCATCATAACGGCGAACTTTGTCTCTCCAAAGGGAAGATATGTGGCAGATGAATTTGTATATGCAGGATATCCGCCCGAGGTCTGGATATACCGCACCAGCTTTTCAAAATCTCTGTTCTCACGGCGTATCTTGTGCAAAAGGACAGGGTCTGTACGCAGATATTTTTTGGTTTCTTTTAGCTTTTTGGCGTATTTGGCTTTGAGCCTGCGTGAGGAGTACTGGTTATTGAGCATAAGATAAAGCACCGACGCAAACACGGGCATGGCTATCAGGGGGACTATCCACGCAAGCTTATACGCAGGGTTTTCGTTGGTGTTGATTATTACAAAGGCAAGAAAGATCGCCAGCCACGAAAAGACGATCCGCACATATGCCGATAACGAGCTTAGTGTGGTAAAGGTAAGAAGTATAAAAGCAAACTGGAGCACCAGCAGGATAATGATCGTGGTGCGCTTTGAAAAAGCTATTTTTATAAGTTTTTTCGGTTTCTTTTTCGGCCGCTGTTCCGTTCTTACCGCATTGTGTATGGTATGCACTGCTTTCTCCCCTTCCTCTGATAATGTATACAGTATTAATGATATTATATCACTTTTATCATACAAATGCAAGAGCCGCAGCGGCGGTCCGCAATTCCCCTCGCAAACTACATTGCAAAGAAGGCTGCTTTGGCACTGCTCCGGGTTTTTCAGGAGCGTGCAATGCAACGAAAATACCGACTCCGCAGCGGCGATTCTTTTTGAGGAAACTTTTTATAGAACAACCCCGCTCCCCAAAAAAGTGCATTTTTATCTAAAATAATCTGCAGAGAAAATTCTCAAACCCGTTGAAAAAAACAAAAATCCATGTTATAATATCACTATGGGATTTGAAAGGAGGATCTGTTCATGGAAAAAAAGTTTTACATTACAAAGTCCAGCGGCGACGCCGAAGGCTCTGCTCCCGAAATGGACAGGTTCAAGCGTGTGGAGCACCTTAACGAGCTTCTTGGTCTTGGCTGGAGGATAAAAGAGCTGTGTTCGGAAAAATCCGACACCTATTTTATCCTTGAAAAAGAGGACTGACTTTTTTGCATATTCCCGGCAGATCAGCCGCCCTGTGATGTTGCAGGGCGGTTTTCTCTTTCTTTCAGAATATAGCGGAAACTCTCGGATAATTATTGTCGTAGACCAGCTTTGCCCAGTGCTCAAGGGCATCAAGCTCCCCAAGGAACTCGGCGCTGCGGCTTTGCATAAGACGGGGAAGTTTTGCAACGGTAAGGGACATCTGCTCCAGACCGCTGCCGGTGGTGGTATAGCTCAAAAGAAGATAATGCTTTTTCCAGTATTCGGTGAGCTGCTCCAGGGCAGGGGCAGCATCTTTATTTTCAAGGTACGCCTGACGGGTGCGTGAGATATAGTCAAAAAGCTGCCGGTTGCCCTCTTTCAGTCTGCTTACGGAGTAAACACAGATAAATACCACGCAAAGCATTATGGCTATGCTTATGCACAATCTTTTCATTTTGCTCCCCCCTTGTCAAAAGGAATTATGACCGCTTTGCCGCTGCTTTCCCCGGTCATGAGAAACACATCCTTCACCTTCAAATGACGCTGTTTCAGCATTTTGTCCACCCACTCCCTGTCAAGGCCAATGGACTGGAGCGCTCCCTCCACCAGCTTTCCGCTGTCAATGACCAGCTGGGGCGGATCGGCGTCCTCGCCTTTTATGTTCATATCCTCACAGGTGACGCTGCGGTATGCCGCTTTCTCATAAACGGAGATCTTTCCCGTAGTCTCCACCACCGCAAGCTGTACCTGTGATACGTCAAATATCTGCTGGCTGCGAAGGCTCTGCATAAGGTCATCCACCGAGAAACGCAGATCCTTCATCATTTTCTGATCTATCTGTCCGTTTGAAATAACGATCTTGGCACTTCCGCACATTGCACGGCGCAGGGGTCTGAATTTCAAGGAAAGATGAGACAGCACAACATCCAGGCTCACAAGGGTGAAAATGGGGATCACCCCCATTATCATAGGTATTTCGGTGTTTTCCACAGGCAGCGTGGCAATGTTTGAAAGCAAAAGTGTTATGACCAGCTCCGAGGGCTGAAGCTCTCCAAGCTGCCGCTTTCCCATAAGACGCATTGATGCCACGATCACAACATATAATATCACCGCACGGAAAAAGACTATGAACATACCCGGGCGCACCTTCCTTTCAATGTTATATAAAAAGCTTTGACAAACATGGGTTTGATTATTCTTTCGGCTTGTGACAAATGATACAAAAACCTTGAAATCAAAGGGGTGTAATATGAAAAAAAGGTGGAAAACACAATATTTTTATTGACAAAATTTTAATATTACTATATAATTGATAACGTAGGATCGTATGATTATACAGATCATTTTTTAGGGAGGAAATAGCAATGAACACTATCAAGTTTTGTCTCAAATGCGGACATCCGGTAGGACCGGAAGAAAAGTTCTGCATGGGGTGCGGAGCTAACATCGCAGAGATGCAGGCTCAGCAGGGCGCAGGCAATGTTGGTGCAGATCAGCCTACACAGGCTCCGCAGCAGGCAGCTCCGCAGCAGCCACAGGGCGGCACATTCCAGCAGCCTAACGGCGGTTTCCAGCAGCCAAATGCAGCTCCACAACAGCCTAATTTCCAGCAGCCTCAGTTTGCAGCACAACCGGGCTTCGGCACACCGGGTGCAGCAGTTAAGCCGGCAGGTGATAACTGGTTCAAGAAACATCTTACACTTATCATCGTTCTGGCAGTTGTACTGATCGTAGGTATCGCAGCATTCTTTATCATCAAGCACGTATTTTTCAGATTCCAGAAGATCGACGCCAAGGATCTTTACAAGATCGAGTTCAAGGGCATTGAAAGCTCCGGCGTTGCAACAGCAAAGCTGAACAAGTACTCTGACCTTGCATACACCGCTTCAGACGCTATGAGCAATCTTGGTCTGGGCGACACAGATGACGAAGACGGCGATGACAGCGACAAGGCAGTTTCACCTTACTTTGAGATCACCGATTCCAAGCTGCTCAACGCTTGGACAAAAGCAGGCGATGCCAAGGAAGCAAGAAAGATGCGTGACGCTCTGCTCAACGAAAAGGCAGGCCTCAAGATCACCATCAACGACGGCGAAAAGGCAACAGGCCTCAGCAACGGCGACAAGGTAAAGTGCGTTGTTGAGTGCAACGACGATTACCTTAAAGAAAACAACATCAAGATCCAGGAGAAGGAATTTGAGGTTGAGGTAACCGGTCTTACAAACGGCACAAAGGTAGATATGTTCAAGGACGTAGTTCTTAACTTTACAGGTAACGACGGTGCAGGCCGTGTAACTATGAACACAGATGAGGCTTATCCGTTCGTAAGGATCTCTCTGAAGGACACCGAAAAGAACGGCAAGCTTTCAAACGGCGACAAGGTAGTTCTTACAGCAAGAATGAGAAACGCTAAGCTTGTTGATGCAAGCGATCCTAACGGCACAGTTACACTTGAATATGACGGCAACTTCTACGTAAGCGAGACCGCAACACAGGAAAAGGAATTTACTGTTGAGGGTCTTAAAGAAATGAAAAAGGTAGACGTATTTGAAGGCATCAAGCCTACATACAGATACGCTATCCCATATCTGAGAGTTACAGGCGTTGACACAGAGGGCTGCTCTGAGGAGATCAAAAACGGCGTAAGATTCTATGTAAAGGATTCTTCCAAGGTCCTCAACAAGGGCGATAAGTTCGTTATTCTTGCTTATGCAAGAAGCAGCTTCACAGAGTCCGGCTACGCTATCGACGGCACACCTAACGAGGACGGCTATTACGAGAAGGAGTATACAGTAGGCGATGACGCTCCTACATACCTGACAAAGGAAAATGCTCCTGCAAACGTTGAAAAGTTCAACGGCTTATTTGACAAGGTAAAGGCTGACCTTACCAAGAAGGGCGTTGACAGAACTTATATCAGCGGCTTCAGCGCAGGCGGAAAGATCTCCGCTATGGCATTCTCTGAAACTAAGTCTTATCTTATGGAGAACAGCGACGCTTCTTCTTCCAGCCTAAAGGCTTATGTTGCTAAGGAATACACCGTATCGGTAACCACCGACAAGGGCGCAAAGACAGCTTATGCTCTGGTTCTTCTGAGAAACCCGACAATTGCCGGCAACGAGGCTACTGTTGATATGAGCGATGAGATACCTTACTACACCTCTTATATCTATGAGAAGCAGGAGAATATCCAGTCTCGTATCGAAAGCCTTAACAGGAACTTCTCCGTAGTTGAAGTAAAGGGCTCAGCTGCTGCTACAACAACTACAAAGGCAGAGGATAAGAAGCCTGAGGAAACAACAACGACCAAAAAGGCTGCTTGATCTCAAACAACAACAAAGACCACCCGAATAATGGGTGGTCTTTTTTTGATAGTGTGGGTTTTTGTGTGATAAGATCTATATGGACGAATGCTCTTTAATATACTCCACCACCTCATCTGCGGTGGTAAAGCAAAGCCCTACGACTGTGTCGGCACAGCCGTAATAGATAGCTATTTTTCCTGTGTCCTTATCGCAAAGAGCTGCACAGGGGAAGGTAACATTGGGCACGTCTCCAACGCACTCGTATATCTCACGGGGGTTGATAAGATACTCTGCACAGCGGTATTTTACCTTCCAGGGCTGCTGAGCGTCAAGAATGCAGGCGGAGAAGCTGTATACAAATCCGTTGCAGGATTCAAGCACACCGTGGTAAAAACACAGCCAGCCCTCGCTTGTTTCAATGGGTATAGGACCTGCGCCTATCTTTTTGGATTCCCACGGCATAAAGGGAGCCATAACGTGACGGTGCTCTCCCCAGTATTTCATGTCAGGGGACTGAGAAAGATAGATGTCTCCGAAAGGTGTGTGTCCCGAATCGGAGGGGCGGGAAAGCATAAGGTACTTGCCGTCGATCTTTCTTGGAAACAGCACGCCGTTGCGGTTAAAGGGCAAAAATGCGTTTTCGCACTGGGTAAACGTCTTGAAATCGTAGGTATAGGCTACACCGATAGTGGGCTGGCCGTTGTATGCGTTGCACCAAGTCACCCAGTATCTGTCCTCAATAAAGCACACCCTGGGGTCATAGCCATAAAGCCACTTGTTCACCTGCTGGGTGGAAGGGTCCTGCTGGACAAACTCTATACGCTCCTCATTTATTTTCCAGTTGATGCCGTCATCTGAAAATCCTGCGTGGAGCTCCATTGCACGGTGTTTGTCGTCCACTCTGAAAACCCCTGCAAATCCCCCCTCAAAAGGAACCACCGCAGAGTTGAAGATGGAGTTTGAGCACTTTAAAGCATCACGCTTTATCACCGGGTTACTATCGTAGCGCCACACCACGTCGGTGCAATTTTCGGGTCTGTCCTGCCAAGGGATATTGGGTATGCTTTGTCCGTTGAGAATTTGTACTTTCATATTCATCCTCCTTTATTATTCTTATGTCCTTACTATAAGAAAACACCCCTCATAAGGAGGGGATTGTTTAATTATCTTCTTTTCCGCCGGCAATGTTTTTGACCTCTTTGATATTATTCTTATCCTGTATAACGGTTTTATATCCACAGCGCTTTTCTTTTCCGTCCACCTTATAAATAGTGGTCTCGGTAAAATATTTCAGCTTTCCGTCCTTGTCAAATACATACCTCACAGCAAAGTCTGTTACCTCTCCCTCCTCGGGGGCAGAGGGGTTGACCTTTTTCACATCGTAAACGTGGGTAAGCTCTCTCTCGTCGCCGTTTACGGTCATTTTAGCGTCGGTGATAGCAGAGGGGATATAGGTTATCATATCCTCTGATGTCATCTGATGCTTATCCGAACGGGTATACTTTTTAAAATTCTTGTCCCCGTCCTTATACTCATAAAACTTATCTCCGTGGTGGTAAGCGTTTATCTTTCCGTCATTGTACTCGCTGTTTTCCCTGCCGTCCACCAGCTTCCAGTCGGAATACACAAGGGTATCCCCGCTGTACATAAAGGTAAAGACCTTTTCCTCTTTGCCGGTGTCCACATTGGTCATGACCACCCTGGCAGAGTCAAGCCCGCTATAATCCTCACGAGCCTGCATCACAAGGTTATTGCCAACAATATCGGGGGTTCCGCATCCGGTGAAACCTGTAACGGTACAAAAAAACAAAACCGCACCCAGCACAAGCGCTTTTGCTCTCATCTTTTATCACTCCAAACCCACAAGGATCATCTTTGCTGCTCATATCATAAGTTTTTACAGGTCTTTGAAAAGACTATAAGTGCTGCGGCGATGGTGAATATCTGTGAGATGGTCGCCTTTACCATAAAGCCGAAGTCCAGCTTTATAACGTAAAGATCCACCGAGATATTTTCAAGCCCCACCTTTTTGCCCCAGGCAAGCCAGCCCACATAGTCCTTTCCCTCGCACACATAGGCTATAAACGCCCCAAGTATTATTCCTGCAAGAATAAAAAATATGAACGCAAAGGTCTTTTTAAAATTCTTCATTTTTCTCTCCCCGATGTTTTCCTTTAAAAAAGGCGCACCACAGGCGTTTTTCGCCGGCAGCCGCCTTTTGTTTCCCTTTGGTCGTCATTATTAAAACCGGTTATTTGCGTCTTGATGAAGACCTGCGCTTATTTTCCATAACGTGCTTCAGATCGGAAAACCTTTCCTCACTTGATGCCTTGAACTTAGAAAGCATATCCTCAAAATCCGAATTGCCCGATGGGGTGCTCTCGTACACCGGAGGGGGATTTTTGGTAAGATCCTGGGGCGGTCTGCTCTCATATGTCCTCTGAGGGGCTTTTTTAACAAACCCTCCCTTTGGCTTTCCTCCAGCCGGTCTTTCCTGCTGGGGCAGAGCTTTTTTTATGGACAAAGATATCTTTCCGTCCTCGCCCATGCTCAGCACCTTTACCTTGACTGTCTGTCCTTCCGTAAGGTGATCTTTTATCTCGCTGACAAAGGTATTTGCCACCTCTGAGATATGTACCATTCCCGTGGTGCCCTTTTCAAGCTCAACAAAAGCTCCGAACTTGGTTATTCCTGTTACTTTTCCTTCATAGATGTTTCCGACTTCTAACTGCATTGTGTTTGCTTTCCCTTTCAAATCAATATTATGTATATAAACGTTGCCTGTCCTTGTAACAGGGGCTTATTTGTTCTGGTTCACTATATAGAATCTGCGCTCCTCGGGAAAAGCATATCCAAGCTTGTCGATGGCGATCTTTTTCATATACTCCTTCTCGCCGGAATCCAGCATTCTGGAATATTCGTCATTAAGCGCTTTTTCCTCATCTATCTGCTTTGAGATATCGGAGGTCTCACTTCTCAGCTTTGCTATCTCAGCCTTATCGTAAATTATGGTAAACGCCGCATATGCGCAAAAGCACAGTGCGATTATCACAAAGATCCGTTTAGACAGCTTACGTTTTTTCCTGCTGCGGGGTCTTTCCCGGCGCACGTTTTCTTCCACCGGCTCATCAAACTCCTCAGCTTCTTCGGCAAGCCGGCTGTTTTCGTTTATCTCTTCCAGCTCGTCTATATCTTCAAAGGTCGTCATAGTATCTCCTTTCGCCCTTTTCACACCTATTCCAATATATTATACAACACTTAAAACTCAACTTTCAAGGGCTTTGGAGATTTTTTTTATTTTTTAATAAATTTATGTGACTTTTCACAAACGACGCTTTGATTTTTTGTCCAATTTTATGGATAAATTTTTTCAGTGGCATTAACACCCATCCTTTGAGGGTTTTTACCGCCTTGCTCAGAAGAAACATGGCAAGATTTCCCACGCTGAAATGCTCAAGCACAAATCCCCCTGCCATTCCCACAAGGGTAAAGACACGGAGTTTTCCGGTAAAGGCGGTGGCAAAAACATAGGCTGCACTGCAGGACAGAAAGGAGAAGACCACGTCCTCGGCTGCCACGGCGATATTTTTGTGGGGAAAAACTATCCTCAGAGCACGGAAAACATCGTAAAGGACCCCTATTGCTGCCCCAAGAAGGACCGAAAGAAGGTACACACGGGTCTCATACTCCAAAGAAAAGGTATATTCACGCAGCATATCCATATCTTTTCAGCTCACCGGAAAAGCTTTCCCACAAAGCCAAGCTTTTTTGTTCTGTCCTTATCCCCATAGGAAAGTGCGGATATCTCACCCTCCACAGTCAGCTCGCCGCTTTCCAGCGACATTTCGTTCACATGGAGCTGTTTTCCTCTGATGACCAGCTCTCCCAGCTGGGTATAAAGATAGACCTTATTTTCGTCAAAGCTTTCAACGTCGGTCACTCCCGTAAGCATAAGCTTGCTTCTGTCCTCCAGAATTGCATTGTGTCTGTCTGTCATTATGATGACCTCCCCTTTGGTTTTGGTAAAGTATATGGTGCAGACATCTTGTCTTATTCACAAAAAAACGCCCGCCTTATGCGAGCGTCTGAAATATCCATCTTAAAATGGCAGTATCGAGAGCAGGTTTGAGATCACAGATTGCTTGTCATACTTCCTGCTCATCTCATCGAGCTCCTCTTCGGTGAACTGTGCCCTGTACTTTTCAACATCAGCCTTATACTTTTGCTTATCCGCCTTTATCCTGCTGTCTCTGCGAAGCTCCCTGCATACGAAAAATACGGAGAGTGCGATCAGTGCTGTCATAAGTCCGATACCGATTACTATTGTTGTCATGTTTTTGTCCTCCTTAATGGCTGTGTTTTCTCTTTCTGTATATATATTACATCACAGATGCGCATTTTTCAATAGATAATACTTCATCGTTTTGTTGTTTATGCTACATCTGTGCCCGGCTGTGTTGCATATGCTACGCCTGAGTTTAAAATTGTGAGTATTATTTTTATTTTAACGCAAAAAAAGAGAGAGCACAAAGGCTCTCTCAACAAAAATATTCCGCTTATTGTGGTTATTAAAGTGCTCTTACCTTTACAACGCCGTCGATAGCCTTGATAGCTTCGATATCTGCATCGCCCTTAACATCTATTATAGTATAAGCCCAGTCCTTCTTGGACTTGTTTACCATATTCTCGATATTTGCGCCCTTATCTGCAACAGCACCTGTGATCTGTGTGATAAGTGCAGGAACGTTCTTATGCAGTACGCAAACCAGTGTGTCGCCGGTTTTAGCAAGCTCGGCATTAGGGAAGTTTACAGAGTTTACGATAGCTCCTCTTTCGATATAAGCCTTCAGCTCGTCTGCTGCCATTACTGCACAGTTGTCCTCGCTCTCCTCGGTAGATGCGCCGAGGTGAGGGATAGCAACAACGTTCTCAACGCCCAGCACCTCATCGCATGGGAAGTCAACGACATATCTTGCTGCCTTGCCGCTGCCCAGAGCCTCGATGATAGCCTCGCTGTTTACCAGCTCTCCTCTTGCAAAGTTAAGGATCCTTACGCCGTCTTTGCAAAGTGCGAGAGTTTCGCTGTTGATGGTATCCTTTGTATCTGCATTGAATGGCAGGTGCAAAGAGATATAATCGCTCTGAGCGTAGATATCGTTGATATTATTTGTCACCTTTACCTGTGGCTTGAGGTTAAGAGCTGCGTTTACAGAAAGGAAGGGATCGTATCCGATAACGTCCATACCCAGTGAGATAGCAATGTTAGCAAGCTTTCCGCCGATAGCTCCCAGACCGATAAGGCCAAGGGTCTTGCCCATTATCTCGTTGCCTGCAAAGTTGGACTTGCCTTTTTCAACAAGCTTGCCGACCTCGTCGCCCTGACCTTTGAGGGTCTTAGCCCACTCGATAGCCTCGGGGATCTTTCTTGATGCAAGCAGAAGTCCGCACACTGCAAGCTCTTTAACAGCGTTTGCGTTTGCGCCCGGAGTATTGAAAACAACGATACCCTGCTCTGCACACTTATCAACGGGGATATTGTTTGTGCCTGCGCCTGCTCTTGCTATTGCAAGAAGGTTATCCTTGAACTCCATATCGTGCATTTTTGCGCTGCGGACCATAATAGCCTCAGGAGCGTCGCAGGTATCTGTTACATTGTAATCTGCGCCCAGTCTGCTTGTACCCACTGCAGCGATCTTGTTAAGTGTCAATACATTTACCATTTTTCCTTACCTCTTTTCAAATATTTGAGTTTTTACAAAAAGTTAAGCACACGGGACGACACAACTCGCCCCGTATGCGTAAAGTTTGTGTTTCTTATGCGTTTTCAGCCTCAAACTTCTTCATGAACTCTACAAGCTTCTCAACGCCCTCGATAGGCATTGCGTTGTAGATGGAAGCTCTCATGCCGCCCACGGTTCTGTGTCCCTTGAGGTTCTCAAAGCCTGCTGCCTTTGCCTCGGCAACGAACTTCTTGTCAAGCTCCTCATTTCCTGTTACGAACGGAACGTTCATAAGAGATCTGTCCTTAGGCTCAACTGTTCCCTTGAACAGCTTTGAAGAATCAAGGAAATCATAAAGGATCTTTGCCTTCTTCTCGTTGTGAGCCTTCATGCCCTCAAGGCCGCCCATCTTCTTGATCCACTTGAACACCTTTCCGCAGATGTAGATGCCGTAGCAAGGAGGTGTGTTGTAAAGCGAATTATTGTCAGCCTGGATCTTCCAGTTCATCATTGTAGGTGTGCACTTAACAGCCGGCTCGTCCTTGAGCAGATCCTCACGAACGATAACGATCTGTACACCGGCAGGACCAATGTTCTTCTGAACGCCGCCGTATACTACACCGTACTTTGTAACATCTATAGGCTCGCTGAGGAAGCAGGAAGAAACGTCTGCTACCAGCTCGTGACCCTTTGTGTTAGGCAGAGTCTTGTACTTTGTTCCGTAGATGGTGTTATTCTCGCAGATGTAAACATAGTCTGCATCCTCGGGGATATCAAGGTCGGAACAATCAGGAATATAAGAGAATGTCTTATCAGCGGAAGATGCCACCCTTACGACCTCACCGAACTTTTCAGCCTCGGCAGCAGCCTTCTTGGCCCACTGACCTGTGATGATGTAAGCAGCCTTTCCGTTGTACATAAGGTTCATAGGTACCTCTGCAAACTGAAGGCTTGCACCGCCCTGTCTGAAGATCACCTTATAGTTGTCGGGGATACCCATAAGATCACGAAGATCCTGTTCAGCCTCTTTGATGATGGTATCATAAGCCTTTGAACGGTGGGACATCTCCATTACGCTCATTCCTGTGCCCTTGTAATCGAGCATTTCCTCTGCAGCCTCTTTAAGCACTTCTTCGGGAAGTACGGCAGGACCTGCACTAAAGTTGTAAACTCTGCCCATTATAAAAACCTCCAATATTTTGATTTCTGGCAATTACAATTATACCGCCTTTTCCCCCAAAAGTCAATAGCAGTGCACTGTCAATTCAGCGTGCTAAATCCACAAAATGCGGTGCTTGTTTCTCTTTATTTTTATAAATATCTTTCAACTGCTGCTTTTTGAAAGCTCCCGGATCTGTTCATCGGAAAGGGGAGAAACATAAACGGTCTTATTATTTGTAAAAATGACCATGCCCGGTCTTGCCCCTGCGGGTTTTTTCACGTTTCGGATAAGGGCATGATCCACCCCTACCTGAGAGGAGTTCTTTGCCTTTGAAAAATACGCTGCGATCCTTGCGGCGGTAAGAATGACCTCATCGGGGACGCTGCCCCCCTTTGCGCTTATGACCGTATGGCTTCCGGGAATATCCTTGGTATGCAGCCAGATGTCGGTTTTTTCGGCGGTCTTACAGGTCAGCTTGTCATTTTGCTTATTGTTTCTTCCCACACGCACGGTAAAGCCCTGTACCTCAAACTCCATAGGCGGCAGCGCCTTTGGAGGCTTTGATTTTGAGTTTTTGTTTCTGATATACCCCTGCTCTGAAAGCTCCTGACGAAGCTCGGCGATCTCCCCTTCGGTGGTTGCCCTTGAAAGGGCATCGAACACGCTGTCAAGGTACCTTGACTCCTCCTCTCCCGAGGCGATAAGGGCAGTCAGTCTTTCCTTTGCCGCACCCAGCTTATGGTATTGCTTATAATACCTCTGGGCGTTGTCCATAGCACTGAGCCTGCGGTCAAGGGGAATGGTTATTTGCGGACAGTTCTCCTCATAGAAATTCATAAGGGTACAGCTTGTTTGTCCTTTATTTATGCTGCCCGGATTTGCCATTATAAGGTCGGCATATATCCTGAGCTTATCCCGCTCGCCGCACTGTTCCAGCTCAAGACGCTGGTTCTCAACACGTCTTTTTGTACGCTCGCTGAGATTCACGATAAGCTTAAAAAGGTCTGATGCCTTTTGTTTTGTTCTTGAATACGCATCTCTTTGTGAATAAAAAAAGTCAAGCAGCTCTCCGGGCGAGTCAAACTCTCTGGTCACCATAAGAGCACCGTACTGATGTATGGCGCAAAAACAAAAGTCCTTCATGACCCCTTCTTTTGTTTTCACAATGGTATATGTGTTTTCACCCTTTTCAAGCTCTCTTCTCAGCTTTGCGATGAAAAACCACATACGCTCAAGCTCGTCTGTGCTGAGCTCTGCTGATATTTTCTCCTCTCCCCGAAGTGCAAAAAAGCATATTTCCCTTGCAAGTATGGGGGATATCCCCTCAAAGGCTTTAAGCAGCGCTTTTGAGGTTTCCGCCTTGGGGTTTTCCGCCAGCTTGTCTTTAAGCTGTTCAAAGCTGCAGCTGCAAAGGTCCAGCCTGTTATCTCTCGGCGGCGCTTCATAGCTCACTCCCGGCAGGACCACACGCACCGAGGATTGGTCGCTTCCCACTCTCTTTATGCTGTCGATTATTTTGCCCTGCTGGTTTACAAGCATAATATTTGAGTAGCGTCCCATTATTTCCGACACCAGGGTAAGTCTGACCTTGTCCCCCATTTCGCTGACAGCTTCAAAGTCAAAGCACAGTATTCGCTCAAAGCCGTCTTGTCGTATATCCACAAGCTTGCCGGAGGACAGATGCTTTCGCATTAACATACAAAACATAGGGGGCGCCTTGGGGTTTTCTATCTGTGCACAGGTAAGGTGGATACGTGCAGAGCCGGGGTCTGCGGAAAAAAGCACCTTTTTCAGACCCTGGGCTGTGCGGAAACCTATAACGAGCTCCTCACGGGAAGGCTGGTGGATACGGTCCACCCGCCCACCGATAAGGCAGGAAAGCTCGTTTTTTATCAAACTTAAAAATACGCCGTCAAGTGCCATTTTATACTATCTCCTGTCAGGGGTGTTTTTTTTTTTGGTAAAAGCCGCCGGGGATCTTTACAGTGCGTAAGAGACCACCTCAACGTTATTTTCTGCCACCTCAAATCCCACCGTGGGGAATTGTTTTGACAGCTCTTGTTTCATATAAAGGCAAAAGATATTCTCGGTATGAAAATGCCCTGCGTCAAACACGCTCAGACCGCTGTTTTGAGCATCCACAAACACATCGTGCTTAACATCTCCCGTTATAAGCGCCTGGCAGCCTTTTGAAAGAGCACTTTTCCACAAGCTCCCGCCGCTTCCGGAGCAGACCGCAGCTTTTGTTATTTTTCTGCCAATGTACATACCCGTCTTTTCAAGATCGTTGTAGCGCACCACAGTATTGCCCAGCTTTTCCTTGATATGCTCTGCAAGCTCCTTTTGGGTCATTTCCTTTTCAAGCCTGCACACACACCCCATAGCCGTTTGGTTTTCCTCGCACAAAGGTCCTGTCGGTGCAAGCTCCAGTTTTTTGCACAATATATCGTTCATAATGGCGCTGTCAAAATTGGTATGTGCGCTCAAAGCGGCAATGGAATTTTCCAGCAGCATACCCACCACAGTTTCCGGGTCGATAGCTTTCAGCGCATGGAAAATAACAGGGTGGTGGGTGATTATAAGCTGTGCACCCTTTTGCTTTGCCTCGTTTATTATATCCTTTGTCACATCAAGGGCGATAAGCGCCTTTGTGACCCGGCGGTTTTTGCTGCCCACACAAAGCCCGCTGTTATCGTAGCTTTCCTGCAAATTGTATGGTGCTATCTTGTTTATGTGGTCATAAATATCCTTAACGGTCGTCATATTTTTTCTCCCTTTTTGTTATTTATTATCATCGGTGTCAGCAGCATTTCGGCGCGGTTGTAGATGTTGACCTCGCTGCCCGAGCTGTCAAAATCAACGCTGACAAGGCGCACGCCCGTATCGCTCAAACGGCGCTGAATGGAGCTGTACAGTCCGTGTCCGCAAACGTGGTTGGGCATACAGCCAAACGGCTGCAGGCAGGCAACGCCTTTTGTTCCCGACAGCGCGTGGTTTACTATCTCTGCACCGATAAGCCAGCCGTCGCCCGTAGTACAGCGGCAGGGGATACGGCTTTGCGCTTTGCGTTTGAACGGCGTAAAGCTGTCAAAGGACTCAAATCCGTACTTTCGCAAAGTGCGTATCATAAGCTTCTGAACGCCCTCAATTATGCGTGATGCGATTTTGTACCCCGCCGTAATGACGGGTGAAAAATCATACAAATGACTGTCGATATAGTACAGCACATACCACGAAAAGCCGTTGACGCGCACCTCTGCGCCGCGCTCTTCATAGTGGCGCAAAAGGCTGTGGTTGCCAATAGAACAGTATTTCATATACAGCTCGCCCACAAATCCCACGCGCACTTTCTTTTCGTGCGTTTTCTCAATCGAAGCAAAATCACGGCATATGCGCACAAAATTGCTCTTGTAGCAAATCAGTCCTGTGCCCTTGAAAATATCTGCGCGCAGACGCTTGTGCCACACGCAGCAAAGCTCGTCCGTCTGCCCTTTGTGCAATTCATACGGACGTATCTGATTTTTAAGTATCATCAGCAGGTCAGAATACATCACCGCCGCAAGTGCCTTTAGCAGAAATGCGGGAGTTATGTCAAAGCGCGCCCCCCGCTCCATATCGAAAAAGTTCAGCGACAGCACAGGAATGTCAAAGCCTGCTTTTTTCACTGCCTTGCGTATCAGCGGAATGTAATTCGAGCCTCTGCACGAATCTCCCGCCTGTGCGCACAAAAACGCAGTATCGCGCACATCGTACCTGCCCGAACGCAGAGCGTTGACCAGCTGTCCGACCATGATCGCGCAGGGACAGCACAAATCGTTGTGCACAAATTCAAGTCCCGTATTTATAATGCCGTCTGAATTTTTAAGCAGCACGACCTTAACATTCTCCGACGCAAACGCCGCCTTTAACAGCTCAAACGTTTCGTCAAGCATCGCAGGTACAAGTATAGTCATTTTCTCACCCTCTGTGCAAAGCGTTTTATGCGGATTATCGCAAAAACCAACAGCACACAGCGGTACTGTTGGTTTCGTTGCTATTTATTCGTCGTCGTCGTTTCCGTCGTCAACAGCGTCCTCGTCGTCGGGAGCTTCGTCCTCGGTCAGCACCTCGTTGGCCTCCTCCTCGGCTGCCTGTGCGATGTCCTCTGCCGATGCCTGCTCCACCTCGGAGATCTCTGCGTCCTCCTCATGCTCGGTACGTGTGAAAGCAACGACCTTGCCTTCCTCGCTGACCTTCATAAGTCTTACGCCCTTTGAATATCTGCCCATAATGCTTATATCGCAGGCTCTTATCCTTATAACTACTCCGTCGGTGGATATCATGATGATATCGTCCTCGTCGTCTACCACCTTTATACCGCAGACTCCGCCGTTTTTATAGTTCATCATGCCGTAGCCGCCTCTGCGCTGGATACGGTAATTTTCAAGGGCTACACGCCTTCCGAGGCCGTTTTCCGCAACGGTAAGCACAGCTGCACCGTCACGCACCCTTGCCATTGATACAACATAGTCCCCGTCACGGAGCTTGATAGCTCTTACACCGTGTGCAGTCCTTGACATCTGTCTTATATCCGTTTCGTTTATGCGTATAGCATAGCCGTTATGGGTGGCAACGATAAGCTGGTTTTTGCCGCTGGTCATTCTTACGCCCTCGATCTCGTCCCCCTCGTCAAGCCCGATGGCACGAAGTCCGTTCTTTCTGACGTTTTTATAGGACGAAAGGGGAGTACGTTTGATCTTGCCGTTTTTGGTGACCATAACGATATATTTTCCCTCGTCAAAGCTGTCGGTCTTTATCATTGCGGCGATCTTCTCGTCGTTTTCAAGGGGCAGAACGTTGACGATATTTGTACCTCTTGATGCCTTTGAACCCTCGGGGAGCTCGTAGCATTTGAGCTTATACATAATGCCCTTATTGGATATAAACAGCATGAAATCATGGGTAGAGCAGGTGTACATCTCCTCAACGTAGTCGTCCTCACGCTGCTTCATGCCGGTAACGCCCTTGCCTCCACGCTTCTGGGCATGGTACTCGCTGATAGGCGTTCTCTTGATATATCCGTCCTTGGTGTAGGTGACAAAGCTTTCCTCCTCGGGGATAAGGTCCTCAATATCCACCTCACCGCTTACATTTTCTATTCTTGTTCTTCTTTCGTCGCCGAACTTATCCTGTATCTGCTCAACTTCCTCGATAATGATGTCAAGCACTCTATGGTGGTTTGCAAGGATATCCTCAAGGTCTGCCACCTTCAGCTTTATCTCTGCCAGTTCGTCGATTATCTTCTGTCTTTCAAGACCTGTGAGTCTGCCCAGAGTCATCTGTGCGATATGGTCAGCCTGTACCTCGGACAGACCGAAACGCTCGCAAAGCCTTTCCTTAGCCTGGGGAACATTCTTTGAGGACTTCATTATCTCGATGACCTCATCAATGTTATCAAGGGCTGTTACAAGACCCTGGAGGATATGCTCTCTCTCTTTTGCCTTTTTCAGGTCAAACTGTGTCCTTCTTCTTATGACCTCCACCTGGAAGTCGATATACTGTTCAAGGCACTCTTTAAGGGTAAGCACCTTGGGTATGCCGTTTACAAGGGCAAGCATGATGACTCCCACTGTGTCCTGGAGCTGGGTATAAGAAAACAGCTTATTGAGGACCACTTGTGGATTGGCATCCTTTTTGAGCTTGATAACGATACGCATACCGTCCTTGCCGGATTCGTCGTTAAGGTCATGTATACCGTCGATCCTCTTGTCCTTTACAAGGTCTGCGATAGAAACGCAAAGCCTTGCCTTGTTGACCATATAAGGTATCTCGGTGACTATAATGCAGTTTCTGCCGTTTATCTCCTCGATAGAGGTCTGGGAGCGCAGTGTGATCTTGCCCTTGCCTGTGGCATAGGCAGCTCTTATGCCTGCTCTGCCCATTATGATACCGCCGGTGGGGAAGTCCGGTCCCTTAACGTGCTCCATAAGCTCATCAAGAGTGCAGTCGGGGTTTTTCATAACGCACTTCATACCCTCGATTATCTCGTGGAGATTATGAGGCGGTATGTTTGTAGCCATACCAACGGCGATTCCCGTAGAACCGTTGCAAAGCAGGTTTGGGAACCTTGAGGGCAGAACAACAGGCTCTTTGAGTCTGTCATCATAGTTTGACTGGAAATCAACAGTTTCTTTATTTATGTCCGTAAGCATATTCATGGACATCTTTGCCATTTTAGCCTCGGTATAACGGTATGCAGCCGGAGGATCGCCGTCCACAGAACCGAAGTTTCCGTGACCGTCCACCAAAGGGTACCTCAGAGAAAAGCTCTGGGCAAGGCGCACAAGGGCATCGTAAACTGATGCGTCGCCGTGGGGGTGATATTTACCCAGCACGGAGCCTACGGTATCCGCACACTTTCTGTAAGGCTGGTCGGGAGTAAGTCCGTTTTCGTACATGGTATACAAAATACGCCTATGTACAGGCTTCAGACCGTCCCTAACATCCGGCAGGGCTCTGGAAACGATTACTGCCATAGAATATTGAATGAAAGATTCTTTCATTATCTTTTCAACATCTGTGTCAATAACATTATAGTCGCTCAAAAAAGTCACTCCAATCTTCCGCATTTGCGGAATTTAAATATGAAAAATTATTTTTCGGTTATAAGGTGGTACCCTTCGGCAAGCTCTCCTGTGAACTTGTCACGGATAATATCCTGCTGCTGCTTGTTGAGAAGTCTTTTGCAAAGCACATAAAGTGTTTCTTTTTCGATGATGATAATAAACATCTCATCATTTTCGATGACCTCAACGGTGTCGTTGTTTTTGTCGCTGTTGTCACCGAGAAAAACACGCCTTGGCTTTATGGGCACATAGTCCGGGGACTGTTTTTCCTCCTCGGAAACGATAGTTTCGATCATAAAACCGCTTTCATAGAGAGAAAATCTATATCTGTCGTCCTCAAGCTCTTTAAGCGCCCTTACAAGATATTTTCTTATCCTTACGCTGTTGTACCAGGTAAGTGCGATGACCACAAGGCAAATAGCCAGCAGCACATAATTAAGATAGCCGCCCGGATATTTGATTATTGACACGATAAAGGCTGCTGAGACCACCGCAAAGGCAGCGGTGACTTTCCAGTTATGGGGATAGACAAATTTTTTCTGATAGGCACGGAAAGCTCTGTCCTCCTCATCGTTTTTAACATCGTAATCAACCACCAGCATAGGCTGTTCATCGAAGCTGTCGGCATCTTTTATAGCCTTTGCATCGTATTCTTCAAGCTCTTTTTCCTCAAAGCTTTTAAAATCGTTTTTCTCCGCCATTAATTATTTCCTCTTTCTTTAAAAAACCGTTATAACAGGTTTTTTCGTCCACCTTTTTCTCGTAAAAAAAGGTGGCAGGTCGAGGGCAGCGCCCTCGTCGCTGTCCGCAGACAGCGAAATCTCCTTTCATTAGGCGCTCCGCAAAGGGTGAATTTCAAAACAGTCCGGTGGACTGTTTTGAAAGAGGGAACGCCCTGCAAGAGAGGGCGTTCCATAATGAAAAACCTTCTCTGTTTTTCCTCAAACCCTTCAGGGTTTGAATGCCGTGATTTACACATCAAGTTCTTTTGCGTACTCTGCGTTCTTTTCGATAAACTCTTTTCTCGGCTGGACTTTATCGCCCATAAGGATAGTGAATATCTCGTCGGCTTTAACTGCGTCCTCCATGGTCACCCTTATCATCGTTCTTGTTTCAGGGTCCATGGTGGTCTCCCACAGCTGCATGGGGTCCATTTCACCAAGACCTTTATATCTCTGCACGCTTACCTTGCCGCCGTTTGCGGTAAACTCTGCAATATACCTGTCACGCTGTGCATCGGTGTAGGCATATCTGAACTGCTTGCCCTTTTGTACCTTGAAAAGGGGCGGCTGGGCAAGATACACATGACCGTGCTCGATAAGCGGTCTCATAAACCTGAAGAAGAATGTGAGTAAAAGCGTTCTGATATGGGAACCGTCCACATCGGCATCCGCCATTATTATTACCTTGCCGTAGCGAAGCTTGCTAAGGTCAAAATCCTCACCTATGCTCGTTCCAAGGGCTGTGACAACGGGGGAAAGCTTGTCGTTGCCGTAGATACGGTCGATACGGGCTTTTTCCACGTTGAGCATCTTTCCCCAAAGGGGAAGTATAGCCTGGAACCTTCTGTCTCTGCCCTCTTTTGCAGAGCCGCCTGCGGAATCTCCCTCGACGATATATATTTCCGTGATAGATGCGTCACGCTCCGAGCAGTCAGCGAGCTTGCCGGGCAGGCTTGAAGATTCGAGTGCGCTCTTTCTTCTTGTGAGCTCTCTTGCCTTTTTGGCAGCTTCTCTTGCCTTCTGCGCCTGAACGGATTTGTCAAAGATAGCCTTTGCAACAGGCGGGTTTTCCTCAAAGTAGTTCATCAGCTTTTCGGTAACCAGCTTGTCAACAAAAGGTCTTACCTCGGGATTTCCCAGTCTGCCCTTTGTTTGTCCCTCAAACTCGCAGTTTGTGAGCTTGACGGAAACGATAGCTGTCAGACCCTCACGGACGTCCTCGGCAAGCAGCTTGTCGCCGTCTTTGAGGTAGCCGAACTTTTTGCCGTACTCGTTTATAACTCTTGTGAGTGCCACACGGAAGCCTGTTTCGTGTGAGCCGCCGTCGGGAGTATGGATATTGTTTGCAAAGGAAAGGATAAGGTCATTGTAGGTATCGTTGTACTGAAGTGCCACCTCGGCGAACATATCGTCCTCTTTGCCGCTGACGTAGATGACCTCCTCGGACAGTGCCTCAACTCCTCTTGTCTTGTGGATATGCTCAACAAACTGCCTTATTCCGCCCTCATAGTGGAGAGTTTCACCTTTTATATTTTCCGGATCTCTTTTGTCGGTAAATACGATCTTTATGCCGCCGTTAAGGAAAGCCTGCTCACGAAGTCTTTTTTCCAGCACCTCATAATCGTAGACGGTAGTTTCCTGGAATATTTCCGGGTCAGCTTTAAAGGTGACGGAGGTACCTGTTTTATCCGTTTGTCCGATTATCTTCAAAGGCTCGCTGTAATGGCCTCTGTCAAAGTGCTGGAAGTGGATATTCTTTCCGTCGTAAACGGTAAGATCCAGATATTCCGACAAGGCGTTTACCACCGATGCACCAACGCCGTGGAGTCCGCCTGCGACCTTATATCCGCCGCCGCCGAACTTTCCTCCTGCGTGCAGGATAGTATAAACGACTGTTGCCGCAGAGATACCCTCTTTTGGGTGTATTCCCGTAGGTATACCACGTCCGTTGTCGGTGACTCTGATAATGTTCCCTTCAAGTATCTCAACATCTATCTGGGTACAATAGCCTGCAAGAGCCTCGTCGATGGCGTTATCAACTATCTCGTAAACAAGGTGGTGTAGTCCTCTTGCTCCGGTAGAACCGATATACATACCCGGTCTTTTACGCACAGCCTCAAGGCCTTCGAGCACCTGTATCTGATTTTCGTCATAATTATTGCTCTTATCCACCTGTGAGATATTTTCCAAATTGTTATCCAATTTTTTATCCTCCGTTTCGGTTTATATATCAAGTCATTTGTTTATTTACAAATTATATCACCTTTTTTGCTATGCCTTCTGGCAGGCAAAGAATTAGAATTATATTCAGGGGACGCCCTCTCTTTCAGGGCTCCCCTCTTAAAAAATAGTCCACCGGACTATTTTGGAGCGTGCAGCTTGCTGTTCGCTTGTTCACGTCCCTTGCGGAGCGCCTGAAAGCTAGAGATTCCGCTCTCTGCGGAGAGCGGCAAGGGCTCTGCCCTTGACCGCACGCTATCCGCAGGATAGTGTAGCTTTCTTTTGCGAGAAAGAAGCCAGAGAATGGCTTTGCCATTCTCTAAAGTAACCGTGGTAACGGTTACTTTAGGACACAAAAAACCTGTTATAATTTTGACAGATAATAATACTTTTTTGTTATTTCTAAAGGGTCCTTCCCAATTATTTATTGAGAAAACTTTTTGTGTCGCTTCAAAAGTGTAGAGCAGGCGAGCTGTGAGATATACACTGTTTCCGTCAGGTCTTTATCAAGGCACACCACGAAGCTTTTTGGCATTTCATAGGAACAGCTTATCACCCTTGCATTTTTTGACGCATGGCTGAGATACTGTTTTGTTATCTGGGACACAGACGAATTTTCTATATCAAATATCCCGATTATATCCCGCTCGTTTACCATATAGTCGTTGCCAAGATGGAGATACATCAGCTTTGTTCCTTTCTTTTCCCGTTTTTGATCTTTCCACCTTCGATGTTAAACAGCTTGCCGTGCTGGTTTTTCCCAAAGGGGATATTATTATCGCAGCAGGTTATAAAGACCTGCATACCTTCTATTTTTGAAATGACAAATTTCTGTCTGTTCACATCAAGCTCGCTGAGCACGTCATCAAGGAGTATACAGGGCGGATCGCCTGTTTCCTCGGCAAGTATATACGCCTGTGCCAGCTTCATTACCAGAGCTGCGCTCCTGTGCTGTCCCTGAGAGGCATAATCTCTGCATATCAGTCCGTTTATTTTTGAAACAAGGTCGTCACGGTGTACACCCTTTTGTGTAAAACCGGATCTTATATCCTCGTCGATATTCTTTTTCAGCACCGTCAGATACTCGTTTGCAAGGTCTGCCGTATAGTCGTTCCTGCCTTCGAGCTTATCAAAGACAGTTGAGCTGTAGCATATTGAAAATTTCTCTTTTCCCCCTGATATTTCCCTGTAAAGCTTTGAGGCAAATATCTCCAGCTTTTTTGTGTAGCTGTATCTTAAAAGAGAAATATAAGAACCAAGCTGTGCCAGCTGGTTATCCCAGCCCTCAAGCTCGTCCTTTGAGCTTTTTCCAATAGCTATATTTTTCAAAAGGGCGTTGCGGTGGTCTATTATTTTTTCGTACTTTGCACATACGTTTGCATAATTATTCTTTATCTGGCTCACACAAAGGTCAATAAACTGCCGCCTGTTATCGGGAGAACCCTTTGATATCTCAAGATCCTCCGGGGTAAACACCACACAGTCCAGATTTCCGAAAAGCTTAGCGGGATTTTTTACCCTTACTCCGTTGAGAAAAAGCCCCTTTTCACGGATATTATTCTTTTCCATAGCATATCTTATCCGCTGTTCACGAAATTTGTCCCTGAATGAGATCTCTATATTCATCAGCTGCTTATCAATGGCTATCATACCTTTGTCCTTGGTATTTCTGAATGATCTTACCCCTGTACAAAGCCAGATCGCCTCGATAAGGTTCGTTTTTCCCTGAGCATTTTTTCCGCAGAATATATTAAGCTCTTTATGTGGCCTTATGTCAACGCCTTTAAGATTTTTAAAGCCGTCTGCAGATATTTTTGTTATATACATATATCAGCTTACTACAAGTATTTGTGTATCTATCTCGTCTATCTGCACCTTGTCACCGGGACGTATTTTTTTCCCTCTCATGGTGCAGACCTCGCCGCCGACCTTTATTCTTCCCTGGGCTATTATCTCTTTTGCTATGCCGCCTGTTTCCGCCAGGCCTGCAAATTTCAAAAGGGAGTCAAGCTTTATAAACTCGGTATTTATCTTTATCTCTACTGTTTTCATTCTCATCAATCCTTCGGCAGCCTTACAGGCAGCACAAGATACGTATAATTATCCTTTTCGTCGCAGGAAACTATCTTCATAGGCAAAAGGCTTCCGTTCATCTGGAGCTTGACCCTGTCGTCGTCGATCACCTTCAAAGGATCAAGGAGATACTTGCACTTAAATCCTATTTCGATAACAGGACCCTCTATAACTGCGCTTATCTCGTCGGATATTTTTCCCACGGAAGTTTTACAGTTTATCTTTATTGTATCGTTTTCAAAATAGCATTTTACCGGAGAAGGTGCTCTGTCGTTGATAATGAGCATAGTTCTTTCAAGGGTAGCGATAAGCTGTTTTCTGTCCACAGAGACCTCTGTTTTGCTCTCTGTGGGTATAGCCGATCTGTACGGGTGGAAATCACCTTCAAGGAGTCTTGAATAAACCATATATCCGTTTACTTTAAAAATAATATGTTTGAGTGTGGGACAAAGCTCCACCGTATCTTCTTCATTGTCGCTTAAAAGCTCTGTTACTTTTGAAAGGGTGAGGGCAGGGACAACGAACTTTTTAGCTCCCTCATACTTTATAGGCTCGCTTCTCACAGCAAGTCTGTATCCGTCGATAGCAGCAAGAGTCAGCTTTCCGTCCTCGATCTCAAAAAGCTCTCCTTTCAAAATAGGCTTCATATCCGTGGTAGCAACTGCAAAAACAGACTGTTCTATCATATTTTTCAGCACAGGCTGTGAGATACAGATGGTTTCATCCGAATTTATAAGAGGAAGCTCGGGATACTCGTCGGCAGATGTGGCAACAAGGTTAAATGTGGTAACACCGCTTGACACAGTTACCTGGTAATTCTCCGAAACCTCGACCATAACAATATCCTCAGGCATCTTACGCAGCATATTTGAAAAAAGCCCTGCATCGATAATACACTGACCATAATCAGAGCTTTCTACGGTAATATTAGTTTTTATGCCTATTTCCATATTATAGCCCGTAAGCTCAAGATTCTCTTTATTAAGGGTCATCTTCATTCCCGCAAGTGCCGGGAAGGGAGCTCTTTCGGTTATCGCCTTTGAAACATTGGTAACGGCGTCGATAAGTATTTTTTTCTCGCAGGTAAATTTCATATTATTCTCTCCTCGTATATAAAACTAAATATAAAACATTAAGAAAGCGGATCTTTTTCAACACTCACCGGCAGATAAAAAATAATATTTTTTATGATATAAAACCATATATCTTTATTTATCTTAGTATCAATAGTAGGGCCGTTTGAAAGTGTTGAAAGCTCCTCAGACCCTTTTGACAAAAGCCGTTTGAAACTTAGGCTTATGTTGAGTAAGATTTGAAAAATAATTGAAAGAATTGAAAGATATCAAGGCTGTTGGAAGTTTGAAAGATTTTGAGTTGAATGTTAAAAATAAAGTGAAAAGATTCCCAAGGTCTGCCGTTCTTTTTACATTTTACAACAAGATATTGTGTTAAAAATGTTTATAACTCCCCGGCGAGCCTGTCTGTAAATGATTTGTGAAAAACAAAATTGTTGAAAACAATGTTGAAAAAGTTAAAAAGTACATTTAATTTTTCTTCTCGGATCAAATATAATTTTTCAGTTGTTTTTCAGATTTTTTATTATGTCGTCAACGTTGTCTTTAAGAGATTTATTAGTATTAAGCAGCTGGTCTATCTCGTTGTAGTGGATATTCATTGTTGAATGGTTCTTGTTAAGAACGTCGCCAATCTGTGAAAAGGTCATGCCCTTTACGTTTTTCATTATGTATATGAATATCTTTCTTGCAAGAGATACCTTTGCCTGTCTGCTTTTTGAGAGTATATCCTCTGTGGATACGTTAAAAGCATCGGCAACCTCGCTTAATATTCTGTCGGTGGTTATCTCCGCAGGGTGATCCTCTATCATTATCTCCTTGGTGACTCTCTGAGCCATCTGGATATTAGGGTGCTCGTTGGTATAAAGGGTAAGGGCTTTTATTTTCTTTATCGTGCCCTCGATCTGTCTGACGTTGTTCTTTATCTTTTCCGCAATAAGCTTTATCACGCTCTCGGAAAGCTGAAGATCCAGCCTTTCAGCCTTGCTTTTTATGATAGCCATTCTTGTTTCAAGATCAGGAGGAGTAATATCCACCTGCATTCCGTTTGAAAGCCTTGTCTGTATCCTGTCCTGGAGCTTGGTTATCTTGGAAGGGTTTATGTCGGAGGTGAGAACTATCTGTTTGCCTGCGTTGTAAAGCTCGTTGAAGGTATGGAAAAATTCCTCCTGCATCCTTTCCTTGCCGGCAATGGTCTGTATATCGTCTACCAGCAGGAAATCTGCGTTTCTGTATTTTTCGTGGAAATTTACCGTGTCCTTTGTTTCAATAGCCTTTACAAGCTCGTTTATAAAGCTTTCACCGGTAGTATAAACTATCTTCAGCTTTGGATTGTTTTTCTTTACATCATATTCGATAGCCTTCATAAGGTGGGTCTTTCCCAGTCCGGAATCACCGTAGATAAGCAGGGGATTAAAAAGAACTATATTTGGGTCGGACTGTTCCACGTTGTTGTTATACCTGTTTGCAACAGTCTGGGCAAAGGCAAAGGCAAGCTTGTTAGACTCACCCTGAACAAAGTTGTCAAAGGTGAGAAGATTGGTGAGATTGTCCGAATAATTCGCAGGAGTAACGCTTACACTGTCGCTGTCGGAAGATTCTTCCTTGCTTTTTACAAGTATCTTTACCTCAACTTCAAAACCCATTACGTTTTCAAAAGCCTCTGCGATGATAGACCCGTAATTTGTTTCGGTGGTGTTTTTTGTAAACTCGGAATCAGCAAGCAAATATGCCACATTGTTCTCAAATTTGTAGGGTTCAAGTATCTTTATCCACCTGTTATAACCCGGCTCGCTTACGGTCTTGTAGTCGTGGCAGTATTTAAGAACTTCAAGGAAAACATCGTTGAAAGAATCCATTTTTTTTATCCTCCGGAGTTTATATAAAAATAACTGATTTTCAAGTAAAGATCAAAATATCCGGCTGTTTTGGAAAGCTCTGCCGGATACCCTGAAAACCCTGTAATAATTAACATAAATTTACATTTAGACACACTTTTCAATACTAAACAATTATATCACAAACCCACAAAAATTTCAAGCGCATATATATAAATAATAGTACTTTTTTTTTGTCCTTTTCGGTGGGGTGGATAATGTACTAAAAACTGTGGTTTTAAGAGAATTAGCACACTACATATTGTATTTTTAACAGATAAATAAACAAAGATACACAAAAAGTTTATAAAATAAAGTTAAAAAAGGGAGAATAAAGAGGCACAGCAGGGGAAAAAACTTTGAAAAAAGGCTTGACAAAAGCGTGTGAAATGAGATATAATGTAAACTTACAAGGGCTATGTCAAGAATTATCACTTGTCAGTCCGTAAATAAATGGAGCTGACAGGGCGAAGGGGCACAAAAAGTTACGCAGAAACAACGCCTTGACAAGCCGGCTGAAAGGAGGATGGACTAAATGTTGAGAACATATCAGCCAAAGAAGCTTCACAGACAGAAGGTTCACGGTTTCAGAAAGAGAATGGCAACTGCCAACGGCAGAAAGGTGCTTGCAAGAAGAAGAGCAAAGGGCAGAGCAAGACTCAGCTACTGATCTGTAAAAAAATGACCTTTGGGCGCTGGAGAAAAAGCACAAAGAAGATGAAAGTTAATGTTTTGGATAAGGCAGGGCGATAAGGCTTTGCCTTTGAAAGAAACATCAAAGGGGTAAAAAATCGGTGATTAAACACTAAAAAAGGAAGTACCCTTTGTCTGACCGACCTTTACCATTCAAAAAGTGATTGGTACAAGGTCGTTTTTAGTTTTTACCGGTAAGAAAAAAGATAAAAGAGATATAAAGACAAGAAAAAAGAGAAAAGATATGCTATTTACGACTTTCTTGAAGGATAATAACGGTTTTATGCGCTGTTACAGGAAAGGAAGAAGGGTAAACGGTGAAGGACTGTGCGCTTACTTTTATCCCAACAACAGCCCTTATAACAGACTTGGGATCACCGCAGGAAAAAAGCTTGGAAATGCGGTGACGAGAAACAGGATAAAAAGGATAATCAGAGCTGCTTACAGAATATGTGAACAGGAGATCCCCATGGGATACGATATAGTTTTTGTGGGCACACAGGGAATACAAAGCAAGACAAGCTGTGAGGCTGAGGAGTTTATCCGAAAAAAGCTTGTAAAAAGCATTAAGATAACCTTTGAAAAAGGCTTTTGGGACGAAAACAAAAGGAAAAAATGAAGTATATAGGTTTATTTTTTGTGGGGCTTTACAGAAAATTTATAAGTCCGCTTTTTCCGGCAAGATGCAAATATTACCCCAGCTGTTCGGCATATTCGGCGCAGGCATTCAGAATGCACGGTTTTTTCAAAGGTCTGCTGCTGACGGTATGGAGGCTGCTGCGATGCAATCCGTGGAGCCTGGGCGGGGTGGATCATGTACCGGAGAAAATAAGTCCGGGATATTTTAAGATAAAAAGAAAAAAAGACGTAATAAAGGATAATTAGTTTTTTATTATATGGGGCTGTGTTTTCTGTAAAGTGATGGGAAAACACGGGAAAGAAAATGAATTGAAAGTTGGAGGAAGATAATGGGTATAATTGCTACGCCTTTGGGCTGGATAATGAAGGGTATATATCACCTTGTAAAAAATTATGGTATAGCCCTTTTGCTTTTTACATTCGTAACAAGACTTATAGTGTTCCCTATGTCTGTAAAACAGCAGAAAAGCACGGCAAAAATGGGAATGCTGGCACCGGAGCTTGAAAAGCTGAAGAAAAAGTACGGAAAAAATCAGCAGAAGTTCCAGGAGGAACAGATGGCGCTTTATGCCAAGGCGGGAGTAAACCCTATGGCAAGCTGCCTTCCTATGATAATCACAATGGTCATCCTGTTCGCCCTTATACCTATCATTTACGGACCGCTCACATATATCTCCGATGCTAACAAGGACGAGCTTACAAAGTCAAATAATCTTATTTCCGGACTTTATGTTGTTTCCAGCGACCTTCACAGCGATGAAAACAAAGAATTTGTCAACGGAAAAATAGAAAAAATGAATATCTCGGAAAGTGAAAAGAAAGAGCTTTTGAACAAGACCGAGATAGAAAAATTTGTTGCATATTTTAAAAACGAGACCAACGATGAGGATAAGGCTTACGAACAGCTGAAGGATTATTTCACAGACGAAAATCATTGTAAGAACGCCGCAAAGGCGCTTAAAGACAACGACAGCACAAGCAAGAACATCATCGAGGCAATAAAGAAACATCAGAATATAGATGCATTTATGCTCAACGAGGATTACATCTCAAAGAATCTTGTTACATCACGTCCGGAGCTTATGACATTCTCCTTTGTCAATAACGCAGGGGGAGATTATGCCGATATTCTTCCCGACAGCGTGAAAAAGGCTGCCGAGGATATCGACTACAAGAGCTTTGGTCTGGATATGGGCGTTATCCCGTCCTTTAAGGACCTTACATGGCTGATCCCTGTGGCATCATTCGTTCTTCAGGTGGCAGTTACTGTTGTGGCACAGATATTCCAGAAAAAGAACAACCCCACAGCTGCAAAGGCAATGGGAATGGGTATGAAGATAACATTTATCATCCTGCCTGTGTTCTCACTGTGGATCGGTTTCAGCTATCCTGCAGGTCTGGGTCTTTACTGGTGCTATTCTTCACTTTTTGCACTTGTCCAGACTATCATTCTCAACATTGCATACAGCCCGGCTAAGATCGCAGCCATCGTTGAGGAGGAAAGAGAAAAGAATAAAAAGAGCGGCAAAAAGACCTTTATGGAAAGAATGGCTGAACAGCAGCTTGAAAGAGAGGGCAAAGCCCTGCCGAAGAGCAGCGATGATGACGACGATGACGACGACGAGGGAGAAAAGAAGCTTTCAAAGGCTGAAAAGGCTGCCGAGGATCGCCGCAAGATAGCCGAGGCAAGAAAGCGTATGGCTGAAAAGTACGGCGACGAGTACGAGGAGTTCCTTGAGGACGAGGAAGAACAGCCGGAGCAGAAAAAGCCCCAGAGCGGCAAAAAGAAGAAAAACAGAAATAAGAACAACAGCAATAATAACAAAAATAACAACAGCGAAAAACAAAGCGAAGAGGAAAACACTGCCCTGGAACAGTCCGAGGAAGACTCGGAAGAAACGGACAGCGAGGAATGATCATGCACATCAATCGGGATCACATCACTTCTCATAAGCCGGAAAAAGTGAGATCGTACACTTTTTCATGGATACCTGCCGGATCCCGTGGAGATATTGTGAAATCTTAATCGAGAGGAGAAAAGGTAAATGAAACAATTATTTACCGCAGCTTCCGTAGAAGAAGCAAAGGAGCTGGCTGCCAGAGAGTTTGGCGTAAGCGAGGAAAAGATCAGCTTCAATGTTATCGAAGAGCCGAAAAAGGGTCTTTTCGGTAAGATCAAAGGTGAGGCAAAGGTGGAGGCGGAATATACCCGCACCAAGGTGGACATTGCTGTGGACTACGTTAAAAGCGTTATGCAGGCAATGGAGATCACAAACGTTACCGTCAGCGCACAGGAAAATGAGGAAGGCGCTGTTATTGAGGTGAACGGAGACGGATTTGAGGAAATGCTGGGCAAAAAGGGAGAACTGCTGGATTCTTTACAGTATCTTACCTCACTTGCCTGCAACAGGATAGACAGAGATTATTTCAGGATCTCTATGGACTGCTGCGGATTCAGAGAAAGAAGAAAACAACAGCTTGAAGAGCTTGCGAAAAAGATCGCAAATAACGTTAAAAAAACAGGCAGAAGCTCTGCGCTTGAGCCAATGAACCCGTACGAAAGACGTATCGTCCATGCGGCTGTATCCGAGATCGAGGGAGTTACCAGCCAGTCAAAGGGAGATGAGCCTTACAGAAAGGTCATCATATCCTCAACAAACCCAAGAAAATACGACGATAAGGGCGGATTCAGAAAGGGCGGAAGAGGAAGAAGAAACGACAGGAACCGCCGTTCACGCTCCAGTGGATTTGATATTACCACAAGCTTTGAAAAGGACTATAAAAAGCCAAAGCCCGAGGATTCAATGCAGGGAGCAGGACTTTATTCAAAGATCGAATTCTGATAAGTCTATTACGCAGGACTGTGCTAAGCATGGTCCTGTTTTTTTTTGTGGGAGAGAAAGCCTTTGAGGAAGATGTTATCATATGTGACAAAAACCGTTGACAAACTGGTATAATTATTGTAAAATATATGGTAGCGAGGTATATGCAAAATTAAAAATACTTGTTAGTTTTGCACAAATCTTATGGCACCGGTCAGGTACCCAATAAAAAAAAGAAAGAAGATATGAAAGGATGATTGGAAAATGATCGATTATGAGGCTTTGAGAGGTTACGTTGAAAAGATAGGGTCAAAAATAGGCTTTGCGCCGAAAATAGGTATAGTGCTTGGTTCGGGGCTGGGTGAACTGGCGGATAAGATGCAAAGTGTATACAGCATTTCTTACATGGAGATAGAAGGTTTCCCCGTTTCTACCGTTGAGGATCATGTGGGACAGTACGTTTTCGGATATATTGAGGATGTCCCGGTGGTTTGTATGCAGGGAAGAGTACATTACTATGAGGGCTATACCATGGAAGAGGTAGTGCTGCCTATCAGATTTATGGGTATGCTGGGAGTTGAACAGGTCATTCTTACCAATGCGGCAGGAGGGATATCTGCAGATCTGAAAACAGGGGACATCGTTCTTTTAAAGGATCATATCGCATCGTTTGTGCCAAATCCTCTTATCGGATATAAGGCTGTGGATTCCGCAGACAGATTTCCGGATATGACCGAGGTCTACGACAAGGGTATGCGTGAGGTCATGAAGTCGGTGGCTGAAAAACAAGATACAAAGGTCAAAGAGGGGGTTTATATCCAGTTCACAGGACCTTCCTATGAAACTCCTTCGGAGATAAAAATGGCAGGTCTGCTGGGAGCGGACCTTGTGGGTATGTCTACCGCCTGTGAAGCTGTGGCAGCCCGTCACGCAAAGATGAAGGTGTGTGGTATCTCCTATGTATCAAACGCTGCGGCAGGTCTTGGAGATGAGCCTCTCAGCCACGAGGACGTTAAAAAACACGCCAAGGAAATAGCAGGCAAAGTGGCAAATCTTATAAAGGGATACTGCAAGGCAGTTAAGGAACAATAATTATGCGACAGATAGATGTAAAACAGGTCCGTGACCTGGTGAGGGAGCTTTGCATAAAGGCAAACCTTTACCTTCCCCGGGATATGGAAAATTGTATATGCCAAAATGCACAGATCGAAAGATCGGTTGTGGGTAAAAATGTTTTTTCGGATATAATAGAAAATATAAAAGTTGCCCGTGAACAGTCTATACCCATCTGTCAGGATACAGGAATGGCAGTCATTTTTATGGAGGTGGGACAGGACGTCCACTTCGTAGGCGGGGATATAAACCAGGCGCTGAACGACGGTGTCTGTGAAGGATATACCCAAGGTAAACTGCGGTGCTCTGTCGTTTCGGACCCCCTTGAAAGGGTGAACACAGGGGACAACACTCCCCCTGTGGTGCATCTTTCATACGCATCGGGGGACAAGGTGAGGATAATGGTTGCACCAAAGGGATTTGGCAGCGAAAATATGTCACAGCTGAAAATGATGACACCAAGCGTCAGCAAAGAGGAAATAATCGACTGGGTGGTAGAGGTGGCTGCAAAGGCAGGCTCTAACCCATGTCCCCCCATAGTTCTTGGGGTGGGTATCGGCGGAGATTTTGAAAAGTGTGCGTTTCTTGCAAAAAAAGCCCTTTGCAGAGATGTATCCCAGCGCAACCCTAAACCCCTTTATGCACAGCTTGAACAGCAGATGCTTGAAAAGATAAACAAACTTGGCATAGGTCCCCAGGGTTTTGGCGGAACACAGACCTGCCTTGCGGTGAATATTGAACAGGCGCCTACCCATATCGCCGGACTGCCTGTGTCGGTAAATGTGGGCTGCCACGTTACCCGACACGCAGCAGGGGAGATATGATACAAAGGCGAAAGGACGGGCAGGAGCTTTCACAGCAAAACTAATAAGGAGAGAGGGCAATGGAGCAGGAAAAAAACTATACGGCGTGCAGAAGGACCGTATTTTGGTTTTTTATATTTTCGTTTGGCCTGCATACAGGCTTTAAAGCAGGGCTTAAAGCCGTGAGCAATTTTTTGCCCCAGAATGTTCTTATTATTGCGGATATGGTGTGGGAGGCGCTTATAATACTGCTTATAATCGCATTTCCCGTCTATGTGCTTGTGGCAAGGTATACCATAAACAGCCAAAGCGCAAGGCTGCGAACGGGGGTACTGCTCATCTCTCACCAGTATGTGCCCTTTGACTCCGTTCTCAGCGTTACAACGGTGCTTACCCCCCTTAGCTTTATTACCGGCTTTAACTTTGTGGTGCTCAATTCTCCCGGGGCAAAAAGCGTTATGTCCTTTCTTACCCGCCGCCAGGCAAGGGAGATAAGCCAGGTCATCAACGACGCTATACAAAAGCGTGAACATGAACGGGGTGATGACTCGTGAACGCAGCCCAAGGCAGGGCAAAAGAACTCAGGAAAAAAGCAAAGACCTTTCTGTCCTTCCGTCAGCACCCGGTGAAGATAATCAAATACACCACAAAATATCTGTGGCTGCTGCTTTTCTCTTTGGGAAAGTATCTTATAGCTATGGAGTTTGATATAGCCGGGTGGCTTCACGCCAACTGGTTTGACATTATGATTGTCGTTGTCATATTCATCTTTGCCTTTGTGCGGTGGGTGACCGTGTATTTCGAGCTTGCACAGGACAGGATAATCGGTCACACAGGGTTTCTTGGCATGGCAAGAACGGTGGTGTACTTTGACGAGATAGCCTCCTTCTCGGTGTGTCAGGGACCGCTGGCGTATGTGCTTCACTCCTGCCAGGTGTACATCGACACCGACGCAAAGTGCTTTCAGAGCGCCGATATACGCATAGACCTTACAAAATCAAGGGCAATGGAAATATATCAGCTTATCTGTAAAAAATCACAGGCGCATCCCGGATTTGTGTTCAGAACACGGAAAAGACAGCTGTTCGTATTTTCCCTGCTGTTTACCTCTGCGGTGTCCGGGGCGATAGTTCTTCTCACCGTTCTCTATCAGGCGTATCTGATAACAGATGCGGAGTTTGAAAAAAGGCTTCTGAACGAGATGAACAACCAGATACAGAATATTGAGAATTACAGCATAGGCAAATACTTTCTTGCCGCAGGTGCCCTTATAGGGCTTGTGTGGATAATGAGCTTTACCTCAAATCTTTTGCGGCACTGGGATTTTACCTGCCGGCCGGGAGAGGAATTTTTGCGTATACGCAGCGGAAAAGGCTCACGCCGGCACCACCTGCTTCGCAGGGACCATATAAATTATCTTGACTTTACCCAGTCGTTTTTTATGAGACTGTTCAATATCTGCTCGGTGGAGGTGGGCTGTTCGGGCTATGGGAAAAGGCGCAAGGAGATATCCGCCCTTATCCCCATAACTACCTTAAAGGACGCTGCCGCCTCTGCAAGGCTGCTTACGCCCGAGTATAAAATGTGCAACGCCCAGGTAAAGACCAATTCCGCAAATATTGTGGGGTATGTTATTTTTCCCCTTATCGCTGCAGCGATAGCTCTGGCGGCAGGGGTGGCGACCCAGTATTTTTTCCCCGAAAGAAGAAACCGGATAATCTTTATCGAGATAATGCTGGCATTGCCCTTTTTCTGGATGGCGGTGGTAAAGGCGGTGGCTGCCATGAACACATCTATGGGCTTTAAAGGCAGCGATGTGACGCTTTGCTACTGTAAATGGTACACCTTCCACAAGGTGCTTTTGAAAAAAGAAAAGATAACCAAAGTCACCGTGCGCCAGGACCCCTTTTCAAAGATCGCAGGCAACGGTACGGTGTTTTTCTATACCACGGGAGAAAAATCCCCTCGCCATAAGGTGGCGGGAGTGAATTATAAAAGGGCGCTGGAGATCTTGAAAAATAACGGTTTTGAGGTCACTGCCCCGGGAGACTCAAAGGATATACAGCAAGGAGATGAGATATAAATGCCGAAATTTGAGGCGGGAATGGAAAGTATGCTGGATATGTTCGTCTTTGAAACAGGCGATCTGCTTGAAAAGCTTGACGAGACCCTTATGCGTACCGAGCAGGAACAGACCATTGGAGAGGACGATATAAACGAGATATTCCGTACCATGCATACCATAAAAGGCTCTGCTGCCATGATGGGTCTGCAAAATATGTCTACCCTTGCCCACGCTATGGAAGACCTTTTCTATATTATCCGTGACGATCCCAATGTGAAATACGACAAAGCCGGGCTTTATGAGCTTTTGTTCGCAAGCTCGGACAGCCTTAAAGGCGAGCTTGACAACCTTTCAGACGACGATATACCCCTTACCGATTTTACGGAGCTTGAGGGGAAGATACACGCCTTTGCCGCACAGATGAAGGGGGAAAGTGCCCCTGCACAGGACGCACAGGCAGGCTCGGGGGAGCAGGAGGATCTTTCACACCTTTTCCCCGATGATGAGGACGAAAGCATACTTACGTACAAAGTCACCTATCAGGAAAGCTGTGCAATGCCTTCGGCAAGAGGCTTTGTGCTGTTAAGGGGACTGGGACAGATGGCGGAGGTCACCTCAACGGTGCCTGCTGACCTTGACGCAGACGAGGCGGACGACGAGATCAAAGCTAATGGTCTGATAATAAAGCTTATAACCGACGACCCCCAGAAGGTGCTGGAGTTCCTTGAGGACGGTATAAACGTTGAAAAAGCCCAGCAGCTCCACAAGCCCGATAAGACGGCTGCCCCGCAGCAGACCACGCCGCAGCAGGAGGCGCCTACCCCACAACAGGCGGAAAAAGCTGTGGAGCAGGCAAAGGAGGCTGCACCCGGGACAAAACAGGCTCCGAAAAAGGCTGCCCCCAAGCATGAGCAGAGTCTTATCACGGTAAATCTTGAAAAGCTGGATCAGCTGCTTGATCTGGTGGCGGAGATAGTTATTACCCAGGGCAGCGTAACGTCAAGCCCCGACCTTAAAGACCTGGGCGTTGACCTTGACCGGTTCAATAAATCTGCCCGTGAGCTTAAAAAGCTTACCGACGAGCTTCAGGATTCGGTAATGAGCATACGAATGGTGCCGGTATCCACGGCTTTCCAGAAGATGAACAGAGTCGTGCGTGACATGAACCAGAAGCTGAAAAAGGGCGTTACCCTTGAATTTGAGGGCGAGGACACGGAGGTGGATAAGAGTATAGTGGATATACTCAACGATCCCCTTATGCATATTACAAGAAACGCTGTTGACCACGGCATCGAAACGCCTCAGGAGAGAGCTGCGGCAGGAAAGACCGAGCCTCCCACAGTTACCCTTTCCGCAGGGTACGATTCCGGAGAGGTGGTAATATCCTGTCGGGACAACGGCGCAGGAATGGACAGGGCAAAGATACTTGCAAAGGCAAAGAAAAACGGTCTTCTTACCAAGCCGGAAAGCGAATATACCGATAAAGAGGTATACGCTTTTACCATAGCAGCAGGCTTTTCCACCAACGAACAGATAACGGAATATTCCGGCAGAGGCGTTGGTATGGACGTTGTAAAAAAGAATATAGAAAAGGTGGGAGGAAAGCTGCTGGTGGACTCGGAGATGGGAGTCGGCTCAGTCTTCACCATACGCATACCCCTTTCTTTGTCAATTATAGATGTGCTCAGCGTCCGGGTGGGCGAAAACAGTCTTTCTGTGCCGACCGTCTCGGTAAGAGAGGTTTTCTCCTGCAAGCAGGAGGACTATATCCTTGATCCGGACGGAAACGAATTTGTTATGCTGCGTGAGATGTGTCTGCCCCTTATAAGACTTAGCAGGCATTTCGGCATACCGAGCCAGGTTGAGGATATCCAGAAGGGAATACTTATATACTGCACCGAAGGGGAAAAGGGTGCGGTGCTGTTTGCAGACAGCATAATCTCCGACCAGCAGATAGTTGTAAAACCCTTTTCACCTTTGCTTTCCGCATTTCCTCTTAAAGAAGCGGGAATGAGCGGATGCTCTATCCTTGGGGACGGTACCATAACCATCGGGCTTGACGTTAAGGAGATACTTAAAGCTACCGGCGGGGAAAAAGAAAAATAAATGCAAAGGAGAGTTTCAAATGGCTTTTACCCAAAGGGACGAAGAATTTGAGCAAAATGGCGGAAAGATACTTTCCTTTTTTGCCGACAACAAATTCTATGCCTTTCTTATAACCGATGTCACCGACATTATCGAAATACCCGAAATAACCTTTATCCCCACTTTGCCGCCGTACATAAGCGGAATGATGAACCACAGGGGAAAGGCTATCCCGGTCATAGATTTTCGTGCACGTATGGCTATGCCAAAGGTGGATTATACCGACAGGAGCTGTGTGGTGGTGGTGGAGATAGATTCTCACCAGGCAGGGATCGTGGTGGACAGGGTATCTGATGTTGAGGATATAACCCCGGAAATGATCGCACGTTCTCCTGTGGAGGGAGGAACGGTGAAGTTCTTTATCAGCGAGAGTAAAAAAAGAATATCCCTTCTTGACCCGGAAAGGGTGGTAAGGGACAAAGGGTGAGAGACGAAAAATTTTTCATGAAAGGACAAGGGTAGTATGAGGTACGAGGTAAACGATCCTGTAAGGCTTACAGATGACGGAAAAGCGATACTTGCCATAGACCAGTCGCTTTTGCCGAATCGTGTTGCGTACATACGGCTTGAAACACCAAAGGAGATGTTTACGGCGTTAAAGCGCTTTCAGGTACGTGGTGCATCTTGTATAGGGATCTTTGCGGCGTATGCCATGTTTTTGCAGGCAAAGGTCTTTGCCGCCGAAAGCCAGGACAAGGAAAACTTTTACCAGATGCTGCATACCTTTGCAAAATATCTTTCTACCGCCCGCCCCACAGCGGTGAATCTGCCCTGGGCATTAAAGCGGATGGAAAGAACGGCGGCGAACAATATGCGCCGCAGCTTTGAAACTATAATCGAGGCTTTGCGAAAGGAAGCAGAAAGCATCCATGAGCAGAACATCGAAACTTGTTTTACTATTGCAAATTATGGGCTTGTGCTTATAAACGACGGTGACGGTATCCTTACCCACTGCAACGCAGGCGCTCTTGCCACTTCACGCTACGGGACCGCTTTGGGGCCCCTTATCCTGGGGGCTGAAAAGGGAATGAAGTTCAGTGCGTATGTGGACGAAACACGCCCCAGGCTTCAGGGTTCAAGACTTACCGCCTATGAGCTTACCAACGCAGGGGTGGACACCACCCTTATCTGCGATTCAATGGCAAGTCTGGTCATGAGCCAGGGAAAGATTAACGCTTGCTTTGTGGGAGCGGACCGTGTTGCCAAAAACGGAGACACCGCCAACGAGATAGGCACCGCAGGGCTTGCCATACTTGCTCAGCATTACCACATACCCTTTTATGTCTTCTGCCCAACGTCGAGTATAGATGTTACCTGTGACGACGGGTCAAAGATCGAGATCGAGGAAAGAGAACCGGAGGAGATAAAAACCGAGTTTTTCAGATCGCCTGTTGCCCCCGAGGAGGCAAAGTGCTATAACCCTGCAATCGACATTACCAACGCAGGTCTTATCACCGCCATAATCACCGAGCAGGGGATAAATTATCCTCCGTATGACTTTAATTAAAAAGAACCCCAAGCATAATACATAAAAAAGGAGCAGCCGTATGATACGATTTTACAACGCCAGGGTGCTGACCATGGAACAGGGCATAGATATGATGGAAAATGCCGAGGTATGGACCGACGGGGATAAGATATCCTTTGTGGGAAAGCCCGATAAACAGCAGCTTGACCGGACGGAGTTTGAACGGCAGACGGACCTTAAAGGCGACCTTATAATGCCCGGGCTGAAAAACGCACATACCCACTCGGCAATGACCTTTCTGCGATCCTATGCAGACGATATGCCCCTTCAGGACTGGCTTTTCAAACAGGTCTTTCCCATGGAGGCAAAGCTTAACGAGGAAAGGGTGTACCACCTTACAAAGCTTGCTATACTTGAATATCTCACCTGCGGCTGTACGGCGGCGTATGATATGTACTTTTTCCTTGACGGCTATGTAAGAGCCTGTGTGGAAAGCGGTTTTCGCAGTGTTATGTGCAGCTCCATATCGGGAGATGAAAGCAAGCTGCCGCAGCTGGAGGATGATATAAAAAAATACAACTCCACCGGAAACGATCTTATAAGCTTTATACCGGGGGTCCACGCAGAGTACACCTGTTCAAAGGGGCTTATACAAGGTATGGGTGAGCTTGCCCGGAAATATAAATTGCCCACGGCGATGCACAGCTCCGAGACCGAAAAAGAGGTCGACGAGTGCATCTCACGCTATGGCATGACGCCCACGCAGCTTTTTGAGAGTGTGGGGGCGTTCGATTTCGGGGGGACCACCTTCCACAACGTATATCTTACCCTTGAGGATATGGATATCCTCAGGCGCCGCAAGGTGGTGTGTGTCCATTGTCCTGCTTCCAATCTGAAGCTTGCCAGCGGTATAGCTCCCGTGGCGGAGATGGAGAAAATGGGCATTGAAACTGCCCTGGGCACCGACGGCCCTGCCAGCAACAACGCCCTTGATATGTTCAGAGAAATGTACCTTATGACTGTGCTGCAAAAGGTATCCTGCAAGGACGCAGCAGCCTTTGGACCCGGGAAGGTTTTAAGAGCTGCCACCGTGGGGGGAGCAAGAGCGATGCACCTTGACCGGTGTGATATTATTGCACCGGGAAAGCAGGCGGACCTTGTGGTCATCGACCTTAACAAGCCTAATATGCAGCCGGTAAACAACATAGCGGCAAACATTGTTTACAGCGCCGATAAGACAAATGTGCGCCTGACCATGTGCGCCGGAAAGGTGCTTTATGAAAACGGCGAGTTCTTCGTGGGAGAAGATCCCCAAAGGATATATGCCAATGCAAACCGTGTAACAAACGAAATGAAAAACGAGCTTTAAGCCCCATAAACAACAGACCGCCCGGTGTGTGCCGAGCGGTCTGTCTTTTTTGCGTTTACTATATATTATTGAGGAGTTTTTCTGCACTTGCAAGCTTAACAGCGGTGGTAAAGACCTCCACAGCCAGCTTCAGCTCTTCTACCGGCGGGTAAGAAGGAGCGATACGGATGTTTCTGTCCCGAGGGTCTTTCTTGTAAGGGAATGTGGCACCTGCGCCGGTAAGCACAACCCCTGTTTGTTTGCAAAGCTCAACGATGCGCTTTGCACAGCCGTCAAGGGAATCAAAGCTGATGAAATAGCCGCCGTTTGGCTTTGTCCAGCTTCCGATGCCAAGGGGTGCGATCTCTTTTTCAAGGCCGCCCAGAACTGCGGCAAACTTAGGAGCAAGCATTGCCTGGTGTTTTTTCATATGCTCCTTTATTCCCTCAAAGCTGCCGAAGAATTTAACGTGGCGAAGCTGGTTTATCTTATCCGGTCCGATGGTCTGAACGGTCATGTGAGAGCGGATATATTCGGCATTTTCCTTGCTTGATGCCATCATTGCCACTCCTGCTCCTGCAAAGGTCACCTTTGAGGTCGAGGCAAACTCGATAGCTCTGTTGGGGTTGCCGGCTTTTTTGCACTCTTCAAGCAGGTCAAGGAGCTTGTCGGGGGTATCGCTCAGATGGTGGATACAATAAGCGTTGTCCCAGAAGATGCGGAAATCGTCAGCCTTGGTCTTCATAGCGGCAAAACGCTTTACCACCTGATCCGAGAAGGTGATGCCCGTAGGGTTGCCGTACATAGGCACACACCACACGCCTTTGATGCTTTCGTCCTCGGACACCAGCTTTTCTATCATGTCCATATCAGGACCGTCGTTTTTCATGGGTATATTTATCATTTCAAACCCGAAAGTTTCGGTAACAAGGAAATGTCTGTCATATCCCGGACAGGGACACAGCCATTTAAGCCTGCCCTGATCCTTCCAGGGCGTTGAGTCTTTGCTTACGCCGAAAAGCATAAACTTTGCGATAGTATCATACATCATATTCAAGCTTGAGGAACCGCCAAGAATAAGCTGATCCCGCTCAACGTTCAGCATTGGAGCAAAAAGATCCTTTGCCTGCGCCAGACCGTCAACGCCGCCATAGTTACGGCAGTCCGTTCCGTCATCGGCGATACAGTCCTTTGAAGAAACCACGGTGGTAAGCAGTCCCTGGGTAAGGTCAAGCTGCTCTGCCGACGGCTTTCCCCTTGCCATATTCAGCGAAAGCCCCATAGCCTTGTATTCATCAAGCTTAGCCTGAGCCTCATTTTTAAAGGCCTCAAGTTCAGCCTTTGACATTTGTGATAAGTTCATCCCAAACAGCCTCCAAACAATATTATCTTCCGATAATACATTGTACTCTACTTTTTAAGATTTTGCAAGTCAAAACTGTCGTTCCTGCAAATTTTCCGCATTTTACACGAAGGAACGGACATTTATAAAACGATTATGGGCAATTTGGATAATATCCATTCAAAAGCGGCGGCATTTAAAAGAAATCGAACGCAAAAAAAAGAACCCCCGGAAATGCCGGAAGTTCTTTTATGTTCTTTACTTGGTGTTTGCCAGAGTCCAGCGGAAGGTGGATATCCTTCGAGCCTTGGTGTTGTCTATGTTCCAGTTGCTGAAAGAAGCAGACGGATCAAAATACCTGTAATCTGTCTTCATCTTTCCCTTGTTGATCGTAAGGTTTATACTTGGGTTCTTCTGGATGACCGCACCGATACGATACTTTTTCTTTTCGTACTCTATTATCTCCGCAGCGGTGATAACTTTTGTGTCTGCAACGTTGTATATGCCCTCATATCTTCCCGAAGGCACATTTATTATACCGTTGATAAAGTCGATAAGATTGTAGATGCAGCAGAATGAGAAGCCGTATTCGCCCTCTTTATAGATATATGCCACACCCTCTTTTTGGTCAAAAACTCTGTCGTGAAGGTTCTGGGTGTATTCTGCATCATAAATAGGTGCAACTCTTGCAATAACAGGTACGGTGTTTGACTTCTTTGTTGCCTTTAAAAGAGCCTTTTCGCTTGCCAGCTTCAGATCGCTGTAGTTGGTGCTGCCCTTTTCGGGGAAGGTCTCTCTGATAGGCTCACGACCCTTTTGTATGCCGTAAACCTGTGTGGTGCTCAAAAGAATTATGCTTGTGCAGCCTGCCTTTTCAGCAAGATCATAGATGAACTTATCGCACATCTTGCTTCTCTTGATCTCCGTATCTGTAATGTAGGAGTCAAGGTCATTGTCAACAGAACAAGCCAGGTGAACAAGAACATCAACGTGCTCATTGGCAAGGATCCTTGAAATGGTGTCCTTGTTTGTAACGTCCGACTGGATAAAGGTATAGTTATCGTCGGATCCTACAAGCTCGTTTGTCTTGTTGTCTACACCGTATACTTTATGTTTTTTTCCAAGCAGACTTGATACAAGGTAAGTACCTATCATTCCGCTCGCTCCGGTTACGAGTATTGTTGACATAGTGTCACTCCTTTCTGAAGTGCAGAGTTCTTATGATATTATATCACATTTCTCCGATTTTGCAAAGTTTTTTTGTAATTTTTCCAAAAATTTAGGATTTGTAAATAAATTAGCTTGCACAGTTTTGTGAATTATGTTAAAATTGATTAAGCAAACCGACGGTCTTACGCCCATAAAAGAGAAAATAAGGGTGGCGGACATTGTTTGTTAAACAACTAATTACATATTATTAAAACGAAAAAAGGCAGAAAACTTCCCAAAAGGAGCATAAAATGAACACTATCGCAGACAATCCTTTTGAATATTCCCAAGACAACAAGCGTTATCACACATACAGCTATTATCTGAAAAAGCGCTTCGGTCAGAAGGTGATGAAGATATCTCTCAATGTTGACCTGGGCTGTCCCAACCGTGACGGAACAAAGGGGACGGGAGGGTGCAAATTCTGCTCGGCGCATCTCAGCGGAGAATTTGCAGGAGACCCCTGCGACGACATACGCACCCAGTTTGAAACGGTCAGGGAGAGAATGAACGAAAAGTGGTCAAAGGGGCTTTATATCCCATATTTTCAGGCGGGGTCAAACACCTATGCTCCGGTGGAAAGGTTAAAGGCGATGTACGAAACGGCGCTGGAGCTTGAAAACTGTGTGGGGCTGAGCGTTGCCACCAGGGCGGACTGTATAGACGAGGAGAAGGCGGAGCTTCTGGGGGAGATCGCAAAGAGGACATATCTTACCGTTGAGCTTGGATTGCAGACGGTACATGATAAGACTGCCCTTGCCATGAACCGCTGTCACACCTTTGGGGATTTTCTCAAAGGGTATGAGCTTTTGCGAAAAAACGGCGTGAATGTATGCGTGCATATCATCAACGGGCTTCCCCACGAAACCCACGAGATGATGCTTGAAACGGCAAGGGAGCTTTCAAAGCTTGATCTGCACAGCATAAAGATACACCTGCTGCACGTTCTCAAAGGCACCGAGCTTGCAAAGATGTATGAGCGTGGCGAGTTTGAAACGATGACGATGAGCGAATATGTGAACACCGTGTGCGACCAGATAGAGCTTTTGCCAAAGGAGCTGGTGATCCAGCGTGTTACCGGGGACGGCGCAAGGAGCGAGCTTATCGCACCCCTTTGGAGTTTAAAGAAATTCTGCGTGATGAACGAGATAGACAAAGAGCTTGGCAGGCGCAATTCATACCAGGGGATAAAGTTCGCAGGGTGATTTGACAGGGCAAAAGCAAGGTGATATAATTAGAAAGTGAATTGTAATCATATTGGGCAAGGAATGACTATCAAGCCCCCTTTCCGCAGGATAGTGCAGCTTTCTTTTGCGAGAAAAGGCTTGACCGAAAAACCTGTTATTGTTTGCTTTTTGAAAGGATGCGTTGAAATTGATTAAAGCAATGAATATTTCTTATGAGATAGGCAGCAAGCTATATCTTAACATTACCAACAAATGCCCGTGCAACTGCACCTTCTGCATACGCAACAACGGTGACGGAGCATATGGCTCGGACCCTTTGTGGCTGGAGCATCAGCCCACCGCTGAGGAGGTCATTGAAAACCTGAAAACACGTGACCTTGACAGCTACGAGGAGATAATCTTCTGTGGTTACGGAGAGCCGACCTGCGAGTTGGAAATACTCAAAAAGGCGGCGGAGTACATCAGAAGCGTTACCAGAACGCCTGTAAGGATAAATACCAACGGTCTTGGCAACCTCATCAACAAACGTGATATCGCTCCCGAGCTGAAAGGGCTTGTGGACACCGTTTCCATAAGCCTTAACGCATCGACCGCCGAGGCTTATGACGCTGTTACCCGTCCTTCCTTCAAGGGCGTGAACTGCTTTGAGGAGATGCTCGGATTTGCAAAACGGGTCAAGGAGTATGTTCCAAACACCATGCTGACCGTCGTTGACGTTATCGGCGAGGAGGAGATCGCTAAGTCGCAGGCTATCGCAGACAGCGTAGGTATAGAGCTGAGAGTGCGTAAGTACGAAGCGTAACCTAATAAGACAAATCAGAGTTTGTGCACCATGTCAGAGAGTGTGCCCGAAGGGGTTTTAGGTGGGCATAAAACCGTAAACGGTTTTGGAAAGCCCCCTAAACAAGAGCCATTCAATCCACCTTTTTGCAGGCGGATTGCGGAAAAAGAGTTTTGCGCTTTTCAAAGGGGCACGCCCTCTCTTGCAGGGCGTCCCCTCTTTCAAAACAGTCCACCGGACTGTTTTGAAATTCACCCCTT
>ONMZ01000043.1 GCA_900319075.1 uncultured Eubacteriales bacterium
TCAATGCTTCACCACCGGGACGGATTTCTCCAGTATCATCAAAAACATCTACGCACATACAAGTCATAGCAATAATATTCACATTTATCCAACCTTTCTATTTTGGAAAAGTAAATTTCGATTTGTGCGAGCGTTCTTGCACATTGATTTTATTACCTATTATACCATAATCAGCCCTGATTTTCAATCCACAATACGAAAAAACGGGAGCAACCCTGAGCGAGTTGTTCCCGAGAAAGAAAGATTCCAACACAAAAACTTTGTTCCTGCGATCATCGACAAGGCGACCTTCAACAAGATGCAGGCTATCATAGAGCGCAAAACGTGACAAAGTATGATGACGAACAGGTGTAAAAGAAAGGCTGGTGCAGATCAAACTGCATCAGCCTTAATTGTTCTTCAATAATGGGCATCGCCCCGTCATCATAAGACATATTCCATTTGTACATCAAACGGCTCGTTTTCAGCAATTTCACGGTTTATCTCTTCTGCTTCAACACAACCCAGTTTGCGGTATGCCGCCTGACTTTCCTTTGACGAATGTGCTGAAATATACAGTTTCTCAGCTCCTAAAAGTCTTGCTTCACGACAGATCGCTCTGAAAAGACCGGTGCCTATGCCCATTCTGCGAAACGGCTGTGAAACATGAAAAAGCACAAGCTCCAGGTACTGAGCATTGCTTCCAAACAGCTTATTTGAGATCACTATGTATCCTACAATTTTTTCGCCCAGAAATGCACCGTATGCCGTCCATTCCGAACCAAGGAGTTTGCAGATGGAAGCGGCGATCTCTCTGCGTTTTTTTAGATCCCAATCCTCAATATACTCATTGGTGACTAATTTCCATTCCTCACCTACAAACCGCCAGCATTCTTTTACTTTCTGGTATCTTATAAAGTTATCAAGAGAATATTCGTTGAAGTTCTTATCTGTTAGCTTTTCAATGACAATATTGTTCATAAATACCTTCTTTCGTGTACAAAAAAAGTGTTCCCGAAAAATCGAAAACACTTGGATTTCTTATTCACAAAATGATGTTAAAAAAGCAAATGTGAATGATAGAAGTTTCCGATTTTTCTGTTACGATTATTCATATCATTCACCTGCCTTTCTGAAATTTGATGCGGGTGACAGGACTTGAACCTGCACTCCTCTCGGAAGCAGCACCTAATGGCAGCATAACTACATTGGTATAAATTATTCGCCGTAGATACGCCGTTTTCGTGGTCTTATTATAACTCACAAGAGTGAAAAAGTCAAGTGGTTTTCGCATCAGAAATAAGAATCCGGATTTGTGTTCAGATTTTTTCTGATATCTGTTTGATGGATACTATACATAGTTTCACCAACTTCATCTTGCATATTTCTCGATATCCTCATCGCTTATGCTCTGCCCGATGTCCCAGTTCATCTTGTATGCCAGCATATCGGGTATCCTGACTTCCCTGCCGTCATCAAGTTTGAGGGTGACCAAAGGCTCTTCCCCGGGCATAAAGCCCTCGCAGCCATTGTCAGGCTCGGTAAGGTCAACTATTTTTCTAAGCATAGTGATGTTCCTCCTATATAGGACTTAAAAGGGAATATATTATTCCCGAAATCAAAGACTATAATAATACTTTTTAATCTTGGAAGCCATTAGTTTTCTTCTTTTTAAAAGGAACTCATCATAATCCGCTTCTGTCATGTTTATTATGCTATGTGGAATACAATTGGTATCGAGATTATTCCAAAAGTCATTTTCATTTGTAATGGTTCCAACTGTTATTTTTCCACTTTTACACTGGACGAGTGCATCAGAAAAATACTCATTGGGAGCTTTCTTTCCAATAGAAATATTAACACCGGTATCCAAGAAAGCATAGTTTGCAACTTGATTATATTTCTGTTTTTCAGTTACACCATTCTTTTTGAGATACTCCTTCGGGAAAATATGATGAACGTCACCTGCCACAGTAATCAAATCTGAAACCTTTGAACTGTTTGAAAGCAACGACCTATCACCTAAGAACACCTGTGCTGCAAGATATGTATTCAGAAACGGACTTGAAACTGATGAAGTTTCTAAGCTTTGAATCAAACCAACATTCCAAAAAGCATCAGACAACAGAGCCCTTTCATTTTCATCAAGGAAGGACTTAAATCCTTTTGAAGATATGCCTCGAAGATCTCTATCCATTTGTGACTCCGGAGAACTAACATATCTTCCTGTCAATGTTGATAGAACAAACCAACGTTGAATATAGTGTTTGATCTCAATTTTAGAAATACTGCTATCTTGTTGTAAAAGCAAATAAAGTGTATAAGCAAAATCAAGAGTCATTTTAGAATTAAGCAGTTTTGGCCTTATAAAACCAGCAGATTTAATAGCTAATACAAACTGCTCAAAATTATACTGATTCATGAAATTCTTTACGCCTTTTTCGAGCTTTGAAAAACTATCTTCTGCAATTTCTTCTTTGTAGCTTCTATCTAAAAAGTCACGACCTGAAAGCAAACTAACCAAATCACCAAGTCTGCCTCTACCAAAAACATGCATAAACGAGACCCTGAGCATATCGTTGTAGTCTGGATCATAAATATCCTCATGATCATCTTTAAGCCAATGAAGCTTCTTGGCATAATCAGTACTCATGAAATCTTTATCTCCATCCGACAACTGTCCATAAAACGCTGGATCGACAGCAAGATGACAAAAGTAATCAATCGCTTTACGCAAGGTATTACCACCATACTTTTCATCTGCAGCAATTTTAGACATTGCAAAGTCTGCTTCATTAAGCCTTTTACCCTGTGAATTGATACGAACAAATATCTCTGTTACTTCACTAATATCGAGCTGTGGTACAAGCATAATAGCACCTATCTGACAGCTTTAAATGTTAAGCAGCTGAGTTACCCGTTGATTAACTTCTTTTTTTGAAACACCTGGGTTCTTTTCAGCATAATTATCAACGAACTCATAGCTATCAAAATCAGGCTTGAACACCACAGAAATATCAGGAATCCAGAATGAGCTTTTTTCATGTGCTGGCGTAGTAACAGCAAATCTTTCTTCATCATCAGCTGCAAGTGGATTAAATGCAATCCTGATAGTTTTTTCTTCATAATCTTCAGTAAGAATTTTATGGCCTGAAATAGCTGTCATCATTGCTGTTATTCTTTGCTGTCCATCAATCAATACCTTTTTTCCAACAGCAGATTGTCCACTCTTCAGTTTGACATCGGGGTTCTGCCATATAATAAGATAGCCCGTAGGATAACCGTTATATAAAGAATCCACAAGATCACGAACCTGACGACCTTTCCATACAAATGGTCGCTGAATCTCTGGAATAGCTATGTCTCCGGCTTCTATATGCTCAAATATCTCATCAAGCTGATCTACGACCTTTGATAACATCTGAGGAGTTGGCACCTTAAATATAGCATCAGACATATACTTGGTATACGTACTCTGCTTGTTTCCATGAAGATCTTTAATAAATGGGAAAACAAACTCCTGCATATTATTATACATCATCTGTGCAGAGAAATCATGAAAGACAGACCACTTCAGTTTCTTTCCCTCTATCGTTCTTCCTCCGACTGAAACTTCTCCGTCATAAATAGACTTATATGGAATATTAAGCATAATGTTTTCTTTTCTCTTGATATTATCCTTCTCATCAAGATCATGAATGAACATAAGATATGTGATTTGCTCAATAACATCCAGCGGATTTGTTAAGCCGCCAGTCCAGAATGTTTCCCAAAGTTTATCTATCTTGTTCTTAAGTTCAGTTGTAAGCATATTTAGCCTCCTGCAACGGATTAATTATTTTCCATTCAATTATACCACACTTTGACAAATAAATCAACATTTTTTGTGCAATTTCGCCTAAACCGGAGAGGCTTCTTTATTCCTATCACTTCAACGTCGGATTTGACGGTACATACATCTGGTTCCTGAACGAGGACTACTACGTCTGATCGCTCAGGTTTCTTTTTTCTGCCATCCTCCTCGCACACCTCCACCGCAGCAGGTCGCTGTTGTCGTTGTACATCTCGTGCAGCTTTTCTATCGAGTTCGCCGCCGACTTCATCACCGCATCACGGGATATCATCATAATCATCCCTATGTCCTCGGCTTTCATCTGGCTGTATCCGAAAACTCCGTAGAGCCTGCCAAGGATAGCTCTGTCCTTTGGCGAAAGCCTGTCAAACAGCACCTTTGCATACTCAATACATATTTTTCGGTCAGCAAGCACATCGGTCTTTGCTGCGCCCAGGTCAATAGTCTCCTCACTGATCTCATCAATATCTGCATCTTCATCGGTGGGTGCTATGCTGTATCGGCGGATAGGAAAAATGATATTCTTTCTTGCAAGGCTCTCGCTGATACCAAGTTGCTTTGCGATCTCACCGACCGAAACGCCCTCTCCAGCGAGCCTTTTGCATTTCATAATACGCAGATATATCTTACCATTCTTCCCTATCCTGTCCATACCGATGTGTTCGAGCATTGCGTACTTCATATGCGGAGTAACATAGGTCCGCAGCTTTGCTTTTTGCGGATCGTAATTTCCAGACTTTATCCGCTGAACAAACTCAAACGATGCGACCTGAAAAAGCTCGTCCGCACTGTCGCTGCACGGAAAAAAGCTCGCATAACGCCAGGCTGTTATGTCCGCAAGCCTTTGTATATACTTTGTGTTCTGACTGTACAGCTCATCAAGGGCGAGCTTGTTGCCATTGCGATACTCTTCATATAACTCCTCGTTCGTCACAAACCTGCCACCTCTCTATCCAAATCCGCCGAACGAGCAAACAAGATGCCTCAAAGCCCGCAGATGCGTGGCTATTTTTGTTTGCTGGTTGTTTGCTGTGTTTGCTCTATTTGCTGCTTCTGTGGTCTGCCTCTGCTTCGTGATGCTATCCCAAGCTGTGCATACAGCTGTTTGCTTTGCAGCGCCTTCTCAAACTCCTCGTTTGTAAACGCAGGTGTTGTTGTCGCTTTCAGATACAGCTCCTCCACCAGAGCGACCAGTCTCTGTTTCTGTTCTGGCGTGATGCTGCCCCGGTTGCAGGACTTGTTCAGCCTGTCAAGACAGCGTTTGTAGCTTTGCACCTTCGGGTCTTCGCTCGGCTTTTCTTTCTCTCTGCGTTTGGCGTAAGCCATCTGCTTGCAAGTCCTTTTCGGGTTCTCGGGCGACGGCATATCGCAGAACCTTGTGTGGTAACCCTTTGTCATAAGGAAGTAACGTCCGCAGTGTTCACACCTATGCGGAAGATGCCCTTTCATCACGCCCTTGACAAAGTCAGTTTTAATCAAACCCTGAAGGGTATCCATTCGTAAGAACTCAGCAAAATACCATTTGCCATCCTCTTTACTTACCGGTATATACTGAGTTATCATCGGTTCTCCAAGCTGGAATTCTCCTTCAAGTGGCAGGGCGAGCCTTTCTGTCGACCACTCCTCGTCATCAGGGAACATAAAATCCTGATACTGCTCACAAAAGTCACTTGCACTCAGCGAGTTATACATAGGACTCACCATAAGCTCGAGCTCATAAAAGCATTCGTGCATCACAACAATATCATAGATAGCCATATATATCATATTGAAATATGATTGATACGATGCCAGGGAACTCATATATTCATCAGATAAATATCTTGCTTTGTCAAGTAATACATTATCGATCTGCGGCATGCTGAAATGACCGAAAAGGACGCTGCCTATCTCCGTATTATGCAAAATTTCAAGTATGCTGCGAAGAAGATCATCTGTTAGTTTCAGATCGTCTGCCGTAGCCCAACGGTTAGGGGCAAAAATCGTCGTTATCGGTGGATCACAGGAAATATACGGGTACTTGCACTTATGTATAAGGGGCGATCTCTCAAGTGCAAACTGCAGATCCAGAAGTTCGTCTACGATCTCCTGAGGCGTATTCATAAGCATAACCGTCAGTTCACCGAGCAGCTGCTTTCTGCCCATTACAGTAACTTTATTGTCATTGATTATCATTAAATAAAGCCCCTGCATAACCTCACCTCCCATTATTCAATCTTTTTCACCATACATATTGTAGCACACATTTTTGTGTTTGCGGGGTAATTTTCTGTACAGTTGGCAGGCAATATGCTTGAAAAACTGTTCTTGTTTGCTGCTCGTTTGCTGGTTGTTTGCTGAATGTTTGCTTGACAAAAGCTCGCAAAGCCCTTACCTTCGCTGGAAGTTGCCCTTGTTTGCTCGTTTGCTCAAATATCAGGTGCTGGCTGCGGAAAGAAAAAATGTCCTTACAAACGGTTTTTAAATGTCCTGCAAAACTATACACTTTGAAAAATTTTACCCATAATATGAATAGAGGACAAGTTCAGGAGCATTCCGATCGGGGCGGAGTGCTCTTTTTTCATGCCCTCAAAAATATTATGAAAGGAGTCCTGATATGACTCAAAACACAATTGAAATGCAAACCAATGTAGACGAGAGCGTCTACGAAAAGCCTTACCTTGTAAAAGACGGCTGCCTTTACGAGGAGGTAACGACCAAAAACAAGACCGAGCACGTTAAGCTCGCTGACTTCGTTCCTGTGCTGAAAGCCGAGGTCACATACGATGACGGAACGGAGCCGAAGAAGATGTTCAAGGTAGCAGCCACGCACAAATCGGGAGAGGTACTCTCCGAGCAGCTTGTGTCCGCAGACGAGATGATGTCAATGAAATGGCTGCTGCAAAGGTGGGGAAAGAACGGCTCGGCTGTGCCAAAGCAGAGCATTCTCGCAAGGATATCCCACGCAATTATGCACCCTAAAGCAGAGCCTGACCAGGAGACTATCTACGCACAGACAGGCTGGAAGAAGATTGGCGGCAGGTACGAATTCCTGATGCCGAATGAAATCAGTCCGTTCACGGTAGAGCTTCAGGGCAAGCTGAGCAGGTACTGTTTCACTGAAAAGTGTTCACCCGATGACCTTGTTTTTCTTTCTGCAATGCTTGAAAACTGCATTGCACCCGAGCGGGTAATGCTGCCGATGCTGGCTGTTACATTCCTCTCTCCTCTCAATCATTTTCTCAAAGAGGCAGGCTGTGAGCCTAAGTTTGTTACCGCACTTATCGGAAAGACAGGCAGTCGTAAGTCAACACTTGCAGCTCTGTTCCTTTCTTTCTTCGGAAGGTTCACGGCGAGTGATCTGCCGATGTCATTTCACGATACCGCCAACAGCATCCTTGCCAACAGCTACTATCTTAAAGATGTACTGACCTGCATAGATGACTTTCACCCGTCAGGTATTTTTCAGGAGAAGGAGATGAAAACCATTGCGCAGAACATCTCACGGTACTATGGCGATCGAACAGGTCGAGGACGGCTCAACTCACAGATAGAGATACAGGCTTCCAAGCCACCCACAGGCAACGCACTCATCACTGCAGAGTTTGCACCTGACATATCCGTATCTGGTGCAGCGAGATACTTTAACATAGAGCTTGGCGAAAACGAGGTGGATCTGAAAGAGCTTACCGAGTACCAGCAGTATGCCGAGCAAGGCATTCTGACCGGAATGATGCAGACTTACACCGACTGGCTCGGTAAGATCTATCTCTCTGACGAGAAAGATTTTGAGAGAATGCTCTCGGCGCTTTTCCGTCAGAGCCGCAAGGAATACACCGCAAAGCTTTCAGAGCGAAAGATAAAATGCCACAGCAGAGTCCCCGATATGCTGTCACATTTAAAGATAGGTCTGACGATGCTTCTGATATTCCTGCAGCAACACGAACTCATCGGTAACGCTGACCGAAAGCAGACAATGACAAAGTTTGACGAGATACTTTTGAAAACTGTTGAGAGCAACGCTGAGCTGATACTTGAGCAGGACCCTGTGACAAGGTTCTGTGACAAGCTGATAAGTCTTCTGGAAAGCGGCAGATGCTATGTTGATGACCGTTCAGCTTCAAGCGGTGCGGCAGGCAAAGGCTACATCGGAATGGAGGACTCGGAGAACTATTATCTGCTTGCAGACGCCGTACACTGCGAGGTAAAAAGGTTGTGCAGTGACCAGGGGGAGCAATTCTCAATCAGCAAATTTCAGCTGATAAAGCACCTTGCAGCCGACGGTCTGCTCACAAAATTCGGGCAGAGAAACACGACTACGGTTCGTACATCCACAGGCAAAGCGGTCAATGTGATCGTTATGCCGAAGGCTGCAATCGGTCATCGGCTGTCGCGCGATTTGTGCCCGCTCTCTCCCCCGTTGGACAAACTACCCGAGCCGCAGGCACAGGAAGCCGCACAGGGCAACGTGGCGCAAGTGTGAGCGAATGACAGAGCAAGGAACTATCGCCGCAGGAGTTTACTATCTGTATAGTAACTTTTGAATTCGCAGAAAAGACAAAAACCCATGACTGAACGCTTTGCGGCACAGAGGTGCTATACAAAACTGTTCCAAGTATCAGTCGGCAGGTCAAGCCACACAGCATATTTCTCTCTTCTGCGAATGATAGCGAAGAAAGAAAACAGCTAATTTGAGGGTGTCAAACGGCAGTCCGAAAACCGCTAAACTTTGTGACCAGCCAGCATCGCCTCTGGCTGTCCACCTGTCCCGCTAAAGCGGGTCGGCGATCTGCCGAGTCAGCCGGCTCGGGGCGGACCCCGTGAACCCCCTGTCAAATTGGCAGAAAAAGAATATGTCTGAACTGATAACCCGATAGTTTTAAGAGCAGCCCAACTCTGCTCGGTTTGAGAGCTTTAATAGCTTTGCAGGAAAAAGCACGGCGTCATTTGCCGCCGCACGCCTCACTTCGACGAGCAAAGCTCGGCGTGTTTGCGAGAGAATCTGCGAAAGGAGAATTGGAGTCAAAATCGAAAAGTTGCAAAAGTACAGGCGTCAAAAATTGAAAAATCAGCCCCTTTCGGCGGTGTTGCGAGGGATTGTGCAGGAGTCACGGGCAGTTTCAGAGTGGACTAAAAATGTGTGTTGTAATTCTTAACTGCAAAAAAGATGACTCCCTGAAACGCGTCATCGTGGGTCGGCAAATCACCGACTCATCAAAGGGGTGTCCATTTCGTTCACCCCTTGACGATGAACGAATCGTTCACCGTAGCTTCACTTTGAAAAAGGGTATCACGAAACATGATACCCTGCAAAATCAAATTAAAAATAGAAAGGACAGATAAAAATGAACAACTACAAATCAAATTCAAACAAAAGAACGACATCAAAAACGAAGCAAAGGAGAATAGATATATGGGTAGAAAAACTGAAAAGCCTGTCATAAATTCAGTCATGGTCAGCTACAGCGGCGAGCAGGAAAAGTTCGATAACTTTATTGGTTCGCTGCTGAAAAGCTATCTGGATTCAGATAGTTTGACCAAGACTGACCAGCAGCTTTCTGTCCAAAAGGTAGATCTTTCTGAAAAAAGTGCGTAAACGCTGGATATTCAAAAAGCCTTGTGGTAGTGTGTGTGGTACGCAAACACCACCCTGCGCACGTGCCAAAGATCTACCGAGAAAGGAACAGATGCTATGACTACAAATACTGTTAAAACAAACTCAAAACGCAGATGCCTTATGCCTGTTATCAATTCTGTAACTGTTGATTACAACGGCAGGACTGATCTGTTCGACACTTTTATTGAGTCGCTGCTGATCGACTTTCTGAACGAAAGCGGTGCAGACTCTTACGATGCCGCAGCAGAAACAGAGCTTGCAATATCGGCATAGGCTTATGCGTTTCTTAAAAATGAAAGGATGAAAAAACTTGAAAACATGGTTATATTACAGGCTGTCTCGTGATGAGGACAGTGAAATGAACAGCCTGCAGAATCAAAGGCAAATACTTGTTGACTACGCTCAGCAGAAAGGTCTGGAGATAGTCGGTGAGAGCTTTGATGACAACGTATCGGGAATGTCATTCAACCGAAAAGGTCTTGAGGAGCTTGAAAAAGCTGTTGACAAAGGGATAGTCGAGCTGGTGCTCGTCAAGGATCTGAGCAGACTTGGCAGGCACAGAACGCAGACTGCCCTGTTCATCGACCACCTGCGGCAGAACGATGTCAAAGTATATTCCGTCACCGAGGGGATAGATACCAGCGATGAGGATGACGATCTGCTGATAGGATTCAAGCAGATATATAATGACTTCTATGCCAAGGACATCGGCAGAAAGATAAGAACGGGCATCAACCAGAAGCAAAAGCAAGGGCTGATAGTCAATCTCCCTATGGGGTACTACAAGGACAAGCTCACAGGTGAAGTCAGAATCGATGAGATAGCCGCCGACATAGTCAGAGAGATATACCACTCCTATCTCCAAGGGCGTGGGCTGTCGTCTATCGCAAAGGAGCTGAACAGGCGTGGTGTCAAGTCTCCCGAGTTCTACTCCCACAGAAAGATAGGCGCACAGCGGACACAGATGTGCAAGAAGTTCCTGTGGGCACAGACGACTATCAAAAGACTTTTGACCAACGAGATATACACAGGCACCCTTGTTAATCACAAGACGGTCACCAGCAAGATCTACAAGACCAAGAAAGTCGTTCCCGAGGAAGAACGATTCCGACACGAAGATTTTGTACCTGCGATAATCGACAAGGTGACCTTCAACAAGGTGCAGGCGGTCATAGAGAGCAGAATGGCAAACACCTGCCGCACAAAGATCGGAGGTACGCTGCACCGATACTCGGGAATGATAAAGTGTGCTGACTGCGGTGCGATACTAATTGCCAAGTGGCGAGGCAAGGGCGATGACAGATATGTTGAGTACACCTGCAACAGCCACCACAGATACGGCAAGCAGTACTGCACTCCCCACCGAATACACGAAAGTCAGCTGGACAAATGCGTGAGCGATGAGCTGTACCGTCTGCGTGACAGGATCAAAGAGGACAGCAAAAGGTACGAAAGGATAGTCAGGGAGTGGCAGAAGAACAAACCAAGATTCGAGCAGCGGATACAGCAGTACACCCAGCGGATAGATCTGCCTCAGGAGCAGATACAGCAGATCCTTATGGAGCGCATAACCGACAAGGCTCACGCTGATATGTACAGCGAGATGATAAAAAAGCGTGAGGGCGAGATAAGTGATCTCAAAAACAGGATAAGCGAATGCAGGCGGCTTGATGAGGTAAGTTCCCAAAAGAGCAGCCAGCTGCGCTCAACTGCCGAGCTGCTTGACGAAATACTTTCTCAGCCGAAGATATCGGATTCCGATCTGCGAATGTTGGTGCAAAAGGTGCTTGTGCATCAAAACGATGACAAGAGCCTTGATGTGCAGTTTATCTTCAACGGTGCATTCGAGCAGAGCGTGACAAAGTATAATGACGAACAGGCATAAATAAAAAGAAAGGCTGGTGCAATCAGATTGCATCAGCCTGTAAATTTAGGGTCACTTATCTTTGAAAACATAAAAAGCACGGTCGAGCCTTTTCAACCGTGCCTTATGAATTGCATCAGAGTGTTCTCTTGCTTCTCCTTATCGCCGCCATAACATCAGGATCTCCGTGTTCGATTTCATGTTCAAGGGCTGCGATAATGCTGAGTTTGCGTTTTAGAAAATCAGGTCCTGTCAGGTTTTTGCCTGAAACGGTATGGTGCGTGATGAACGAGCAGTCGCAGGTCAGGTTCTCAACAAAGGTTTTAAGCTCAACAAGCATTTCCTTTTCGGACAGCGGTGTGAACTCTCCCCTGCGTGCTTCTTCCAGAAGCGGAGTGCCCGGTAACACCGCCATATTTCCTTGCTTATTCGGAGCGAACACCGCCGCCATATCGGTAGGACGGATATTGCCCGATATTTTCGATGAACGTGACATAGTGTTCCTGATCGTATCCGCAAGCGGTAGCTGCTGTGCCTTTGTGATGATCGGTGACGGCGTGGATCTTTCTGCATAGAACCAAGTACACATGTGGTTCACTCATTTCTTATTTGCTATGCTAAATCAGAATTTGCCGTTATTTGTTTCCTATGCCCAGATTGCCATCGCCAAAGTGCCGACAACGATCAGAATCAACCCGGCAAGCGCCTTTCTGCTCAACTTTTCTTTGAATACGAAATAGGAAAAAGCGACGGAAACG
>ONMZ01000004.1 GCA_900319075.1 uncultured Eubacteriales bacterium
CCGCAAAGAGAATGGTCATCCCTGAGGTTGACGAGGACTTTATGCTCTACGCACTCAAAAAACTGGTAAAGATGGAGGCTGACTGGGTACCCCACAGCGCAGGTACATCACTTTACATAAGACCTTTCATTTTCGCAACCGACCCTTATGTAGGCGTTAAGCCCGCAGACCACTATCTGCTTATGATAATCCTTTCGCCATCGGGCGCATATTATTCCACAGGTCTGAACCCTGTTAAGATCTACGTTGAGAACCAGTATGTAAGAGCTGTAAGAGGCGGTACAGGATTTGCTAAGACTGCCGCAAACTACGCTATCTCGCTGGCAGGTCAGGCAGAGGCTCACGAGCAGGATTATGAGCAGGTTCTGTGGCTGGACGGCGTTGAGAGAAAGTACGTTGAGGAAGTCGGCTCGATGAACATCACAGGTTCGGTTCTGCCGGGTATTACAAGAAAGTCCGCACTTGAAGTGTGCAAGAGCAAGGGCTACAAGGTAAGCGAAAGAAGAATATCCATTCAGGAGATCGCCGATGCTTACGACAACGGCAAGCTGGACGAGGTATTCGGCACAGGTACAGCCGCTGTTATCTCCCCTGTGGGTCATCTCAAGTGGGGCGATAAGGTAATGACTATCAACAACAATGAGATCGGACCTATCTCTCAGATGCTTTACGATACCATGACAGGTATCCAGTGGGGTAAGATCCCGGACGAGTTCGGCTGGATAGAGAAGATAGACTAAGCCTTTTTAATAACAAAGCAAACTCCCGTATCAGTGTGATGCGGGAGTTTTTATATATCCATTATCCTTTTCATATCATCAGGCAGAGGTGCGCTTATCGTCAGCTTTTCGTGCGTGACAGGGTGGATAAATCTCACCTCGCCGCAGTGCAATGCTTGTCTGCTTATCAGCTCACTGCCCTCGCCGTACATATCGTCACCCACAAGGGGTGAACCTATATATGCCATGTGGCAGCGTATCTGGTGTGTCCTGCCCGTTTCAAGAATGAATTTGCAAAGGGCGTATTCACCAAAGCGCCGGGTAACGCAAAACGTTGTTGCGGCGTACTGTCCGTCCTCACGCACGCAGCGTTTGATTATCGACTCCCTCTCCCTTGCGATGGGGGCGCATATCCTTCCCCCGCCGGTGTGCAGGTCTTTGCATATCCCGTAATAGATCTTGCGGCAGCTTTTTTGCACCGCATTTGCACAAAATCGGTTTTTTGCCACGACCACACAGCCGCTTGTGTCTCTGTCAAGGCGGTTGATGCAGCGAAAGGTCAAGCCGGGACAATGGGCGGCAAAAAAGTTTGAAAGGGTATCCCCACGATGCTTGATAGACTCGTGGCAGGGCATCAGCAGGGGCTTGTCAAATATGGCTAAATGCTCGTCCTCAAAGAGGATCGAAATTTCAAGGTCAGGGTTAGGCTGTGCGCTGTCATTGTCATTTTCCCTGAGGGTTATCACGTCGCCGTTGTATACCTTATCCACCGTGCGTACAGGTCTGCCGCTGCATAATATACCGCCGGCGGTGCGTTTGAGCCGGGTCAAGGATTTTCTGGAAAAGCCCCTTTCACGCAATATATCCCCCAGACGCCGATCGTTTTCGGCGCTGCCGCAGAGAATTTTTATTTCCGGTATTTCTGCCACCTTCTTATCATCGAGGGCATTTTGTCCTGCCAGTAGCTGCCCATTATCTCTTTTATCATTATGTTATACGAAGCTGCCCAGAAGGGGTATAAAAGGAAAAACGGGTAGATGAAAACCACCAGGGGCAGATATATGGCAAAGGAACGGATAAGGGAAAAATACTCCCCGTAATGTCCGTCCATAAGCTTTGCGGAAAGATCGCAGGCATCAAAGATGTTCGTGCGTGGGTTAAGGGACATAATATACGGCGCAAGGGCAAGGGACGCACAGTATTTTATATACACCGCCAGCCAGATAATGGTGAAGCCGATAAAGAACATAAACACAAAAAGGCTCCATGAGGTAAGGCTTTGTGTGGTGTTTCTCAAGCTCCAGCGATAGATCATATAAGCCGAGATCAGAAGAGGTACCAGCATAACGAGCTTTATAAAGGTAAGCACCAGGGAAGAGCGAAGGCTGAGGCGTATAAACTCGTTGGTGTGGGCAAATATGTATTGCCTGGTGAGAATATAGTCCCTGCCCATGCTTATATCAAGGAACAATCTGCGGTTCACATGGCGCTGGTAGGTGAGAAAGCACACGATGACCGAGATCTGCAAGCCCCACATAAGTGTGACCCAGGGCATTTTGAATACATTTTTGATGTCGTAATAATACCCCAGACCAAATTTGTTCATCAGCAGATACAGTGCAAATTCCGCCAGCAGTATCATACAGACGTTGGTGACCATATGAAGCGTAGCGGTCAGGCTGCCGCCGATCTGCTTGTTAAGCTCGGCACGGGCGGCTTGTTTTATCTGTCTTACGCTCATCATGGCTGTATCCCCCTTTTTTATCAGTGTTTACGGGACGCTGCCCCGGCTTTATTCTTCGTCGGGATCTGTGCTTGAGAAGCTGTACTGCTCGATCTCCTCCCCTGCGGGGTAGGTGCAAAGGACCTCAAAAGCCTCGCTGCGCTGCCACATGGATGCTGTGACGATCACCTCAAAACCCTCACCGAAGTCGCAGGAATAATCCATAGGACTGCGCTTTGGTATACCAAAACAGGAGAGCATATTCATGATGATCCCCCCGTGAGTAACTACGGCAACGTTAGTCAGACCCTCGTACATCATATCGGAAATGATGATCTGCAAAGCCTTATAGCAGCGGTTTATCACACTTCGCAGACTTTCTCCCCCGGGAGGAGGATTGTCAAGACCGCCCTTGATAAAAGCCTTGTACTCATCGGTATCCATAAGGTCGGCGATTTTTTTATTTTCAAAGTCGCCAAAATCCATTTCCACCAGCTCGGGCAGCTCAACGGTGAGCCTGTTTGGCTGCAAAATGCTTACTGTCTGCTTGCAGCGTTTGAGGGGCGAGGTATATACTTTCTGAGCCGGTGGGTATTCGTATTTTTCCAGCTTGTCGTAAAGAGCCTGCGCTCCCTGACTGCTCAGAGGCAGGTCGGTTATACCGATATACCGTCCGTCGGCATTTGCCTCGGTCATTCCATGTCGTATAAATGTTATGCGGTAGCCTTTCATCTGATGTACTCCTTTCAGGCGCTTGTGTCTATTTACAAAAGTGAATAAATGTGCTATAATAAAGGTGTGTGTATTTAAGGTAAGACAGTCAGGGAGGGGATAACTTTGTACAGTGGTCGAAGCACCCCGGCGGAAAAAGAAAAAATGCTGGAAATAGGGGAAAAACTTGCCGCCGCAAGAAAAGCAGCGGGGTTTACACAGTCCCGTGCAGCACAAGCCGCAGGCAGGACCCAGTCGTATCTTTCCGCTGTTGAACACGGGAAAAAAGCTTTTTCCGTGGGATTTATCCTTGACCTTATTGCCCTTTACGGTGTCAGCTATGAAGCGATCTTCGGGGAATGTGCCGCAAACGGCAGTTTGCCGCCGGATACAAAGGCGGAACAAAGCAAAGCCCGGCAGGCGCTGAGTCTGCTTGAGGAACTGGTGAGAAACTCCGGATCGGAGCTGCTGGAAAAGGGAGTTGAGGATCATGTCAAGCTTTGCATATATGCCCTGCTCAGACAGCTGTACCAGGCAAATCCCCACAACACATCAAGGGTGTTTTCCGCAGATGCACAAAAGGAGTTTGAGGCCATTTTAAAGATCATCAGGCAGATGCCCCGGCACACCGAGAGTATCCTGCGTGGCTGCCGCATAGATTGCAGCAGGCTTGAGCTTGCACAGGAAAAGGGGCATGAGCTTCGCACCTTTATAAAAGAATGTGAAGAGCTTTTAGGCTGCGGCGAAGAAGATACCACCTGAAGTCATTAGCTTTACAGTTAGAGTATAGCATATTTTTTCCGTATTTTCAAGAGGATATTTGGCATTGGAGGCACAGTATGAGTATACGCAAAAAAACGGCAGGAGCAATAATGAGCATATGTCTTGCCTGTATACTTACCGTGTCCTGTGCAGACAGCTCATCTTCAAAGGGATATAAGGAAAGTACGGTTTTTGCCATGGATGCGTCCTGCACTGCCCGTGTGTGGGGCGCACAGCCGGGGCAGGTCACAGACGAGATAATCCGGCTTGATAAGGAGCTTGACTGTCATAACAGCAACAGTGCCCTTTCAAAGCTCAACAGCAGCGGCAAAGGGGAGCTTTCAAAGGATCTGAAAGAATTTCTTGAAGCCTCGGCGGCGCTGACGGAAAAGTACCCATCCGGGGATATAACCATCGGGGCGGTGACAAAGCTGTGGGATGTTACAGGGGAATCACCTGCGGTCCCATCTGAGGGGGAGATACAAAAAGCTCTTGATACCTGCGGCATTGAAAATATCCGCATAAGCGGCGACAGCTGCACCCTTGAAAACAAAGCGCAGATAGACCCCGGCGCAGCGGCAAAGGGGTATGCCCTTGACAAAGCCAGAGAAAAGCTGAAAGAGCTGAATGCACAGTGTGCTGTGGTCTCAATGGGTTCCTCCACCCTGCTTTACGGACAAAAACCCGACGGTAAGGATTTTTCCGTGGCGGTGAAAGACCCTGAGAATAAGGGGAACTATGCGCTGAGATTCACCTGCGGTGAGTGTTTCGTTTCCACATCAGGGGGCTATGAAAGGTTTTTTGAATCCGGGGGGAAACGATATATACATATCTTTGACAAGACTACCGGAAAGCCGGTGCAAAGCGATCTGGCAAGCGTTACGGTGATCTGTGAAAACGGCTTGATGTCCGATCAGCTTTCCACCTGCATTTTTATAGACGGCAAGGCAAAGCTTAAAGAATATATGCAAAAGCCCGGCATAGATGTTATCGCCATTGATGAAAAGGGTAACATTTATGCCTCTGACGGCATAAAAGATAAAATAACAATTGAAAATAAAAGCTGCTCCTTCGGGCAGCTGTAAAACGGGAAGGTCAGAAAATGAAGATAAAGGGTTTGATCCTTGACCATAAAAAGAATACCTCCGGGGCAAAAACCGTAGAGCTTCCGCTGCCAAAACAGGTGCGCATAGCCATGCAGCAGTGCGGCGGTGCAGCCTGTGATGTGCTTGTAAAGCCGGGGGATAAGGTATTTGTGGGACAGAAGATAGGTGACAGCGACAAGTATATGTCCGTGCCGGTACACTCTTCTGTGTCGGGAAAGGTAACAGGTATAAGCGAGCTTTTACAGGTAGGCGGAAGGACCTGTAAGTGCGTTGATATTGAAACAGACGGAGAGCAGACGCTGTATGAGGGGATAAAGCCCCCTGAGGTAACAGACGCAGAAAGCTTTTGCACAGCACTTAGAGAGTCGGGCTGCTGCGGACTTGGGGGAGCAGGCTTTCCAACCCATGTAAAACTGGGTTTTGATCAAGAGAAATATAAGGTGGATACGCTTATAATAAATGCCGCCGAATGCGAGCCGTACCTTACAGGCGACCACCGCACCATGCTTGAGGACACAGCCGACATTTTCGATGCCATAGGGGCAATAAAAAAATACATTGGCATTAAAAACGTTCACATAGGTATAGAAAAAAACAAGCCTGATGCCATAGATGTTATGCGTGGCAATGCCGCAAAGTATGACAGCTCGGTGAGAATAACCGCCCTTGATACAAAGTATCCCCAGGGTGCGGAAAAGGTCATAGTATATAACCTTACCGGAAAGATCATCAGAGAGGGACAGATACCTGCGGACGTGGGAGTTGTTGTGATGAACGTTTCCACCTGTGCGTTTATAGGAAAATATCTGCGAACGGGAATGCCGCTTGTGAGCAAAAGGCTGACAGTCAGCGGTGACGCCGTGGGCAGTCCCTGTAACGTAAATGTCCCCATAGGTACCAGCTTTGAGGACGTTTTATGGTATGCCGACAGCGACCCGGAAAAGATAGGAAAGGTCATTGCAGGCGGCCCGATGATGGGGACAGACATTTTTGACCTTCAGGATCCTGTGTGCAAGACCTGCAGCGGTATACTTGCCATGAGGCAGGGCGGGGACCGTCCCGGAGAAAGGGTGCAGACAGCCTGCATACGCTGCGGAAGATGCATAAAGGTATGCCCGGTGGGGCTGATGCCTACGGTGCTTGAAAAAGCGTTTGATAAAAAGGACAGAAAAACTTTGTCCAAAATGAAGGTGTCGCTGTGTATGAACTGCGGCAGCTGTTCATACGTGTGTCCGGCAAAAAGAGACCTTGCAGAGAAAAACCAGCTTGCCAAGGCTTTGCTCAGGACAATTTAAGGAGGGTAAATCTTGAAAGATCTAACGGTCAGTCCGTCACCTCATATACGCAGCAATGTGACCACTTCCAGGATAATGCTGCACGTTATGATAGCTCTTTTGCCTGCCCTGGTCATGTCGGCGGTCATCTTCGGAGCCGAGGCTTTGATACTTACAGGGGTTTGTATGCTGTCTGCGTTTGTGTGGGAGCGGCTGTGCAATATAGTTATGAAAAGACCCAACACCACCGGCGACCTTTCGGCGCTTGTGACGGGAATGATACTTGCGTTCAACCTCCCCTCGGGTCTGCCATACTGGATGGGGATAATAGGTACGTTTACTGCAATAGTTGTGACAAAACAGATCTTTGGCGGACTGGGACAGAACTTTGCAAACCCGGCTATCGTGGGAAGGATAGTGCTTATGCTTTCCTTCACAGGGGAGATGACCAGCTGGCCAAAGGCTCTTGTGGAAACCGATGCAGTCACATCTGCAACTCCTCTTGTGGCAAGCTCCGGACAGTATTCATACCTTGACCTTTTCCTTGGCTTCCATCCCGGCAGTCTGGGAGAGGTGTGCGGAGCTGCGCTTATAGCAGGGGGATTGTATCTGGTGGTCATGAGGGTGATAGTGCCCCATATCCCACTTGCATTTGTGGGAACGGTGTTTGTTTTTTCCTGGATAGCAGGCAGGGATCCTGTTTATCAGATACTCTCCGGGGGTCTGCTGCTGGGGGCGATATTTATGGCAACGGATTATGTCACCAGCCCGGTCTCAAACAGCGGAAAAATAATCTTCGGCATCGGCTGCGGTATCCTCACCTGCGTTATAAGGTTTTATGCCAACTACCCGGAGGGAGTATCTTTTGCAATACTGCTTATGAATATCGTTACTCCGTATATAGACCTGCTTACACGGCGCAGACCCTTTGGGTCGGCACCGGTCAAAAAGGAGGAGGCGGAAAATGAAAAGTAAAGTTATGCCGCCGCTGATCCTGACGCTGATATGCGCTGCGGTGTGCGCCCTTGTGGTGCTTGCCCACGAGGTGACATATGTTGACAACACAGGCGTGCTCACCAAGGAGATGAAAGAGGGCTGCATCGAAATATTCGGACAGGGTGATTACGAGATACTTACCCGCACCGAGAAGGGCGAAAAAAAGGTGATAGATTTCGGCTTTGACCATGTCAACTCTATAATCACCGACAAAAAAAACAGCAACTGCCTTATAGAGCTTACCTGTGACGGTTACGCAAAAGGCGGGCTTCACCTTATGGTGGGAATAGACAAAGAGGGGAAGATAAGGGGACTGTATTTTCTGTCCAACGGCGAAACTCCGGGACTGGGAGCGAATGTGGCGAATAAGGATTATACCGATAAATTCACCGATAAAAGCCGGGATCATCAGATAGACGATGTGGACGATCTTACAGCTGCCACATACTCCTCAAAGGGCTTGAAAAAAGCCTGCAAAGAGGCGCTTGAAATTTACAGCAAACATAAGGAGGAGATATTTGCATGAACGGGGAAAGAACCGCCCTTTATGACTTTACAAAGGGAATAATAAAAGAAAACCCCGTGCTGGTCACCCTGCTTGGAATGTGCCCCACCCTTGCGGTGACGGTGCTGGCGGTGAATGGTATAGGAATGGGTCTTGCCACCACGTTTGTTCTGGTTTGCTCAAATCTTGTTATCTCTGTTCTTAAAAACGTAATACCCAAGGCTGTGCGTCTGCCCTGCTTTATAGTTATCATAGCAGGCTTTGTGACCTTCATAGACTTTATGCTCAAAGGCTACCTGCCGGGACTTCATTCGGCTCTTGGGGTGTTTTTACAGCTTATCACCGTAAACTGCATAATCCTTGGCAGGGCAGAGGCGTTTGCCAGCAGAAATAATGTGGGACGCTCGCTGCTTGACGGACTGGGAATGGGTATAGGCTTTACCCTTGCCCTTTTTACCATGGGCTCTGTGCGTGAGATACTGGGGCTTGGAAGCTGGATGGGATTGAAGATACCATACCTTTGCGACAATCCAATGACCATATTCATAATGCCGGCGGGAGGATTTTTCGTCCTTGGCTGTCTTATTGCACTGGTGAACAAGATAGCAAAGCGCAAGCCTCCAAAAGAGATCTCCTGCGAGAACTGTCCCAATGCGGCAGGCTGCTCCGGGCAATGTAAGGCGTAAGGGGGGCAGGGACGTATGACATATGTACTTATCCTTGTGGGATGCGTTTTTGTGAATAATGTGGTGCTCTCTCAGTTTATGGGGATATGCGCCTTTCTTGGGGTATCAAAACAGCTCAAGTCCTCTGCGGGCATGGGCGCAGCGGTCATCTTTGTTATGATCTGCGCCACGGCGATAACCTATCCGCTGTATAAACTTCTGGAGCATTTTGAAATGACCTATCTCAAAACCATCGCCTTTATTCTGGTGATCGCCATGTTTGTGCAGCTTGTGGAGATAATTATGAAAAAGAAGATGCACGCACTTTATAAAGCCCTTGGTGTCTATCTGCCTTTGATAACCACCAACTGTGCAGTGCTGGGTGTTACCCTTGGTAACATAAATAACGACTATACATTTTTGCAGTCCCTTACCAATGCCCTTGGAACAGGGCTGGCGTTCACCCTTGCTCTTTTGCTGTTCAGCGGGGTGCGCTCACGGATAGAGGACAACGACTTTCCCCAGGCTTTCAAGGGAGTGCCCGCAACCCTTATCGCCGCAGCAATAGTGTCGGTGAGCTTTATGGGCTTTGCAGGTATGATGTAAAGGAAAACCAATTGAAAAGGAGAAAATTTCCTTATGAATATACTTATCGCTGTGGGGATATTTGCCCTTATCGGTCTTGTGGCAGGCATACTTCTCACAGTTGCTTCAAAGGTCTTTGAGGTCAGGGTAGACGAGAGGATAGAAAAGATAAACGATGCCCTTCCCCAGGTCAATTGCGGATCCTGCGGTTTTTCAGGTTGTTCGGATTATGCCGAGGCTATCGTTTCCAAGGGGGCAGGGTGCGATATGTGCCGCCCGGGAGGGGAAAAGACCGCAAAGGAGATAGCTAAGATAATGGGTGTTGACGTAACGGTCAGCGAGCCGGAGGTGGCGTTTGTGCGCTGTCACGGGGACTGTCATATAACGCCTCATAAATATCTCTTCGGCGGAGTCCAGAGCTGTGCAGCCTGCAACAGATTTTACAGCGGCAGCAAGACCTGCACCAGCGGATGTCTGGGCTACGGCGACTGTGCACATATTTGTCCCCAGGGGGCAATATCCATAATCGACAGGATAGCCAAGGTGGACAAATCAAAATGTATAGGCTGCGGATTGTGCGTAGATGCCTGTCCCAACGGGCTTATAGTGGTAAGAAAGATATCCCAGAGCGTTGATGTGACCTGTTCTTCAAAGGATAGTGCAAGGGTGACAAAATCACTTTGCGAGGGCGGCTGCGTGGGGTGCAAGCTGTGTGAAAAGAACTGTGAAAAGGGCGCTATCCATATTGTCGATAACCATGCGGTGATAGATTACGATAAGTGTGACAACTGTGGAAAATGCGCTGACGTTTGTAAAATAGGCTCTGTGATGAGACTGGGGTAAGGTAGAAACGCAAAAGGGGGAGAAAAGATGGAAGTTATTAAATCAAACTGGCGTGACGAAGCGCTTCAGCTGCCTCTTGCAGATCTGAAAAAAATATATGAACATAAGAAAAAGATGAGAAAGCTGTCAACCAGCACGCCTTTTGTTTTTTCACTTTGTGCTATATTGGCCGCCACGATCGCCTATCTTTTGATGAATGTCTCTAACATTGCATCCAAAGGGCAGCTCGCACTTTTCTTTACAGCGGTAGCCATATCTGTTGTAGCTTTGATATGGCGCTATATTATTGCTTTTTCCACCAAAGAAAAAAAGGGCAGCAACATAGTGCTGATAATATCTGCTGTTGAACTTGTCTTACAGGTGGTACTCTCCCACTATTTATCTACCTGGATCTACCTTGCTTTTTCAATACTTATATCCATATATCTGATACTTATACGTCCGTATGTTATCCAGGCGGACCGGGATATTGATTTTCTGCGTTCCATGCCCACTTTTCCCTTCAACGAGAGGATATCATCGCAGATGTTTGAGGTGGCTGAACAAAAGAGAAAGATGCAGCTTATAGAATCCGCAAAGGGCAATATTTACAGCGACAACGCCGAGCAGATCTTTGAGATGCCCGTTCCCGAGCCGCCGCAGTACGAAAAGGGGGATACCCCCGAGGACTATCTGCAAAGAAAGCATATGTATATAGACGGCAAGTTCACAAAGACCTCGCTTACCGATGAGGAATATGACAGGCAGGAGGACGAGCATTACGAGCGAAGAATGTTTACCGACAGAAAGAAAAAAGCCGAGGGTTTGCCGATAGCACCCGAAGCTATCCCGGACGACGGGACGCTGCAGAATATGAACTATAACGAAAGGCATCAGCCCAATGCAGATGAGATAGTTATTTCTCAGGACGTATTTGCCGAGGACTTTGAGCAGCTGGAAAGAAAGATAAAGCAGCCCAAAGAGGACGACATAAAGGTATCTGATGATGTACAGCTTGAGGACTTTGATTTTTCCGACAGGACACAGTGAATTTCAGGCAATAAAAAAGACCGCTTTATTGCGGTCTTTTTTTAATGACTTTTTACTTTACATAAAACAGCAGTGCGCCGTAGGTGGGGTATGGCCAGTACTTTTCACCCACAAGTGACTCTATCTCGTCCGCCGGGGCACGAAGCTCGTTCATAGCCGGGATAACGATGTCACGGTAGAAGTTAGCCTGCTCCTTGACGTCGGTAAAGCCCATTGCAGCGTAGTGTGCATTTTCAAGCTCGCCCAGGTTTTTATACATCTTTGAGGTAAGCTCGGACAGACGTTTTACCATATCGGTTTCAAAGCTTACATCTGCACCGCAGTTCTTTGCCAGCTCTGCTGTGCCTGCCAGCTCTTTTATGTATGATGCCACAGCCGGAAGAATGTCCTTCTTCGCCATGTCTATCATGGTGTTTGCCTCGATGGAAAGGGTTTTACAGTATTCATCAAGCAGTATCTCAACTCTTGAATGCAGCTCTGTCTCGGTGTATACGCCGTACTTTTCAAACATGGCAATGTTCTCCGGAGCCTCGAAGTAAGGAATAGCGTCCGGCGTGGTCCTCAGATTAAGAAGACCTCTCTTTTCGGCTTCCTCGCACCATTCGTCGGAGTAGCCGTTGCCGTTGAAGATTATGTTTGAATTTTCCTTTATTGTCTTTTTGATAAGGTCGTCCAGAGCATCCTGGAAGTTGTCCGCTTTTTCAAGCACATCGGCAAACTCGTCGAAGGATTCGGCAACGATGGTGTTTATCACCGTGTTGGGTCCTGCGACGGAGAGCCTTGAACCCGGCATTCTGAACTCGAACTTGTTTCCTGTAAATGCGAAAGGAGAAGTCCTGTTCCTGTCGGTGGTATCCTTTGTAAAGTGCGGCAGAACGTCTACGCCGATCTCCATTTCCACACGCTTGCCCTCATATTTTGTGCCCTCGACTATCGAGCGGAGTATATCCGTAAGCTCGTCGCCCAGGAAGATGGATATTATTGCGGGAGGAGCCTCGCTCGCCCCCAGTCTGTGGTCGTTTCCGGCGGTGGCAACGCAAGCACGCAGAATATCCTGATGCTTGTTGACTGCCTTGATTATAGCTGCAAGTACCAGCAGGAACTGTGCATTTTCAGCAGGGGTCTTTCCGGGATTGAGCAGGTTGACACCTGTGTTTGTGGAAAGGGACCAGTTACAGTGCTTGCCCGAGCCGTTTATTCCCTCAAAGGGTTTTTCGTGAAGCAGACATTTGAAGTTGTGCTTTCTTGCAGTACGCTTCATTATCTCCATCGTAAGCTGGTTATGGTCGGTGGCGATATTCACCGTGTTATATATCGGAGCAAGCTCATGCTGAGATGGGGCAGCCTCGTTATGTTTTGTTTTTGCGTAAATGCCCAGCCTCCACAGCTGCTCGTCAATGTCTTTCATGTATGCGGCAACTCTGGTTTTTATGGTGCCGAAATAGTGGTCGTCAAGTTCCTGACCCTTTGGTGCAGGGGCGCCGAAAAGGGTCCTTCCGGCAAAGATAAGATCCTTTCTGTGGGAATACATATCTCTGTCGATAAGGAAGTATTCCTGCTCGGGACCTGCGTTGGCAATGACCCTTGCTGCGTCTGAGCCAAACAGCTTCAGGATACGCATAGTGGCTTTATTTATAGCATCTACCGAGCGAAGCAGAGGGGTCTTTTTGTCAAGAGCCTCTCCTCCGTAGGAACAAAAGGCGGTGGGTATGCAAAGGGTGCCCGCTTTAATGAATGCGTATGAGGTGGGGTCCCAGGCGGTATATCCTCTTGCCTCAAAGGTGCATCTGAGCCCTCCCGACGGGAAGCTTGAGGCATCGGGTTCGCCCTTTATAAGTTCTTTTCCGGAGAACTCCATTATAACATGACCGTCATCGGCAGGGGAGATAAAGCTATCGTGTTTCTCTGCTGTTATGCCTGTCATAGGCTGGAACCAGTGTGTGAAGTGGGTACAGCCCTTTTCCACAGCCCAGTCCTTCATGGCATTGGCGACTACGTTTGCCAGCTCGATATTAAGAGGCACTCCGTCCTCAATGGTTTTTTTGAGCTGTTTGTAGGTCACCTTGGGGAGCCTTTCCCTCATAACCGATTCGTTGAAAACGTCAGAACCGAAAATACCGGGTACGTTTGTCATGTCCATGCTTTTTTCTCCTTTCAGAGCTTTGACTTTACTTATCATTATAGAGTATACTTTATTGAGGCCCTGTTTTCAAGGGTATTTATCTATTTTCTTATTATCCTGCAAAAGCTAAGCTTTGCGCCGGAGTATTTTTGTTAAAAACAGACAACCACGGGAAATATCAGATGTCTATAATGTCCGTGGAGTCGCTGTCGCTGTCTCTTACAGCAAGCTGAACAGAGTCTGAGTTTTGTGCGACCTTGTTCAGTCTGTGGGTTATTATTGCACAGTTCACAAGGTTTACAAGTCCCGACAGCAGCAGACATATTCCCAGGATAGTCATTGCAAAGCTGACGGACATCATAGGGTTGAGCACAAGAAGGATACCCAGCCCAAGAGTTATAAGCGCCGGAACACCTGTGGTTTTCCAGTCGGGGTAACCTGCTTTTCGCATACGCAAAGTGCCTTGAAGATTGACGATACCGTTGATGAGCATATACATTCCGCAGACGATAGCAACCACCTTTGCAATTATGTCAGGCTGGATAAAAACGAAAACGCCGGCTGCACACAGAAGAAGTCCGCCCACAAGCTTGGGACCCTGCTCGGAAAAACCGTTTGAGGTCCGTGTGAAATAAATTACCAGCATTACCGCACCGTAGCACACCAGCAGCCCGGCAATTATATAGCCGATCGTCTTGGTGAAAAATCCCGGGTCGGCGATAAGTGCCGCACCCAGCACAGCACAGAATATAGACAAAAACCAGAAGTTTTTGAAAATGCTTTTTACCGTTTGCATAGGCGTTACCTCTTTTCTGATATTTTGCTGCAAATAATATTTTAATCTTTTGTTTTTAGTCTTGTGGCTTTTATGACTTTCAGTCGTGAGAATTCCTCACGGTCTTTTTCTTCAAGTGAATCGGTGATATATTTTACGATGTTCTGATTTCTTGGGATTATAATATTTTGCAGGGCGTTTGCACGGCGCTGGGTCTTTCTTATGGCAACGCAAAGCCTGTATATGCCGTTTTCCACCTCTGCAAGCACCGCCGTCATTTCCTTTACCTTTTCAAAAGCGATGTACGCCCTGTCAAGGGCAGAGGTAGTTCTTGAAAAGCCGTAATAGACCTTTTTTGGCTTTTTCTCCAGATGTACCGCAGGCAGATCTACACCCATAACGCTCTGGGAGCTGACAGACACTCCGTTTTCAATGGGGATGGTATTTGCAAAGGGAGTAACCACTCCCAGCGAGATATTTGCCTTCTGCAAAGCCAGGTAAGCCTCTGAGTAGGTGCCTTCAATAGACGAACGCAGCATCTGTGCCTTGTCCACCAGCTTCATAAGTTCCCGGATAAGGATATTACGTTTTCTATCAAGAAGGTCGTAGCCCAGCGTTGCCAGCTGCAAAGCCTTTTTGGAAAGCATAAGATTACCCTTGGTAGGGAACACCTGCTGCTCCATTGATAACACCGTCCTTTCAGATCGAAATAGTATAAAGATTATAAAATAATGTGACTTAATGAACAAGTTAATTCTTGGAGAGCCGTTGAGGATCCTCTTGGTGTTCTACTGGCAGAGACCTTCTGGAAGAATTATTCTCCAATCTCTTTTCTTAGACTCTCAGTCATTTTTACACATCGGGCATACTGCCCGATGTGTAAAAATCATTAAAAGTTTTAGGAGAAGGGTACACCGGCAAAGCCGGCGTGCGAGAATATCCTTTGGATATTCTCGGCTTGGGATCAGAGAATTGACCCAAAGGTCAATTCTCCGTAGCTAACGGCATTGCCGTTAGCGAAACCCATTTTTCAAAAGGGTTTCCACCAATAAAGCACCAAAAGGGGTTCCCCCAACTATTCACCAAACATTGCTTTGGCTTTTTCGGGATCGTAGAATTTATCGAGATGCTCGTCATCGACTCTGTCAAGTTCGGCACGGGGCAGTGTGGAAAGCAAAGCCCAGCCCAGATCAAGGGTCTCATTGATAGTTCTGTTCACATCAAATCCCTGGTTGATAAAATTCTCCTCAAACAGCTTGCCGAAGTTCATATACGCCTTGTCACCCTCGGAAAGCTCCTCCTCTCCGATAACGGATGCAAGAGCTCTTGCGTCCTGAACTTTTGAATAAGCGGCAAACAGCTGGTTTGCACACATTGAGTGATCCTCACGGGTATAGCCCTCACCGATGCCGTCTTTCATAAGTCTTGAAAGGCTTGGGAGCACGGAAACGGCAGGATAGGTGCCCGTTTGTTCAAGGTGCCTGTCCATAACTATCTGTCCCTCGGTGATATAGCCTGTAAGGTCGGGGACAGGGTGAGTGATGTCGTCGTTGGGCATTGTAAGGATAGGTATCTGGGTAACAGAGCCGTTTGAGCCTTTTACGATGCCTGCTCTTTCATATATTGATGCAAGGTCGGAATAAAGGTAGCCGGGGTAGCCTTTTCTTCCCGGTATCTCCCCCTTTGAGGACGAAAACTCTCTGCACGCCTCGGCATAGGAGGTCATATCGGTCAGGATAACAAGGATATGCATATCATGCTCAAAGGCAAGATACTCCGCACAGGTAAGAGCACATCTTGGGGTAAGTATCCTTTCGATGATAGGGTCGTTTGAGAGGTTGATGAACATGGCGACTCTTTCAAGTGCGCCTGTTTCCTCAAAGCTGCGCTTGAAGTAATCTGCTACATCGTTTTTAACGCCCATTGCGCCAAACACGATACCAAAGCCCTGACCGTTTTCATCGGCGATCTTAGCCTGTCTTGCGATCTGTACCGCAAGCTTGTTGTGGGAAAGACCCGAACCTGAGAAAATTGGCAGCTTCTGTCCCCGGATAAGGGTCATAAGTGCGTCGATAGAGGAGATCCCCGTGTTTATATAGTTTCTGGGATATGTCCTTGATACAGGGTTGAGAGGGCTGCCGTTTATGTCTTTGTACTTATCGGCAACGACCTCGCCAAGTCCGTCGATAGGTCTGCCCGAGCCGCTGAAGATCCTTCCCAGCATCTCCTTTGAAAGACCCAGCTCCATAGGTTTTCCGCTGAAGCGAGTAGTTGTATTGGTAAGAGAAAGCCCTTTTGTTCCCTCAAAGACCTGAAGTACGGCTTTGTCCTCCTGGACCTCCACCACTCTGGCGAGTCTGCGTGTGCCGTCGGAAAGGCGGATCTGGGCGATCTCGTCAAAGGCAACGCCCTTAACGTTATCCAGTACCACAAGCGGTCCGTTTATTTCGGAAAGCCCCACATATTTCAGTTCCAACTTATGCCACCTCCGTCAGCCCTTCAAAGTCAGCTGTCATTGCTTTTTCGTATTCATCGAACATTTCCGGCTTATCGTTTGGTATATCGTATTTTACCTTTATGATCTTGTCCGACCAGCCCAGAGAAAGGATCCTGTCAAAAGCTACTGCGTTTGAAAGAGCCTTTTTTGCCAGGGCGTAAAAGTCTCTGATAAGCTTCATCATAAGAAACTGCTTTTCAAGAGGCACATAGGTATCGTCCTTATGATATGCGTTTTGCTGCAAAAAACCCACACGGATTATCCTTGCGGTCTCTATAAGAAGCTTCTGGTCGTCGGGGAGCACGTCGGTACCCATGAGCTTGACTATTTCCATAAGGGTATTTTCCTCCACGAGAATGCTTGATATCTCCTGGCGAACATTCATGAACTCTGCGTTCACGTTTTTGGTATAGAAATTCTCAAGGTCTCCCACATACTCTGAATAGCTGGAGTTCCAGTTGATAGCGGGATAATGTCTTGCGTACGCAAGGGATTTATCCAGCGCCCAGAAACAGCGCACAAAACGCTTGGTATTCTGGGTAACAGGCTCAGAGAAATCCGAACCCTGGGGTGAAACTGCGCCGATGATAGTTACCGACCCTTCGCTTCCGTTTAAGTTCTCAACGTAGCCTGCACGCTCGTAAAACTCGGAAATTCTTGAAGGCAGGTATGCAGGGAAGCCCTCCTCGGCGGGCATTTCTTCAAGTCTGCCTGATATTTCACGCAAAGCCTCAGCCCAGCGGGAGGTCGAGTCTGCCATTATGGCGATGTGGTAGCCCATATCCCTGTAATATTCCGCAAGGGTTATACCTGTGTAAATAGAGGCTTCTCTTGCTGCAACAGGCATATTTGAGGTATTTGCGATAAGCACCGTTCTGTCGGTGAGAGGTCTTTGGGTATGGGGGTCGATAAGCTCGGAAAACTCCTCAAGGACCTGGGTCATCTCATTTCCACGCTCGCCGCAGCCGATATAAACGATAATGTCCGCATCGCACCATTTTGCAAGCTGGTGCTGTGTCATTGTCTTACCCGTTCCGAATCCGCCGGGGATAGCCGCTGTGCCGCCCTTTGCAATGGGCAAAATTGTATCTATTATCCTTTGTCCTGTGATAAGGGGCCTTGTGCCGGGCAGCCGTTCCTTACATGGGCGTGGAGTCCTTATAGGCCACCTCTGGCAAAGGGTAAGCTCCTCCTGGGTCCCCTGTGGAGTTTTTATTTTAACGACTGTATCATTTACAGTATACTCTCCGTCCGAAGCGCACCAGACCACCTGACCGCCCTTTGAAAGGGGGGAGAGCATACATCTGTGCTCGATAAGCTGTGTTTCCGGACAGGTGCAGTATATATCCCCCGGGCTGAGGGTGTCTCCCACGCTGACCTTTATGGTGCAGCTGTATTTTTTCTGCATATCTATCGCCGTAACGTTGGCGCCGTCTGCAATAAACGCTCCGGAAAGCTCCTCAAGCTTTTTGAGAGGCCTTTGTATACCGTCAAAAATATTATCAAGGATACCGGGGCCCAGTGTTGCACTCATGGGAGCGCCTGTGCCTTCCACAGGTTCTCCGGGCATAAGTCCCGTTGTGCCCTCATAGACCTGTATGGTGGTGAACTCCTCCGTTACTCTGATGACCTCGCCGATAAGCCGTTTGTTTCCCACATAGACCATTTCCTGCATGGAAAAGCTGCGAGCCTTTCTGACCTTTACGACAGGTCCGTTTATAGAAAAAATCTTGTCCATAACAAAATAACCCTTCTGTCAGATCTGTCCGAGCCCTGCGGACTTTGAAAAATTTTGCCGTTCCTGTTCAAGCGCTGAGTCAAAGGTGCAGTCAAGGGCGATCTGGCTGTCTTTGAAAACAACGATCACTCCCCCCAGGGAAAAATCTGCACTTTCCTCCGCCGTAAACGAGCTGCCCTTGCAAAGCTCTCTTCCCAGCTCTATGTCACGCTTTGTAAAATAAGCTGTTGCTTTCTTGCCCGGAGCCTGTGCAGCGCATTTGTCAAGTCTTGCTTTAAGCTCTGCGGAGTATCTTTCTCCTGTGCAAAGCTCCCCAAGCTGCTTGGTGATGTTGGAAAAGACCCTGTCTATCATCTCTGTGCGGTGAGAGAGCACATTGCGCTGGGCCTGTATCTTTCGGGAGGATATCTCACGGACCATGTCCGCCTGGTATTGTCTGTCTATCTGTTCAAGTTCGCTGAGCATATTGCTGTGTGCAAATTCCTTTGCGTCTGCAAGGCGCTGTTTTCTTTCCTGCTGAGCGTCCGATACGATATCGTCGGCTTGCTTCTGCGCTTGGGAGAACACCGCCAGCTTAAACTTATTCAGCTTTTCACTTTCGTTTTTCATTGCTTGTGTGCCCCTGTGCAGAGGCTCCTCCTTAGATGGTTTTTATGCTTGTTATGCGGGGATGTCCCGCTGTTTTTCTCAGAGTTTTATGCCGATGGCATCGGAAAGGTATCTTGAAATGGTGTCGGATATTTTTGAGGTGGCGTGCCTGTCGGGTATCTCCACTATCAAAGGCTGTTTTCGGCTGAGCTTATAGTCATACACCGTTTCACGCACCTGCTGCACCGCCTTTTCCGTCATCAGCACGATCCCCACATCTTCCATTTTCATCGCCCGGTCAAGTGCGTCTTTTATCTCCTCCGGTGAGTGTACCACCACACCCTCTATACCTGCCAGGCGCATACCCATCTGGGTGTCGATGTTATCGCTGATAAGATAGAATTTCATTGCTTTTTACCCTATGGGTCTACTGTTGAACACCGGAAATGATAAGGATAGCGATAAGCAGTCCGTAAAGAGCGATACCCTCGCCAAGCACCACGAAGATAAGCGCTTTTACAAAAGCCTTCGGGTCCTCGGAAACTGCGCCGATAGCCGCAGGAGCACCTGCCGCAACGGCAATTCCGGAACCTATGCAGGCAAGACCCACAGCCAGGGCGGCTGCAAGATATCCAAGTCCGTCTCCCGTTGAAAGGGCAGCCGCAGCGCCCTGCTCGCTTGCAGCGCTTACGAAGTTGCCGATAGGAAGGATAAGGGCGATGAGCATAACTCCGAAGAAGGAGCAAAGGTTGCCAATAAATGCTCTTTTGCAAGCCTTTCCTGTTTTAAGCTTTTTAGCCATGAATAAAAACGGAACGCACAGAAGTGCAACTGCGATAAGTGGTAAAAAGTAAATAATCATTTTTTATATCCTCCAGATAAATTATTTATTCGGTCTGTGCATTGAACTGTACCTTTACCGGTTCAAACGGCACACCGTCGCTTTCGTTGAAGCGGCTGAATATCTCGTAAAATTCCAGACGTATTATCTGTATCGCTACTATCATGCCCTCCATAGCCATTACAAAGGCGTTTCCTATGATAAGGATTATCGGCTGGGCTGCGGCGGATGCCCCCTCCATAAGGGTCATTACCACCAGCATCATGCCTGCGTGGGAGAGAACGAAGCCGCCCACTCTGAGAAAGGACATGGTGTTTGAGATATAAGAAAGGACAAACTCAAACATCTCAAAGAAGTTTTCCACGATAAATCCGCCAACGGTCATTTTTTCTTCCTCGTCAGCGCTGAGCCTGAATTTTTTATACTTGACCGCCAAAGAGAAAGGCACACGGCAGAAAATACATATCAGCGGTATAACTATAAGGAAGATAACGAAGGGCGCAGACATTATTTTCACGTTGAACATTATCGTTCCCACAAGACCTGCCGCTATGGAGCTGTAAAAGATAAGCCCGGCTATCCCGTTGCAGCCAAAGATCGCTTTTTCGTAATCTTTTTCCTTGAAGCCGATATATATGTTTATCAGCATGGACATAACTATCAGCACCACGCCTACTGCCACGGCGGTCAGAAGGATAAAGTTTGTTTTTGAAAAGACTTTCAGAGGAAGGAAACTTATCCCCAGCTGTTCGTACATCGGATCCAAAAGATCCTCAAAGCCGAATACAGAGCCGTACAGGGTGCCGAAGATCATGCTTGAAAGTCCGCATCGGACCATCATTCCCCCGGCGCTTTTGTTGATTTTTTTGCCGACTATAAGTCCCAGCAGCATCACCAGGAAGCCCTGTCCCAGATCTCCGAACATTACGCCGAAAAGCAGCGTATAGGTTATGGCAACAAAAGAGGTGGGGTTGAAGCCTCCGTAATTTGGCAGACCGTACATTTCCACCATCATGCCGAAAGGTCTTGTGAGCCAGCTGTTTTTCAAAATGGTCGGCGGTGTGCAGTTTGAGTCCGCATCCGGCGGCATATACGCTGCGCTTACTGTTTCAAGGGTGCTTATAAGGTCGTTAAAGCGTTTTTTATCCTTAACGGGAACAAATCCCTTGATGTAGAACTTTCCGCTTAAATAGCCCACCTTTTTGCGAAGCTCAAAGGTGCCGTAAAGATACTGGAGCTTTGAATATGCAGCAAGCACCTCGTCCTTTACACGGATAGATATGCGGTTGATCTCTGCCTGAGCCTCGTCGGCTTTTTGCTGCTGTAAGGTCATGTCTGCCGACAGAGTTTTTATAGCCTCGTCTGCATCGCCCTTTACAAAATCGGGAAGATGGACACGCTCAAAGAACATAGAATGGAAAAGGTCGTCAACGAGAGCTTTGTCCTGATCGGGACAAAAGTACATTCCCCAGCAATACAGATCCTGTGTCTCAAAGGGGACAAAAAAGAAATTTTCGTCGTAATAATCCAGCTTTGCCAAGTTGACGGTAGGCAGCCTTCCCACCCTTGATGCCACGTATTTGCAGGAGAAAATGTCCTCAAAGCTGCTGTTCATGCCCTTGAGATGGTGTATCTGGGTAAGGGTCTCGTTTATTTGTGCCACCTTTTGCAAGGCATCGTTTTTCTTTTGGTTCGCCGCCTCAAAGCTTTTGTTTATCTCTTCGGCTCGCTGAGTGAATTCTTCCGGCGAGGCCGGAGGATAATTGCTGTAATCTGTTTCTTTAAGCTCGATGCCAAGATCCACAGCGATCCGTTCAAATGTTTTCACAAGCGGCGCATAACCGTTTTTTTCGTTCAAAAGGGTAAGACCGTTTGCCGCCGATGCGCTTGAAAAGGCAGGCTGTATATGGAAACATCCGCTTTCGCAGCATTTCCCCAGGCATTGGTCAAGCTCGTTCATTTGTCCCACAAGGTTCACGAGCTCCAATTTTTCAATACCCATCTGAGCATATCTCCTTTCCCGGTCTGTCAGCAGACCAAAAGTTCATTTTCTATATACACCGGGTCCACGCCGTAGCGTGTCCCCTCGATAATGTGTGTGATGTTTGAAAGCTCAAAGTCGCAAAGCTGGGTGAAGGCATAAAGTACCACCGATGCGTGAGAGCTGCGGTAGAGTATATGTTCCAGCCTTTTGAATTTGTTGCGCTGCATTATTACCTCTATTTTGGTGCCGTCTGAAAACTCCTGATGCGCTTTGTTGCGGCTCAGCCAATCGAGCATCTGTTCGGGGGTGTCAAGCTCGTAATAGCTGTCGAGCTTTTTGCCTACGCCGGGGAGCTTTATCTGGTGCTGCTTTATCTGCTGGGGAGTAAAGTCGAAAAATGCCTTCATACGGTATGCGTTTATCATGTTCAGCAAGTCTATCTCGTCCTTGAGCATTTTTATCATTTCATCCTTTTCCTCGTCGGAAAATGATTTTTCCGCCTGTTTAAGAATACGGGCGTAATAGCTTGTACGCAGCTGTCTTTCGCACTCGGTATAATCCACCGTGCCGTCGTCGGCAAGACGCACCCGGACAAGGGGCTTGTAATATTCGGTGGTACGCAATAGTTTAACAAGCTCTGTAAAGCTCTCTGCACGGCTCAATTCCAGCAGGTCAAGGTCAGAATACTTTGTGATATAACCGGGAAGATAGTCCAGATAGGATCTGTCCAGTCCGGAGTTTATGCTGTTGATAAGCATAAGCAGACAGCCGATCTCCGACCTGCTTATGAGGAAATCGAAGAAGGGCAGCTTGTCAAGCTGCTGAAACTTGCAAAGTCTGATGTAGGTTTCAAAATTTTCCTTTTCCAGCAGTGTTTCCAGAAAACCACGGTGAACGGTCATGGGGTCGATGTCTTTGAGAACGTCCTTGAAACGGACCGTTGCCGAAAGGTATTCTGCTATCTCCGGAACGCTCCTTCTGGCAAGCATCTCACGGTAGTTTTCCCCCGTGAGCATCCTGCCGTGCAGGGCACGTATTTTTGCCACTGTTGCATTTGACGACACACTCTCAAGCATACCGTGTCCCTCCCTTGAAGCTCCCGGATGTTATTTTTCGGAAAATACCCTTTCCACAATGGCTTTTTCCCATTTTTTGTGCTTGGCGGAATAAAGCGCATCTATCCCGGCGATCTTGTCCTTTTCGTTTTTTTCGATCTTGGCGATCTGCGCCTCGGTCTGTTTTTTGCACTTTTCAATGACCTTTGCCCTGTAAGTTTCCACTTTTTCCGACGAGGTGCGTTCAAGATCCGCAATTTCGTCATGGGTGAGCTGTTCAAGCTCCGCCTTCTTTTCGTTGGCTCTGATTATTTTTGCATCTGCCAGTTTGTCTGTTTGTAAGATCTCAGAGATTATGTCCACGCTTCTCACTTCCGTTTCGTACAAAAAAATAAATCTAAACTATATTTTACACCTTTTTAATAATTATAACAAGTGGTAATTTGTTAACGAAATCACAATTGTAACTAATTCATTATTGAAAAGGGGAAACTGTGTTAACAAGCTCGAAGGGGACACTATTTGTTGTAATAAATGACCTGCTTTAGCACAACATCTTGTGGCAGTGTGCAAAACGCACATACAAAGGCCTTTCAAAAGGGGGATTTTCTCTTTGCACGTGGGGTGAACGCCCTTGACAAATCTTTTGAAAAGTGGTATATTCGTACTTACCGCAAGTACATCTGTTCGCAGGAGGTGGACTGAAAAAATGTCTGCAAAAGAGGACAAGCTTGTAATAGTAAACTCTGAGGTGCTCCCGGAGATAATCCTGAAGGTCCTTACCGCAAAAGGTATGAGGGCAAGAGGAGAGGCTGCAACTTCGGCTGAAGCTTGCAGAGCCGTGGGTATTTCAAGAAGTGCGTATTACAAGTACAAGGACTGTGTTTTCAATTATGAGGAGCAGCTCACGAATAATATTTTGTCTGTCTATCTTATCCTGCGGGATGAAAAAGGCGTGTTAAGCTCCATTATCTCAAAGCTTTATGAGCTTAACACCAACATTCTTACCATAAACCAGAATATCCCCGTTGACTCTGTGGCGACGGTGACTGTTTCGGTAAGGTTTGACCATGGACTTGTGTCCGTACAGCAGCTGAAAACCGAGCTGGGCAAGGTAAAAGGCGTGGTGGATGTAAAGCTTATATCCGGAGAATGAAGCACAGCAGAGATAGAGAGGAAAGGTAAGATCATATGAGTAAGGTCGCAATAATAGGATACGGAACGGTAGGCTCGGGAACGGTAGAGCTTTTTATGAAAAACCGTGAGTCTATCTCCCGGAAGGTGGGGAAGGAATGTGATATCAAGTATATACTTGATCTGAGGGATTTCCCCGATTCTCCCTTTGCAGATCGGATGATAAAGGATTTTGATACGATACTTAACGATGACGAGGTCACCGTTGTAGCCGAGGTAGTGGGGGGCACCACGTTTGCCTATGATTACACCAAAAGGCTGCTGGAAAAGGGAAAGAGCGTTGTCACATCAAATAAGGCTCTTGTGGCAGAAAAGGGTGCAGAGCTGATAAAGCTGGCAAAGGAGCACAAGTGCAACTATCTTTTTGAAGCCAGCGTAGGCGGCGGGATACCTATTCTCAGACCTATAAACAAATGCCTTGCCGGAAACGAGATTCTCAGCATTTCCGGAATACTCAACGGCACCACGAACTTTATACTTTCCAAAATGATAAAAGAACAGATGTCCTTTGACGATGCCCTTAAAAAGGCTCAGGAGCTTGGCTATGCCGAGGCTGACCCCACGGCGGATGTTGAGGGTGAGGACGCCTGCCGCAAGATATGCATACTCGGCTCGCTTGCATACGGAAAGCATATTTATCCGGAAATGGTCCATTGTTCGGGAATAACAAGAATAACCCTTGATGACGTGGAGTATGCAGATAATGCAGGGTATGTTATAAAGCTTATCGGCTCGGTGAAAAAGCTGGAGGACGGAAAGCTTAAAGCTATCGTCTGCCCAAGGTTCGTGCCAAAGTCAAACCTGCTTGCCAGCGTAGATGATGTGTACAACGCCATAAGCGTTGTGGGCGACGGCGTAGGAAATGTAATGTTCTACGGACAGGGCGCAGGAAAGCTGCCTACGGCATCTGCCGTGGTGGGAGATATAATCGACTGTCTCAAGCACCCGCAAACTGTTCTTGCAGTCAACTGGGAGGACAGCGAGGATAAGAGCTTTGTGGTCCCCTATAAACAGACGAACACCTCGGTTTATGTAAGGATACAGGCTGACAACGCAGAGGCGCTCAAAGGCTCGCTGAGCGAAATGTTCGGAAAGCTGATGTATATCGAAAGAGCAGGCAGACCCGAAAACGAGATAGCGTTTATAACGCCCACAATGAAAGAAGCAGATATCGACGATAATCTCACCATTCTTTCCCACACTGCTCAGATAATGAGTAAGATAAGAATTTATCAGTAAATTGTAATTGCCTCCTTACGGTCATGACCGGGGGAGGTTTATTGTTTATGCAGATTTAACAAAATCACCATATGTTGATTTGTGATATTTCACAAGTCTGAAACTGCGGAAATGCGCTGAAAAGTTATTTGCAAAAAAACTGTTGCAAAAAAAACAGCTATGTGTTATACTGTTAATGTTAATATTGTTTTAATAATAAAGCCGTCCTGATCGGCTTGTCACATACTCCGGGAAAGGAGAACAAAAATGAGCAAACGTTTTACCGTGGGACTTGTTATAGCTAATATTGCCTTTGACCAGTTCAGCAAGGAAATAGCTAAGGGAGCGATAGCTGCCGCAGAGAAATTGGATGTTAACCTTGCTATAATCCCTATGAAGTATATAGGCAGAGATGTTGCGCCGGAAAGTGCCGACGAAAAGTATGACTATATGTTCAATACCCTGCTTAACCATGTATCTAACCATAACCTTGATTATATAATCATAACCATAGGCGAGATAGCGTATTCAATGACAAAGCAGGATATGTACAGCCTTATAAAAAGTATCGGAAAAACACCTGTGCTCTCTATCGCTGCCGAGGTAGAGGGTTATGAAAGCATGATCTTTGATAACACCACCGGTGTTAAGGAAGCGGTAAAATATCTTATAAAGTCCGGCAGAAAGCATATCGGGCTTATGAAAGGTGAGCCTTATAACTATGACTGCATCGAGCGAAATGCAGCGTATAAGGAAGCCATAGAAGAGGGCGGACTGGAGTATAACGAAAAGCTTACCATATATAACGATATGTCCTCGTTCTGTCATGAACAGGTGGAAAAGCTCCTTGCGGACAACCCGGATATGGACGCTATCGTTTGCTGTAACGATAACACAGCAGCTACGGTCTATGAGGTCCTTGAAAGACATAATATCACCATAGGCGAACAGATCGCTGTGGTGGGCTTTGACGATCTGCCCATCGCACAGCAGCTCAACCCGCCCCTTGCGTCTGTGAACGCAGATGCGGAAGGGCTTGCATATGCTGCCGTTGCCAGAGCAGTGGACTACCTTAACGGAAACACTCAGTTTGTCGAGCATAAAAGAATAGCCACCAAGTTTATTCTGAGAGAGTCTTGTTTCCGTAAGGCGGAGTATCCGGATTACAGCAGCATTTTTGACCTTAACTGCCGGGACTGTGCCCGGGAGTTAATGAAGATAGCTTATGACGACTTTACCTCGGAGGAACGGTATAAAAAGACATTTAAAGCTTGTGAAAGATTCCTTGAAATGGTGGATGCTGTCTTTCTCACCGAACAGGGGGATAAAAATAAAAAGAGCGTTGACGATTTCATAAATCTCATCGACAAGCTTTTCAGAGGCAGAGAGGGCTTTTATGCCTTCAATATAAATAAATTCCTTGCGGTAGTGGATACGGGTATGAAGTACCTGGTGAACAGGCTCCCCGACAGATTGGGGGACATAATCACCGTGTTTACCCACCTGAACCAGATGATAGCTTACAGTATAGAGCTGCACCGCACGTATGACAATAACCGCAGCTTTGATGTGAGCCACAGATCCAATATCATCACACGTGACGTTCTGATGTTTGCCACCGAGGATATGGAAAACGCCTGCGGATCTATGCTGCGTCAGCTGCATCTGCTGAATATCAGAACAGCGTACCTGTACCTTCTGCAAAAACCTATCGTCTGCAACAGCCGAACTGATATGCCAAAGGTGTCCAGCTGGAATCTTGTGGCATATAATGAGGACAGAAGGGTGTATGTTGTTCCTGCCAACCGACAGGAGATAAGATCACAGGATCTGTTCAAGCACGAGTATCTGCCCTCGGACAGACGCTGGACAATGCTTGTTACCGTGCTTTACTCCAATAATGTACAGTACGGACTGGCAATGTTTGAGATGCCCTATGACTATTTCAACTATCTTGAGTATCTTACCTATCAGCTCAGCGCAGCGGTAAAGATACAAGAGCTTATCAAGACCCAGAACGAGACACTTATCCAGCTCAATAAAATAAATATCGCACTGCATAATATGTCCAGCCTTGACCAGCTCACGGGAGCGCTTAACCGCAGAGGATTTTACAGCGAGGCTGCAAAGCAGTTTGAGCAGATGACCGACAGGCTAATTGTGCTTTTTGTTGACCTGGACGGACTGAAGATGATAAACGACAACTTCGGACACTCTGAAGGAGATATCGCCATAAAAGCTGTTGCCGATTGTCTGCGTGAGGTCATCGGTGACGTGGGCATAGTGGGCAGAGTAGGCGGTGACGAGTTCGTGGCAATGATGCCGTCGATATTTGATAATATGACCGATTATGTGAGAAATAAGTGCAACGAGGTCATGGATCAGCTTAACGAAAGGTTGAAAAGGCCGTATAAAATAGCCATGTCAATGGGTATTTTCGAGTGTAAGGCAAATGAATACAAGAGCATTGCCGAGATAATCGACAAGGCGGACTATCTGCTTTATGTACAAAAGCGTGAAAAGAAAAAGCTGATAGACGGTGGATATAATCAATAAAAAACAGGTCCGAGGGCATTTGAAAAGTGCTTTCGGACTTTTTTTGCGGATTGCAAATAGCAGTAAATCACGGATAAAAATTATAATTTCTGCATACAACTTGATAAATATGAAAATAATTGACAAAACGATGCGGATATGATATAGTTGCTGTAAAGCAGACTGCTGCGAAGATCGGGAGTATGATTTGACAGAAAAGTAGGGTGCATAATATGAAAAGACATCTGATGATAACGGTGATCGCCTGTGCACTTGTTATGGCAGGCTGCGCCGATGCAAACAGTTCAAGCTCAAGTGAAAAAACAGACTCACAGCAGCAAAGCAGCAGCCTTGCTGACAGTTCATCCGAGGTGTCGGCAGCCGAGCCTGACGGAAAGAGTGAGAAGTATCCTACAAATGCACCTGAGCAGTGGAAAAGCGAGGTCAAGGTAGAAGGCAGCAGGATAACTTACGGCAGCTTTGATGAGCTTGAGAAAGCATCGGATCTTATCGTTATAGGTGAATATGCCGAAAACACAAGACAGTACCCTGAATATGAGCAAAGCAGCGAATTCGGTAAAGAGATACTTGTTGACTGCGTTTCAAAAAACACGATAAAAGTTGAAAAGGTGCTGAAAGGAGAGGCGGTGCAGAGCATAAAAATTTCCCAGAGATACGGCATTTCCGAAACGGACGGTGAGCTTGTTGCATTCACCGGGCTGACACCGATGAAAAAAGGTGACCGCTGGATATTCTTTCTTCAATATGACAAGCAGAGAGATACCTATTGGGTGGCAGGCGATCACAGCGGCAGATACCCTTTGCCGGATGAGAAACTGAGGGGGCTGTGCAGCAGTATGGCGGACTATAACGAAGAGCTGAACAAATATGTGAAAGAAAACAATATAGATCTGAGTAATGTTAAGCCGCAACAGCAGGCAGGACTTGCAAAGTTTGATGAAAAACGGCAGGAGATATTGAACGGAGCAGATAAAAATGTATTTGGTGTTTTAGATGCTGCGTCGATAAATCTGTCGCTTTACGGTGAAGTCTTAAAGAAGTTCGGTCTTTGAACAAGGATACGGTGAATAATAATAAACGGTGTGAAGTTGTTTCACACCGTTTTGTTATGCTCGGGCATCTTATCGGACATTATATCTATGTAGGTATCAAAGCAGCTGTCGGCAGACTGCCTGAGCACTGCGTGGTCGGCTCTGCGCTTGGGGTCAAGGCGTGCATACACCCTGAAACCGCCCTGCTTTGCTGCCCCTACCCCCTCGGGGATATCTTCAAACACGGCACATTCCCCGGGCTTCAAGCCAAGCAGCTCTGCGGCGAGAAGGTATATATCGGGGAAGCCTTTGCCCCTTTCGACCTGCGATGTGGTGACGAATTCGCTGAAATACTCATACATTCCGCAGCGCTTTAATACCGGTTCGTAAAGCTCCTTTGAAGAGGCAGTGGCAAGGGCGAGCTTTACGCCTGCGGCATGGAGCTGCTTTACAAACTGATGTGCGCCGCTGACCTCGGGGATATCGTTGGTGTAGTGCCAAATAGCCATATCACGCCACTCGGCTGCTATCTCCTCAATAGTTTCGGGCAGGGAGAAAAGCTGCTTTGTATATATCGCTGCCTGGCGAAAATCCATTGCGGAAACAGCTTTTCCGTAGTTTTCGGGAACGGCGAAACCACGCTTGCCGAGAAAGTCAATATCTATCTGCGTCCATACATCGCCCGATTCGATAAGAGTCCCGTCAAGGTCAAAAATGACTCCTTTGAAATTTGAAATGTCCATGATCCTCCTTGATCCTCCGCTTATTCAAACCAGGGGTAGCTTACGTTTTTTATTCCGCCCTTGACAGTCATATTCAGATAAAAGGTTTCAACGCCGCCTATGAACTGTCCCCCTTGCAGGATGACCTCGTTGGAAAGGCTGCCTGTTGAGGTGGAGGCAAAGACGGAAAAGATATCGTCTCTCAGGTCAAGGGTTATCTGCTCGCCGTTTTTGATCCGTGAGCCGTTTGCGTCAAGCACCCGGGGGTCTATCCTTGAAATGGGCTGACCCAGCGCATCAAAGGAGCATATATCGCCGTAAAGCCCGAACTGCGCCATAAATGCCTGTTTTGAGCCGGGTATCACCCAGAAGGGCATGACGGCAGAGACAAATTTTTTTCGTCTTGTTACGATTATGCGTTTCATTGCTGCACCTCGATAAATTCTCCCAAAAGCCCTGCGGAAAGCTCCACAAGCTCCTTGCAGGGGCGCTTTTTGTAGTACTCGCCTGTTCTCTTTGCAGGCTGAGGTGCACTTGCGCCGTCCAAGCCCAGAAGTTCCTTGCAGACGATACTGTCAAAGCCGTTTTCTTCCTTGAAGCGTGAGACAAAGGCTTGGATAAGCTTGTACATCTCGCCCTTTGCCTGCTGGTCCCTCCCGTCGGTATAGCCGTGTTTTAAGCCCAGCACCATAACGGCACCGGATACAGAGCCGCAAACCTCACGCAGCCTGCCTATTCCGCCGCCGAAACCGCAGGAGATCCGCATGGCTGTGTGCATATCAAGTCCCATATCTTCCGCCCAGGCTGCAACGACTGCCTGGGAACAGTTATAGCCTTGCATGAAATACTCGCCTGCAAGGCGTGCTTTGTCTTCATTGTACTTTTTCATAACTACTCCTTTATTCGCCCTATATCAGGTCTTTTATCGCATTAAGATACTTGCCGTCCTGACCGTCAAATATCTCCTCGCCCTGGCTCATATACGCTCTCATAAGGTACTGCCGTGTGTCGTCCGGCGGCTCCCATATAGCCATTCTTTCAAGTATAAACGCCATTTTATACGGCTCGCCTATTACCATTGTGCGCCCCCGTTTTTAAATGATATTTTTAGTATAACACATCTTGCTGTGTATTTCAACTGCTGTTGTGGAAAGTGCACAAAAATAGTATAGTATTTTCTGCTGTTGCTGCGCTCGATAATTATTCAAACACCGTTGACAAAAAGGTGGATTTCAGGTATAATGAATTTGTGCAAAAAGACAATTTTTCACGTAAATCAGCTATGGGAGGTAAATAATTATGTCAAAATTCGTATGTTCGGTATGCGGTTACATCTATGAAGGCGAGCAGCCGCCGGAGAAGTGCCCACAGTGCGGCGTTCCCGGTTCAAAGTTCAACAAGGTCGAGGAAGAGAAGATAATGTGGGCTGACGAGCACAAGCTTGGCTCTGCACAGGGACTTGACGAGGAGATCGTTCAGGGACTGCGTGATAATTTCAACGGTGAGTGCAGTGAGGTCGGTATGTATCTTGCTATGGCGAGAGTTGCTTACAGAGAGGGCTACCCCGAGGTCGGTATGTACTACGAGAAGGCGGCTTTTGAAGAGGCTGAGCACGCTGCAAAGTTCGCAGAGCTGCTTGGTGAGGTAGTTACACCGTCTACAAAGAAGAACCTTGAGCTTCGCTATATGGCTGAAAACGGCGCTTGCGAGGGCAAAATGAAAATTGCGAAGAGAGCTAAGGAGCTTGGCTACGATGCTATCCACGATACCGTTCACGAGATGGCTAAGGACGAGGCAAGGCACGGCTGTGCTTTCAAAGGTCTGCTGGACAGATATTTCAAATAACAGATCGGTAAGGTTGTTTGGGGGACAGTCCTTTTGGATAAGGGTTGTCCCCCGAGCTATATGGTTTTGGCGGCTGACAAAGTCAGCTTTGGCTTTATGAAAATATGATTTCAGGGGAGGATAAACATGGGCAGCAAGGGCATAAGCATTCTTTTTCCCGATGGTAATGCGAAATTTACCCGGATGACGGACAGCGCATTTCACGACCTGGGACTTGACAGCATCTGCAAGGAGCTGACAAGCGATGCAAAGGAGCGCAAATACATCACCGGGGTAATTTCAAATATGACCGAAGATGCCGATACCGCACGTTTCAGACAGGAGGTTTTTGCGGATATCCTCGATCTTTCGCAGCTGCGTAAAAAGATAACAGAGTTGTTTGAAAGACTTGAATTTATGAAAAGCTTTGGTTCGCTGGCAAAAAAAACAGAGGAAAAGCTGGGGATATGGTATCTGCTGCACCGGCTCGACGAGCTGGATGACTACATAAAATGCGTTGAGGCGATGAGGGAGTGTCTGAGTGATGAGAGGATAAGATCACGGGGACTTATCCGTTTTCGTGAGCATATCAACGGCATTTACGAGGATTCCTGCTTTGCCCAGATGCGAAAGGATATAAGCGAGCTTAAGCTCAAGGCATCCGAGATTCGCAGCGTGACCATCGGCGTGAATGTCAATGACCGCTTTGAAGCAACGAGCATGGGGCTTATCTCGGTCAACAGCAAGCCGTTTAAAAAATCGGGTATAGTCAGCAATTTTGCTGATGCGCTGTCATCAAAAGGCGGCATAAAAGACGACAATGAATGGAACGGCGAGATGCGCTATCACGAGATTGACCGTTCGCAAAGCGGCACACCCGGGGCGATCTTTCAAAAGGGTATGGGCTTTCTTGCAATGCAGACAACGGGAGCATTTGTTGACGCAAAGGTGCGCCAGACTATCGTGAATATGCCTGATGACGACGGGATGAACAACTCCACTTTCTATTTTGAAAAGGTGATGAACAAGATGCTTGACACGCTGGTAAAGCGGTTGAGCGACACGCTTTCAAAGTACGTTGATGTTGCGGTGATAAACATTTCACGGCTTATTCCGGAGTTCACATACTACATCAGATTTGCAGAGTTTATCGAAAAATACAGTGAGGCAGGGTTTGCTTTCTGTCCGGCAAAGGCTGTAAGCGGCAGCGAGTGCTCAATGAATGCCCGGAGCTTTTACAATCTGCGCCTTGCGCTGTCGGTGGAAAATGCCGGGGATATCGTTTTCAATGACCTGAAATTTGACAGCGAGCACACTGTGTACATTCTGACGGGTGCCAACCGGGGAGGAAAGACCACTGTGACCCAGGCGGTGGGCTTGCTTTTTGCTCTGGCACAGGGCGGTATCAATGTGGCAGCCAAGTCGTTTGAATATGTGCCTGTGGACTGTATTTACACACATTTTCCTGCGGACGAGGACAAGACTATCGACCTTGGAAGGCTGGGTGAGGAGTGCGTGCGTTTCAAGCAGCTCTATGCAGACTGTACAGCGGACAGCTTGCTGCTTTTAAACGAGTCGTTCTCGACGACGTCTTTTGAAGAGGGATATTTTATCGCTCGTGACTCTGTGCGTGCAATTCTCAAAAAGCGGGTCCGCACGATCTACAACACGCATATGCACAAGCTCGCTGCTGATGTTGAGGAGATGAATGAGCAGACCGGCGGCGCAAAAGCCTCGTCGCTGGTTGTGAAAAGTGACGGCGGCAAACGCTCGTTCAAGGTGGAGGTCGCTGCGCCTGAGGGTATGTCGTACGCAAGAGATATTGCGCAGAAGTATGGCGTAACCTACGAAATGCTGACGAGCGGGTAAGCGATATGAGGAGATATGCTTTTCAATAAACCCCCACTTAAAACATATCCGATATATAATAAAAATACCCAAGAACGTTCACTCGCTCTTGGGTATTTGTTTTAGTTTGAAAGCACCAGAAAAGCGGCGTAGCAGCCAAGTATCGCAAGTCCGCCGATGCGGTAGAAAAGCTTCAAGCCTGCGTTTTCGCTGTCCTTTTTGCGCTGCTTCATAATAAGTATCGCGCCGACAACAGCCGCTGCGGCAAGTCCGAAAATGTTAAGATACGAGCTTGACTTGTCCTTTGAGATGTACACCGAGCCGCCTCTGTAAAGAATATCGGCTACGGAGATTATACAGAAATTGAACACGCCGCTGCCCATTACGTTTCCTGCGCAGGCGTTGAAATTGCCTTTACGGATAAGTGCAATAAAAGATGTAAGCTCAGGCAGCGAGGTGGCTACGCCCAGGAACAGCGCACCGCCCACCGTCTTGCCCAGGTTGAACTCCTCGGTAAGGTGGTCTGTGGCAATGGTAATGAAAATCGACGCTGTTACCAGCAGCACTGCCATTATGATAAATCTGATGATTATCTGTTTCAAAGTCAGGTCGCTTGTGTCCTCGCCCTCGCTCTCGGCGCTGTCGCCTGCCATGAACTTGATAGAGCAGGCGTAAAGCACCAGCAGGATTATGGAGTAAACGCTTATCCCTGCGAACTCAAAGTCCTTTTTGAACACCACCGGGAGCGTCATTATCGCAAACATAATAAAAGTTATAACAGTGGTCTTGAAGTGGCTGTTTCCGATAGTCGATTTGCAAAGGCTCTTTGCGGCGATAAGTGCTGCACCGCCGAAGATGCACATATTGAACAGGTTGCTGCCCAGGATATTACCCATTACAAGGTCGGGCTGCTTAACGAAAAGCACCGCCGAGATAGAGGTGAAAAGCTCCGGCAGACTGGTGACTGCGGCAAGGATAACACCGCCTATAAAAGCGCCCGACAGGTCGGTTTTCTTGTCGATAAGGTCAACATAATTTGCCAGCTTGATCGAGAAAAATACCACGCATACTGCCAGCGCCGCATAAATACCTACCCACATCATATCTGTTCATCTGTCCTTTCTTATTGATGATATGTATTCAAAAAGTCTTTCATCTGCTGCATTGCATAGGTCAGCTGTTCGCAGTTGGGAAGATAGACTATGCGGAAGTGGTCGGGCTGTTCCCAATGGAATCCGCCACCGTGGGTGAGAAGTATCTTCTTCTCTTTGAGAAAATCAAGAACGAATTGTTCGTCGTCTTTCATGCCGAACTTTTCCTTGTCAAGTCTGGGGAAAATGTAAAATGCTGCACGGGGTCTTACAGCGGTAAGTCCGTCAATGCCGTCGATGAGCTTGCAGATAAGCTCTCTTTGCTCGTAAATACGTCCTCCCGGAAGGAGCATCTCGTCGGGCTTGTCAAAGTCTCTGAGAGCATATTCGATAACATACTGGCTCTGAACGTTTGAACAAAGGCGCATTGAAGAAAGCATATTTATGCCCTCTATGTAGCCTTTTGCCCTGTTAAGATCGCCGCTGAGGACCATCCAGCCGGAGCGGAAGCCTGCGATCTTGTGGGATTTGGAAAGACCGTTGAAGGTCACACAGAAAAGATCCGGAGCAAGTGATGCAATTGAGGTATGCTTTATGCCGTCCATGCAAAGACGGTCGTAGATCTCGTCGGAAAAAATGATAAGCTCATGCTCACGAGCCAGATCCACTATCTGCTGAAGTATCTCCTTGGGATAGACCGCACCGGTGGGGTTGTTTGGGTTGATAACGACGATCGCCTTGGTCTTGTCGGTTATTTTGGAGCGCATATCCTCAATATCCGGATACCAGTCGGAAGCCTCGTCACAGATGTAATGTACAGCGTTCCCTCCGGACAAAGTTACAGAGGCTGTCCACAAGGGATAGTCCGGCGCCGGCACCAGCACCTCGTCACCGTTGTCCAAAAGAGCCTGCATGGACATGGTTATAAGCTCGGAAACGCCGTTTCCGGTGTAGATATTATCTATGCTCTGCGCCACAACGCCCTTGCTTGCGTGATAGGCTTTTATCGCCTCACGTGCCCTTGCTATGCCGTGAGAGTCGGAGTAACCCTGAGCGTCGTGGAGGTGTGCGCTCATCTCGTTGATAATATAATCAGGTGCGTTGAAATCAAAGGGGGCAGGATTGCCGATGTTGAGCTTGATGATGCTTTCACCCTGTGCGATCATGCGGTTAGCCTCATCCATAACAGGACCTCTGATGTCGTAGCACACATTATTAAGCTTGGTGGATTTTGCGAATGTTCTCATATTTACACTTCCCTGAATGAATAGTATACAGTTATCCTGATACATTCTACCACACAGGTGGCGGACTGTCAACGGCATTTTTCACAAAGCACAGCTAAAAAAATCGCAAAAACTGCACTTTTTTTGGTAAAAGGCTTTATTTTTTGTTTGAAATGTAGTATAATGATAATGGTATATTGTGTTTATATCTTAAAAGAGGAAAAATATAAACGGGAGGAACGATAAGAATGAAAAACGTAGTAAATGTTCAGCTTGCAGGACGCTCTTATAACCTTAATTCCACCGAGTCTGAGGAATATACTCAGAAGCTGGCAAGAGAGCTTAACAGGCGCATAACGGCAATAACCAATGCGTCTCCAAGCCTTTCGGCGCTTGACGGGGCGCTGCTGTGCGCTCTTGATTGTCTTGACGAGCTTACAAAGGCTAACAACAATATCGAGAATATAAGAAACCAGATAAAGGATTATGTAGACGATGCCGGCGAGGCAAGGATACAGGCGGACGAGGCAAATAAAGAAGTAAGGGTGCTGCGTGCAAGGGTAGAGGCATTGCAGGCAGAGCTGAAAAAGCGCACCACCGTTATCAGATATGACAACGAGAAGGTGGAAAGCGCAAAGGATATGCTTTCCAAAGAGATAGATGCGGCAATAAACAAGCCCATGAATACAAACGCCCCGGGAGCTCAGCAGTCGTTTTTTAACACAGACCCTGCTGCAAACGCTGAAAGAAAGTAATGGCTGAGATTCTTTCTCCGGCAGGCTCGCCCCAGGCGCTGTGTGCGGCTTTGCGGTGCGGCTGCGATGCGGTCTATGTTGGCGGACAAAGCTTTTCGGCAAGGGCAAATGCAGCGAATTTCTCCGATGAGGAGCTTGCCCGGGCGGTAGAGATGTGCCATATCCGTGGCGTAAAGGTTTATCTTGCAATAAACACCGTGATACTTGACAGCCAGCTTGACGGGTGCAAGCGTGCGGTGGAATATGCGGCAAAGATAGGCGTTGACGGACTTATAACCCAGGATCTGTGCCTTGTGGAGATAGTAAGAAAGTGCTGTCCACGTATGGAGATACACGCCTCCACCCAGATGACTGTTCACACCAAAAAGGGCGTTGAACAGGCAAAGGAGCTGGGTTTTTCACGCACTGTGCTTTCAAGGGAGCTGCCCGAGGGGATAATAGCAGACCTTTCGGAACTTGGCACACAAACGGAGATTTTTGTCCACGGGGCATTGTGTATGTCTGTCTCGGGGCAGTGCTATATGAGCGCCCTTATCGGATCACGAAGCGCAAACAGAGGGCTTTGTGCACAGGCTTGCAGGCTTGCGCTCAGCGCCGTGAAGGGGCAGGAGAGGTACGATCTGTCCTTGAAGGATATGTCGCTGCTTGATATTATGCCAAGGGTGCTGGCAACAGGCGCAAGCTCGCTGAAGATCGAAGGGCGAATGAAGCGCCCGGAATATGTGGCAAAAGCCACCCATAGCGCAGTTATGGCTTGTGCAGGCCGGGACCCGGATATGGACGGACTGGGAGCGGTCTTTTCAAGACAGGGCTTTACAAAGGGATACTTTGAAGGTAAAAAGGGCAAAGAGATGTTCGGCAGGCGTGACAAAGTAGATGCGGCGGTGTCGGCAAAGGCTTTGCCTGGGATCCATGAGCTTTACAGAAGCGAGGAAAAACGTGACAGGGTGAGATTTGTATTCACGGCACAAAAGGAAAGCAGAGTTATCCTTACGGTCACAGACACCCGGGGAAACAGCTTCTGTGCAAAGGGCGACGTTCCTCAAACAGCGCAGAATAAAAGTTTGAGCACCGAGCAGGTGGAAAAGCAGCTTATAAAGCTCGGGGACACTATATACGAATACGGCGGCTGCGAGTGTGACATCGGTGATATGCTGTACGTCAGCCCCTCCCGGATAAACGCCCTGCGGCGGCAGGCGTGCCAGGGACTGGACAGTGCAAGAGCCAAGGCGAACGATAGGTCTGTGCCCTTTGAAGATAGGGATATTACAGACTTTGAGGGAGGCTGCGAGTGCGAACAGCCAAAGATAAGGATAGAGATTTCAAGCTTGAAACAGCTTGAAAACATAGATCTGAGCGATATCGAATTTGTGATTATGCCCCTTGAAATGTGCAAAAATGCGGACTTTGCGGCGCTTGGCGAAAAGCTGATGGCGGCGCTGCCCAGATTCACCTTTGACGAGGAGAACGTGATAGAGCGCCTGAGGGCATTGAAAGAAAAGGGCTTGGAACATATCCTCGCCACAAATATCGCACATCTGAAAATCGGCAGAGAACTGGGGCTTACTGTCCACGGCGGCTTCGGGCTGAATGCGACAAACAGTGTGGCGGTCAAGCTTTTAGGGGAAATGGGCGCAGCGGATGTGACAGCGTCTTTTGAACTTAAAGCGGCGCAGATACGTGCTCTTAAAAAGCCTGTGCCGGTTGGCGTTATCGCCTATGGACGGCTGAGTGCTATGCTGACGGTCAACTGTCCCATAAGGCAGGCTGTGGGCTGCGGCAAATGTACAAAGCGGCTTTACGACCCTACGGGCAGAGAGCTTGCGGTGCGCTGCTCAAAGGGTGAGGGGTATGTGGAGATACTTAACAGCGATGTGCTGTATATGGCGGACAAGCTGAACGATCTCAAAGGTGCATCGTTTGTGCAGCTTTGCTTTGACGAGGAAGATCCACAGCAGGCAGCTGACATTGTCAGGGCTTATAAAAACGGCGAAAAACCGCAGCTTGAAAACATGACCCGAGGTCTTTATTACAGGGGGATAATTTGAATGGCACAGTTCAGGTATGTCAGCGAGAATACGATAGAGCATCTTTCGCTGCACGTCATCGGCCGTTATGTTCAGCGAGCTTGGCGAGGTATCGTGGTTTGAGGATCTTCACAAACAGGAGGGGCAATCATGAGACTTGACGGATTCGGACTTTTTGTCGAGGATATGGGCAGGATGATCCGCTTTTACAGAGATGTGCTGGGCTTTGAGATAAAAGAGGACGAGGACACCTCAAATGTCTTTCTTGTAAAGGACGGCACGCTGTTCCTGCTTTACGGCCGCAGTGATTTCGAGAAGATGACAAGCCGCAGGTACGAGTATATCAAGGGCTTGAACGGACACTCGGAGATAGCGCTGTATGTTGACACGTTCGAGGAGGTCGATGAAAGGTTCAAAGAGGTCGTGCAAAAGGGCGCGCAGCCTATCCTTGAACCGATAACAGAGCCGTGGGGACAGCGCACCTGCTACGTCGCCGACCCCGAGGGGAACCTTATCGAGATAGGCTCGTTCAACAAGCCGTTTGAAAGATAGCCGCACACAGTATCGAAATGACAACAGAAAGAGGAAAGTAAATGAAACTTCTGATAAAAAAGCTTGATGAAAAAGCAGTGATCCCTGCAAGACAGACCGAGTTCAGTGCAGGGTACGATCTGAGTGCCTGCTGCGATGAGCCGATAACGGTCAGGGCAGGGCAGACGGTAAAGGTCCATACGGGTGTTGCGATGGAGATAGACGGGGACAAAAACACGGTCGGGCTTATCTATGCACGCAGCGGACTTGCCACAAAGTTCGGCCTTGCCCCTGCGAACTGCGTGGGAGTTATCGACTGGGACTATCGGGGCGAGGTGATCGTTGCGCTGCACAATTCATCGGAAAACGACTTCGAGATAAACCACGGCGAGCGTATCGCACAGCTTGTGCTTGCCCCTGTGTTCACACCGGAGGTCGAGATAGTTTCAGAGCTTTCAGGCACATCAAGAGGAGAAGGTGGCTTTGGCTCCACCAATAAGTGATATGAGCAGTTTTTTTGCCAACAACCCCACGGTCATACTTGCACTGATAGGGCTTTTGTTTTCGGTGCTGAACATAATCAATCTGATACTCAGCCGTAAGCGTGACCATTTTGTTTCGGGGATACCGCTGTTCGGCGGTCTGTTTATACTTATCGGCTTTTTGCTTTCCCACCACAAGATCTGGGCGCTTTTGTGCTTTACCGATTACTCGTGGGTGATGCTGCTGTTTTCGCTGATCTTTGGCGGAAAAATCAACCGGAAGAAAGAGGATAACAAGGATAATGAAGATAGTAAACGCTAAAATTTATACCTGCGACAAGGATTTCACCGTCATCGAAAACGGCTTTGTCGAGGTAGAAAAAGGAAAGATAACCGCAGTGGGTGAATGTGCGCCTTACAGCGAGGGCGACATAGACGCACAGGGAAAGAGCCTTTTTCCCGGCTTTATCGACTGCCACACACACCTTGGGCTTACCACGAGCGGTGTGGGCTTTGAGGGCGAGGATCTCAACGAATCGGTGGATTCCTGCACGCCGCAGCTGCGGATAATCGACGGGATAAATCCCCTTGACTACTCCTTTGAACTTGCACGAAAGGCAGGCGTTACGGCGGCGGTGGTATCTCCCGGCTCGGCAAACGCTGTTGCAGGGCAGATATACGGGATAAAGACTGCAGGCAAGCGTGTAGATAAAATGTCCCTGGGACAGGTGGGGATAAAATTTTCTCTGGGCGAGAACCCGAAAATGACCTACAATGACCGTGACGAAACTCCCGTGACGAGAATGGCGATAGCTGCGGTGATAAGAGAGGCTCTTTTTAAGGCAAAGCGTTACAGACAGGATATTGAAAAAGCCCAAAACGAGGACGGGGATATGCCCGAATATGACATAAAGAGCGAGGCGCTGCTGCCGCTTCTTGACAGGCGTATCAAGGCGCATTTCCACTGCCACAGGGCAGACGACATTTTTACAGCGGTGAGGATAGCAGGGGAGTTCGGGCTGGATTACACCCTTGTCCACTGCACCGACGGATATCTTATAGCTGACGAGCTGGCGCAGGAAAGCTGCTCGGCGGTGATAGGACCTGTTATCTGTGACAGGTGCAAGCCCGAAATGGCATCGCTGTCGCCCGAAAATGCGGCGATACTTGCACGAAATGGCGTCAATGTCGCTGTTTGCACCGACCACTCGGAAGTGCCAATAGAGTACCTGCCGCTGTCGGTGGGTATATGCCGCAAGCATGGATTGAGTTTTGAGGACGCACTTTTAAGCGTAACAAGAAATGCTGCAGAGATAGCAGGTATAGCGGACAAAGTCGGCTCGGTGGAGATCGGAAAGGACGCTGATCTGACGCTGTTTGAGGGCGACCCCTTTGAGGTCATGAGCAGCCCTGAAATGGTCATGATAAACGGTGAGATAATAGGATAAAAAGGATAATAAAGCTATGATACCAACATTCAGATATCACCCCGACCCCATAAAGACAGGGGCATTTTTGCAGGGGGAGGATCACATTTGTGACTGCTGCGGCAGGCAGACAGACACATGGTACGAACAGCCATTTTACACGGAAAAGGACCATGTGGAATGTCTTTGTCCGGAGTGCATCGCAAGCGGCAGGGCGGCTGAGAAGTTTAACGGAAGCTTTCAGGACGAGGCAAACGTAGGAGAGGTAAGCGACCCCGAAAAGCTGGACGAGCTGGTGCACCGCACCCCGTGCTACTGCTCCTGGCAGCAGGAGTACTGGTACGCTCATTGTGACGATTTCTGCGCCTTTGTCGGCTATGTGGGCTGGGAGGACATTGTGAAGATGGGTATAGCACAGCAGATAGAGAAAAACTATGATGAGGAAATCTGCGGATTTGACTTTGAGGATATAAAAGAGTGCATGATGAACGAGGGCAGTATGCAGGGGTATTTATTCAGATGCCTGCACTGCGGCGAATATTTTTTGTATGCAGACTGCGATTGAAACTCTTTCAAAAAGGTTTTCCCAAAATTATGAGGTGTACGCAGCGGGTGATTAACTAACGAACGCAAAGGAGAAAAAATGTTTAAAGTCGATTATAAAGATCTCAGTCTTTCTTTTAACGAATTTCACAATGTTAAGCGTGGCGATATGCCCCGGTACGGAGAATTCTGTCTGCTTGAGCTGAAAAACGGTGACTGCACCGCAGGGAGCTGGAATCCATCAGGGAAAGAGAGCGACACAGCAGGACATTTCACCCGTGGGACCGCTGACACCATCGATTCGGCGGAGGTGCAGAGGTGGCACTCTCTGGATCGCTATGACCTGACTGAGATCCTTGAAACGGAAGAGATCAACTGGATAAATCTCGGAGCGGAAAACCCAGACTGCCCCGGTGTTGTATTTGAAGGCTTCAAATCCTTTGCCGACAGGAAAAAACCGAAAGAGGAACAGTACTGTCTTTTGATAATGAAGGACGGAGGCTTGGCGGCAGGCAGATGGAACAAGTGGCGGCACGAAGCGGGAGGATCTTTTATCTACGCACCTGCGCTGTCAAGCCACAGCTGGGATAAGGTGTGGGCGTGGACGCCCCTCAGCATTGATCCGTTTTTTGCAATGGAGATAGAACGGGAGAAAGAAAAAAAGCTGGAAAAGAAGCTCAACAAGAATCCTTCGGCAGATCCCGAACTTTTCAAATACGGGATGGATATCAACGTTTATTACGAAAAAGCGCTGGAAAAACTCCGTGAGGAGTTTTACTGGGCGACACTTACGATGATGAAAAAATGCACACCCGTGTGGCAGATCGCACCTTTGCACGGCAAATATGTTTTCGGTCAGATCAGCAAGAACTACTGTGACGACTCGGATATAGTGACTCCCTGGACACAGGGTACGACCGCAGACGAATTTATTGATTTTTTGTGCGAATATACGCACGATACGGTCAAAAACTCGAACCCCGAAGAAAAATTCAAGCTGGGCACAGACATAAATGTTTATCTGGACAAGGCTTTCAACAGCGTCAAAAAGGACTATCGCTGGCTGGATAAAAAGATGCTCGCCAAGAGTTGGCAGTATGATATACAGCGTGTTGACGGCGATCTGGAATTTGTAAGGAAGTACTGTAATGAAAGCGAGTATTCGGTATACGATGTGGAAAGTGCTGAACGTTTTATAGAATGCTTGGAATATGACTATCAGAGTGCGGCGCTCAGGGAGAATAAAACCGTGGCAAGCTATGCCCCTGAATTCGGGCATATCAGTATTTACGGCTGGAATCTTGAGAGTTATGTTTTTTATAAGCTTGAATCGGGCGACTACAAGGTGAGCGTAACTGCCGGAGACCGCACTGCCGGCGGCAGCAGGGAATTTTTCATAACACCGTACTGCTTTGAAGCAAAGACGTATGAGCAGTTCCTTGAGCGCTATCTTGAGATAGTTCCGGAAAACTCGTTCGGTCTGGGGAAAAAAGAGCTTCTTCCCAATGAGGAACTGAAGAAATTTCTCGGATATTGACAATACAGCAAAGGAATAGATACTATGGGAACTTTATATGTAGTCGGCACGCCCATAGGCAACCTGGGAGATATGACATACAGGGCGGTAGAGACACTTGAAAAGGTGGATTTTATCTGCGCTGAGGACACCAGGGTGAGTGCCAAGCTGCTGAATTACTTTGAAATAAAAACGCCCCTTGTGAGCTATCACGAGCACAACGCTGCACAGGTTGGGGAAAGCATCTGTGACAGGATAGCCGCAGGCGAAAACGCTGCGATAATTACCGATGCAGGAATGCCGTGTATCTCGGATCCGGGTGAACTGCTGGTAAGAATGTGTTATGACAGGGGAATAAAAGTCCGGGTCGTGCCCGGTCCCAGCGCAGTTATATCGGGGCTTGCCATAAGCGGACTTGGCACAAAGAATTTTCAGTTTGAAGGATTTTTGTCGGTGAATAAAAAACAGCGTCAGGAGCATCTTGCGGCGGTTAGAAATTCAACTCGCACCCTTGTTTTCTACGAAGCTCCCCACAAGCTTTTAAGCACCCTTGAGGATATGCTGAAGTTTTTTGGTGACAGGAAAATATCCCTTTGCAGGGAGCTGACCAAGCTGCACGAGGAGGTCATATGTACAACACTTGCCGAGGCTGCGGATATGTACAGGACCGTCAAGCCAAAGGGCGAATTTGTGCTGGTGATCCAGGGTGCGAGAGAGTCGGAGCTTGTTAAGGCGGAAACTATCGACGAGGCACTGGTGCAGGTCAGAGCGCTGATGAAAAACGGGATGCGTGGCGCTGATGCCTGCAAGGAGATAGCCAAGGCAACAGGGTTTTCAAAGGCTGAGCTTTATGCAAAATTGCTTGAAGAGAGGGAATAAAGGCAAATGAAGATAAAAGACTTTTTTTTGATGACACCAAAGAGATTCAAAAGGATAATGAAGGAACAATTTGCAAAGCCTGACGGCGTTGCCGGAGATTTTTTTACCCTTGCTATGAACGTTATAAACTTTAAGCTTTATAACGCAGTTTATAATTTTGTGGGAAAGCAGGAAGGATCGAAGATCCTTGATGTCGGTTTCGGCAACGGGGATATGCTCAAAAGGCTGGATGAAAAGCTGGACAATGTGAAGCTGTACGGTGTGGATATTTCCGACCATATGGTGGTGGTCGCCACAAGCGTTAATCAGGAGGCTGTGGATAAGGACAGAATGGTCCTGCAAAACGCATCGGTGGAGGATCTGCCCTACGACGACGGTGTTTTTGACACGGTGTATACCATAAACACCATATACTTCTGGCAGGACAGAGATAAAGCATTCAGCGAGATATTAAGGGTGCTGAAGCCGGGAGGACGTTTTGTCTGTGCCTTTTACAGCAGAGAATACTTTGAAAGAAAAAAACAGTATATGTCTGAGGATGAGACCTATTATTCCCCCAGAGAGCTGAGAGATGCTGTAAGCGCAGCGGGCTTTGAAAGCCCTAAAATAAAAGTGGTTGACAGCAAGAAAAATATGTATTGCCTCGTGTGCGAAAAAAAGGGGAATGATGCCGATGCAGATAACGGCCATGGACAAGAGCAGCTATAAGGACGCTGCGGCAATAATGGCACAGTGCCTCTCACATCCCTGGAGCGAAAAGGTCTTGTTTCAGGAGCTTTCAAACCCCAATGCACATTCTTATGTGGCATTTGAAAACGGCGAAGCAGCAGGCTTTCTCAGCGTGTGGGAGGTTTGCGGCGAGGTGAGCATAAACAATATCGCCGTGGTGGAAAAGTTCCGCCGAAGGGGGATAGCAAAAGCCCTGATGGAGCATATGTTCACAGAGCTTTGTAACGCTGTGAGCGCAACCCTTGAGGTGAGAAGGTCAAATGATGCAGCTGCTGCGCTGTACGGATCCCTCGGCTTTAAGCGGGTGGGAGAGCGAAAGGATTTTTATTCCCGGCCCACAGAGGATGCCATTCTTATGACAAAATATCTGAACGGAGAAAAATAATGGAGTATACCGACCTTACATTTGAGGATCTGGGCAAGGGCTACAAGGTGTGCATTTCCACCGAACACCGATTCGGCACAGATGCCTTCCTGCTTGCGGATTTTGCAAGGCCAAGGCATAAGGATACTGTCTGCGATTTGTGTACAGGCTGCGGGATAATCGCAATGATAATGCGTCGCAATTTTCAGCCCAAAAAGATATATGCAGTGGAATTGCAGCAAAAGGCGTATGACCAGCTCAGGCTTTCCATAGAAAAATCGGGAGCAGATGAGAATACGTTTGCGGTGCTTGGCGATCTGAAAGAGTGGAAAAGCTCTGAACCGATAGATGTTATCACCTGTAATCCCCCTTACAAGATAAGCGGAACGGGAGCGAAAAATAATAGTCATGCGGTGTCCATCGCACGCCATGAGATAGAATGTACCGTTGATGATGTGTGTGCAGCGGCGGCTAAAAACCTCCGTTTCGGGGGACGGCTGTGCATATGCAACAGACCCGAAAGACTCAGCGATATAATTACCGCCATGCGTGCAAACGGCATTGAGCCAAAGCGTTTACGCACCGTCCACAAAAACCCCGACTGTGCGCCGTGGCTGATACTTGTGGAGGGGCACAAGGGCGGAAATAATTTTATACAGATAGAAAAGCCTTTGTTCGTCAGAACAAAGGACGGGGGTATCTCCGAGGAGATGCAGGGCATTTACACCGCAGAGATACGATAACGGCTTTTCGTCCCGGAGAAATGATTTTAGTATAACGTTAGGACTGATAGATATGAAGATACTTGGAATAGAAAGCTCCTGTGATGAGACTGCCTGCTCGGTGGTGCAGGACGGCAAGACGGTGCTTTCAAACATCGTTGCCAGCCAGATAGACGAGCATAGGCTGTACGGCGGAGTTGTGCCGGAGATAGCATCACGCCGCCACGCCGAGAACATCGGCTGGGTGACGAGAAAGGCCCTTGAAAAGGCAGAGTGCACCCTTGACGACATTGATGCCGTTGCGGTCACCTACGCCCCGGGGCTTATTGGTGCGCTTCTGGTAGGTGTAAGCTTTGCAAAGGGGCTTGCGATGAGCGCAAAAAAACCGCTCGTTCCCGTGCATCACATAGCAGGGCATATCGCAGCAAACTATATCTCGCACCCCGATCTGAAACCGCCTTATCTGTGCCTTGTGGTATCGGGGGGACATTCTCATATCGTTGAGGTGCTTGACTATACAAAATACCATGTTATCGGGCGCACCCGTGACGATGCGGCAGGAGAGTGTTTTGACAAGGTGGCAAGGACCCTTGGATATGAATACCCCGGGGGAAAGTTTATCGACGCTGCGGCAAAAAAGGGAAACGATAAAGCCTTTGATCTGCCCCACCCGAAGGTACAGGGAAGCGAGTATGACTTCTCGTTTTCGGGACTTAAAACAGCTGTGATAAACCTTGTGCATAATTCTCAGCAAAAGGGGATCGAAATAAACCGAGAGGATATGGCGGCATCTTTCCAGAAAACTATCGGGGAAATATTGTGCAAAAAAACCATGCTTGCCGCAAAGGATCTGGGGCACAAGACCATTGCTGTTGCAGGCGGTGTGTCGGCAAATTCCGTCGTGCGTGAGATGATGAGCGAGCAGTGTGCAAAGCGTGGGTATGAGCTGTTTCTTCCCGAGCTGAAATACTGCGGCGACAACGGCGCAATGATAGCCTGCCAGGGGTATTACGATTTTCTTGCAGGTAAGCGTGGGGATATGAGCCTTAATGCAGTTGCGACCATGAGCCTTGAAAATCTCTGAACGGTTTGTTCGGAGAATAATTGGGGAAAACCCTTTTGGAGAAGGGTTGATCCCCAAACCCCTTTCCTAAACCTCTTAATGCAATTCGAGGATATGGGGAAGAACCCCATATCCCCGAATTGTACTGAAAGTCTAAGAGAGAGTTCAGAGAATAGCACTTCCAAGAGGATACTCTCAATTATTCAGCGGACAGACTGTTCAAAAATACCAAGAAACAGGAGCATACACTTATGGTTTTACTTGCAATAGACGGAAACAGCATAATGAACAGAGCCTTTTACGGCATTAAAGCCCTTGCCAACTCAAAGGGGCAGTTTACCAATGCCATAACAGGGTTTATGAATATATATCTTAAAGAGCTTTCGCAGGTCCAGCCTGACTGCGTCGCTGTGGCTTTTGACCTTAAAGCACCCACCTTCCGCCACAAGGCAAATGCAGACTATAAGGCGAACAGAAAAGGTATGCCTGCCGAGCTTGCCCAGCAGATGCCGGTCATAAAAGAACTTTTGACGGACATCGGCGTTAAGATAGTTGAGTGCCAGGGCTACGAGGCGGACGATATCCTGGGGACCCTGTCAAAGGCGTGTGCAGACAGCGGAAACGAATGCTTTATCCTTACCGGCGACAGGGACAGCTTCCAGCTGGTGTCGGACAGGGTAACGGTACGCCTTGCCGGAACAAAGGAAACAAAGATATATACTCCCGAAAGGATAATGGAGGAATACGGAGTAAAGCCCAGACAGATGATAGAGGTCAAGGCGCTTATGGGAGATCCCTCGGATAATATAAAGGGAGTTGCAGGCATAGGCGAGAAAACCGCTCTGAGCCTTATACAGCAGCTGGGAAGCGTTGATGAGCTGTATGAAAAGCTTGGGCAGATCAAGCTTACACCATCGGTGAGAACTAAGCTTGAAAGCGGACATAAAGACGCCCTTGACAGCAGGTTTCTTGCGGAGATATTCCTTGAGGTCCCCATTGACACAAACATTGAAAATTACAAGCTCACCGGGGGGGACAAGGAAAAGACCGGTGAACTTCTGGCAGGGCTTGAGATGTTCAAGCTGATGGAAAGGCTTGGTGCAAACAGCCGGGGAGCACCGGCAGAGCCGGAGAAAAAGCTGAAGCTTTCACAGCTTGAAAAAATAGAATGTGCAGAGCTGGACAAAAGCTGCATCGGGATCTTTGAAAAAGAAAAAAGAGTAGGTGTACAGCTTAAAGACGATACGCTGAAGGTCCTTTGTAATAATACAGTGTATGTTACAAATGACCCCGGGCTTATAACGGCGGTGCTTGGATCCGGGTGCGTAAAGGGAGCGTTTGAAGGCAAGAGCCTGCATATGTTTGCTCTTGCACATGACACACAGGTGAAAGAGCTGGTATTTTGCTGTGACCTTGCAGGGTATCTTTTAAACTCACAGTCAAGCGATTATACCGTGGAGAACCTCTGCCTTGCATACAAGGTGACCTACCGCAGTGACTGTGGTGAAAACGCAGATATTGCCAGCCTTCCGGGACTGTGGGAAAACCTTGAAGGGCAGCTGGAGCAGACAGGGATGACAGAGCTTTTCAAGGATATCGAGCTGCCCCTTTGCCAGGTGCTGGCATCTATGGAGTTTTACGGGGTAAAGGCTGATGTTGAGGGAATAAAAGCGTTTGGCGAGGAACTCAAAAGCAAGATATCCCAGCTTACAGGCCGGATATATGAGTATGCCGGTGAGGAGTTCAATATCGCATCAACAAAACAGCTTGGAAGGATACTCTTTGAAAAGCTGGAACTGCCTGCCAAGAAAAAGACAAAAAGCGGATATTCCACCGGTGCAGAGGTGCTGGAATCTTTGTCGGATAAACACCCCATAATACCGCTGATACTTGAATACCGCACCCTCACCAAGCTGGATTCCACATACGTTGAGGGACTGCTCAAACAGATAGGAAAGGACGGACGTGTCCACTCGGTTTTCAAACAGACTGAAACAAGGACAGGACGTATATCCTCGGCAGAGCCTAATATGCAGAATATCCCCGTTCGCAAGGAGATCGGACGGAATATGCGTAAGTTTTTTGTGGCAAAAGACGGCTATGAGCTTGTGGATGCGGACTATTCCCAGATAGAGCTTCGTGTGCTTGCCTGTGTGTGCGGCGACGAAAATATGCAGCAGGCATTTCTCAGCGGAAAGGATATCCACCGCTCAACGGCTGCACAGGTCTTTGATCTGCCCGAGGATTTTGTAAGCGACGAGATGAGGCGTGCGGCAAAAGCAGTCAACTTCGGTATAATCTACGGCATCGGCCCGTTCTCTCTTTCAAAGGATATAGGTGTTTCCGTGGCGGAGGCAAAGCAGTACATCAAAAACTATCTCGCCAATTATCCCAAGGTGTCGCAGTTTATGGACAAGACCGTTCAGGACGGCATATCAAACGGATATGTCACCACCATTTTCGGCAGGCGCAGATATATCCCGGAGCTTCATGCGTCAAATAAAAATGTGCAGGAGTTCGGAAAAAGAGCAGCTATGAACGCCCCTATACAGGGTGCTGCGGCGGATATAATCAAGCTTGCAATGGTCAGGGTGTTCAAAAGGATCCAAAAGGAAAAGCTTGATGCACGGCTTATATTGCAAGTCCATGACGAACTTATAATAGAGGTATCGCAGGAAGATAAGACCAAGGCTGAAAAGCTCCTTAAAGAGGAAATGGAAGGTGCGGTAAGGCTTGCTGTGCCCTTTACCGCAGATGTACACAGCGGGCATAGCTGGTACGATGCAAAGGGCTGATCTTTTAAAGGATACAGACGGAAAAATCACGCAAAAAGAGGGTGAAGAGATTGTTGGAGATCGCCAATGAAGATTTTGTAAAGCTTGTAAAGTTTATTAAAGACCGCTATGGGCTTAATCTTGAGGACAGAAAAATATTGGTGGAGAGCCGCCTGAGCAACTATGTTCTTGACTGCGGATTTGACAATTTTTCCGACTATCTCAGGCTTGTCTATAACGACTCAACTCAGCGTGAAGTGGCAAATATGATAAACAGGCTCACCACCAACCACACGTATTTTATGCGTGAGACCGCTCACTTTCAGCATATGATGGGCATTTTTCTGCCATACGCCGAAAAGAACGTAAAGGATAAGACCTTGAGTATATGGAGCGCAGGCTGTTCCTACGGCAACGAGCCGTATAATATAGCCATGTGCCTTGACGAGTATTTCGGCGCACAAAAAAAACAGTGGGATCTGAAGATACTTGCCACCGATATTTCATATAATGCTCTCAAGAGCGCATCAAACGGAGTTTTCTCTCCCGCCGCCATTGAGAATGTTCCGGACAGATGGCGTGAAAAGTATTTTACACATACTCAGTTCGGAGACTATAAGGTAATAGACGAGATACGCAGCAACGTGGTGTTCAGATACCATAATCTTATGGATGACATTGTCTTTAAGAGAAAGTTCCACCTTATTTTCTGCCGCAATGTTATGATATATTTCAACGACGAGGCAAGAGCAAAGCTGTGTAAAAAGTTTTACGACGCCACCGAACCGGGAGGGTATCTTTACACGGGCCATGCCGAGAGTATACCTGCGGATATGCCTTACAAGCGCATATCCACCGCCATTTACAGAAAGGTGGTGCAGGGATGATAAAGGAAAAAGGGAAAATACTTATTATTGCCGATGACCAGCGTTTTACGTCAGACATACAGGAGCTGGTAAAAAAGAACTCCGGCTCTGAGCTTGTGATGGACACCTGCCTTCTGCCCCAGGGCAAAAACGCCGTCAAGGAGACCATGCCTGATGTTATAATCCTGGACGGGGACAGGCATTCAAAAGAAAAAACAGCAGAGTATATACGCAACCTTATGCCCAAGTATTCAAGACCGCTTATTGTGTGTACGGTAAAGCATAATTCAAATTACGGCTTTATGAGTGCAGGTGCATCGGATGTTGTGATGAAGCAGGAGGACAGCGAGCTGTTTTCCCTGAGGCTTTGTTCAAGCCTTGAAAGGCTCCTGAAAAAGGGATCTGCTGCAAACGCTGTCCCTATCCGCCATCTCGGAAACAGGCTTGGAAAGATAGTTGCCATCGGCGGCTCCACAGGAAGCACACAGGCGCTGCCGGTGATACTTGAAGGGTTAAAGGGGGAAATGCCTCCGATCGTGGCGGTGCTGCATATGCCAAGGGAGTACACCCGGATATATGCTCAGCAGCTTGACAAGACCACTCGTTTTGAGGTTGTGGAAGCGCACAGCGGACTGTATTTGAAAAACAACATGGTGGTCATTGCAAAAGGCGGAGAACATCTCAGAGTTTTCAGCGATAAGGAAGGCTACTTTGTTACCTCCGAGGAGGGCATAAAGGTCTCGGGTCATTGCCCTTCTGTGGACGTGCTTTTTGACTCGGCGGCTTACTGCGGAAAGAAAAACGCCTTGGGCGTGATCCTGACCGGAATGGGCTCGGACGGTGCCGCAGGTCTTCTCAACATGAGGAAAATGGGGGCTGTGACACTGGGACAGAGCCGTGAAGGCTGCGTTGTTTACGGAATGCCCAGAGCTGCCTTTGAAAACGGCAGCGTAAAACGGCAGGTCAGCCTTGAAAGAATGGCTGGGGAGATCGAGCTGAGGCTTAAAACTATGGATAAGGAAGGTGAACGGTAATGGATATGGCGGAGGCTGAAAAATACCTGGTTTTTGAGGTGGACGGACATATTTTTTCCGTGGATTTTAAAAATGTAAGACAGATAGTTCCTGCGGAAAAGCCGGAAAGCATACCCGACTTTCCGGATTATGTTCCCGGTACTTTTAAATTTGAAGAAAAGTATGTGCCGGTGATAGACCTGCGAAGAAGATTCGGATATACCCCCAAGAAAATAGGGGACAGAGATTGCTTTATTGTGACCAATACCGAAAAAAGAGCAGCTTTGCTGGTGGACAGGATATTCGGCTTTGAGGAAAAGAATCCCGAGCAGATACAGCCGGCAGTCGAGCTTAACCGGGACGCAAGCGCAAGGTTCCTGGTGGGAGAGTTTACCGACCAGCAGGGAAGAGAATGCAGACTTATCGACCCGGATAAGGTCATCAGACTGGGCGATGAGAGGATATTTGAAAAAGAGGAATAATAAAAGACCGGGAGCTCCCCGGTCTTTTTTATGCCTGTGTGCTATTTGTGGTTGAAATAAAATATAGCGAGCTGGGTGCGGTCACGAAGATCGAGCTTTTCAAGTATCTGGCTGAGATAGTTGCGAACGGTCCCCTCGCTAAGGAACATCCGGGCGGCTATTTCTTTGTTGCTCATGCCTTGTGCTACAAGGGTAGTAAGCTCCCACTCCTTGTCGGTGAGCCCGAATTGGGAATAATCAAAGCTCTCGCTGCCCGAAATAAGCTCCGGCAGCCTGTCCATCACCGATTCGCCAAAGACCCGCTGTCCGTTCATAACCGCTTGAAGTGCAGGCTCTATGCCGTTGAAGTCCTGTTTGAGGATGTACCCCTTTGCGCCGATATTGAGCGCTTTTACTATGTATTCGTCATCGGAAAACGTGGTGAGATAAAGTATTTTTGCGCTGCTGTCTGAAGCAAGTATCCTTTCGCCTGCTTCAAGCCCCGACATACCCTGCATACGTATGTCCATAAGGATAATGTCCGGTTTGTACTGATCGTAGAGAGAAATGGCCTCCTCGCCGCTGTGACCCATGGCGGAGATCTTTATTTTCCCCGTGCTTTCAAGAATGGTTTTCAGCGATATTGCCACAAGCTTGTCATCGTCTATAACTACTATGTTCATCAGTCATGCTCTCCGTTCTTTTTCATTATGCTCACAAATATTTTAAACCCCTGTTTGCCCGAGGTTATATTAAGTACGCCGCCAAGCGCAGATACACGCTCCTGCATATTTTCAAGGCCTATCCCTCCGGTGCCTATGCTTTCGCCGCACTCGCCGTTATCCTCAACGCAAAGGGTACAAAGTGCAGGATGATCACGCACATAGATGTTGACAGTATCGCCTTTTGAGTGTTTGATGATGTTGTTGACTGCCTCTTTGGCGATGGCAACAAAACAATATTTGATCTTACCGCTTATATATCCGGAAACATCGTATTCAAAGTTAAGGTCAAATTTTCCTTTCAGGGGTGAAACTGCATCACGCAGCGCATTTTCAAGGTCAATGGAGTCGTTGTGCAGATCGTGGACGCTTTTGCGTATAGAGTTCATTGCCTCGTCAAGGGTGGACTTTACGCTGTCAAGAGGCTCTTTAAGATCCTCGTCTTTATTGATTATCTGTATAGCGCCCATTTGCAGGATCGTGCGTGTAAGCAGATGTCCAACATTGTCATGTATCTCTCTTGCGATGCGGTTTCTTTCTTTGAGCGTGGCAAGATGCAGTTCATTATCCTGATTTTTGATAAGTTCGTTTGAGTATTCAACAGCGCTGTCACGGGTCTTGATAAGCTCCTCTCTGAGCAGCTGAGAACGTCTGGAAAATATCTCAACTGTCACAGAAAGGGCACATAAAGTCAGGGTGGTAAGCATCAGCCTGAGATCCCCTTTGTATGTCTGGAACCCTATTGCCGCCAAAGCGGGTATCCCAAGAACATACAGCTTTCTGCGTGAGATGTCATAAGCGGTGACCGGAAGGAACACCACAAAACAAGGGTGTGCAAAACAACAGCCGATGTAGACCGCAACAAGAGCGGATCGTATATATTTGTTTTTTACCGCCGGGACAAGACAGCATATGGTTATGCTTGTAAGCAAAGCCACAACAGGTACGCTGGGGCTGTTTGCGTGATCCATCAGAAAGTTGGAACACACCAGGGTTATTATAAGTTTTTCCAGCAGTTCAGAAATAACGTCCGCCCCCTTTTTCTTTTACTGCACCACAATTCATAACAACTATATCATATTTTCCCGCTTTTTGTCAATCACAAACAATATTACATTTGTCATATTGATTTGTTACGCTGTTCACTTTAAAACCTCGTGGCAGGGTGGTATAATGAAGGCACAGAATAAAACCACAATGTATTTTTGGGAGGAATGCAAAAATGGCACAGACGGTAGTAAAGATAGAAAATCTGGTGAAAAGGTACAAAGAGCTGATCGCAGTTGACCATTTTGATCTTGAAATAAAACAAGGGGAGGTGTTCGGGCTTTTGGGACCAAACGGTTCGGGAAAGACCACCACCATCAACTGTCTGCTTTCGCTGCTTGATTTTGACAAAGGGGATATAGAAATATTCGGGGAGAAAATGTCTCCCACAAACTATGCTCTTAAAAAGCGCATAGGTGTCATATCGCAAAACGTTGCAGTTTATGACGAGCTTACGGTTTATGAAAACATCGACTACTTCTGCGGTCTGTATATAACCGACAAGCAGACACGGAAAAAGTACGTTGACGATGCAATAAAGTTTGTGGGGCTGGAGGAGTTTATAAAGTTCAGACCCAAAAAACTTTCCGGCGGTCTTTTAAGACGGCTCAACATCGCCTGCGGTATTGCCCATAAGCCGGAGCTGATAATCCTTGACGAACCCACGGTTGCGGTAGACCCTCAAAGCAGAAACAGGATCCTTGAGGGTATCCTTGAGCTGAATGCACAGGGTGCAACGGTTATTTATACCTCTCACTATATGGAGGAGGTAGAGCAGATCTGTTCACGCATTGCCATAATGGATAAGGGCAGAAAGATCGCCATGGGTACCAAGGCAGAGCTTAAAAAGATGATAAAGAACACCGAGACAGTCTCCATCGAGATGGATCAGCCGGATGACAGCCTTACGGATCAGATGAGCGCTTTGCCCCACGTTTATAATGTGGAATATAAAGACGGCAAGCTGTACATCTACTGCTCCGGGGGAAAGCACAATCTGATAAGGATAATGAGCGTTCTTCAGCAAGAGGATATCCACTTCGGAAGAGTTTATTCCGAGCTCCCCACCCTTAACGATGTGTTCCTTGAAATAACGGGCAAACAGCTTCGTGACAGCGAATAACGAAAGACAAAAGGAGAAAAAGTATGTTCAGGCATAATTTCAAATATGACATTCTGACAAGCCTTCGTGTCAGAGAGATAATCATATGGCTCATCATATATCCCATAGCGCTGGGCACTTTCTTCAAGGTGGCTTTCGGAAATATTTACGATAACGACATAAAGTTCACCACCGTCAAGACTGCGGTGGTCGTAAATTCCCAGGAGGGCGGAAAGGCTTTTAAGCAGGTAGCAGAGAGTATGGAGACAGGCGACGATGCCATGTTCTCATTCGTCTACACCGACAAGGAGGATGCCCTTAAACAGCTCAAGAACGAAGATGTGCGGGGAATAATCTATGTGGACAGCAAGCTTTCCCTTACCGTTGCAACAAACAACCTCAAAAGCACGATGCTTGAAAGGTTTGTGGAAAAGTACAATCTCAACGCAAAGATAATCACCGACACAGCTAAGAGTGATCCTGCAAAGATGGGTGATGTGGCAAAGGCGCTGACGGAGGAGGTCAGCACCGTAAAGTCAGAGGCTCTTTCAAAGGGCAACACCAATATGTACGACCAGTATTTTTATAATCTGCTTGCAATGGTAGCCATGTTCGGCTCACTTGCAGGTCTGCACGTTGCGACCCACAACCAGGGGAACCTCTCACCCCTTGGCGCAAGAAAGTGCGTTTCCCCCACACCAAAGATCACAACCATACTTTCAAACCTGTGTGCAACATTCGTTGTCCAGGCAATATGTATGGTGATTGCAGTAACGTTCATCATCACCGTACTGCGTGTGGATATGGGCGACAGGATACCCCTTGTTTACCTCACGGCGATACTTTCGGGCTTTGTTGGAAGCTCGCTGGGCTTCGTGATAGGCTCTATCGGCAGATTCAGCGAAAGCACAAAGGATGCAATATGTACAGCATCATCTCTCCTTCTTTGCTTCTGCAGCGGACTTATGGACGCAGGCATCAAGCAGAAGATAGCGGAATCCTCGTTTGCGTGGTTCAACAAGGTAAACCCTGCGGCAGTAATGTGCGAGAGCTTTTTCAGCCTTAACATCTACGAGGACTATACAAGGTACCTTCAGTGTGTCGTAACAATGATAATAACCATAGTTGTATTCATCACACTGGGACTTTTAATGACAAGGAGGCGTAAGTATGCAAGTCTTTAAGCTGTTTTTCAAGATCGCAAAATCAAAATGGCTGTCTATGCTTGTGTTCCTTGGCATATTCCTGCTGATACTCAACTTTACAAATGTGGGCGGCGGCGCAGATACATTCAAGACCTCAAAAATGACCCTTACAGTTTATGACCACGACAAGTCAGATGCAAGCAGAAAGCTTTGTGATTATCTTGCAAAGGACAACATCATAGTTGACTTCGAGGACGATAGGGATAAGCTTATAGATGCTTTGTACGTCACCTCCACAAACTATGTCATCACCATAAACGAGGGCTATCAGGATAAGCTTTCAAAGGGCGAAACAGACGGGCTTTTCACAGCACGCTATCTCCACGACAGCTATACAAACAAGCTTGCGGATTCCATGCTTGACACCTACGTTTCAACTGTAAAGGCGTACCTTGCAGGCGGCATGGAGTTTAACAAGGCACTTGATTCGGCACAGCAGGCGCTGTCGGAAAAGACAGAGGTGACATTTGAAACATTTGAGAACGAGAGCGCACAGACCAAGTCAGCATCGTTTTTCAACTATATGCCTTACGCACTTTTAAGTATCATTATCAGCGTACTTTGCCCGGTCATCGTTGCCATGAACAAGAAAGAGGTGGGCTTCCGTACAAAGTGTTCGAGCATAAAGACCTCGAGCATAACGGCGCAGACGATTTGTGCAAGCGGCATATTTGTCCTCATCATCTGGTTGATCCTTATGGCTTTTGGTGTTGGCAAAAACGGCGGAATGTTCTCGGGGAATATGTGGTATGCGGTGCTCAACACAGTAGCATTCACCCTGGTATGCGTTACTATTGCGCTGCTGTTTGCAGAGCTTGGCATAAGCGACAACGTGCTTGCGTTCGTCACCCAGGTGCTTGGTCTTGGAATGGCTTTCCTTTGCGGAATGTTCGTTCCGCAGGAGATGCTTTCAAGCGGAGTGCTCACAGCCGCAAGGTTCCTGCCTGCATACTGGTACGTCAAGGCTAATGATATGATCTGCGGACTTGGCACAGAGCAGTTCAAGCTCTCAACGGTAATGATATGTATAGGCATACAAGTTCTGTTCGCCGCAGCGATCTTTGCGGTATCATTGATCGTCAAAAAACAGAAAAAAGTCCTTTAAGATATAAAAAAGGCCTCTGCATCTTTTTGCAGAGGTCTTGATCTTTTAAACGCTACGCTCGCTTATCCGCCATGAACATTCCCATTATTCGTGTGCCCATAAGGTCGCTTGCGTCAACTTCCTTTCCGTCCTCCACAAGCTTTGTCACCACACGTTTTTTGTTTTCCACGCCGAAATATACCTCATATTCCTTTCCGGCTCTTTCCCCGGTGAAATAAACACCCTTTGTAAAGCGGTAATGCCACCAGCCGGAGTCAAAGTAATTATATATTGCCTCACCGTATGTATCGGCTACCAGCGGGTTGGAACCGGGTATATCAAAATCGTATGTATCGTTCTTTGTTATAAGTATCATTATACCGCCAAAGGCAAAGTAAATAAATACTAACGCTGCGATTATCCAGCCCAGCTTATTAAGAACAGGGTGCAAAGAGCTTTTCTTTTCGTTTCCGCTGGTGGTCTCAAGCTCTGTGGCACGGAAATTTTTTGCCTGGGCATCAAAGTTGGTGTTGGCAAAGTTCATCTTGATGGAATTGTTTGAGTGCTGCCCTTTGCGGTTTTTATTATAGACCTGGTCGGCAACGTGCTTGCGGACCTTGTTGTAGGTCTGGCTGCTGGATTCCATAGTGGGCTGGAACTGCCTTTTGGAATCGGTGATCTGTTCGTTTTTATACATACTGGTGTTTATAGCGCTGAACTGGTTGGCATTGCTGTGGACAGCAGCCCGGTGAGTTCTGGGCACGACCTTTCCGCAGTTGGCACATATTACAGAACCTTCTTCAAGTACTGCTCCGCAGTATTTACAGGTGTTGCTCATTTTGATGCACTCCTAAGCTAATAATTGTTATTGGATATATCTCATTACAGCTACGACCTTGCCCATTATCTGAACATTGTCTGAAATTATAGGATCCATTGTGTCGTTTTCCGGCTGAAGGCGGAAATGGCCCTTTTCTTTGAAAAACCGTTTCACCGTAGCATCCGACCCGTCCACAAGAGCCACAACGATCTCGCCGTTTTCCGCATATGGTGTGTGTTCCACAATAACCGTGTCGCCGTCAAGGATTGCAGCGTTTATCATGGATTCCCCCTTTACGTTCAGGGCGAACAGTTCGTTCTGATAGTTCTTCTGGGGAACAAAGCTGACATAATCCGTTATGTCCTCGATGGCGGTTATAGGCTTTCCGGCAGTGACACGCCCTACCACGGGAACACGGATCGCTCCCTTGCCTGCAAGGCGTATGGCTCTGTTCTGGTTGCTGCCTTTTTCTATGAGCCCTTTCATGGCAAGGGAATTGATGTATCTGTGAGCGGTAGAGGTGGACTTGAAATCCATCTGTGAGCAGATCTCTCTCACCGTTGGGGGGTACCCCTTTTCGATACTGTCCCTTATATATTCGTAAACTTTTTTCTCTGTTTCGTTAAGAGTCATGTTTTCTGTCCTTTCGGCAAAATCACATTTCCTTCAGCTTTCCGGCAAGCATCTTTGCCAGCTTGTATACATCTCCGCAGCCCAGAGTTATAACCAGATCCCCCGGCTGTGCGTTTTGTGCAATATGCTCCACACATTGCATAAAGTTATAGTCCTTCTGCTCAGCGGTCTGCTTGTCCACAAGTTCGTGGTCTGTGGGGAAATAGACAGATCCTTTTATCCTTTCCCCCAGCATCTCGGCATAAATGCCGTCCGTGTTTTTTTCACGGCTGCCCATAATGTCTGTTATGACCGCAATATCAGCTATCTCAAGGGCGCTTACGAAATCGTCCATAAGTATCTTTGTCCTTGAATAGGTGAAAGGCTGGAACACCGCCCAGACTCTGTTGAAGTCAAGCCCCTTGGCAGCTTTGAGAGTACACTCTATCTCCTTGGGGTGGTGGGCATAATCGTCAACTATTGTTACACCTTTTACCTCATCGATCTTCTGAAAACGTCTTACCGCACCGAAAAAGCTGTCAAGCCCCTTGCGGATACCCTCCCAGGAGACTCCCTCATATCTTGCCGCAGCGATCGCTGCCAGAGCGTTGAGCACATTGTGGTCGCCGGGAACGTGTATAGCCATCATGCCCGCAGACTCGCCTTTAAAGAACACCTCAAACTCCGTTTTTAAGCCTTTTTTGTCCAGGATAACTGCGCTGTAATCGTTGCTTTTGTCAAAACCGAAGGTTATCTTTTGCTTGTCAACGCCGTCAACAGCCTTGTGAGAGTTTTCATCGTCACCGTTGAAGATTATACACTTGGTGGTTTTTTGTGCAAAGACGTTAAAGCTTTTTATTATGTTTTCAATGTTCTTGAAATACTCCAGATGATCTGCGTCAACATTAAGTATCACCGAAACATCCGGGAAAAATTTGAGAAAATGATCCTGATACTCACAGGACTCGCAGACCATAATGCTGCTTGAACCGCTCCTTCCCGAACCGCCTATGCTCGGCAGCTTTCCTCCGATAACGCAGGAAAGGTCAACTCCCTCGTCGAGAAATATCTGTGTGAGCATTGAAGATGTTGTGGTCTTTCCGTGAGTTCCGCAAACGCATATGGCATCATCGTACCACCCGGTGATAAGTCCGAGGATATCCGCTCTTTCACAGACATAAGCCCTGCCTTCCTTTTCGGCTTGCTTTGCCGAGATAAGCTCTGGGTTATCTGCCATGATCGCAGCGGTATAAATTATAAGCTGGGCATCGCCTATATTTTCAGCCCGCTGCCCCATAAAGACCTCTATGCCCATTTTGCGTACAGCGTCAAGTGTCTCGGTCTCGTTGTTGTCCGAGCCTGTTATCTTGTAACCTTTGCTGTGGAAGATCTGTACGATCGGGTACATTCCGGAGCCGCCTATGCCGATAAAATGCACACGCTCTATACTTTTCAGGATCTCATCATTTATCATGGAAAATTTCCTCGTTTCAAATTCGAATATTTGTTCACCTTTATTATATTACATTTTTTAAGAAAAATAAAGCACTTTTTCAGTGAAATTTTGAACTTGCGGCAAAAAAATTATTACCATATATTTAAAAAGCCGGAGCCGGCAGGGTATTTTCCCCAAAAGCGCAGCGGCGCCGGGGCGTTGTTGACAAAAAGGGATAATGGTGGTATATTATTATTGTATTTTTATTAAAGTGTCTGCTTGGCAGACAAAAGGAGAGGAAAAATATGCTGGATATAAAACTGGTGCGTACAAATCCGGAGCTTGTTAAGGAAAATATCAAAAAGAAGTTCCAGGACGAAAAGCTGGTGCTTGTTGACGAGGTCCTGGATCTTGATACAAAGTTCAGAGCAGCCAAGACAAGATGCGACGAGCTGCGTAATAAAAGAAAGGTAATGTCCAAACAGATCGGCGGACTTATGGGCAAAGGACTTAAAGACGAAGCAGAAAAGGTCAAAAGCGAGGTAAGTGCCATCGGCGCAGAGCTTGAACAGCTGGAAAAGGACGAGACTGCTTACGAGGCACAGATCCGTGAGAGAATGCTTGTTATCCCAAACATTATAGATGACAGCGTGCCTATCGGCAAGGACGACAGCGAGAATGTTGAGATCGAGCGTTTTGGAGAGCCTGTTGTTCCCGACTTTGAGGTACCATACCATGTTGACATAATGGAGAAGTTCGACGGCATTGATCTTGATGCTGCAAGAAGGACATCCGGCAATGGTTTTTACTATCTTAAAGGTGACATTGCAAGGCTTCATTCGGCAATTCTTTCCTATGCAAGAGATTTTATGATCGACAGAGGGTTCACCTATTATATTCCGCCTTTTATGATCAGATCGGATGTTGTTACAGGGGTCATGAGCTTTGCGGAAATGGAAAATATGATGTACAAGATAGAGGGCGAGGATCTTTATCTTATCGGCACATCTGAACATTCCATGATAGGCAAGTTCATTGATACCATTACCCCGGAGAGCGAGCTTCCAAAGACGCTCACAAGCTACTCGCCTTGTTTCAGAAAAGAGGTAGGCGCACACGGCATCGAAGAGCGTGGCGTATACAGGATACATCAGTTTGAAAAGCAGGAAATGATAGTTGTCTGCAAGCCTGAGGATTCGATGAAGTGGTATGATAAGCTGTGGCAGAACAGCGTTGATTTCTTCCGCAGTCTTGATATCCCCGTCAGAACGCTGGAGTGCTGCTCGGGCGACCTGGCAGACCTGAAGGTAAAGAGCTGTGATGTTGAGGCATGGAGCCCAAGACAGCAAAAGTACTTTGAGGTAGGTTCCTGCTCCAATCTTGGCGACGCACAGGCAAGAAGACTTGCCATAAGGATAAAGGGAGCAGACGGTCAGAAATACTTTGCACACACCCTTAACAACACCGTTGTTGCACCGCCGAGAATGCTGATAGCATTTCTTGAAAACAACCTCAAGGCGGATGGCAGCGTAGCTATCCCCGAGCCTTTGAGAATGTATATGGGCGGCAAGGACAAGCTTTCAAAATAAGCGAATATAAATAAATATCCCTCTCTTGTCTTTACAGGCAAGGGAGGGATTTTGTTTATCTTATGTTGTTTTTATGGTGCACAGCACAAAAAAGCGGCAGAACTAACTCTGCCGCATAATTCATGTGTTTATGTATTTAGGAAATGCCTGTCCATACCGTTCCTGCCTTGGTGCTTCCCTCGGTAGCCTTTGTGGTTGCTTTTGTGGTAGCCTTGGTAGTAGTCGCAGGACGGGGAGTGGTTGTCGTAGGCTTAGCTGTGGCCTTTGTGGTTGCCTTGGTTGTGGTGGCAGCCTTGGTTGTTGTGGTGGCAGCTTTAGTGGTAGTTGACGCATAAGTCCTTGAGCTTGGCTGTGTCCATACCTGCTTTTGAGTCTTTTGCTGTGTAGCAGATTCCATCTGCTGAGCTATGGTAGACTTCTTTGTGGTAGTGGTGGTTTCTTTATTCTGTGTTTCGGCGCTCTTTGTGGTGGTTGTGACCTGACTTTGAGCCTGGGGAAGATCAACTTTCCAATCACCGTTATTTTCGCTCTGCTTTGCGTCGCCGCTCAGAGATTCAGCGGTGCGGATAACCTCGATCTCCTCAACATCAGGAGAATCTTTATCGCTGGTGGTGTCTTTTGCACAGCCTGCAAAAAGGCAAAGTGCCAGACCTGCAGACAGGATCGAAGCAAAAAGTTTTGTTGTTTTCATTTTTACACTCCCTTAAATATCTTTATCTTATAAGGTTTTTCACGTCGTTGTAAGTCACATTATAACACATAGTTTCGCATTTTGCAAGCCTTTTTTCAAAAAAAAATAGCGGCAGATTTTTCCGCCGCTTTTTTATACCATATGTTGTATTTTTTCGTATTTTTCACCACGTTATCTGCCGGGTGGGGTGAAAATCAGTTTTTGAGATCTTACTGATAATACTGCTGAGGCTGTGTATAAACAGGTGCCTGGGTGTATACAGGAGCCTGAGTGTACACCGGCTGAGTCCACTGTTCGGTGGGCTGTACCCACTGGGTCGTGGTGGCAGAGGTGGTTGTCGTGGTGGTAGTCGTAGTAGTTGTTGTGGAAGCAGTTGTCTTTTTTGTAGTCGATGCTTTTGAGCTGCTGTCTTTTTCTGAGCTGTCTTTGGTGGTGGTCTGCTGAGTAGCTATGGAATAGGTCTGCAGCTTTCCCGAGTACTGAGTCTTGTCACCGCATGAGGAAAAAGCACAAAGGGGAATGGTCAAAGCCGCTGCGGCAGCAATAATTTTTACCATTTTCATCTTCATCGTCCGGAATACTCCTTACATCATAATTTTTGTCGCTTTTTTCCGCCGCTTTCGGCGGTCGTTCGCAGCACTGAGATATAGTATAACATAATATTACAAAAAATTCAAGTATCCCGGCAAAATACTCCAAGGGGCGATCTTTTACACTCTGCGCCTTCCTATAAGAACTACGCCCAGCACCCCGGCGCCAGCGCAAACCGTCCCCGCTATGATAATAGCAGGGATAATATCCGCAACGCTTGTTTTGCCCGTGCAAATATTCATACTGTTTGTAAGCGCAGAGGGAAGATATTTGTCTGCGGTCTTGACGATGCTCATAAGCTTAAACGAAAAAACAACACAGCCTGTGCCTATCATCACCTGTACATGGGTGCGGACAAAGGAGGAGAAAAAGAACATCAGGCATATGACCATGACCGAGAACAGCCACCAAAGCAGCACCGCAGGTATAACGCTCTGTACCGAGTCATCCTTCCAGTAATAAGCGGTATAGCCGTATGTTATGCCAAAGCACAGCCAATAGCCTGCCGACCATGTTATCAGCGCACTTATGAGTTTTGAAAGCATCATTGCCTTCCTTGAAAGGCCCTTGGTGAGAAGGGGTATAACGCTGCCGCTTGAAAACTCGCTTGTTACGCTGCCTGCAAAGACCACGAAAAAGACGATCAGTATTATGGACAGATTGCTGAAAAACTGCTCGTAGGAGCTTGCAGCGGTAGAGGTAATGTCCTTGATGATGATACCTTGCTGTTCAAGTTCCCCTGACATCATTTTAAAAAGCGCCGGGGTTAGCTTTGCGGTTGCGGGAGCCAATATGCCAAAGAACACGAAAAGTATGCCGAAAAGCAGCAGTCTGCCCTTGCGGTAAAGCTCGAAAAACTCCTTTTTCAGAAAGGGTGAAAAGCCGTTCATTCGCCGATCACCTCCATAAAAAGCTGCTCCAGGTCAGGCTCGGCATGCTCGATCTTCAGCACAGGTATCCTGCTTTCGCTTATTGTTTTAAGTATGCCCAGCATCTTATCCTGTGATGCGTTTGCGACTATGACGGTGCCGCTGTGAACCTCACCGCCCAGCAGCTGAGCGATCCTTTGGGCATCATCTGCGCTGACAGGCACTATCTGTACATCGCTGCCCGAGCGCTTTGCTTTCAGCTCGCTTACCGTACCGCAAAGGACCGTCCTGCCCTTTTCGAGAATGGCAGCGTCATCGCATATCTTTTCAACGTCTGAAAGAATGTGCGTTGAGAAAATAACGCTTGTTTCGCCCTTTGCCGAGCTGATTATTTCAAGTATCTCTTTTCTGCCGAGAGGGTCAAGGGCGCTTGTTGGCTCGTCGCAGATAAGCAGCTTTGGTCTGTTGATAAGAGCCTGAGCGATGCCAAGGCGCTGTTTCATTCCCCGGGAATAGCCTTTGATACGGTGCTTTTCCCCTGCAAGCCCCACAAGCTCCAGAAGTTCGTTCGTGCGTAATCTTATCTCGCTTTGCTTCATACCCGTTACCCGGCCGCAAAGCCGCAGGTATTCTCTTGCGGTCATATAGCTGTAAAACTCCGGCACGTCGGGGAGATAGCCCACGAATTTGTTTGTGGGGGTATTGCCATAGCGCACCCTTTCTCCGCAGATGGTGATCTCGCCGCTGTCTGCTTGCAGCAGCCCGAGAATTATTTTCATTGTAGTTGTTTTGCCTGCGCCGTTTCTGCCGATAAATCCGAACACGCTGCCCTCGCTCACCGAAAAGGTCAAGCCGTCCAGCACGGTCTTTGAGCCGAAGCTTTTGTGCAGGTCTTTAACTTCAAGCACGTTCATTTATTCTTCCTCATCTTCCTCGTCGGTCTTGCCAAGCACAAAGTAGAGGATAGGTCCGATGATGTTCACAAGCAATGTCAGAATGACCCACAAGGCTCTGTTGCCTGTTTTGTATTTTTTGTGCCTTAAAATGCTTATAAGTGCGCCTACGGTAAGACCCAGCTGCAAAACTGCGATGGGTATAAGAAAAGGAAGGTACTCTTTGATCTCCTCAAGATCATTTATCTGTGCAAGAATATTCATTGTTGTTTCCCCCTGTTATTCTTCATTTTTTGTAAGTGTTTTTTTGCACCAGCCTTTTTTGCGGCAGTGCGGACAAACCATTTTTCTTGTTCTGCCAATGTGCTGAGAGAAGTATGTCTGTTTCAGCGACGGCACGAAGGTATGCTTGCAGTGCGGGCACTCGTAGTAGCCTGCGGTCTGCTCTATCTTTATGCAAACGTGCATTGATACTGCAAAAATGATAAATCCCACCGCACACATAGCTATGCGCCACCCCTGCGCAAGCCCGGGCACGTATGCTCCGAAAAGCAGCATTACAATAAAAGCCACCGTGGAGATAGTACCGATGACCACTTCCATAAACAGCATATTCTTATTTGCCTTTTCTTCACTTTCTTTGAGTGCGAGAATGTTTTTTTCCGCCTGTTCGTTATAATTCGTCATATCAAGTTTTTCCCCGCTGAGCAGTTCGTTGACGTTTATCCCAAGCTGCTCGCAAAGCTCAAGCATTATTGACGCATCGGGAACGCTTTTACCTGTTTCCCATTTGGAAACCGCCCTGTCGGTGATGCCGAATTTTTCTGCAAGCTGAGCCTGAGTAAGTCCTTTTTCTTTTCGGCAAGCACTTATAAATTTGCCGATCTTTATCATATCTATCATGCGGGGAGATCCTCCTTCCGTGTACCAATAGTAGCACACGAATAGTAAAATGTAAACAAACTTGTGGTTGAAAACAACGTAAATACGTCACTCTACCGCTGGTTGAGTTAATAATAACAGGTTTTTTGGTCGTGATGTCAAGCCATAATGGCTTGAGGAAAGTTTGCCCGAACTTCTCATAGGGAACGCCCTCTCTTGCAGGGCGTTCCCTCTTTCAAAACAGTCCACCGGACTGTTTTGAAATTCACCCTTTGCGGAGCGCCTAACGGCACAGGGCGTTTCGCCGTCTGCGGACGGCGACAAGGGCGCTGCCCTTGACCCGCAAGCCTTTTTTACGAGAAAAGGCTTGACCGAAAAACCTGTTATTATTGGTGAATAAACAAAGAAAAGCCGAGATCTCTCTCGGCTTTGTATTTATCAGAATCCTGCCGAATAGTTCGGAGCTTCCTTTGTAATGTAGATGTCGTGGGGGTGCGATTCCTTCAGACCTGCGCCTGTGATCTTTACGAACTGTGCCTTTTCCGCAAGCTCGTCGATAGTGTGGCAGCCGCAGTAGCCCATGCCCGATCTGATACCGCCCACAAGCTGATAGATAGTATCGCTTACAGGGCCCTTGAAAGCAACTCGTCCTTCAACGCCCTCCGGAACAAGCTTTTTGGTGTTTGTCTGGAAATATCTGTCCTTTGAACCGCAAGCCATTGCAGCCAAAGAGCCCATGCCTCTGTATACCTTGAAGGAACGGCCCTGGTAGATCTCAACCTCGCCGGGAGCTTCTTCACAGCCTGCCAGCAGAGAGCCGAGCATTACAACGCTTGCACCTGCTGCAAGAGCCTTGACAATATCTCCCGAATACTTGATACCGCCGTCTGCAATAACGGGGATACCGTATTTTGCAGCCTCGCACGCTGCATCGTAAACTGCTGTGATCTGTGGAACGCCGATACCCGAAACAACTCGTGTTGTACAGATAGATCCCGGACCGATACCAACCTTTATAGCGTCAGCGCCCGCTTCGCAAAGAGCCTTTGCAGCAGCAGCGGTAGCGATGTTTCCTGCGATAACCGGTGTATCCGGGAATGCTGCCTTGACTTTTTTGAGGCAGTTGATAACGTTCATTGAATGGCCGTGTGCAGAGTCAAGCACAAGCACATCCACCTGTGCATCTATGAGAGCACCTGCTCTGTCAAGCACGTCCTGGGTCATGCCGATAGCCGCACCGCAAAGAAGTCTGCCCTTTTTATCTCTTGCAGAATTAGGATAACGCTCTGCCTTTTCGATGTCTTTTATGGTGATAAGTCCCTTGAGTACGCCGTTTGCGTCCACAAGAGGGAGCTTTTCGATCTTGTGTTTCATAAGGATGCTCTGAGCCCCTGCAAGGTCTGTGCCCACCGGTGCAGTCACCAGGTTATCCTTTGTCATTACGTCCTTGATAAGGATAGAGTCAAAGTCCTTGATAAATCTCAGGTCACGGTTGGTGAGTATGCCCACCAGCTTGTTGTCCTTATCAACGATAGGCACGCCGGAGATCTTATACTTGCCCATAAGTGCGTCAGCCTCGGCAACTGTTTTATCGGCTGTAAGAGAGAACGGGTCAACGATAACTCCGTTTTCCGACCTTTTTACCTTATCCACCTCGTCAGCCTGCTGAGCTATGGTCATGTTCTTGTGGATTATTCCTATGCCGCCTTCACGTGCGATGGCAATTGCCATCCTGGACTCGGTGACCGTATCCATGGCAGAGGTCATTATCGGTGTGTTCAGGACGATATCCTTGGTGAGGTGAGTGTGAATGTCCACCATGTCGGGAGTACAATCGGACTCTCCTGGTATGAGCAGCACGTCGTCAAAGGTGATGCCTTCCTTTGTAAATTTCTTGTTTTCGTTTGTTTCAAGCATAATTTTACCTCCCGTTTTCCTTCATACTTCAAACTTCGTCAAAATATTATTCTTCATGATACACCATTTCAGCCTAAAAGTCAATAAACGCAAATGTAAAAAATATCAAACTCCCTGTTAACAAAAACAGCAATTTGCACATATGGGCGCTGTGGGGAAAAAAGTTTGAAAATGCTGTTGAAAAAAAGTTATAATTGTGGTACAATGTATGACAGCGTCAGTATCTGATGCTGCGAAACGGAGAGGAAAAATATGATAATGAACACCCTTTGTGCACTGGCAATAGGCTTTGTGCTTGATGCACTGCTGGGAGATACCACCGTGGGAAGGTTTCTTCCGGGACTGATAAAAAAATATATAACTGCCGTTGACAGCAGGATAAAAAATGCATATGCCGATTCAAAGGAAGCAAGGAATGCTGCGGGGGGCATGTTTGAATTTATCGTGCTGCTCAGTGCTGTGATACCGTCTTTGGGACTTTATATCCTTGGCTATCTTATATCGAACGTAACAGGTATACTGGTGGAAAGCGTATTGTGTGCAGCTGCGCTTTCCATAAGAAATTCAAGGACTCTTGCCGCACAGATAATGAGATCGCTGCAAAAAAACGACCTTGAAAGCGCAAGAGAGTATTTTACGGAGCTTACCGGAATGAATGCACAGGGACTTGATTCCCAGGACATTGTAAGATGTACGCTGGAGTCTGCCTCTGCCAACATAACCGACCATGCAGTTGCCCCTGTTTTTTGGATAGGGCTGCTTGGGGGAGTGGGGGGATTTGTATACCGCTGCGTAAATACCGCCGACAGAGTAGGCGGCAGGATGGGAGGATACGAGGACACCTCCGCAAGAGTCCCCACGGCGATAAACAGATTTTTCACCTTTGTGCCCTCAAGGATCGCCGCAAAGCTTTGCGTTGCAGACGGATCCCTTCTTTTGCTTGACTCAAAGAATGCTTCTCAGACGGTAAAAAGATTTGCCGCAGATTCAGCAAATAAAAATGCCGCACAGACCCAGGCAGCCTGTGCAGGCCTTTTGGATATTTCCATTGACAGCGGCTATCCCAACAGCGTGATAATGACCCTTGGCAAGGAAACGCAGACGCCGGGCACCACCAGCATCTACTGGATAAATCAGCTTATCTCGGGCTCGTCGGTGTTTATGCTTTTGCTGGTGGCTGCACTGAGAGTGGGGCTGTTTTTCCTGATGAGATATATCTGAAAAAAATATACGCAAGGCATCGGATGCCATGTATCATATCGTGCTTTTTATTGCCTGCCGGAGACGGCAGGTTTTTTGTTGCCCAAGGCTAACACGCCGGATAAAAGCCGGGGCGGAAAAACACATCGGCACATCATCAAATATTTAAAATAATTAAGGGAAATTTTTTCAACAAAAAATCGTAAAGCTATTTACAAATCAAAAAATAAGTGATATACTATAATAGTCAAATTGACAAAAAGTATTTTTGCGTTTTGCTTTTTGTCTTGTGCAGAGTCCGTGCTCTGCGAGAGGTCAAGTCTGCCGATAAATTTGCCGGGCAGACAAAAAAGAATTTCTAATTCGCCTGAGGGCGAAATATCCAGAAAGGAATGATTCAAGAAATGGCAAGAAAAATGAAAACCATGGATGGTAACAACGCTGCTGCATGGGCATCATACCCGTTTACAGAAGTCGCTGCTATCTATCCGATCACACCGTCTTCCGTTATGGCAGAGGTAACAGACCAGTGGTCTGCAAAGGGACAGAAAAACCTGTTCGGCGCACCGGTAAAGGTTGCAGAGATGCAGTCTGAGGCAGGCGCTTCCGGTACAGTTCACGGTTCACTTGCAGCAGGTGCACTGACAACCACCTACACAGCATCTCAGGGACTTCTTCTTATGATCCCTAATATGTACAAGATCGCAGGTGAGCTTCTCCCTTGCGTTATCCATGTATCTGCAAGATGCGTTGCTTCTCATGCACTTAACATTTTCGGCGACCACTCTGATGTGTATGCCTGCCGTCAGACAGGTTTTGCAATGCTGTGTTCATCCAACCCTCAGGAGGTTATGGACCTTGGTACAGTTGCACACCTTTCGACTATCGAGGGAAGAGTTCCTTTCCTTCACTTCTTCGACGGCTTCAGAACATCTCATGAGATCCAGAAGATCGAGACATGGGATATCGAAGACGTAAGAAGCATGGTAAACTTCAAGAAGATCGACGAGTTCAGAAAGAGAGCTCTCAATCCTGAGCACCCCGTACTGCGTGGTACAGCTCAGAACCCTGATATCTTCTTCCAGGCTCGTGAAGCTTGCAATCCTTACTATGACGCTATCCCCGGCATCGTTGAGGATTATATGAATAAGGTAAACAAGAAGATCGGAACAGATTATAAGCTTTTCAACTACTACGGTGCTCCTGATGCAACTCACGTAATCGTTGCTATGGGCTCTGTATGTGATACTATCGAGGAGACAATAGATTACCTCAACGCAACCGAAGGCACAAAGCTTGGTCTTGTTAAGGTTAGACTTTACAGACCTTTCGTAGCTTCCAAGCTGGTTGAGGCTATCCCAAGCACCTGTGAGCAGGTTTCTGTTCTTGACAGAACAAAGGAGCCGGGATCTCTTGGCGAGCCTCTGTATCTTGACGTTGTTGCAGCTCTCAAGGGAACACAGTTCCATGATGTTCCTGTTGCATCCGGCAGATATGGTCTTGGTTCCAAGGATACAACTCCGGATCAGATCAAGGCAGTTTACTGGAACGCTTCCTGGAAGGATACCTTCAAGCCGAGATTTACCATCGGTATCGAGGACGACGTTACAGGTCTTTCTCTTAAAACAGAGGGCAAGCTCAACTCTGCTCCTGAGGGAACCACAGCTTGTAAGTTCTGGGGTCTTGGCGCTGACGGTACTGTTGGTGCAAACAAGAACTCCATCAAGATCATTGGTGACCACACCGACCTTTATGCACAGGCTTACTTTGCATATGACTCCAAAAAGTCAGGCGGCGTAACAGTTTCTCACCTCAGATTCGGTAAGACACCTATCAAGTCAACTTACCTTATCAACCAGGCTGACTTTGTTGCCTGCCATAACGAGTCGTACATCAATAAGTACAATATCGTTAACGACATCAAGCCGGGCGGAACATTCCTTCTCAACTGCCAGTGGACAGAGAAGGAGCTTGATAAGCACCTCCCCGGTCAGGTAAAGAGATATATCGCTGAGAACAACATCAAGTTCTATATCATCAACGGCGTTAAGATCGGTAAGGAGATCGGTCTGGGCAACAGGATCAACACCGTGCTCCAGTCTGCATTCTTCAAGCTTGCAAACATCATTCCTATCAAGGACGCTATCAAGTATATGAAGGACGCTGCTACCGCTTCTTATTCCAAGAAGGGCGAGGCTATCGTAAAGATGAACCATGACGCTATCGACGCAGGCTGCCAGCAGGTCGTTGAGGTCAAGGTCCCTGAGTCCTGGAAGAACGCTAAGGATTCCAAGATGGGTATGTCAAAGGTAAAGGTCCCAGGCAATAAGACCCTTCAGGATTTCGTAAACAGCATCCAGATCCCATGCAACGCTCAGGAAGGCGACAAGCTGCCTGTTTCCACATTCGTGAAGATGGCAGACGGTACATTCCCACAGGGCTCTGCTGCATTTGAAAAGAGAGGTATCGCTGTTGACGTTCCTGCATGGAACAATGAGAATTGTATCCAGTGTAACTTCTGCTCATATGTCTGCCCGCACGCAGTTATCAGACCTGTTATCATGACAGACGCTGAGCTGAAGAAGGCTCCTAAGCTCGCTCAGGAGAAGGCTATCCCTTGCACCGGTATGCCCGGCTACCACTTCGTAATGACAATGTCTGCACTTGACTGCACAGGCTGCGGCTCTTGTGTAAACGTATGTCCCGGCAAGAAGGGCAACAAGGCACTTTCAATGATGCCTCTGGAGAGCCAGCTTGCTGAGCAGGATGAGGTATTTGCAAAGTTCAATGAAAAGACAGTTAAGGGCTCACAGTTCAAGCAGCCTCTGCTTGAGTTCTCCGGCGCTTGTGCAGGATGCGGTGAGACACCTTATGCTAAGCTTATCACACAGCTCTTCGGCGAAAGAATGTATATCGCCAACGCAACAGGATGCTCCTCTATCTGGGGCGGCTCTGCACCTTCAACTCCTTATACAACAAATAAGGACGGCAAGGGTCCTGCTTGGGCAAACTCACTGTTCGAGGATAACGCTGAGTACGGCTACGGTATGTTCCTGGCTCAGTCAGCAGTTAGAAACAGAGCTATCGGCAAGGTGCTTGACCTTTCCAAGGCAACAAAGAATGCAGGTCTGAAGAAGGCTTGTGAGGAATATCTTGCAACCGTTGACGACGGCGCAGCTAACGGCGCTGCAACAGAAGCTCTGGTAGCAGCTCTGAAGAAGAACAAATCCAAGGCAGCTGATGAGATCCTTAAAGATGCTGATTACCTCAGGAAGAAGTCCATGTGGATCTTCGGCGGCGACGGCTGGGCATACGACATCGGATTCTCTGGTCTTGACCATGTTATCGCTTCCGGCGAGGATGTAAATATCTTCGTATTCGATACCGAGGTTTACTCAAATACAGGCGGACAGTCCTCCAAGTCAACTCCTACCGGTGCTATCGCTCAGTTCGCAGCAGCAGGTAAGGAAGTTAAGAAGAAGGACCTTGCAGGTATCGCAATGTCTTACGGCTATGTTTATGTTGCACACGTCGCAATGGGTGCTGACATGAACCAGTGTATCAAGGCTATTGCTGAGGCTGAGGCTTACCACGGACCATCTCTTATCATCGGTTATGCTCCATGTATCAACCACGGTATCAAGGGTGGTATGTCCATAGCTCAGACTGAGGAGAAGAAGGCTGTTCAGGCCGGTTACTGGCATCTGTACAGATTCAATCCGCAGCTCAAGGCAGAGGGCAAGAATCCGTTTACTCTTGATTCCAAGGCTCCTACAGCAGATTATAAGGAGTTCATCATGGGTGAGGTAAGATACAACGCTCTTGCAAGACAGAACCCTGAAAGAGCTGAAAAGCTGTTCAGCAGTGCGATCAAGAATGCGGCTGACAGATATGATTATCTGGTAAGATACGCTAAGCTCTATAATAACGAGGAAAAGAAGTAATTTTCCCACAAAGATCAAAGAGGTCGGACTTTACAGTCTGACCTCTTTTTTTATTGGCAAACAAAAAGAGGTAAAGCTATATGCGATGCTGATATATAAGTTTTGCCCCGAAGCAAATCAAATGAAATGCTCCCCTTTTGTTAGACAATGTGGTATAATAGAAATATACCAATTAGAAATCTAACGGAAGGGGGGCATTTTTATGCCTAAAGGAATACC
>ONMZ01000028.1 GCA_900319075.1 uncultured Eubacteriales bacterium
TCATTAAAAAGTTTCTGAGGGGGGCTCGGGGGGAACTCTTTTCAAAGAGTTCCAGCCCGATTATTCACCATGCGTATGATGATAAATTCTGATTTATCTGATGCTGCCGACTGTCCTTGGGAACAGGATAACGTCACGGATATTCTGCATTCCCGTTACGTACATTATAAGTCTTTCAAAGCCAAGACCGAAGCCGCCGTGGGGCACAGAGCCGTATCTTCTCAGATCAAGATAATCTGTATACAGCTCAAGGTTCATTCCTCTTTCCTTCATTGTTGCAACGAGCTTGTCATAGTCAGCTTCTCTTTCGCTTCCGCCGATTATCTCGCCGACTCCCGGCACAAGAAGGTCAACTGCGGCTACTGTCTTTCCGTCGGGATTCTGCTTCATATAGAAGGACTTTATCTCCTTTGGGTAGTCGGTAACGAATACCGCCTTTTTAAACACCTTCTCGGAGATATATCTTTCGTGCTCTGTCTGGAGGTCGCAGCCCCATTCAACAGGGTAAACAAAATTCTCGCCCGATTCTTTCAGCAGCTTTATTGCCTCGGTATAGCTGACTACGCCGAACTGGTGGCTGATGAGCTCTTCAAGTCTGTCGATAAGGCCTTTTTCAAAATGGTCGTCAAAGAACTTCATCTCGTCGGGGCAGGTATCAAGCAGCGTTCTTATAACGTGCTTTATCATATCCTCAGCAGTTTCGATGACCTCTGGGAGCTCAGCAAATGCTATCTCAGGCTCAACGTGCCAAAACTCAGCAAGGTGCTTTGGTGTGTTGCTGTTCTCGGCTCTGAAGCTTGGACCGAAGGTGTAGATCTTGCCCATTGCCATTGCAGCCATCTCGCCCTCAAGCTGTCCGGAAACGCTCAGACCTGCTTTTTTGCCGAAAAAGTCATTTTCATAGTATTCCTGCTCGTTTTTATATTCGCCGGAATAACCGATAGTTGTTACCTGGAACATCTCTCCTGCGCCCTCGCAGTCGCTTCCTGTTATCAGCGGTGTGTTCACGTATACAAAATTCCTGTCCCTGAAATAATTGTGTATAGCCTGTGCAAGCACCGAACGCACCCTCATAACAGCATTAAAGGTATTCGTTCTGCCTCTGAGGTGGGGCATTGTACGCAAAAATTCAAGGGTATGTCTTTTCTTTTGCAGCGGATATTCCGCAGGGCAGCTGCCGATAACTGTTATGCTTTTTGCGTTTATCTCGGGAATTTCATTTCTTCCTTCAACAACCGTTCCCTCCACCTTCAGGGAGCTTCCCAGTTTGAGGGCATCTTCAAAGTCTATTCCCGATTCCTTATCCACAACTATCTGTATATGTTTCAGACTTGTGCCGTCGTTAAGCTCGATAAAAGCCACATTCTTTGAATTACGTGCAGTTCTTACCCAACCGCATACTGTAACATCGGTGTTCACCAATGCCTTGTTTTCAAATACTTCCTTAATGTCCATGTGCTTCATAAGCCCTTACCTCCGTTTATTTTATATTATTATCTTTCATTTATACCGGGTCATATATCGACCTTTGTTTCTCCGCCCAGAAATGTGGGCAGGCTTTTTCCTTGCTTCTGCCAGCTGCGGTATTCTGCCACTGCGGTAAACAGAACATCTCCCGATGAGTTAAGCGCAGTTTCCATTGAATCCTGGATAACGCTTATGGCAAATCCGATGCCCACCACCTGCATAGCAGTATCTGTGGGTATTCCGAAAAGGGAGCACGCCATAGGTATCAGAAGCAGCGAACCTCCCGCCACACCTGATGCACCGCAGGCTGCCAGGGTGCTGAGCAGCGACAGCACTACCGCCGACGGCAGGCTTACCGAGATGCCCAGTGTGTGTACTGCTGCAAGTGTCATTATCGTTATCACCACCGCTGCGCCGTCCATATTTATTGTTGAGCCAAGGGGTATAGACACCGAGTAGATGTCCGGGTCAAGCCCCAGTCTTTCGCACAAACGCATATTAACAGGGATATTCGCCGCAGACGACCTTGTGAAAAACGCTGTAAGGCCGCTTTCACGGATACATCTGAAAACCAGCGGATACGGATTTTTTCTGAGTGCAGCAAATACGATCAGCGGATTGACTATCAAAGCCACCGTTGCCATTGATGCCACAAGGACCAGTATCAGCATTCCGTATTCGGAGAATATGGAGATACCGTTTTCCGAAACGCTTGTGAAGACCAGACCCATTATTCCAAAAGGCGCAAGGTGGATAACTCCTCTGACGGTTGTGGAAAGGATCTCCGACAGGTCGCTGAAAAGATTTTTTGATGACTCGGAGCCAAGCTTTTTCATCAGCATACCGAAGATCACCGCCCAGAAAAGTATGGATATATAGTTGCCTGAGGATATGGCAGTTATAGGGTTTGTAAGCATATCAGTCAATATTTTTTCAAGCACCTGCGCCACATCTGACGGCACCGATTCCGCACTGAACGTCTCCCCGGACAGCTTCAGCGTTATGGGAAATGCAAAGCTGAATCCCACAGCCACAAGTGCTGCCATTAGGGTCGAGAACAGGTACTCAAATATTACGAATCCAAACCGCCTGTCGATTTTTGACTGTCCGTTTGCAAGGGAGGAAATAACCAGGGTAAACACCAGCACCGGTGCTATGGCTTTGAGCGCATTTACAAACAGGGTTCCTAAAAGCCCTATCGCCGATGCCTTTGGCACTGCTATCCCCAGTAATGCGCCTATCACAAGTCCTACAAATATACGCAATATCAAGCTGATATGGGTATAGCGGTAAACTGCTCTTGCAAAAAAGCCTTTCTTCTGCTCCTGCATTATCCTCACTCCCTTTCCTTGTCCGCAAAGATCTGCGCCTTGCTTAAAACAAAAAACCCGTCCTGCTTTTCAACAGGACGGGACAATATCTCAAACACCCGTGGTACCACCTGAATTACCGCAGCATATGCGGTCACTCTCACCGTTTAACGCACGGTCGTCGTCGCCCCTACTTGCTTGCGCTTTGGGTTTGCTGCTCGGAAGTGTTATTCACACAAGCTCTGATATACGGTTCTCACTGTCCCGTACTCACTTTGAACGAAATCTCATGCTACTTGTCTTCGTCATGGCATTTATCATGGACACATTATATCACTTCGTCACAAAAAAGTCAAGACGTTGCTGATTTTTTACAGATAACACAGCCTTTGCCGGGCTTGAAAACAACTTTTTGTCTTTTTCCACAGACACAATAGGGAATTTTATGGCTTATCGAGTTGAAAAACGGATAAAACTGTGATATAATGGTCATTGTAAAATAATCTCAAAGGAGTTTTAAAAATGGGCAATACATTTATTATGGATCATCCTCTTGTAAAACACAAGATCACCCTTTTAAGAGACGAACGCACCGGCACAAAGGATTTTCGCACCCTTGTAGGCGAGATAGGAAGCCTTATGGCATACGAGGCGCTGCGTGACCTGCCCACAGAGCTTGTCCTTGTAAAATCCCCGGTGGCTCAGTCCATGCAGCCTGTTCTTGCGGGCAAAAAGCTGGCTGTTGTACCTATCCTGCGTGCAGGCGTGGGTATGGTTGACGGTATACTTGCAATGTGTCCCTCTGCAAAGGTCGGTCACATCGGTCTTTACCGTGACGAGGTCACTCACCAGCCCCACGAATATTACTGCAAACTTCCCGAGCACATTGACGAGCGTCTTACTATCGTGCCCGACCCTATGCTCGCCACAGGAGGCTCTGCGGTGGACGCAGTAAATATGCTGAAAGAAAAAGGCTGCAAGGACATAAGATTCATGTGCATCATCGCTGCACCGGAGGGCTTGAAGCGGCTTGAGGAAGCACACCCCGACATTAAGATCTATGTGGGCTGCGTTGACGAAAAGCTTAACGAAAACGCTTATATCGTTCCCGGACTGGGAGATGCAGGCGACAGGATATTCGGCACAAAATAAAACACAAGGCCAAAGGCTCCTCTTTTCAGCAAAGAGAAGCCTTTTTTATGCCTATATACTTACGTATCTTATCATATCCATGCAGTAATCGGTGATCCCTTTGCCCTGATTAGGCACATTAAGGGAATAAACAAAGTCTGCCGCAAAGCCTATGCAAAGTATTACCGCCGCAACAGCGAGCGCCTTTTGGGGTATGCGCCGGTATATATTATCCAGAAACGGTGACAGGATATAAATTACAAGAATACACGCAAAGCCGAACACAACGATACCCTCAAAGCATATCCTTCCGTTGATGTTCAAAAAGTATCCGTTATAGTCCCAGTATTTAAGCCCCTGTATCTTTTCTATCAGCACGCTGGTCAGGTATTCCACCGCAGCACAGATAAACACCGATCCCACAAAAACAGTTACCTGTTTATCCACGTGCTTTTTAAACACCAGTATCGCACCTACGCCGCCAAATCCGTAGATAGGGAGCCACGGTCCGTGCATGGTACCACGGTTGATGAATACCCCGTCCTCGATAACATGGATACCCACCTCCCAGATCCAGCCGCCGATGGAAAAAGAGAAAAACAGCAAAATGTAGCCAAGAAATGTATAATCCCTGTGATAGTCCCGGTGCTTGATGACCTTTCCTGTGAAGCGGCTGAAGTGATACTTCTGCTCATAGGCGATCCCGGGGTACTCGTCCAGCCGGCACAATTCATCAATGGTATAGGTCTTTTCCGTCATGGCTGCACGCCCCCCTTTTCCTGTTCGGACTTATCATCGCTGCTGTCAGGAATGTAGATCTTGAAAACCTTTTCTTCGCTGTCGTTTTGTATCTCATCACGCAGCAGCTCAAGGTCGATATACTTATCGTTCAATTTTTCAGCTTCCTCAATACCCTCTTGTTTAGCCCTGCGTCTGAGAGCGATATAATACTCAGAGTATATGGCTGCACGGTAGGGGTTTGAGAAAAATATACCTACCGCACCCAGCGAAAGCATAGAAAGCATAGTCCAGCCCAGCAGAGTACAATCTGTTTTGAAAAGCTCCCACTTATGCCCGTTCATCATTTTTCGGGAAAGGTTTATCGCCTCTTTTGAGGGCATATTAGGGTTCTCAGCCAGTATATACGGCACCATGGCATAGGAATACTGCTTTATGAAAAATCCCCCGATAGTCAGCGTCCACAACGTAAGGTACAGATCCTTGATAAGCATGGTCTTTATTGGATGCAATGTTCTTTCACGGAATAAAAATCCCAGCCGTCCCACTTTTGTTTTGTGGTATGTTCTGCTCTCCATAAAGAATCTGCACTCGCACACCACAAGAAGATTGGTGACAAAAAGCGCTCTTAACAAGGATACAAGAAAGTTTGCAAAAATATCAAAAGATTCCTTAAAGGACTTGTTCTCCGAAAACGCTGCGGCAATAGACGCAACAAATGTAAACTTATACGATTTGCTTCTTGTGAGCCCGTCGATATACAAGATCGCATTATCAGGCAGATTTTCAAAAAAGCTGTTGTTTGTCAGCTGGTCCAGCCTTTCCTTTGCGCTTTTTGTTATGGAAAAAGCCCCGAGCAGCGTATTTATCGTTGAGCCGTCACCTGTTGTGCCAAAGAAGGTGACCTCTTTTGAGTTCAGCCCTTCAAGTCCGAAGTCCTCAAATGTTTTTTTCCATTTCTTTACTGCATCAACGTTGTTTATCTGCCACTTTTTATTTGTCTCCTCGGCAGTCAAGCCATTTTCGACCATATCCTGCACGATCTCTTTTTTCTGTTCAGGACTATATTTAAGATCAGCAACATGGGTCATATCCCACATAGATATTCCCTGCACCGTAGTGCTGTATTCACCGGCAAGAAAGACCATTATAAAGCACACCGCAATGCAGGCAAAATAATTGAGCTTTAGCGCACGGCGGGCTTTTTTCTTCATCTCCCTGCGATTCAGAACACTGTCCTTCATTTCTTCCCCTCTGTTTTTTATCATTCATTTTACTTCTTGTTTTTATGTCCAAACACATAGTTATTATATACAAATACAGAAAAAATGTCAAGCAACTGTCTTTTTCTCATTTTTTCCCTTTTTTATGCAAAAAAGCCTGACCCTTACGGTCAGGCTTTTGAAGGTTTTAATACAGCGCACGTATCTGTCTGAGGCTGCGAAGGATCAGCCACACCAGCAATCCCACGCTTATTACCCCAAGCACAGTAGTCTTTGTGCTTATGGGCGAATAGATGCTCTTATCCTCCAGCAGGGCGATGATAAATTCCTGCTGTGACTGCCCCTGATCGGAGCGTTTGGAGCTGAGCTTATCCTTGTCAAAATATTTCCTATACTCCTCATCAAGCTTATCGTAGTTCACGCTGTATTTTCCGTCCCGGCTTTCAATGGCACGTGAAAGGGCTGTTTCCTCCCCTTTCATAGTGGAGAACATCAGCGTTTGCTGGCAGTTATAATCGTTTTTAAAGCTGAAAAATGCCAGCACGGCAAACACCACCATCGCAATGTTGGAAATATAGAAAAGCGCCATCACCAGTATCGGGATCCCTATTCCCGTACCATTAGTAAACTCCTCACGGGGATTATCTATATGTGCCATAGCTTCTCCTTAATATCTGTTATCAAACACTCGTGTGGATTTCTTCTCGCTTCTTGGCAGATCTCCGATAGCCACAGGCTTAACGTTTACGGTTATGCCGATCTTTGATTTGAACGCAGACTGAATAGCAGCCTCCATGTTATATGCATTTGCATCCGCATTTATCTCCACAAAAAGTGTGCAGATATCCTTGCCGTACATATGGTCTATCATAAACTGGTACTCGCTGGATGCTCCGTCAACCCCGGAAAGCATCTCCTCTATCTGGCTGGGGAAGATATTTACGCCCTTGACCTTTACCATGTCGTCGGTCCTGCCCAGGATAGTATCTATTCTCGGGTGTGGGTCTCCGCAGGGACAATCGCCTGTGATTATCCTTGTAAGGTCGTGGGTACGGTATCTTATAAGCGGTGCGCCCTGTTTTTTCAGGGTCGTGATAACAAGCTCTCCCACCTCGCCGTCGGGAAGGATCTCTCCGGTTTTAGGGTCAACTATCTCAAAGTATACAAAGTCATCCCACATATGCATTCCGCACTCATAGTCACAGCTTATACCGATGCCCGGTCCGTAGACCTCCGTCAGACCGTAGATATCGTAAAGCTTAACGCCCAGCTCGTCGGCGATGCGCTTTCTCATCTTTTCTCCCCATCTCTCAGAGCCGATAACGCCCTTTTTCAGGCATATCTGATCGCCGATCCCTCGCTTTGCTATCTCCTCGGCAAGCAGCAGCGCATAGCTTGAGGTTGCACACAGCACGGTGGACTTCATATCCACCATCATACGCAGCTGTTTATCGGTGTTTCCCGGACCCATAGGTATTACCATCGCCCCCAGTTTTTCAGCGCCGTTCTGGAAACCGATGCCTGCGGTCCACAGTCCGTATCCTGGGGTGATATGTATCCTGTCAAGATCAGTGATGCCTGCGGTCTTATAGCATCTTGCAAACATCTCTGCCCAGTCCTCAACGTCCTGTCTTGTGTAGGGGATTATTACCGGTGTTCCGGTGGTTCCTGAGGAGGAATGTATACGCACGATCTCCTCCTCCGGTACTGCCATAAGTCCCAGAGGATAAGCCTCTCTCAGATCACCTTTCCAGGTAAAGGGCAGCTTTTCAAAGTCCTCCTGGGACTGGATAGAATCCACATCTATGCCCTCCAGCTTCCTCTTATAAAAACAATCCTGTGAGGTCAGCTTTTTGAGCTGCTGTTTGATCAGCCTGAACTGTTCTTCTTTCATCTTCATTGTTTTTTCCTCCTTTTATCCGTTTACCACAGCGTCGACCGCTTTCAGGTTCATTTCGTGGAATTTTTCAGGCACACGTTTTTTTATGGCATTTTTCAAGCTTTCGATATCTATGCCCAGAGCACCTGTTTTTGCTGCACCTGCCAGCAAAGCGATGTTCAGCACCTTTGAAGATCCGCAGCGGGCGCATATCTCCTCTCCGTCGATCACGGTAAGGTTCTTAACGTTCTTTTTCAGGTATTCAAGCATCTCACTTCCGTCGTATGACGAACCGGAAAGCGATGCTGTGACCGGGCGGACCGCCTTGGTGTTCACCACGACTGTGCCGTCCTTTTTCAGATAATCTATACACCTTACTGCCTCGGCAGGTTCAAAGGCGATTATCACATCTGCCTTGCCCTTTGGGATAAGTGAGGAATTTATATTCTTGTCAGAAACTCTCACATGGCTGACAACACAGCCTCCCCTTTGGGACATTCCTATGGTTTCGGCGGTCCTGACATTAAAGCCTGCCTCCATGCCCGACAGGGCGATTATTCTCGAAGCAAGGACCGTTCCCTGTCCGCCGACTCCGCACAAAAGTGTATTATTCATTTCAAGCCACCCCTTTCATTATCCTTCACGCTTTTCTATTGCTCCCACAGGACATACCTGTGCACACAGCGAGCAGCCAAAGCAAAGACTCTTTTCCACTGTGACCCTGCCCTCATCTATTACTATTGCAGGGCAGCCGAGCTGGCTTATACACTTTTTGCAGCCCACACATTTATCGGTTATCTCATACTTTTTCTCGGACTTTGTAACAGCTATACACGGCGACTTGAAGATAACGGCCCTTACGCCGCTTTTTTCAGCCGCTCTCTGAACAGCTCCCACCGCTGCGGAAAGGTCAAGGGGATCGACCGTTTCAACGCTTGTGAGCCCGATGGCTTTAAGTATAGCCTCTATGGATACCTTCTGTGCCACCTCTCCCATCATGGTAACTCCCGTACCGGGATGCGGCTGATGACCGGTCATGGCGGTGGTGGAGTTGTCAAGGACGATAAGGATTATATCATTTTGATTATAGACTGCATTTACCACTCCGGTAATTCCCGATGCAAAAAAGGTGGAATCTCCTATGAACGAGAAGTTCAGCGTATCCGGCTCGATTATATGCAGTCCCTGTGCAATAGTCACATCTGCGCCCATGCAAAGACAGGTATCCACCATATCAAGCGGCATTGCATTTCCCAGAGTGTAACAGCCGATATCACCGCTGAACACAGCTTTTCTCCCCTTTACCGCCTGTTTTACAGCATAGAACGAAGCACGGTGGGGGCAGCCTGCACACAGCACCGGAGGTCTTACAGGAAGCTCAGGCGGCTTTGGAAAGGCGCTTTCCGTGGGCTTGATCCCCAAAAAGCTTTCCAGCACCTTGGCCACCGACTCGGCAGAATTCTCGCCTGCGCTTTGAACACAGCCGTCTATCTTTCCATGTATCTTAACATTAAGCCCATACTTTCCGCAGATGTATATAAGCTCTCTTTCAAGCACCGGGTCAAGCTCTTCAAAGCACATGACCTCATCAAGCCCCCGGAGAAAATCAAGCGCCTGTTTTTCAGGGAACGGGAATGGTGTTGCAACTTTAAACACCTTAGCTTCCCCATTGCTGCCTTCAAGATTTTCCATTACATACCCGTAACTTGCACCGTGGGTACAGATACCTTTTTTGCCGCTTCCCGTGATCGTATTGAAACGGTAAGATGAAAACTCGTCACCGATCTGCGGGTTGCGCTTTTCGATCATCTGATGATTCAGGAAAGATGTTCTGGGGAATATCACCCAGCGCATGGTATCCTTTACAAAGCCTTCCGGGATATGCTTTTCATACTTTTCGTCCACCAAAATATCACCGCAGCCGTGGCATATCCTTGTGGTAGGTCTGAAAAGCACAGGGGTCTGGTATTTTTCCGAGAAGTCAAAGGCGTCCTTTATCATCTCGTATGCCTCCTCAGGAGAGGACGGATCAAACACAGGCAGCTTACAAAAGTGTGCAAAGTGCCTTGTATCCTGCTCTGTCTGGGAGGATATGGGACCCGGGTCGTCGGCGGAGACTATCACCATCGCACCCTTTACCCCCACATATGCAAGACTCATAAGCGGGTCGGATGCCACATTCAATCCAACCTGCTTCATGGTGACAAGGACCCTTGCTCCTGCATATGCTCCTCCGGCAGCCACCTCAAGAGCTGCCTTTTCGTTTACGCTCCACTCCACATGGATAGAGCCGTCGTTGTTTTTTGCCACCGTTTCAAGTATCTCCGTAGAGGGAGTACCCGGGTAACCTGCCACAAGGTTCACCCCTGCGTGGATAGCTCCCAATCCGATAGCTTCGTTACCCATTAAGAATTTTTTGACCTTCAATTTTTATCCCACCGTTTCATGGTATTTTGTATATACAGCGGTCATTGCCGCTTATTTGCTTTTTGGTGCAATATTTATAGTTACCTTTGCCACCTCACACTTTGCCGGGAATTTGAAATGAAACCCCCAGCCGCCTGCTCCCTGTGTGGTGAATGCGGTCATGTCACCAAACTGCTTTAATCCGCTCATCAAATCGTTCATAAATGAAAAAGGAAGATAGGTCAGCGGAAACTGCTCCCCGTGGGTATGGCCGTGCATAGATATATCTGCGCCTTGGGCTGCGATCTCTTTTAGCCCCAGAGGCTCATGCTTCAAAACGATAACGGGCTTTGTCTTATCCGCTTTTGATTTTTCAAGCACCTTCTCTATAGGATAACCCACGCTGTCATACTCTGAACGCATACCCACCACAGTTATATCCCCGGCGATGACCGCACTGCTGTCTTCAAGTATTGTTACACCCGCTTTCTTTATGTACTTTGCTACGTCCTCGTTTTGCATATTCTCGTGATTTCCGTAAACAAAGAACGAACCGTACCTGCTTTTCACGTCTTTAAACTTTTCGCTGAAATACTCCATTTCGTCGGTCGTTGTATTCTCATCGAATATATCTCCCAGCAGGAATACCACGTCAGGCTGCATTTCGTTTATTTTTTCCACGATGGTATCTATTGTGCTTTTGTGGGCACAAATGCCTATATGGGTATCTGATACTACCGCAGCAGTCAGACTTTTTTTCTCCGAGCCTTTATTTACATTTATCTCATAATCCGAGGTGCGTATTATTCCGGCGTTTATATACCCCACCACTCCAAGGAGAGTTGTGGCGGCAAGCAGCACAGGAACGGTTATTTTGGTCTCCTTTACAAAGTGTACGAAGCGGTTTTCCGGCTTCAGGAATGCGCCGAGCAAAAATCCCAGCACATACTTTATCATCATTATCAGCGAGGTGTATATAAGCACTATGAACGTAACAGCCGAAAGGAATATCATTACCTCTTTAAGCGGTTTAAAAGTTATGCTCTTTATATTGAACACGGTATAGAACATATTTGTTATCAAAAGTGTTACTATCAGCCAGAAAAACACCTTTGATGCCGCAACGTTCTTTTTCCACCAGTCAAGGCAGCTCAAAACGCCTATCCCAAGAACAAAGACCACTGCTGCAAAAATCACAAACACCATAATATATACCCCTTTTTTCATTTTCAAACCACCTGGAAAAGATAAAATTTCAGATAGTCCGTTTCCGGTACGTTGAGCATTATGGGGTGGTCGGGACCCTGCCTGCGAGCCTCTATCAGCTTCAGCTCTACCTGTGCGTCTGCGGCAGCCGCCCTGAGCATTTTCACAAACAGCTCATTGTCCATAAAGTGGGAGCAGGAGCAAGTGGCAAGGTATCCGCCCCTTGGCAGCAGCTTCATTGCACGGTAGTTTATCTCTTTATAACCTCTTTTTGCGCTCTCCACCGTTTTGCGGTTTTTGGTAAAAGCAGGCGGGTCGAGAATGATAAAATCGTAGTCCGCTCCCTTTTGTGCAAGCTCGGGCAAAAGCTCAAAAACATCGGCGCACAAAAAGTCCATTTTATCCGCAAGCCCGTTTTTCTCAGCGTTCTGCTTTGCCGTATCCACTGCGAACTGCGAAACGTCCACAGCGGTAACGTGCGCTGCACCGCCCTTTGCGGCATTGAGTGCAAAAGAGCCTGTGTGGGTAAAGCAGTCAAGCACCTTTTTACCCTTTGCTATTTTTGAAACGGCAAGGCGGTTATACTTCTGGTCAAGGAAAAATCCCGTTTTCTGTCCGTTTTCCACATCGACGGTGTAAACTATACCGTTCTCGGTTATCTCCGTAACGGGCGAAGGGGGTTGTGGCAGAAAGTCGGCTGTATACCAACCCTTGTGCTGCTGCAAGCCTTCAAGCTCTCTTATTGCCACATCATTGCGCTCCATTATGCCCTTAACTTTTATTCCCTCATTGGCGAGGCAGTCGCAAAGCGCCCTGTATATCACATCTTTTTTCTTTTCCATGCCAAAAGAAAGCACCTGGGAAACGAGGATATCTCCGTACTTGTCAACGGTCAGTCCGCAAAGCCCGTCAGACTCTCCGAAGATAATTCTGCAAGCTGAAAAATCATCGCCCATTACGGTCTTTCGGTAGTCAATGGCATAACGGACACGGCGCTGAAAGAAGTCATCGGAAAAAGCTTCGTTGGCGTTGTTTGAAAGCAGCCGTATGCGTATCTTGCTTTTCTCGCTGTAAAAACCGCTGCCCAGGTACTTACCGCCCTGCGAAAAAACATCGGCAATACAGCCGTTTTCGCAATCTCCCGGCTGATCTGTTATCACGTTATCATACACCCACGGGTGTCCGCTTTTTATTTCACGCTCGCCTTTTTTTGATACGACAAACGCAGGAAACTCTCTTTTTATCTTCATTATATTCTCCCAAATCAGTGGCTTAAATGTTGAAAACGCCTTTAATATATCTTGACCAGCCGCCCATAGCAACAATACCTACCGCCGCAAGTGCAACAAATATCACTGCTAAAGCAGCTATATACACCTTGCCTTTTTTCTTTGCCATACGAAAAACATATTTTTCCGACGGCAAGGCTATCGCCAGCCATATCAGCAGCTCAATGCAGCCAAGCATAATGGAAACATCTTTCTCCGCACCAAGATCATAGCTGTATCCCTTTGAATGACCTGTAATGTTGAGAAATATCCAGCCAAAACAAAACGGGAAAGAAAATGCGATAAACCCTGCCCATAGAAACATTATGCCGTTTGCTATCCTGCTTTTCGGAACCATTTTCTCCCTTTCGTTTGCCATAGCTTTTACTCCTCGTTCAGTTCTGCGCCGGCTCTTTCCAGAAAGCGCCCTTGTGGAAATTCTCGTTGCCGAGCGGCTTTGCCGTCAGCTTAAACATCACGCAGCCGTCGGGACAGACGATAGTTTTGCTGTACTTTCCGTCGCCGCCGAGATTTTCAAGGTCGCCGCCGCTGCGGACCGCCTCCATCAGCGGATACAGCATCATCATAGCCTTGGAGCATATGCCGTAACCCTGCCCATTTACGGGACAGCCGTAGGTGCAGGTATATGTATCTCCTATCTGCTCGCCGTTTCGACAGTAGTTCTCTGTCTTATCTCCCCTGAGATACCCCGTGACCTCAACGGTGAACTCGTATTCCTCAGCGTACCACTTGTTCATTTTTACTCCCCCTATACAAATGTATCTCACGATATATCAGAGTATGTCGCTGGAAGCAAGATGTAGCGGACTTTTCAGCATTACTAACATTATAAACCTCCAAGGCTTTATTGTCAACGATTTGGGCACAAAAACCGCCCGGCAAATTGCCGGGCGGTCTGTATCGGATATCTTACTTTATAGTAGTTACGTCGCTGCCGAACCACTTTTTGGAGATCTCCTCGATCTTGCCGTCCTTTTTCATTTCCTTAAGAGTATCCTCGATCTTCTTGCAAAGCTCGTTTGCGCCGAGTTTAAAGCCGATTGCGTACTGTTCCTCCGAAAGTCCGTCGGAAAGCACCTCAAAGCTCTTGCCAGTTGATGTTATCTCGTAGTTTGCAACCACAGAATCAAGAAATACTGCGTCTACCATTTTCAACTCCAGCTGCTGGATAGCTTCAACATTTGTTGCAAGCTCTGTCATGGTTGCTTCCTTGCCGATATCCGAATCCTTCAATATCTCCTGTGCGGTGGAGCCGTTCTGTACAGCAACCTTCTTACCCTTGAGGTCATCCTTGGACTTGATGCCGCTGTCCTTGTTTACCATAAACACCATGCTGTTGTTCATGTAAGGCTCGCTCATAAGCATCTGCTTCTTTCTCTCATCGCTTACGGAAAGACCGTTCCAGATGCAATCAATGGTACCTGCGTTAAGATCCTGCTCCTTGGTGTCCCAGTTTACATTGTATGTTTCAAGCTTAACACCCATTCTCTTGCAGACCTCCTCAGCGAGGTCGATGTCAAAGCCTACGATCTTGTCGTTCTCGTCGGTGTATCCCATTGGCTTGAAAGTCGCATCAAGACCAAGTACAAGCTTTCCTGCATCCTGTACTTTTTTCAGCGAATCATCGCTGCCGGAGCTTGTTTTGCTGTCAGAGCTGCTGGAAGAGCTGCCGCATCCGACAGAAAACAGCATCATTGCTGCCATAGCTGCACAAGCTATTTTTTTCAAAAAACTCTTTTTCATATTCTAACTGTCCTTTCTGCACCATTAGTACGGCACTTTAATACACTGATATGATAACACAAAAAATACCTATTGTAAATAGCACGCCGCTATTTTCCACTCTTTTAGTAAAATTTCTCTGCATTTTCAATTTATGTTTGCACACTTTGCACATTCTTCTCAATTACGAAAACGGCTTCATTAACATTTCGTTGTTTGCTCAGCTTTTTAAGATACAAAAAACGTACACATTGAAAATATTAAATCAAAGTTTTCAAACAAACAACAGTGTCAAAAACAGTACCAATGTTGAAAACTTTGAAGAATTTGGGCAAAAAGAGCCTTGAAAACCTGTGTTTTTAACATTTTCAACTGAGTTTTCAACAAAACCGAATAGTTTTTTTCTGATTTTCAACTGTCCGAAAAAACTCCTGTTACTGTTTTGTAATATGTGAGATCACCCTCACTTCTCCGAAATCCTTTTTCGGTGAAACAGCTTTTCAGCCTTATAAACAGCAGATCCGACCAGGTCTTTACGAAACTTTCGGTATCTGTGCAAAGTAAAAAAAGAAAAGCGGCTGTATAAACAGCCCGCTTCTCAAAATGAAGTATAAAGAATAAAAAGAGTAAACTATCCTTGATCCCTTTGAGGGTTTACGGCATTGCTGCCCCCGTGCTCCGGGAACAGCAACCGTATTTATATGAAGGTGAAATCTATTATTTGACAGGAGCTTTCAAAATCTCTTTGACTGTTTGTCCAAGCTTTTCTGCGGTGTCCTTGTAACCTTATATACATACTACCTCTTTAATATGATAAACAGGTGAAAAGCCAAAGAAAGAATACTGAAAAAAAGAGCGGACTGTTCGTCCGCTCTGATGATATTATATCAAATGATATCCTTAGTGATGCCTCCGAAAACGTAGATCGTCTTTGGCTTTCTCTTGTTGCTGTAACTCTCCAGCCAGCTGGTGTATCCGTTATCTGCAATAACAACAGGCGCTTTCAGGCTTGCCGCCAGGACTCCTCCTGCAAGGGCATCCGGGAAGTTAAGACCTGTGGTAGTGCAAAGTGCATCTCCGGTAAGGTCTGACGCAAAGGTCTCGTTGAGCTTAACGCTTGTCTCAAACCTGTTCACACCACCGATACGTGTTATTTTAGGTGCATATGGTGCGAGCACTTTTTCTGCATTCTCGGATATGGCAAGAGGTCCGCCCACAATATAGATATTTGTCAGCTTACCCTTCATTTTTTCAAGGTACTGCTGAGTTTTATCGTCAAACTGTGCAGACTTGGTCATATACAAAATGTTAGCATTTCTTCTTGCAGCGATATTACCCAAAGAAAGGGCATCGGCAAAATTCTCTCCGCTTACGAAGAATATCTCCTTTGCCTGGGACTTGCCGTTATTTTTACGAACATAGTCAGTATTCTCCGCAACAAGTGCAGCCGTTGCGAATCGTGTCGCTCCGCCTATTCTGAACACATCATAGCCCTGTCTTTTCAGCTCATCTTCCATAGCCTGAGAAACTACCAGCGTTCCGCCCATGATAAATATTGAATGAGCTTTAAGACGCTTGATCTCGTTCATTGTATCCTGCTGCAGGGACTGGGGCCCTGTAAGAAGTATAGGTGCTGACAATCCGTCTGCAAGAGGTACAGCTGCCAGTGCATCTGCAAACGAGGTGTTTGATGCAAGCACTACACTGTATGACCCATTGGGGAACGCCTGCTTGGAAACAGCAGTTGCAGTAGTAAACTCATTCATTCCTGCAAGAACTATCTTCTTTGCTCCGTCAGAGATCTTTGGCTTGCTTATGGTCACAACATTTGAATTGGAAGAATAATATGTTTGTCCGCCGCAGGTATTATACGCTTGTATATAGTACTGACAGGTATCATCTCTCATTGCCAATGCTGTCACCGCCTGACTGGTAGATCCTATCTTTGTGACCTTACCCGAACCGTCTTTTCTGTATACAGAATAACCTTGTGCATTACTGATCTTATTCCAAGCCAGATACAGGTAATCTCCATCTATTGCGTAATTAAGTGTAATATTACCTGTCGGTTTCTTTACCTCAACGTATCTTACATCCTGGTCGGTATTTGGTGATGCTACGCCGGGGACTTTTCTTGTGCTTGCAAACTGCCACATATTGAACTGTCCGCCGTAATTTGTGTAGCTGGTATAATGAGCCAGCCAGATGTCATGCTTATTTTCAAGCTTGCTCATATCTATATCGGTATAGAACCATGAATAGAATGAGGTCATACCTGCATCATAGCCCTTGCTCTTTATGTATGTACAGAAATAATCGCAAAGCTCAGCTTTCTGCGCCTTTGAAAGCCTTGCCCTGACCAGTCTTCCGGGAAGTCCTGAAACGTCATATGCAGGCTCGATATCAAAGTAAACGGGAAGCTCAAGCTTTCTGCCGGCTATCTTTTTAAGGGTATAGTCAGCTTCCTGCTTTACCTCGGTCTTATTGACTGCCTGGGTGTAGAAATAAACTCCTACCATAAGTCCGGCTTTATGAGCATTATCAACATGCTCGGCAAACCTTGAATCGTCAATGAGAGTACCTGCGCTTCCGTAGCCTCTTGCACCTGCACGGACGATAACAAAGCTATATCCTTCCTTCTTGACCTGGTTGAAATCAATATTTCCGTTGAACACAGAGACATCTATGCCGTATATCTTATTGAAGCTGTTGAATCTGCTCTGGTGGGACACCAAAGAGCTGAAGTTTGTAAGACCCACTTTTCCCTGTTCACTTATAAGCTTTGTGTACGTGGGGTCCTGATCAACATTTTCGTCCAGGTACTTTTCCGCATAATCCTCATCAATGCCCAGCTTTTCCAGTGCGGCACTTGTATCCTGTACCTCACCGTCAACGCTTACTACCGCAGCTCCGCCTGTATTATAATCTTTTTCGCTTGCTGCGGTGACTGCTGCGGCAGCTTGTATGCTAAGAACTGCTGCACATACAGTTCCCAATATTTTTTTACCGATGCTCATAGTCACCCTCCGTTTTGTGTATCATTTAACAAAAAATCTCCGCACAATCTGATTATTTATAACATTATAACAATAATTGTCTTATTTGTCAATAGCACAAAGCGACATTTTGTTATTGTTTTGTAACCTTTTGCTGTCTCAAGGAGCATAAATCAAACCCGAAGCTGCTGCAAATGCCATTTATAGATCTTTGTCCCGGGAAATACACAACATATAGGGAAAAGCAAAATATCAAAAATTTGAAAATTTTTTGCGCTTTTCTCAAAAGCCTGTAAATAAAGGCTGCTGCACAGATCAATTTTCTTAACTGTCCGTCAAAATTCCCACTTGGAATTTTCCGGAAAAGGGTATATACAAAGTACTGAAAATATGATACAATAAAGGCAGGATAATAATTTCGGGGAGCGATAGCATGAGAAGGATATACAAAGCAAGGGTTATCAGTGCAGCTGATACACAGGTGACATACGAATATACAGACGAAGCCGGGTTTGTGCAGATTTCAGCTACGCCCCCGGGGGATATAGGCCTCTGCCCGGGCGACACTGTACACATTACCGTGGAGGACGGAAATGTCATTGCTGTGAGCAAACACACGAGGCTTATGTCCACATCATTTGGCATGAAGCTGGCAGGTGTACTGTTCATGATAATAATGCTGCTTGTATTATGGCTGGTATGGAGGATACTCAAAAAAGTGCTGATCTTTTTTGTCTGGGGATTTATCCTTCTTTTGGCAGGCGTATTTATATTTTCTCGTTTCAGACGATAGAAAAAGTCCGGGAAGGCTCCCGGACTTTTTTCATTGACGATCTGCGGTCATATTATCTGTTTTCCAATTCGGTCATCTTTTCCACTCTGCGCTGGTGTCTTCCTCCCTCAAAGGGGGTGTTGAGAAAAACATCAACGAGCTCTGCGGCAAGCCCTGCACCCAGGACCCTTGCCCCAAGGCAAAGTACATTTGCATCATTATGCGCCCTTGTATACTTAGCCGAAAAATAATCGGAGCAGCAGGCAGCTCTTATGCCCTTTATCTTATTAGCACACATAGACATACCTATTCCCGTTCCGCAAATGAGCACAGCCATATCGCACTCGCCGCTTGTCACCTTTTCACAGACCTGGGCAGCCTTATCCGGATAGTCGCATTTTTCCCCCTGTGCGACACCAAGGTCCACATAATCTATTCCCTTTTGCTGAAAATAATCCACGATCTCCTGTTTCAGCTGTGGACCGGCATGGTCATTTCCTATTGCTATTTTCATTTTTCTTCCTCCTGTTTATCCGAATGGGCTTTATCCTTTTCAGCTTTTGTAGCTTGAAGATACGCCACTTCCAGTTTGTCTGCCTGTGTAATAAGGTCCTTATTATCATTTACCGCAAGGCAGAGAGAGCCTGCCCTTTGCAGTTCACAAGCAGCGTTTGCGGTAAGCACATTGTCGTTGTCTTTAAAAAACTGCTCCTTTACAGCCCGTGCATTGTCCCCGGTCAGCATTACAGGGACTGTGGTATCAAGGTTTTCAAATATATCGCTGTCCTTGGTGACCTTATCCCGGATCTTTCTTGTAACTCTTCTGCCGTCGCTTTCAAACACTCCCACATATGATATGCCGGGTCTTGCTCTCATTACCGGAATTATTATCCCTTTGAAAGCCGCACAATTATAGGCAAGGGCAAGCAAAGTTGAGACCCCTGCACATTTTAACATTTCACACCCCATGCACATACCTTTTACCGCTCCTATGCCGATACGAAGTCCTGTATAAGAGCCGGGGCCGTTGGCAACAGCCACACAATCTATGCTGCAAAGCTCCGAGCCGCTTTCCGAGAGCGCCTGCTCAACCATTGGCAGTATCACCTGAGAGTGGGTAAGGGTGGTATACACAGATTTCTCCCACAGCAGCCGTGAATCTTCCATTACAGCCACAGAGGCCACCTTACCGCTTGTATCTATCCCCAATATCCGCAAATCGCTCATCTCCGTCTAATATTATCCTGCGTGTATTATCGTCCACACGTTCAATACACACCCTTATGCAGTCCTGCGGCAGCTCATCGGCAATATTCTCGCTCCACTCCACAGCAAGTACATTGTTCCCGTCAAGGTAATCAAAAAATCCTGTTGTCTCCAGATCCATACCGCCGTTTATACGGTACATATCAAAATGGCAAAGGCTCCTTTCCCTGCCCTGATACTCGTTCACCAAGGCAAAGGTAGGGCTTGTGACCTCGTCTCCCAATCCCATTCCCAGAGAGATGCCTCTTGTAATGGTGGTCTTTCCCACTCCCAGTCCTCCGCTGTATGCGATGACCTCTCCGCCTGTCAGCCGTGCGCCTATCTCCTGTCCAAGGGCGATGGTCTGTGCGGCACAGTCAGTTTCAAACTCATATATCAAAGGCTTTACCTCACTTTTTGTCAATATAATAATTAAGCATCAGATCCACCATTCTGCCATAGGATCTGCTTCCGTCCGCCACTCCGTTAAGTTTAAGGTTTTTATCCACGAAATCAGAGGACAGCTTACTTACGGTCTGGGTATCAAACACCGTATCCTTAGCTTTTTTCACGCTGTCCCAATACTCTCTGTTGGCGTCTATATCCACCCATACTTTATCCGAAATGCTGTTGTCAAACTTTATCTTTTTTTCCTCGTCTGCATATTCAAATATCTTATTTCGCACATATGAAAGCGCAGTCAGATAACCTGCATATTGGTAATAGAGGTCGTCGCTCCTTACACAGGCAAGATAAGCAATAAACGTTGCCTCGTCCTCCTGAATGTATCCTTTTGTATGTGCAAGCTCGTGGCAGACGGTACAGGGGAGCTTTGCCTTATAACAGTCGTTATTATAGTTTGCCTCCATGGAGAAGGGGAAATATATCCCCGTAAGATTCATCTGGCTCATAAAGAACGAACAGGCAACAGGCTTTGGTGTAACATAATATCCGTCAAGGTTCTTGAATTCCTTGCCAAGCGCCTGCATGGCCTTTTTTGCAGTTTTGTCATAGTCACACCTCATGACTATGCGGCCTTTTTCGTCCCTCTCAACCTTTTCCGCCGCCTTATTGAGCTGGACAACTATTGCATCTCCCAGCTGTTCCAGCTGCTCGCCGGTATGGGTGTTTTCCGGTATATCGTTGGTTTTGGCAAAATTGGAGGTTCTGTAAAGCACAAAGCAGTTGTTCACCTGGACCACCACTACAAAGGTTATTATCCACAGATAAACATAGCCAAACACCTTGCCTATCTTTTTGCGCTTTTTCTTTTTTATCACAAGCAGCACTATCATCGCAACCACCGAGGCAGGTATGCCGAAAACCGCTATCATAATAAGTATCTCTCCGAAAGAAAACGGGAAAACAGATGTCAGCCTGCCGTATGTATTTACCCACAGGGGGAAGATATGTTCCCGGTACCAGTCGCTGAATGATGTGCTGTTTACAGCTGTTATTTCCAAAATTACCGCACCGAGAATAAGCCCCAGCGCCACACAAAGCTGAACGCTCAGGGGAAATTTTCTCTTTTTCTTGACCCGGGCTTTTTCCTCCTGCGTCCCTGCCTCCGGTGCAAGCTCTTCTTTTAAAGCCGTGGTTTCCTCTGTAAGCATCTGCATAAACATTCTCCGGTCACGCCATAGTTTTCACAATAATAATACCACGCACACACCCTTTTGTCAACCGCAGCGGCGGTCCGCATTTCCGTCGCAAACCACTTTGAGATAACGGTAGCTTTCGCACTGCTCCGGATCTGTCAAAAGCGTATAAGGACGATGATATATTGTTTTTGCAGCGGCGGTCCGCAATTCCGCCGCAGTCCACTTTGAGATAACGGCAGTTTTCGCACTGCTCCGGATCTGTCAAAAGCGTATAAGGTAAATGATATTTTTTTGCAGCGGCGGTCCGCAATTCCGCCGCAAACCACTTTGAGATAACGGCAGTTTTTGCACCGCTCCGGATCTGTCAAAAGCGTATAAGGCAAATGATATTTTTTTGCAGCGGCGATCCGCAATTCCGCCGCAAACCACTTTGAGATAACGGCAGTTTTCGCACCGCTCCGGATCTGTCAAAAGCGTATAAGGTAAATGATATTTTTTGCAGCGGCGGTCCGCAATTCCGCCGCGGTCCGCATGGTATCCCAAAAAACAAAAAGGGGGAAACTCTTCTACAAAAGAGTTTCCCCCAAAAAGCACGTCAGAATAATCCGTAGAGATTTCCCTTATTATCACAGTCGATATCAAAAGCGGCAGGGTGTTTTGGCAGACCGGGCATTGTCATAATATCGCCGGTGTAGGCTACCACAAAGCCTGCGCCTGCAGAAAGTCTCACGTCACGCACGGTTATCTCAAAGCCCTGGGGCTTGCCCAGCTTAGCTGGATCGTCCGACAGCGAATACTGTGTCTTTGCCACGCAAACGGGAATATCGCCAAAGCCCAGCTCGGTTATCTCCTTGATAGCCTTTTCAGCCTGAGAGGTATACACAACGCCGTCTGCTCTGTATATCTCCTTTGCGAGTATACCCAGCTTTTCCTTTATCGGCAGCTTTTCGTCGTACAGAGGCTTATAGTTTGAAGGCTTGCTGTCGATGGTATCGCAGACCTTCTGTGCAAGATCCTTTCCGCCTTCGCCGCCCTTTGCGAATATCTCAGCCAGGGAATACTGCACGCCCATTTCCTCGCAGGTCTGCTTGATGACCTCTATCTCGGCATCTGTATCGGTATGGAAACGGTTGATCGCCACAACAACAGGCACGCCGAATTTAAGCATATTTTCAATATGTGTTTTAAGGTTTACGATTCCCTTTTTAAGAGCCTCAACATTTTCATTTGTCAGCTCAGCCCTTGCCATTCCGCCGTTATATTTGAGTGCACGGATAGTTGCCACCAGCACAACACAGCTTGGCTTGAGCCCTGCAAAGCGGCACTTGATGTCAAAGAACTTTTCTGCGCCAAGGTCAGAGCCGAAGCCTGCCTCGGTGATGGTATAGTCTGCAAGTTTAAGGCAAAGCTTTGTTGCTCTTACCGAGTTGCAGCCGTGTGCGATATTTGCAAAGGGGCCGCCGTGCATTATCGCAGGTGTGTTTTCAAGGGTCTGCACAAGGTTAGGTTTGAGAGCATCTTTAAGCAATGCGGTCATAGCGCCGCAGCCGCCCAGCTGCTTTGCGTAGACTGCCTTTCCGTCGAGGTCGTAGCCTACGAGTATGCTTTCAAGGCGCTTTTTGAGGTCGTCAAGGTCGCTTGCAAGGCAAAGGATAGCCATTATCTCGGAGGCAACGGTTATCTGGAAGCCGTCCTGTCTGGGGAATCCGTTTATCTTGCCGCCAAGACCGACAATGACCTCACGCAGAGCGCGGTCGTTCATATCCATACATCTTTTGAAAAGAATACGTCTTTCATCAAGGCGCAGAGGATTGCCCTGGTGGATAGAGTTATCTATCAGCGCACACAGCAGGTTGTTTGCCGCTGTGATAGCGTGCATATCGCCCGTAAAGTGCAGATTGATGTCCTCCATAGGAACTACCTGCGCATATCCGCCGCCTGCAGCACCGCCCTTGATGCCGAACACAGGTCCCAGCGATGGCTCACGCAGGGCAAGGATAGCCTTTTTGCCTATCTTCGCCATAGACTCTGCAAGACCTACGGAAATGGTCGTTTTGCCCTCGCCCGCAGGGGTAGGGTTGATAGCGGTGACAAGTATCAGCTTGCCGTCGGGCTTGTCCTTGGTTTTCTCGTAAAGGCTCTCGCTCAGCTTTGCCTTGTAGTGACCGTAGGGCTCAAAGTCCTCCTCGCTTATTCCGAGGTTAGCGGCGATCTCGCCTATTTTGAGCATTTTCGCCTGCTTTGCGATCTCGATATCTGACAGCATTTTTATCAATTCCTTTCGGTGAAATAATGACATAATGATTATAACACATAATCACAGCTTTTGCAAGGGCGAAAAGGAAAAGCCTGCTCTCTTTTTAAGAGCAGGCTTCAGATCATGATATTTTACCATAAGTATATTTGAATACAAATCCTCCTTGGCCAGCTTGTTCTTCTATCAACTGTTCCTTACTGTTGTATATTTTGTAGCCTCCACTAGCCGAAATCTGCTTATATCCGCCGTCATCGTAATACTCATAAGTATATGTCTCGTCTGATTCCTTTACGACATGACCTTTTTCATCAAACTCTGATATGGATTTTACATTTCCATTGCCATCTAATCGTGATTCCTTAGTTATTATCCCATTAGAATACTCTCTTACGATACTTGCTATCATGCTGCTGCCTTCGTATTGCTCTTCTTTTATGCAGTTTCCGTCATCGTCATACTCATATTTTGTATATCTTCTTACAATAGAGGTGTTTTTCGGATTGACTTCCGATTCCTTTATAACATTTCCGACTTCATCAAACTCATATTTGTATATGGCAAGTTGTTCCAGTTCTCCATTTCCAATGCGTCTGTCGTAAGATACTTTTCTCAAGTCTTTATCATATTCATAAAGCCGATCTTGTTCTATTTCCTTAAAGGTAGGTGCTTTTGCTTCATATTCCCTGCAAATGTAGTTGCCTGTTTTGGGATCAAGTTCATATTTATAGACCGTATACCTGCCGACCTCTTTACCATCATATCCACAGCTTTCTACTTTCAAAAGTACCTCATCACTTGTCTGCTTTTTAACTTTTTTCTTCTCTGCGCTTTCCTGTGATGATGAATCAGCTTGGCTGTCGCTCTCGGCGATGCTTTCGCTGCTAAAATTGCTTTCAGACAAGCTTTCCGATACCGACGAGCTGTTTTCCGTTTTGCTGCTATTCTTGCTGCTCTCGGTTGTGCTGCTGTCACCGCAGGCCGTGAAGCAAGATACTGCAAGCGCCATTGATAAAACTGCTGCTAAAATTCGTTTTTTCATAATTTATCTATTGTGCCCTCCAGCAGCCATAAGGGCTTTAATTGTTAGGAAGCGTGGCACTGATATACCACTTCTTCAATCGGAGGTCGTGAGAATTACCTTGTCAGCAGATGTAGTAACCAGTCCACGCTATATGC
>ONMZ01000029.1 GCA_900319075.1 uncultured Eubacteriales bacterium
CCTCAATTCTTGCTAAAATTGATGAAATAATAAATGATGACTTTTATGTCATTGACAGCGAGAATCCTAAGAACGGAGTTCCTATTGAGGCTTATTTGGCTTTAATAAAGAGTTTTCCGAAAAAAGCTGAGCTTATGCATTATGTGCATAGCCGTATTTCAAATCTTTTAAAAGAATGGATTCCGGGATGTGATAAGTACCAAGAAATCTATGATAAACATATTGTCAGAAAGAACAACCAGCTTGTAATTAAGGATAAAAGCAGTTTTTCAAGATCAAACATTGCTATAGAACTTGCACAGTTTTCAACGGCAAAGAAAGAATTAGAAGAAATGCTATCAAATTCAGAAGGTGTAATAGAAAAATTATGGCAGGAAAGAATACACAACATTCTTCAATTACTATATCCACAATACATATATAGTGCTCGTGAGGTTTGTTTTAAAGGCATTGATAAGAAAGATAAACAGCCTGATTTTATTCTTGTTGATACCAATGGATTTATTGATATCCTGGAAATAAAAAAGCCTGATGTACAATTGCTTACAAAACAAGCTTCATACAGAAATAACTATGTCCCGGTTAGAGAGCTTTCCGGAGCCGTACAACAAATTGAAAAGTATATTTATTGCTTAAACTCAATTGAAAAAAGTCAAAAAGCTGTTATAGAGAAACTGAGAGATGGTCTGCCAGATGGAGTGGATCCTCAAGTTGTATCACCCAAGGGAATGTTACTTATTGGGCGCAGTAAAGATTTTAATGAGCAGCAAAAAAGGGACTTTGAAATAATAAAGCGGCAATATAAGAATATTGCCGATATAATGACATATGATGATTTGCTCAAGCGTATTAGTAATATTGTTTTTTCTCTTGAAATGAAAGAGAGGATGTAGCTTTTGAAAATGAGGTGAGCGATCAAATGTTTGTAGTGCCAAATAATAAGCATTAGGTGAGTTTCTGTACACTGGTAGAGCATGCGGCTGTTAACCGCAGGGTCGTTGGTTCGAGTCCAACTGGGGGAGCCATCAAAAGTCCGTAAGTTAAGCGCTTGCGGACTTTTTATTCTTATTTGTGAATTTTTTGTTGCAATAGCGTGAGATGTGTGCTATAATGTGATGTGAGTAAGAATGTTTTTGAGCAAAGGAGCTGATTATGTGGATCTGAATGAATATCTTTCCCACCATTTCGGTTTTCTCGTTTTGCTTGGCGGTCTTTCGATCGTTATAAAATCCGATGTACACCTTGATAGGCGTATGATCCATAATATTGCCCTGACCGAGGCGCTGCTCTTTTTGTATTCCATAACCTACCATATCGAAAGCTACCTTGGAAATCAGCCGGTGTATTCCCCCCTGCGTTCGGTGCTTTCTGCGGTGAACTATTCTCTTATCACCGTCGTTTTTGTCTGCGTGATAATGATCCTTTTCCCACAAAGAAAATTCTGGGTCTTTCTGCCTGCAGCTGTTAACGCCGCATTGTGCTTTTTGTCCCTTTATAATAATTGGGTATTCTATATCAATGAGGATAACCACTTCCAGCGAGGCCCCCTGGGATATATTACCTATGTGGTCAATGCCCTGTATCTGGCGTATATTTTTGTCTGCCTTATCAAACGCAGAGAAAAAGAGTCTGAGGACTTTGTCCTTATCCTTTTTATGTCCTTTACCGCCGCTTTGTGCCTGGTAATGCCTTTGTGTATGACCGACCAGGCGGATAACTGGTTCACAAATACCATAGCCATCGATGTCTTGCTTTATTATATCTTCCTGCTGCTGCAGTTCACAAAGCGAGATCCCCTTACAAGACTCCTTAACCGCAAAAGCTATTATTCGGATATGGAAAAACTCGACGATACTATTACCGCTATAGTCGCAATGGATATGAACGGACTGAAAGATCTTAACGACTTTGAAGGCCATGCCGCAGGCGACGACGGCTTGAAGACCCTTGCTAAATGTTTCAATAATGCAGCTCGGTACGGACAGAGAGTCTATCGTATCGGCGGAGATGAATTTGCCGTGCTGTGTGTGGATAATTCAGAGGTCGATGTGAAAGATCTGGTGGAACGTATAAGAGCAAATATGAGCACCTGTAAGTATTCCTGTGCTATCGGCTATGCCATGAGAAACGGTGAAATGTCTATCGACCACCTGTACCATGCGGCTGATACTAAAATGTATGTGGAAAAAAGAGCCTATTATCAGCAAAAAGCCCAAGAACAAAAGGATAGCTGATCTGCGGACGAAAATATGTATAATATCCCCGGTCGTGTATGTATCGTACATGACCGGTCTTTTTGTCCCTGCATCTGGGAAAAATGCTGTTTCGCTCCCTTTTTATCTCTCCGTCACATTTTTATCATACAAAAATAGTATGGTATAAGCGGAGAATAGTCTGTATATATTGTACTATTGTTAAAAATGTGAAAAATCCAGTATATTACACAATACGCTTTGTGCATTTTTGTCAAATATGTGTATTGCCAAATAAAGACTTTTATTGTATAATATAAGAGAGTAATTATGACCACAAGGGGGGAGTGTACCCTCTTGACGAAAAAGTCTTTAAAAACGAGCCGAAAGAGAGGTGAGCGTAATGAGCGAAAGAACGGTCAGCGAAAACAATAAAATGTGGGAAGCAGCGGAGAAGATGGCGGAAAAAGCTGTGGCGAATGCAAAAGCAGAAAATGAAGAAGAACGCCGCAAGCAGAAAAAGCGGGTAATAAAGCTTGTGCTGCTGATGATACTTATTGCACTCGTAATGATATTTGCCTCGATAGCATGGTTTGCTATGAATAAAGCCGTGACCGCCGACACCATGGCGATAGAGGCGAAGGATTCCCCGTTTGAGATCGCAACCAAAGGCTCAAAAGTAAGATACGAAACAGAGTTTTCAAGCGCAGAGAGTGATTACACCGACGGCGAGGAAACAAATATATCAGGCATTGACCATATTACATCCAGCAATAAGCAGCAGATAAGGCTGAGATATGACCCGACTGAGCAGCAGCTTAAAAAAGAAGATGAGATAGGACCGAACAGCAGCGGTAAGATAGAGCTATATATCGTTCCTAAGGAAACAGGACCGCTCACTGTAAATCTTGATCTTAGTATCGTAGCTTACAGTGCGATAGAAAAGAAACAGGGCGAAACTACAACCAAAGAGATCATAAAGATGAGTAATCTTACACCGGAAAATTCCGGCATGACTCCCGCTCAGATAAGTGAGTGTGTCAGCGCTCAAGAGTTCCTTAACGGTCATATTCTTTTCTTCGAGGAGCAATCTTCAAGTTCTGCTTACAGCTACGAAAAGCCAATTTCAAGCGGCGTCCTTGAACACTCATTCAATGCACAAAAGGATGTACCGGAGAAGATAATTATCTATTGGACATGGACTAACACTTTAGGACAGATCGCATTGAAGAACAATGACAGCCAGCTGCGAAACGGAATCCCTGTTGTTAAGGATTCTGCAGCTGCAGAGGGTTCAGATAAAAGAAAAGTGATCAATTATCTTAAGGATAATAAGGAAAAGGTGTTCAAGCATCTGGATAAAGTGGCTCAGCTTACTGATGAAGAAAAAGAGGGCAAAACAGAGGAACAGCTTGAACAGGCATACAGCGACAAGATCGATCAGAGGATCGAAGATGCTGCTGATTCCGAAAACTTCACTCTTTTGAGTGAGGGATACAATTCAGCCGATTTTACTATCGGAACAAGTGTTGATTATTTTATCGTCGAGATCGCTGTATCAAAAGGCCAGTAAATTATGAAAGGAGGCGGAACAGTTGAGCAAGGTTTTTGACAGATTTGATAAATTGCCAAGAAAACAAAAAATGCAAATAGTTGTTTCTGTGACGCTGGCTGTTGCACTCCTTATAACTATTCCGTCGTATGCATGGTTCTATTCTCAGAGGAAAGCAGCGGAAATGTTCAAGGTCAAGTATCCGAATTCTCTTTATATCAATGCAGCGCACAGAGAAGACAGAAAGTTTTTTGAGCTGGCAGAAATAGACGTTGATGAGGAAGTCAACGGTCAGAGAATCTACAAAAAGAGATATGCTTTCAGCGTTTCCGGAGAGAGTACGGAGCATTATACGCTTCAGTTGGCGTATACGACCAATAACAAGTTCACATACAACATTTATAAGGCTAATGAGATAGCATCTTCTGCAAATGCTGATGCAGAGCATCTGATCCATCCGAATGCTGCAGATGAAGAGAATGTGGGACCGAATGAGAACCAGCCGGAAAACAAGCTTATCTTCAATGATGAGATAGCAGCCGGGAATTATGCTTACTATTCAGTCGCGGGCAAAAAGCTGACATTGACCTATAAAAACGGCACCGCAACACAGGCGATAACGAATCCTACTGACCCATATTATATAAAAACATATGGAAGCAATACTAATGTTCACGAGGATTCTGTTCCTGTCTATTGTCAGGTGAACATTGATACAAGTATAGATCCTAATACCAAACAGTTCTGTGACTACTATATTCTCGAGGTTGAGTGGAATGAGAATTCCAAGAATAATAAAGAAACAGATTTGGTATATCTTGCTGTAGAGAGAAAATAGGAAATACAGGGACTGAAAAAATCCGAAGGAAAGGAGCAGTTGTTTATGAAAAAGAAGATATGGACGATCATAAAGAAGCAGTGGCTCCTTATGCTTTCGGCGATAATGGCAGTTGCCATGACCTCTATTATTGCATTTGCAGAGTATAAATCGGCAACAAGCAATATGCACAGGGTAGTGGTTTCTAAAAAGGCACCGGGAATGATGTTTTCATCCAACTATCTTACAGTTGACGGCGATGGTATATTTCACCCGATTTATGTACAGCCCAAGTCAGATGAAAGGTATAGCAGCAATTACCTGTACATCTGGAACTATAACACATCTGACATAGGCAGACGTTATCAGGAAAATATCAATTATAAGCTTGAATTTGTTCTTACCGATCAAGGCGGAAATCCGATAGATGCGTCTGCAGTCGGTACATGCAAAATACGTATCGTGGATCCGCTGAACAGACAAATAGAACTGAACGATACTAATCTCAGCAACAGTTTTAAAGACACCACACAGCAGATCCTTGCAAAAGAATCAACACAAAACAAGTACACCATAAGCTTTTCTTCCAACTGGGATTTTGAAGCAAACGAGAATATCTGTGTCAGCATAAAAGCAACACCTACTCAAAGAGATTCTGGTGGATCGTACATGGATCTTGTCCCGATATCCGGAGTTATTGGACTCAGAACTTCGTCGAGTACACAAGTCAACGGTTGGAAGGCAAGCATAAGTGAACAGCCGGAGGATGGCCAGACTACTCCTGCCCCTAGCGCATATGATGCTTACAATCTTGTTCTGACTGGTTCTGGTTCTGCAACTATAACTGTAAAGTGGGATCCAACTAAGATAGAGCTTAACAGATTCTTCACCTCGCCTGCTGATCGTGTCTACACTTTTGCAAGCGGTGAAATTGATGGACCAACACAGGATGCAAGTGGTTGGATGGTTATGACTATACATGCTGATACGGGTAATAACGCTCAGGAAAACAGAAACAGATATACCATCCAGATGTATAAGACCGGTGCAGAGGAACCTTCAGATTGGAGATTCTTTGCAAACAACAAGGCAGATGATGTTCAGGAAAATGCGTGGATAAGAGTAAATATTACGTGAACTATTCTTACTTGATAAAAATGGAATTATGTATACCTGCAATCAGGGAGTTTGATGCATATGAATAAGAACTTGAAACGATTTTTAACAAGCAAAGTGTCAAAACGCATTGTAAGCGGTTTGACTGCTTTAGTGCTGGTATTCGGCACTTTGCCATTAAATATAATATATGATGAGCTGAGCAATCTAGACTTTACTTCGATCTCAGTCGGAGCTGATGAGGAACATACTGATGAAGACGATCCTGTGTTTGTGCATGAAGGAGCTACAAATACAGTTAAGATCGCTCCAAACCAGTTGGTCGCATATTCTAAAAATGCAGTACGGTATCATAAGTATCACCAGTATGATGATCTTGTGATTACAGCGAAAAGCGGAACGTCTTCGAAGGTGTTTATCGAGGGCTTCAAAGGACTGGGTACTGAGGGAAAACCATTTTCTGGTTCGATAAGTATTGACTCAAATAACAGTATCGTTCTAAATCTCGATGCTCCGCTGTTCAATTATGTAAAAGACAGCGTAACTCTTAGCAATAATGGCAATGCATTTGAAATATCAAGAGAGTATACTCAAAACGAGATAGATTCAAAAGAAGAAAACCACATTGATAAAACCCCACTGTTAGCTACATATGTTGTTCACGATGATGAAAATCCTTCTGCAACATGGACGGTTGGCATTACACAGCCTTCGGCGGGTGACAATCCATATCTTGGTGATTTCGGCGGCTTTATCGGAACAATGCAGGAAGGATCCGAGCTGATCATCGATGTTACTATGGACAAAACCGCTGAGGATACAACTGCACGAAATGTATATGGCTACAACAGAGATCTTGGATTGCTCTGCGGAACAATGGAGTCAGATTCTAAGCTTACAGCAAAGCTGACTAGTAACAGAGGAGTATCCGATATTGTTGTTGATAATAAGTCAGCTTCCGGTCATGTAGGTGGACTTGTCGGACAAATGAGGCCAGGTTCGGTGCTTGATTACACGGGATCAAATGTTCAGGCGAGTAGCGAGGATATAAAGACGTCTGCCACGGAGTCCTATGCCGGTGGTGTAGTAGGTTATAACGACGGCGGTACAGTTAAAATGACTTTGCCGAGTGGAACAACATCATACCCTGTAACTCAGCACATTGAAGGTACAGGTGGTGCAGGTGGAGTCTATGGATACTATGCTCCCGGAGCTATAGACGGTGACGACGCAGATATCAATGAATTAAACAGTAAGTTTGATACAAGCAAATTCAGTATAAACTGCCAGGTAAACGGAGAAGGATTTGACGGCGGTGTTTTTGGTGTGCTCGATTGTACACATAATTATTCTTTCACTGGTACTAATACTATCACATCTGCTCACAATTCGGGTTCAGTTGATGGTTATGGCGGACTCATTGGTAGATATAATAACGAGGATTTGTCGAATTCATTAACAATAGGTGGCGTGACGGCTGTATCTTCTAAAACAACGGCGAGCTATTACGGAGGAGCTATTGCTGCCGTATCGTCAAGTGACGAACTTGACGGAGGTTCGTGCTATGTAAAGTTCGATGGCTTTACGGCTAGTGCGAGTGGAGCAGACGCAATGACCTTTGGCGGACTTGCTGCAAAAGCAGATAACGCTTTTATTGATGCGAATAATGTAACTATAGGTGTGTCCGGTGAACACAAGTTCCAAGGTGGCGCTATTGTCGGCAGCCTTGAGTCAGGTGTACTCAGACTGACTGGATATACGGATATTACAAATGCTGTTGCCAACGCAGCTTCCTATGAGGCCGGGCAGATAGTTGGTTATCGAAATAATGCGCTGATCTTTGCTTACTCAGGCTCTGGAAGCGATATTTGGAAACTCAAAAGACCTAACACTTCTATCCAGGTCGATGACATAGGCTCTTGGGGTGAAGTTGTAAGGTTCAATGCCAAGGATACGTCTAACGATGGAGAAACACAATATGGATTTGGTTCTGATACAGAAGTTGTCACTGTATACGAAAACGAGCACTATGCTTCTGTTTCAGGCTTACCCGAAACACAGTATGACGATGAAACCAGCGATTCATATATACCTGTATCATCATCATCGGATTTTGCAAAAGTTGCTTTAAATATGCAACTCTATGATAGCCAGTCTGACGGCGTTTTACAGTTTGCAAGCGGTGAAGATCCATCAAGTTCAAATATTAAGCTTGGTGCTGATCTTGTTCTTTCGGGCTTGGGTATCAGCAGCTTTACAAGAGACAATGCTAAAACTGACAGCACAGAGGCCGAAAAATGCGTATATTATGGAACGTTTGATGGTGCGGGTCATAAGGTGACGCTTGCTATCGGTGAACCATACGGCTATCACGGTAATACCGCTATCAGTGACCATTCGGTTGAGGGAAGCGGAAAGATATACCGCCATAGGTATAATGGTTTATTTGGTATTACCGACAGTTCTAATGAGTATACTGCTCAAAATGTTACTTTTAAAGGCAATATTGACGTAAATGCAAAGACTGTTATGTATGTTGGCGCTCTTGCAGGTCAGGCAACCGGTACGTTCAAGATTGACAGTGTCAATATGGTTGACACTGTCAGCGAAAATGCTCACGAAACAACATTTACTGTTGATGGTGATACAGAAGCATATGTTGGCGGTTTGCTTGGCAAAGCAGCAAGCGGTATTGAGACTTTAGAAGTAAACAACTGCAATGTGAAGTGTAATATCAATAGTAGCAATAGCAAAGATGGAAGCTGTTTTGGTGGAATTATTGGTTGGATCTCAAAAACATCTCAAAGTTCCGATTGGAATTTTGATACCATTACCATAAGCGGAACAATATCCAGATCTGGTAATCATGAGATTAATAAGCTAGGTGGTCTTGTTGCTCATATTTCAGAATATACAAGCGGCAAAAATGATCGTGAGATCGCTCTTACAAATATTCATGTAAACGGTCTTTCTATAAGTGTAGCTGGTGCGGGTTCAACCGAGAGTGGTAAAAACAGCTCAGTTGGCGGTGTTCTTGGCTATTCATGGCTGAATGTTAATCCGACATTTCACAATGTCCAAGTCAGCGGCAGTTCAGTAACGCTTACTGAAACAGCAAGCAGTAAGGGTGATCTTGCTGGTCTGGTTTATCAGGGAACCGGACACTGGATTATTGAAACTTCAAGTGCTGATGTCGAAGTTCCTGATATTGATGAAGAGACAGGAGAGCAAAAGAAGGACGAAGAAACTGGAGAACCTTTAACCACTACTGTTACTGAATATTATGATGGAATAAAGATCAATAGTATTGCTGTTTCATCAACAAATGCTAAGTCATTCGGAATGATAATCAACAAGGGCATGGCAGATAATTCAGCAATTTTTCTTGATGTTCGTGCAGATGATACCACTAACAGTAAAAAAAGTTATTTGATATCATCAGCAACACTGACTGGTCTCGGAAGTTGTATTTTCGACGAATTGGTTGCTTATAGTGCTACGGATGGAAAGGTGCTTGAAAATGGTCAAGGTATTGTTTCCATTCATACAGGATTAACCACCGATGGAACAACCTCAAGCAAGACCTATCAGGCTCAAACAAGCAGAGGTGCTGTTCCTAACAACAAGACAAGATACTATTATGATCTTGACACAATAAGAGAAGCCTCAGGTGATAAAGACCTGCTTATGAGATGGGCTTTGAATCTTTATGCTCATAAGAGCCTGAGCGATTATTTTACAACTTCATGGGTAACTGATACCACCAATAATGTTTCAACTATCCCTTATGGTATTTATGACATGGAGAATTACAGTTGGTACCCAATCAACATCAGCGGAACTGTTACAGTTAATGGCGAATTCAAATTCTATAACGATGAATTTGAAAAGAGTGAAGCTGCAAAGGGCGGAACATATCCATATACTCGCACTTCTCTTTATGACAGTACAGCTGATAAAGCGACACAGCACCACCTTATGCATTGTGGCTTGTTTTATAATGTTTCAGGAGGAGTAACCGTTGGCTCATCAGACATTACTCTACAGGGAAATGTAGGTAGATTCGGCAAAAAAACAGAATCAAGTGACAGCAAAGTATCAGGTGCATTGATTTGTGGTACAATTAAAGGTAGTTCAACTTCAAGCATCGCTACGCTCTCAACAAGCGGTAATATCTTTCTTGACGGAATCTATGTTCATGACCATAACAGCAATAGCTATGCTCCTTTGCTTATTAATAAAATTGGAGAGTTTTCAACAGTTGTTGTAAAGAACGTTAAGGCAAAAACTTCATCCTCTTATGAGGCGAATACTAAGGCTGCAAGCAGCTTGATTGGTGATGTTGGTTCTTCGGGAGCAACCAATATCAATCTTACTTTTGCAGATATTCAAATCGATGGTAGAAAAACGAGCGGTGCATATAGTCTTGACAGTGTTTATAATACCAAGAGTTCGCTGTTTTACAGGGCAACACTGCTTAATACATTTAGGTACTCTTCAGGTTCAGCAACGTATGATTTCAACATTGGCGATGACTGGAAGACTAGCGGAGATACATATACCAGAACCGGTGCAAAGGGTGTTACCTATGGTAGCGAAATTGATGATGCCAATTCTCAGCACCTCGGCAAGGAGTACTGGTATAAGGACACTAATGGAGGAATATATACAAATTACAATACTCCCGGAGCTTCCGGCACAGGTGCACCGTCCCCAGCTATAAGCTTTGCGGGCTTTCTTCCCTATGTCTATGATAAGTGTACAGCATCTGACATCGATACTGCAACAGACAAAAAATACCAGATAAAAGTTAACTGGGCTGAAACAAAAATGACAGGCTGCGGAACATACAATGATCCGTATATTATTACTAAGAGTGAGGATCTTCAGAATATATCAAACATTTTAAACGGAACTCATAGTACAAGTGTAACAGTAACTTTGCCTAACCTGAACAGCGGAAACACTACTTGGAATGGAACGCAGTTAAAACAGAAGAAATGGGATAACTACGGTGATGCTGTATATACTTATAACGGAAGCAGCAATTATTACTGTAGAGGTACGAGTGGATATACCACGAAAGAAGTTCAGAATTATCTTGCAGGTGCGTATTATAAAATTGAAAAGAATGCGCAGATCACCTTACCATCCGACTATAAAGGTTTAGGCCAAACAGATACTGAAGAAGCTATTTTCCGTGGTGTTATTGTCGGTAATGGTGAAACTATAACACTTACTGGGGATAGTCCGCTTATTTACCAAAGTAACGGATGTGTTGTTAAAGGGCTTAATATAGTTGTAAGTAATTCTGAGATTACTATTGATCAAAGCTCACCTACGGCTTTTAAATATGGTACTTCTTCTGGCAAAGCCTATGGCGCTGTTATAGGTAAAATATTGGGTGGAGATAACATCATTGATGATGTTACTGTATCCTTCGGAAACAGCAAGATAAAGCTTAAAAACAACGCTGCTCAGTCCATTCCAGTAGGTGGTTACGTTGGCGTAGTTGTTAAGGGTTCGCTCATATTCAGAGGTATGGAAGGATACCGTAAAAGCGAATCGCTTTGGAACAGTATCTCGGGTCTCGGTGCGACTACAGTTAAAGATAACAGCGGCAATACCGATCTGCTTTATACAGATGCAGTCAATAAGACACCGAATATGAAGTGGCTTTATGTTAATCCGATCGTCGGCAGAGTTATCAATGCAGCTGTATTCACGGAAGGCGATGCTTACCGTCCGTTTGAAAACGGTACCCGTGAGGGCGTTTCTGCGGTGGATACTCAATATGAAAAGTATAGCCAGCCTGTAACAATGCAAAATGGCACAAAGAATTATTCTATTGCGGATATCACAGATAAGCTGGATATGTTCGTGCTGAATGACATTCCGGAAAGAACATCCGATTGGACATCAACACAAAATGATCAAAAGGATTTCAGACATTACCTCAAAATTGACATCAGTATTCCAAATGCCCAGTCATTGTATGTTATGTCACTTGTAACACAAGCCGGACTTGGAGGATCAAACTATCTAGAGAGATCAAACAGAAAAACGAATCATAATGATTCAAATTACTATCCGTCAACATATAATAAGCCGATAGGTGGATTCTTGAATACTGGTTCTTGGGGAATAGCTCCGTATTATTCATATCGATCTACGCATGTCGGACAGTATACTTATGTGGGCAATTGCGGAGGAAGCAGTGTTCCCGAACCGACAGGAAGCGAAGCTTGGTATAGTGATTACAGCAACGCCAAAACCGATAATGCTCAGTTTAATCGTAGCGGAGGAACAACAGAGCACTCATGGCAGCATGGTTTGGAGACTATTCCGTATTTAATCGGAAAATACACTCCTAAGATTAATAGTGATACAACAGGTCATACAGCCAATGCATATGATTCTGACTATTATACCAATATAAATGGTAAAGAATTGGGGTATATAGCGTTTTGTCTGACTCATCAGTATTCTTATCTGAATCTTAAATTTTCTGCCGACAACAGCATATACTTTATGCCAGATGGCTTCCGTGGTCTCGGTTGCTTGGGTTATAACAATTTTATAGGCGGCGGCGGAACCGGATGGACAGAGACTTATCAGGATATGATAGTTCATCTGTTCGGTATAGAAGGAAACGGTAATACTGTTAATCTGAATATGAGCCTTTATAATTATTATAAAATCAATAATAGTTATGATGCCTATGCTGTTAACAATGCTTGTCCGGGATTTGGATTTATTGATGCTATGATGCAGAATAAAACCTGTGCGGTCGGGACTGCTGTAAACGGCAGATATGACAATATTGATGTTACTGACAATGATTATAAAATCAGTAATCTTACTCTTACAGGCTCGGTAAAGTCTGTGGTTATTGATGCATCTTCAGGAAACAATTATCCTATGAACAACGATTTAAACAACAACTATTTCGTTGCTGTTGGTGGTTTGGTCGGTAATGTTGTTTATCGTGCAAACAATTCTGACATATTTAAAGTTGCTATATCTGACATCAATCTTTCGAATCTGAAAGTAAACGGTGTCAGAAACACCGGCGGACTGATGGGATATAACCAGTCGGAAAACAATGCCGATTCCAAGACTACTATCACGAATATCACCACATCTGACCTTGAAGTTTCCTCGGGTATTTACACCGGAGGTCTTATTGGTTGTTCAACTCAGACAGCTCTTGATATCAGCAATGTTACCATAGCCGAGCCTAACATCAAAACCTATCTGAATTTTGCAACTACGGCTGATTTGACAACGAATGCCACGGGCGGTATTATCGGTTATGCAGAGACCAACACCAATAACGGCGCTGTGTATCTGCATGATATAACCATAGGTGCAGAATCCCCTACAAGTAGCTATTCGGCTTATATAGGTTATAATGAGCCGGGAACGTATCCGACTTCCGCCACGGATAGCAATAAGAAGTATTATGAAACCGTTCGAGTCGGCGGATTGATCGGTCAGGTTGCAACAGATTCTTCGACCATGTATAATGCAGGGACAATTGATTATAATACACAGATAACGAATTGTCAGATTATCAATGTTGATCTGTATGGCCACAGAGTCGGAGGAGTGATAGGATCCTGTGAATCTGATAATAGTGCAATAGGAGTATCTGATACTATAGTAAAGAACACTCAAGATCATACAATTTATGGTCACAAGCTTGCTAATGATTATAGAGGAGCAGGTGGAATTATTGGTTATTTGCCAAATAGCAAAAAGTTTGTTGTAAACAACTGCCTTGTTAAGGGCTATAATATTACCAACCTCAGACGTGCAGGTGGTATTGTTGGTTATAATGCACAACCAATCACAATCAACAATACCGAGGTAAATGCTTTAGCACTCACGTCAAATACGGCAGTTGGAGGTCTGGTTGGCTATTTGAACAATTCTTTGAACGGCTATAATATACGCACTGATGATCTTAAGTTTACGCCATTTTCCAGCGATGTAAGCTATATCACTGGAAATACGACAAAAGGAAATGTAAGAGGACATATCGTTGGTACAAACAATTCAAAAACAATCAAAATTGCAGGGTTCTCTCGTAATAACTTGAGTTCAAGCTATGATTGCGGAGCTAATCGTATGGTGGGCAATTATAAAGATGATACCGATACGACTGTAGCTAGATACGGTTCCGGTGGCTATGTTATCTTTGCAGATTATGAAGGAAAGAGCCAGAGTAGTGACAAGAGCATTGTGGCTTCAGATGTGAACAGCACGGCTAACGTAGCTGTGAATACATATTCAATTGAGTCAGCTTCTGCTCAGGATAACAATTTCCCATATGTAACCACAAGCCCGAAGAGAAATATAGCAACCGGTCAGTTCCTTACAGGAGATGCAATAGGCAAACTGACCTATCAAGGATCTGTATTTAGGGAAATCGTTGATGACAGCTATTATAGCGAGAGCCCTGTTTTGGGTGCATATAAGAACATTCCGGCTAAAAATATATTATCTGATCAGCTCAGCCTTATTCAAAGCAAATTCTCAACATCAAGTTCAGAGTTTACGCTTGTGGAATCGAGCAATATGAACTTCCCACTACTTGTTGTGGATGATAATGATTCTAAAACGGTCACAGATATGATCAATAATTATATCGGTGTTCTGACTAATACCAAGAGTTACAATTTTGCTCTGGATGTAAGCGGAGTATATAAAGTGTCGTTGTTTAGATGTACATATAACGTTCGAACATCGAAGTTTGATGTTGACACATCAGCACCAAACACAGCTTGCCTAAAGAAATTCGATTATGGAAACGAAAAGAGATTCCGTATGACACCAAGTGATGTTGACAACGGTAACCTTACCTCTGCTCAGTTCTCACTGATAGATGTTCAGTTCTTTGATCCATCAGATACTGAAAAAGTGGCATACCATCTGTACGTTCCGGTATATGTAAAGAAATTGTTGGAGTTCAAGTTCGATTCAGCACTTCTTTCAAACACGGAATATTATCCATCAGCTTATGAAGGTCTGTCGGGCAATACGGTATTTGAAAACCTTGGAACACCTGTTACAATGAGATTTGAGTACGATTATAAAAGAGATGCAACAGAATGGGGAAATGCCATTAATAATGGCGAAGATGTGTACCATAACATCAACAAAGTAATTGATGTTACTAAACATCATACGCAGACAAATGTTTGGCCATCCGGCACCAAAATGGTTCTTGTAGATGCTAATAACAAAGATAAGTACTATTATCTGAATACAGCTCCTACAGGCAGTCAAATCGATCTTCATAGTTTCCAAAATTCTGGCGTAAGCTTTACTCCTGTGCCGTTGCAGGACCTGATGACGATGACCATTGCTCAGAGTAATTCTGGTACGTTGACGACCACTACTGAAGAAAATGCGACGGTTAAGTATGGCAACAATTATTACAGACCTATGACAGATGAGGAAAAAGCTGAAACGGATACGACAAGTCCAAACTACGTTGCTCCTTCAAATAGGTATACGGCTAGTGTTTCAAAAGTGAATCCCGAGAGCTATTACCTGACTATATTCACGCCGAAGAATGAGGCTGATACAACAATTTATCACTATGAGTTGTCGACTGTAAGTAAGCTTCCGAAGGTTGATGAAAATGATAAGGGTTGGAGACCTAATCAGGTCGATAAGGACTACAATGCGACGGTTGGTTTGTATACAGGAAATCTGTATTCAATAAGTATTGCTATGAACGTAGCTTCAAAAGAAGGCCGTTTAGATATGGACAGCAATAATAACTACCTCGATGTTACAATGACATCTACGATCACGCTCAACGGAAGCACTGAGGTAAAGCGTGGAGTTGCAAGCAATATGCTCAGCAATGCGGATAGTTCTTCGATCCATCAGGTATTCCTTGCAACATATGATATGAAACCAGCAACCGGTTCGTCAATAGTTGGTGTTCAGCTTAAAGCTAAGCCTAATGTAAGTGTTTCTTCATATCAAATGTATGGAGGATCTTCTGCCCAGGGAACAGGTAAGGACATCAGGGATGGTTATGAGATTACTGAAAACTATATCGAGCTGAAAAACAATGAGGATCTCATTGATGATATCAGCTTGGAAACGAATGGATTTGCAGTAACAATGGCAACCGCATTCAGGCTGAGCTATCCTCTTGCGGATGATCTGTCGATACAATTCCCACTCAACGAGAATCCAGAGACATCGACAGGTAACATAGGTACCAGGGTGATCGGTTATTCTAACATTTCTTCATCTGCTGAAAGTGCACCATACAGCTCAACGTCTAAAAAGGATGATAGTCAAACAAGGCGTTACTATGTAACCGCACAGACAAAAGCAACTCTTGAGTACAACGTTGTTGAGTCATCCGGAAATATAGCAGGACCTTTCAGTGATCTTGGAATCAATGCGCAGGAAATGGATGTAGATGATCAGGGAAATGAAAAGATCAAAACGAAATCACTGATCCATACTCAAGCAAAATATGATACATCCAAACTTAAAGAACGCGGCGATTATATCGAAATGACGTTGAAGATTTCGAAGAAGAGTGATTACGATACTGCTCTTAAGCTCAGCGATTATGTTGAGAATATAAAGATCACGGGCCTTAACGGAACACCGCTGTTCAATCAGGCTACCGATCCTGATGGAACTGTAAAGTACGATTCCGAAAACAAGGTAGTAATCAAGGTGACAAGAGAGGATAATGCGTATAAGATCAGGGTACGTAAAGATCAGATCCAGACGATCGGTAACGCATCAGATGGAGTTTACTATGTACCTATAGAATTTGAAGCATTTACGGGAGATGCTAAGTTCAATTCTCAGAGTCGTAGCTATTCTAATTATAGGATGACCCTTGAAATGAAGATGTATCAGACAGATGATGCTGTTGAGAATCAGTATCTTATTCCAACAAAAGCAACTGATTACGTTGTTTATACAAATGCAAAGGTATTCCCGGATGTAGTACATTGATATTAATAGCTTGTCTCTTTTGAGGCTGCTGCTTTAATGCAGCAGCCTCTTCTTATCCTAATAAAAAAACCACCTGCTATGCAGGTGGAATGTATAAACTTTAGTAAGAGCATGATCTGTCCTGCACAATAGACAAAAACGCCTCCTTGATATACAATGTAATAGGCTACCAACCGTATTACAAAAAATCAAGGAGGGATCACCAGATGGATAATAAATCTAATGATACATATAGTTTATCACATACAAGCTGGAAATGTCAATATCATATAGTGTTTGCACCAAAGTACAGACGAAAAGCTATCTATGGAAAACTAAAACGAGATATCGGCGCAATACTGAGAGAGTTGTGCGAAAGAAAGCATGTGAGTATAATAGAGGCAAATGCAATGCCCGACCGCATACATATGTTAGTGGAGATACCGCCAAATCAAAGGATAAGTGACATTATGGGATACCTGAAAGGGAAAAGCACGATGATAATATTTGAAAGATACTCCAACTTGAAATACAAGTACGGAAACAGGCACTTTTGGTGCAGAGGGTATTATGTCAGCACAGTTGGCGGAAACAAGAACGGTATAGCAAAGTATATCCGAGACCAGGAAAAAGAGTATACGATGTATGATCAGATATCTTTTAAAGAGTACCAGGATCCGTTTATAGATGATCGAACAAAACATTAGCGTAGAATTTCCCAACTATATAGAGGAATTCCCGTCAAGACCTGTGGATCAGGAAGGAACAACTTATGGTGTAAATGTTGGTGTTTCCACTAATATTTCTTACGATCAAGACGATATAATGTACTCCGGTAAGAAGACCTATACGGACGGTACAAGGTATCACGTTGAAAAATCCAATTCAGCTACCTTGAATTATGAGGCAAACGCTGAACGGGACGAATACGATTCGGTTGGTAATGCAAGTTACAACCGTTCTCGTCTGGGAAATAACGGACTTGACAGGTATCTTACCTGCAAATGGCCTGACGGAAGCCAGGGAATGCTGATAAATGCCACCGCAAAGTATAATGCCAATGCAGTAACAAATTACGATGATGCCTCAACAGAGGTGTATACATTAACACTGGAAAAGAAAACAGATGTTAAAGAAAACGGTGTTATAACGAAAGTTGAATACAAGCCGGTGGAGATCGATAAGTATCTGAAGAATGTTAAGCTGTTTGGCGGCGATTCGAGTGTACCCCTTACGAATCAGTCTTCTGATAACAAGAGATATGTATACTCAGAGCCGAAATCCTCAGCAAGAGTGGATGAAAAGATGTTCACTATCGACACCTACTACGAAGTCCTTACCGGACCCGAGTTCCACGATTATGCTAACTATAGGGTAGTACTTGAGGTCCAGCTTAGAAACAGTTCCGGCGGTGTTATATCAAACAGCACGCAAAAGAATCATATTATCTACACCAACGCCAAGATCCATCCGGAGGTCATACAGCGTTGATCCCAAGCTGCGGCATTAAAAAGCTGAATTACTAAATTGATCCCTCGCTTCAGGTGAGATAATTACCTGAAACGGGGGACCTTTTTGTGTAGTGTATAAAACTTCCCTGTGAAAAAAGATACAATAATACAGCCGTGAACTCACCCTTCGGAGACCCTCCGATAGTTTGATGTCCACGGCTGTTGTTTGTACCGTTCCCTTATTTTATCACGCTTTGAAGCATATCAAACAAAGCGTCGTTGTCAATAGGCTTGCTCAGATGTGCGTTCATTCCCGCCTGTAAGCTTCTTTGTACATCCTCGTCAAATGCGTTTGCAGTCAAAGCTATTATGGGGATCGTCTTTGCATCAGCCCTGTCCAGAGCCCTTATCTTTGCCGTAGCTTCAAGCCCGTCCATTTCAGGCATCCTTATGTCCATAAGTATTGCATCGTAAGTGCCCACATCGCTGTGAGCAAATTTCTCCAAAGCGATCTTTCCGTTTTGTGCGTGATCCACAGTCATCTCCTTCATGGAAAGCACCATCTCCATGATCTGTGCGTTGATCTCAACGTCCTCTGCAAGAAGTATGTGCCTGCCTTTAAGCTCTGCCTTTGGTTTGTCCTTGGGCTGTGCTTTTTTCTTCTTTTGGTATGCGCTTTTGTATTCCTCGATCACATTGCCTGCAAATACCGGCTTTGCAATAAAGCTGTCCACACCTGCGGTCACAGCCTCGTAAAGCACATCGTCCCATTTGTAAGCAGTGATGATTATTATTGCCGAGTCGTGACCAACGATCTTTCGTATCTCCCTTGTAGTCTGTACACCGTCCATCTCAGGCATTTTAAGATCAACAAGTATAAGCTCGTAAGGCTTGTTCCTCGCCTGGCGTACCCTGACCTGCTCAATAGCCTCTCTTCCCGAAAGTACCGTCTCACAGCTTATGCCCTCCTTTTCAAGCACAAGCTTTGCGTGCTGACAGGCAATAGGGTCATCGTCTATGACAAGTATGCTCATTTTGTGGATCTGTACGTCGATGTCGTTGTTCCCGTCGCCTCCGGTCTGTGCGGAATCCATAAGAGTTATCGTAACGAAAAATGTGGTGCCCTTGCCCTTTTCACTTTGGACCTCTATGTTGCCGTTCATCATCTCAACAATGTTTTTGGTGATAGCCAGACCAAGCCCCGAGCTGCCGTATTTATTCGTGGCTGAGCTGTCCTCCTGGCTGAATGTCTCAAATATCTTGGGCAGATAATCCTTGCTCATGCCGATACCCGTGTCTGAAATGGTGAAACGTAAAGTGGATTTGTTGCCGAATTGTGCCGTCCTTTGAGCCGAAAGTTCTACCTTTCCCCCCGTGGGAGTAAACTTGACAGCGTTGCCCAGAATGTTTATAAGCACCTGGCGCAGCTTCATGCTGTCGCCAATGTAGTGAGACCCCACCGAGCCCTCAACGTGACAGCTGTATTCAAGCCCCTTGTCCTCGCACTGTGCGCTGAAAATGGTGTTGATCTGCTCCATAAGCCTGTCAAATGAGAAGTCCTCGTTTTTAAGCACCATCTTGCCCGACTCTATCCTTGACATATCCAGAATGTCGTTTATAAGCCCAAGAAGATGATTTGCCGAATCGCCTATTTTTTCAAGGAACCCCCGTGTCTTGTCGGAGATCTGCGGATCGTGCAAAGCGATGCTGTTAAGCCCGATGATTGCGTTCATCGGCGTTCTTATCTCGTGGCTCATGTTTGAAAGGAATGCAGTCTTTGCCTTGCTTGCCTCCTTAACAGCGGCCAGAGCGTCGCTGAGCGCAAGACTTTGCGCCATAGAATCTCTCATCTCGCTGTCAATGTCGGTAAACCCTACGCCAATTGCGTGAACAATGTGATCATCTCTGTCCTGTGCATGGCGTACACCTGCCATTCTCAGCATCTCGTAAGACTCTCTGCCCTGGTACACCGCAAGATAACGGTATGTGAGGATAAGTTTATTTTCAAGCCTCTTGCGTATGTTGTCCGGCTCGATGAACTGCAGAAATCCTTCCCGGTAGCTTTGTGCCACCCTTTCGTTTGCATAGCGGGTAAATGCCTCACGAAAGCTGAAATGATCCCCGACCTGCGGACCCTCCACGGTATCTACCGACGAGCGGTAACAAGTACATTTGTCGTTGTCAAGGTTAACGTAGTAAACAGTCTTGTAATCCGAAGCCAGCGCCGTTATCATGTGATCCTGCCGTGTGCGCTGCTTTTCCTGTTCAAGCAGTTCGTTTTGCAGCTGTAATCTTTCCTCAAGCTCCTCCTGTTTTACACGGTTCTCGACCTGTGCAGCCTCTTTTTCCAGCTCCAGCTTTGTATTTTTCCTGTTCTGCCAAAAGACAAAAGTAAACATGGCAAGCAGCACAATAGCTGTAAGCGCAGTCTGCACAAGGCTTCTTATGATTATCCCACGGGATACCGAGCCGATGTTGTCGCTTATAACGCTTTCCCTCACAAGGTATGTGAGCATCCAGTCCGTACCCTTTATGGGAGTGTATGAAAGGGTCTCCTTCGTACCGTTGTAGGTAAATGAAACGATACCTGCCTGGCCCTTTGTAAAATCCTCTCTGATGCTTTGTGCCGAATCGGAGCTGTCCTCGAATTCTGCGTGCTGTAAAGCTTTGAGAAGATTGTCCTCGCTTGCAAGTCCCCCAAGTACCATGTCTGTAAGCGCCGTACCATGTGAGGTGTATATGTTGCAAAATGTGGTGTTGTTGTTGTCCGACTGTAAAGATACACCCTCAAGCATGGTGTTCATGTTTATCTCCATAAAGCAAACGGAAAGGGTCTGCCCGTTAAACGCAAGCCTGTCCACAGGGATAGCAATTATAACGCTCTTGTTTGCGCTGCCGCTGTCCTTGACCGAGATCTCGGGCTTTGAGATGCTGTTGTAATTAAAGCTGTATTGCCCGATGTCGTTCTGAGTTCCCACTGAGGTGTATATAAGACCGTTGGTGTCCACAAAAGCAAACTTTTCAAGGGTGTAAAGCTGCTTCATGCGCCTTTGGTAGGCCTGCAAATGCTGGGGATCTTTAAGGTCCTCTTGTGTAAGAAGCCCCACCGCCGTCTGAATATTTTTAATGTTGCGTTTCAAAGCCGAAGCCACCACCTGCTCACGCCTGCCCGCAAGCTCGTCAAGATAAAGCCTGCTCACAGAGCCGACAGCTCTTTCGGTGTCGTGCTTTGCCTTTTGACCTGTCCATAGGGTACCTAAAATAAGTATTGCGGCTATAAGCAAACTGCCGATAACAGCCGCATATAATCCTTTCTTGTTAGTTATCTTTTTCATATGTTCACCCCTGTAAAGTAAGATCAATAAATAATCTGTTATGCTGTTGAAATTATACCATATTTCCACAGAGTATGTCAATAAACCGCCACGGCACACAGCGTGCCCGCTGAAAGATAGAGGATCAGAGGCAATAAGCAAGAAAAAAGCATTTGATAATAGTTTAATTTCTGTTTTATCCCCCCTTATCCTTACGCAGCGGTCGAGGATATTCTCTTTGTGCTTTTGTATAAGTATAAAAATTCACTAAATGTTCTTGCAATTTGCGATTTACGGGTGTATAATATTAGATGATGAGAGTTTAACTCTTATCTTATATCTTAACGGGAGCTTGTGCGTACAGGCTGAGAAAAAGGTGTTACCTTTGACCGTAGACCTGATTTGGGTAATGCCAACGTAGGAACATGATGTTATTTCGTCCATGTGCAGGGCTTGCCTTAATGCGGGCCCTGTTTTTATTTTGTCTGAAAGGAAGTGACAACGCTTATCCCGAAGTTCGGGCGGATAGAAGGGGAGCTCCTTGTGTCTTGTATTTTTGCGATGGGAACCTGTGTTTCAGGGTGAGAGGCAGAAATAGATCTGCGACCGAAAAATTATGCGAAAAGAGGATATTCAAGTGAAAAGATCAAAGAACCTTATGAAAATGGTCGTGCTCTCTATGCTAATAGCATTAGGCGTTGTTATCTCACCTATACTCAGAGTAGAGGGCATGTGCCCAATGGCGCATCTGATAAATATAGTATGCTCGGTGCTTTTAGGACCGTGGTATTCGCTTTTGTGCGCCACACTTATCGGAATAATACGTATGGCTTTTATGGGTATACCCCCACTTGCCCTTACCGGCGCAGTGTTCGGAGCATTCCTCTCCGGAGTATTTTACAGGCTCTCAAAAGGCAAGATCATCTGTGCCGTCCTTGGCGAGGTCATCGGCACAGGTATCGTGGGCGCCATTGTTTCCTATCCTGTAATGCGCTTTATCATGGGCAGAGAAGGGCTTGGCTGGACCTTTTACATTCCCTCCTTTGTTGCGGGTACCCTCATCGGCGGAAGCATAGCGTATTTCTTCCTGCGTAAGCTTGCCGCCAACGGAAGTCTGGTCAAAATGCAAAAAGCCCTGGGTTCGGCAGCCTTTGCCGATAACGGCAGCGTGCTTTCAAATTCCCTGACCATCGCCGCCTTCGGAGCCATAGCCTTCGTGGTGGTTGAAGTGGTAAGCTCAATGTTCAAGCTCAGCGAAAGCACCACCCGCTATGCCGCCTACGGTTCTCTGATAGCCTTCGGGTGTATAGCCCTTGTCTACTTTGTTATAAAAAAGCTGGGAGGCACAAAGGTCACAGATGATAACTGAAATAAGAAAAACCCTCAGGGAGAGATCCCCCCTGATACATTGTATAACCAACCCCATCTCGATAAACCAGTGCGCCAATGTGATACTTTCCACAGGTGCACGCCCTATGATGGCAGAGCATCCCGAGGAAGCGGCTGTGATGACCGCCTGTGCCGGGGCAGTAATGCTCAATATGGGAAATATCACCGATGTACGCAAGCAGTCTATGCTTATCAGCGCACAAACTGCAAAACAAAAGGGTATCCCCTTTGTGCTTGACGTGTGCGGAAGCGCCTGCTTGACTACCCGCAGAGATTATGCCCTGCACCTTATCGATACTTCCTTGCCAAGTGTTATAAAAGGGAACTATTCCGAGATAACCGCCCTTTTTGACCCGCTCTATTCCTCCTCCGGGGTGGATGCGGATAAAAGCCTGAGTGAAAAAGATGCGGCAAATACAGCCCTGCAGCTTGCTGTAAGATACGGCACAGTTGTGCTTGCAAGCGGAAAGACCGACATCGTTACCGACGGAAAACGCCTTGCGCTTGTGGATAACGGCTGCATACAGCTTTCCACTGTAACGGGAACAGGCTGTATGCAAGGCGCATTGTGCGCCGCCTTCCTTTCAGCGGCAGCCCCCCTTGATGCAGCCACCGCCGCAAGCTCTGTGTTTGGTATCTGCGGCGAGCTTGCACAGACCGGCAAAGGCTCCGGCAGCTTTATGGTGAACCTGCTGGATGCACTTTCAACACTTACCGATAAACAGATAAACGAGCTTTCAAAAATAAGCATAAGTGATGCCTGACAGGCAAACACCAAAAAGGAGCAAATACAATGAAAGACCTGAACACAAGGATCTATTTTATAACCGACAGCACCCCCTATACCGAAAAGGAGTTCCTTTCCCGTGTAGGTTCTGCCCTTGCCGGGGGAGTGGATCTTATACAGCTTCGTGAAAAAGAACGCACCACAAGAGAGTATATCGACCTTGCACAAAAAGTCCATGCCCTTGCAAAGCAGTATAACGTGCCCCTGATAATCGACGATAGGATCGACGTTGCACTTGCAGCGCACACCGAGGGCGTCCACCTTGGCCAGAGCGATATGCCCGTAAAGACTGCAAGGGAAATACTTGGCGATGATATTATAATCGGTGCCACCGCAAAAACTGTGGAGCAGGCGCTTGAAGCCTTTGAGCAGGGTGCGGATTACCTTGGCGTAGGGGCTATCTACCCAACCACCACAAAGGTCAAAACGGTGCTGACATCGACCCAAATGCTCGATAAGATCTGCAAAGCTGTGCCTATCCCCGTAAATGCTATCGGCGGACTTAATAAGGACAATATAGACGTGCTGAAGGGTATCGGGATAAGCGGCATATGTGCAGTATCGGCAATAATGAAAGCCCCCGACCCCGAAAATGCAGTAAAAGAACTTTCACAGGCGGTAAAAGACAAACTGGGTATATAAATCAGAATTTAACGCAGCACCCTTGCGTGGCAGCTGGGGGAAACCCTTTTGGAGAAGGGTTATCCCCCAGACCCCCTTCCTAAACCTCTTAATGATTTTTACACATCGGGCTATTGCCCGATATGTAAAAATGACTGAAAAGTTCAAAAAGAGAGTTTGAGGAAAACTTTTCCCAAGAGAATATCTCCAACTGCTATGCAAGGATAATGCGCCAAATCGTGCATATTAAAAAGGTTTGGGGTCAAGCCCTTTCCTAAAAGAGGGATACACTATCCTGCGGATAGCGTGCGGTCGAGGGGCGGCGCCCTCGTCGCTCTCCGCAGAGAGCGAAATCCCCCTACATCGTGCGCTCCGCAAGGGAAGTGAACAAGCGAACAGCAAGCTGTACGCTCCAAAACAGTCTGGTGGACTGTTTTGGAAGAGGGGACGCCCTGCAAGAGAGGGCGTGCCCCTTTGAAAAGTTTTAGACTGTTTTTACTCAATCCGCTTGCGGCTTGACGACGAGGACATTACGTCGTGTGCAGGACAAGTTCTGATCAAAAAAAGGAGACTATCTTATGAAAACAGCATTGACAATAGCAGGCAGCGACAGCTGCGGAGGCGCAGGCATACAGGCTGACATCAAAACTATGACCATGAACGGCGTTTATGCCATGAGTGCCATAACCGCCCTCACAGCCCAGAATACAACGGGCGTGCGTGCAATAATGGAGGCTTCCCCCGAGTTCCTTGCACAGCAGCTTGATGCTGTTTTTGAAGACATCTTCCCCGATGCCGTAAAGATAGGCATGGTATCTTCAAGCGAACTGGTAGAGGTAATTGCTCAAAAGCTGACCTTTTACAAGGCAAAAAACATCGTTGCCGACCCTGTAATGGTGGCAACCAGCGGCTCGGCGCTGATAAAGACCGACGCTGTAAAGACCCTCACCGAAAAGATGTTTCCCATAGCCTCTCTCGTAACACCAAATATCCCCGAAGCCCAGGTGCTTTCGGGTTTGGAAATAAACAATAAGACCCATATGCAAAAAGCTGCCGGGGCGATCTATGAAAAATACGGCTGTGCAGTCCTTTTGAAAGGCGGACACAGCGTCAGCGATGCAAGCGACCTGCTTTGCGATGAAAAGGGTATGAGCTGGTTTGAAAGCCGGCGCATAGATAACCCCAATACCCACGGCACAGGCTGTACCCTTTCAAGCGCCATAGCCGCCAACCTTGCAAAGGGCTTTTCCCTGAGCGAGTCTGTCGGTCGTGCGAAGGAGTATATCTGCGGTGCCCTTGCCGCACAGCTTGACCTTGGCAAAGGCTCAGGTCCCATGGCGCACAACTTTGATCTGAGATCGGAATTTGCATATGGAAAAAACGAAAGGAAAAAGTGATATGAGAGACTATGCAACCCAAATGGACGCAGCTAAAAAGGGGATAATAACTCCCGAAATGAAAATAGTTGCCAAGAAGGAGTACCGCACCGAGGAGGAGATAAGAGACCTTGTGGCAAAAGGACAAGTGGCGATCTGCGCCAATAAGCTCCATAAGTGCATCGACCCCGAGGGCGTAGGCTCAATGCTTCGCACTAAGATCAATGTGAACCTTGGTGTTTCCCGTGACTGTAAGGACTATGACGTTGAGATGAAAAAGGTTCAGGCGGCTGTGGATATGGGCGCAGAGGCAATAATGGACCTTTCATCGCACGGCAACACCCAGCCTTTCCGCAGAAAACTGACCGGCGAGTGCAAAGCCATGATAGGCACTGTCCCTGTTTACGACAGCGTTATCCATTACCAGCGTGACCTTGCCACTCTGACCGCTAAGGATCTTATCGACGTGGTAAGGCTCCACGCACAGGACGGAGTGGACTTTGTGACCCTGCACTGCGGAATAACAAGAAAGACCATCGACCAGATAAAGACTCATAAGCGCAAAATGAATATCGTATCCCGTGGCGGCTCTCTGATCTTTGCCTGGATGAGCATGACCGGGGAGGAAAACCCCTTTTATGAGTACTTTGACGAGATCCTTGACATCTGCCGTGAGTATGATGTGACGATCTCCCTGGGTGATGCCTGCCGTCCGGGCTGCCTCGCAGATGCAAGTGATGTTTGCCAGATAGAGGAGCTGGTGCGCCTTGGCGAGCTGACAAAACGAGCTTGGGCAAAGGATGTCCAGGTCATGATCGAAGGCCCCGGACATATGCCCCTTGACCAGATCGAGGCGAATATGAAGATCCAGCAGACGATCTGTATGGGTGCGCCTTTCTATGTTCTGGGACCTTTGGTAACTGACATCGCACCGGGCTATGACCACATAACCTCTGCCATCGGCGGCGCAGTTGCAGCCTCCGCAGGAGCAGCATTCCTGTGCTACGTTACCCCTGCCGAGCACCTTGCGCTTCCAAATGTCGACGACGTAAAACAAGGCATTATCGCCTCACGGATCGCTGCACACGCTGCGGATATCGCAAAGCATATCCCTCACGCCCGTGATATTGACGACCGGATGGCTGACGCACGCCGTACCTTTGACTGGGATAAACAGTGGGAGTGTTCCATCGACCCCGAAACAGCCAAAGCTATCCGTGACAGCCGTGCCCCCGAGCATGAGGATACCTGCTCCATGTGCGGAAAGTTCTGCGCCGTAAGAAGCATGAACAAGGCACTTGCAGGAGAATATATCGATATCCTTTGAGCCGGCGCTGCGTGTGAATTGTAATATCACAGCAAGCATTAAATAAAAAGGAGCCTGTCTGCATTCCTTTGCAGATAAGCTCCTTTTGTTTTTCTCGATTTACATTTTCGGTTCAAAGCTTGGCATAAGCTGAAGCTTAAACAGGTTCATCTCGTGCTTGCGGTCGATAAGAGCCTTTGTCTTTTCGTCCTCGCAAACTCCCGTGCGGATATACTTGTCAAGCACAGCGTATGTGAAACCAAGATTGTCCTCGTCCGTCTTGCCCGAAAGCCCGTCCGACGGCACCTTTTCCACTAAGTCAATGGGCAGCCCCAGCTCCTTGCCTATCTGCTTTACCTCCGTAACCGTAAGGTGCGAAAGGGGGCTGAAATCTCCCACCGAGTCACCGTATCTGGTGGAATACCCCACCCAGTCCTCTGAAAGATTGCAGGTGTTCACCACACGACCGTTGCAGCACTGGCTCACAGCATAGACCGTTGACATTCTCAGCCTTGGAGCAAGGTTCACCCGTGCCTGCTCGGTCAGTTCAAGATCCTTTGTGATAGCCCCCACGATCCCGTCAAAGCCCTCTTTGATGTTCACCGTGTAGCTTTTGATCCCCAGATGCGCCACCAGCTTTTGTGCGTCCGCAATGTCACTTTGCACCCCGTTTGGCATAAGCACACCAATGACCCTGTCCTTTCCAAGAGCCTTTACGCAAAGCGCAGCCGCCACCGACGAGTCCTTTCCGCCGGAGATCCCAAGCACAGCGTTACAGCCCTTGCCGTTTTTCTCAAAGAAATCCACTATCCAGTCGCAAGCCTGCTCAATAACGTCCTTAACATCAAATTCTTTCATTATCCTTACCTCGCTTTTTGCCGGAGCCGTTACCCCAGCGTCTCTCCGAACAGATCCTCGCCCAATACAGCGTGCTCTGCACCTTCTATAACAATGCCCTTGTCACAGCCGCAGAAAGCGTAGCTGTGTATTTTTTTCACATTTCCCAGAAACGTTACCTTTTTAAGCTCCCTGCACTGCTTGAATGTAAAGGGAGCCACCGTCTCCACCCCCGGGGGTATTATAAGCTCCTCAAAGCTGCTTCTTGTAAAAGCGTAAGACCAGATCGAGCGGAGATCTTTTGGCAATTTGATCTGCCGCAGATTTTCGCACCCGTCAAACACAAATTCTCCAATGTCTGTCACACAGTCCGGGATAACAACGCTTTTTATCTCTGTGTGCCCCTTGAACAGCCTGTCAAAAAGTATCGTGACCGGTCTGCCCAGGAATACAGGCGGTATGACCACATTTTCCTCGTCGCCCTTATAGCCGCACACGGTGTAACATTCGTCCTGAGTGAGCATATATTCAAATTCCTGCATCTTCTCCTCCCGGATATTCAGTCCTTGAATCTTGCAAGGAATTGTTTTGTCCTCTCGTTGCGGGTGTTTCCGAAAAGCTCCTGTGGAGAGCCCTCCTCAACGATATATCCATCGTCCATGAAAATAACATGGTTTGCAACGTCCCTTGCAAAAGCCATCTCGTGGGTAACAATGACCATGGTCATCTTTTCCTTTGCAAGTTCCTTTATGACCTTTAGTATTTCCCCCGTAAGCTCCGGGTCAAGCGCCGAAGTTGGCTCGTCAAAAAACAGGATCTTGGGGTTAAGTGCCAAAGCCCTTGCAATGGAAACTCTCTGCTGCTGACCTCCCGAAAGCTCGCAGGGATATGCCTTTTCCTTGCCAGTAAGCCCCATCTTCGCCAAAAGTTCGTCTGCCTTTTTCCTTGCCTCGTCCTTTGGCATTTTAAGTACGTGGATAGGAGCGCCTGTAATGTTTGTCATAACGTTCTGGTGGGGGAAAAGGTTGAAGTTCTGAAAAACCAGCCCGATCTTCAGCCTTATCTCACGCAGCTCTTTTTTGGAAGCGTAAACCACCCTGCCTTTTTCCTTGTCGGTGTAAAACATTCTTGTCCCGTCTACGGTTATCTCTCCGCCGTCTGCCTTTTCAAGCTGGTTGATGCACCGCAAAAGGGTAGACTTACCGCTTCCCGAAGGACCGATGATAGCCACCACCTGTCCCTGCTCAACGTCAAATGAAATGTCCTTGAGAACTTTCAGCTTGTCAAAGTTCTTAACAATGTTTCTGACCTCCAGAATAGCCAACCCGATCCCTCCTTACTTGTAATAATCGAATTTCTTTTCTATGACCGCAAACGCCACCGTTACCACAGCGTTCATAACGAAATAGAATACACCCACTATGAAAAGAGGGATTATTGAGCTGTATGTGTTCATCTGCTGCTTAGCCTTCATGGTTATCTCGGCGTAAGCGATAATGTTAGCCAGCGAGGTATCCTTGATAAGGGTGATGACCTCGTTTGAAGTGGCAGGTATCACCCGCTTTGTGACCTGGGGAAGTATTATCCTGAAAAACGTCTGCATCCTTGTCATGCCCAGCATGGAAGCCGCCTCGTACTGCCCCTTTGGGATAGAGTCCACACCGCCTCTGAATATCTCTGCAAAATAAGCCGCATAGTTAAGCACAAAAGCTATGCACAATGCAGTGAACATATAGCTGTCGCTTCGTGTGTCAATGTTATTTATAAAGTCTGCAAAAAATCCCTGAGAGCCGTCTTTTTGCATACCCGCCTTCAGCATGGGCACAGCGTAGTACACCACGATTATCTGAAGCATAAGGGGAGTGCCACGCATGATAAGTATGTAAAGGTTCGTAAGCCACGCCACAGGCTTGAAGCGGCACTTTTTCAGAAGTGTCACCAGCATACCCACCGGAATGGACAGCAAAAGCGTTACCGCAAAAAGCTTCAGGGTGTTGGGCAGATATTCAAGAAGAATGCCCGTGACCTTTTTTATAGATTCCCAATCCATTGTTACACCACCAGTTTACTGTTTGTGCTTTACCGCACTAATATGATAATATTATACTACATAGATAAAGCTATGTCAAATCCTGTTACCCCTGCCCGGGCAAATATTCATTATAGACCGAAAAACCGCCCCAAAAACAAAAAGCCGCCCAAAGGACGGCTCAGTCTGTCGATAAACTATAAAAGTAATAATTATATGACCCAAGGGGTTTTAGGGTGGGCACTGCCTTGCATAGCAAGGCTGGGAAAGCCCCATAATCAGGGCGAGCGTGACTCTTTTTGGTTCAGCCTTCAGCCCACCGCATCACCCACAATGGAGCTTTTAAAAACAAAAAGCCGCCCAAAGGACGGCTCAAAATATCTTACGCTATATGGCTCAGCCCAGCTTCTTTGCCAGCTGTGACTTCTTTCTTGCAGCCTTGTTTTTGTGCATGATTCCCTTTGTGCAAGCCATATCTACCTTTTTGATAGCTGCCTTAACGACCTCTTCCTTGTTGTCTGCGTTGTCGATAACAGCAGCATCTGCCTTCTTCAGAGCGGTTTTAAGATCGGACTTGATAGCCTTGTTTCTGGCGGTCTTTGTCTGAATTACCTTTACCCTCTTCTTAGCGGATTTGATGTTTGGCATACTGACACCTCCTGATCCTTGTGAATAAAAATGTACTTATTTGGATAAGTTAGCTACAGACTGAGAGGAGATGCAGCTACCCTAATAAACAAGCCTTGCATAATATTTTAGCACATTCCTTTATGAATTGCAAGCATTTTTTGCAAAAAAAATCACTAATTTTGCCTCAGCCTGCATGAATTAAGTGAACAAAGTGCACTAAAACCGCAGTTTTATAAGATCAAGCGAAAGGAAGGGAAGCTAAATGTCCCTGCGTACCGACCTGGCACAAGAAGCTATACTGACCCCGGGCAAAGCCGCTGACCGAGGGTTTACCACCTCCTGCCTTGTAAACGAGCAGGCAGGCGTGAAAATAACCCGGACACATATCCACGACCCCGCCGCTGCAAGCGCCATAGGCAAACTCCCCGGCAGATATGTTACCATGCAGTTCTCACAAACCCTTGATAATTACAGCGACAGCTTCAAACTCCGCTCAAAGCTCCTTGCCGGCGAGCTTTCAAGGCTTTTCGGCAAGCACCGCCGTATCCTTGTTGCCGGCCTTGGAAATGTCCATATCACACCCGATGCCCTGGGAACTTTGTGTGCCGAAAAGGTCTTTGCCACAAGACATATAAAACGCCACGCACCCCGCCTTTATTCCCAAGGCCTTGGCGAGGTGACCGTCATCGTCCCCGGAGTGCTGGGCCAGACGGGTATCGAAGCCTGCGACCTTGTAAAAGCCGTCTGCCGTAAGGTCGATGCCGACGGCGTTATCGCCGTAGATGCCCTTGCCTGCCGTGATATTCAAAGCCTTGGCTCGGTGATCCAGCTTACCGATACGGGCATCTCTCCCGGAAGCGGAGTGGAAAACGCAAGAAAAGAACTCTCCCCGGCCACCCTGGGGATCCCCTGCGTAGCCCTGGGGGTGCCCACCGTTACCGACTGCCGCCGTGAGGGCTCTGTCCTGATGATCTCCCCCCGTACAATAGATAAACTGGTGGAAAATGCCGCCGATTATATTTCCATGGCAATAAATCTTGCCCTCCACCCCGGTCTGAACTTTGAAGAGATCCGCTCTTTGGTGTAAAAATGACCTTTCCGCCGTTTTTTTGTAATAAAAACATAAACTCTTCGCCCTTTATCATAAAACTATCACATTAAACAGTATAATAATAGTTGAACATGATGATTTTGAAAGTAAGTTTTTTTGGAGGTCTGAAAAATGAGCGAATTCAATAATAATTATCACAGCGGATATGAGCCTGAAAACGACAGCGTTTCCGGCAGCTTTTCAAGACCAAATACCAATAGCTATTCATCCTCAAGATATAATAGCTTCTCCGACAGCTCCGGCTATACCAACTTCAACCAGCAGGGAAATGCCAACGAGTTTTATTATTCCCCTCATAAGCCATCGGCAGGCAAAGGAAAAAAAGCCCTTACCGCAATAATCGCCGTTTTGAGCATAATTGCCCTGGGTACGACTTCAATAGTCTGCTATACCCTTATAACCGGCAATAACCCTGTCTCACCCCAGACCGCTGCCAGCGCCAAGGCGGACGAAAACGAAAGCAAAGCCGAGGATGACTCTGCCGGCGGCGACGATTCCTCAAAGATAGACAGGAAAAATCTCCCCACCCTGGCTCAGCTTGCGACCCCCTCCGATGCAATGGCTATCCCGGATATAGTGACAAAAGTATCGCCCTCCGTTGTGGGAGTATCCTGTATCCTTTCCCAGGGCACAGCCACAGGAAGCGGGATAATCATGAGTGCGGACGGCTATATAATAACCAACGCCCACGTTGTTGACGGAGCAAAATCCGTTTCTGTCCTTCTTCCCAAGTCCTATGCCAAAAACAGCAGCACCAAGGAGGAAGATCTGACCTATAAAGCCACCATCGTCGGAAAGGATACCCAGACCGACATCGCCGTTTTGAAAATAGACGCAAAGGACCTTACCGCCTGCGAGTTTGGCAAGTCCTCTGAAATAAAGGTGGGAGAAATATCTATCGTTATCGGAAACCCCCTGGGATTTTCCCTGGCAAACTCCGTTACCTCGGGTATAATCTCCGCCAAGGACAGAGTCCTCACCGTCCAGGACAGGACCATGAACCTTATCCAGACCGATGCCTCCATAAATAACGGAAACTCCGGCGGTCCGCTGATAAATGCCTACGGACAGGTCATCGGCATAACCTCCGCAAAGGTATCCTCTACCTACGGCGAAGGCCTTGGCTTTGCGATCCCCATAGACGAGGCAATGCCTGTGATAAAGAGCCTTATGGAGAACGGCTACGTTAAAAGACCAAGCCTTGGTGTTGCCGGAAGAAACGTATCTGCCACCTATGCCGAGTATTATAATATACCCAGAGGCTACCAGGTCGTTACCGTTACCAAGGGCAGCGGTGCCGAAAAAGCAGGCGTTAAGCCAAACGACATCATAATCGGTATAAACGATACCTCCGTTTCCACCCTTGGAGAGCTGAACGTGGTAAAGAATAAGTGTAAGATCGGCGATACCGTAAAGCTTACCATTTACCGTGACGGCAAGATGATAGATCTCAACGTTACCCTTGACGAGGCAAAAAGCTCCGAAGAGGATACCACAAAGTCAAGCGAAAGAGACTATTCCCAGCAGTATAAAAGCTATTCCGACCTGTTCAGAGACTATCTCAACAACTTCTGATAATATCCCCCCCTTCCCCTGTCCGGTGCGGACAGGGGATTTTTTGTGCCCCTTTCACAGCCGGCGGCATATAATGTTACTGCATAACACTATAATAAAAAGGAGTGAACACTCTTGAATACAACGCTTATACCCATGACCTCCATAACCTATGCCATGAAAGCCAAAAAGCTGCTCAACTCCCGTGGAGTCTATTGCGAGATACAGCGTACCCCCTCCGGGCTCTCAAGCGGCTGCGGATATAGTATAAGGGTAAAGGATCTCTCCCTTGCCCTGAGCTTGCTTGAAAAGAATAATATGCCCCATAAACCCCTTGACCGATAGGAGATAATTATGATAAACTTTGACAATTCCGCCACCACCTACCCCAAGCCTGCCGCCGTGGCAAATGCCGCCCGTGCAGCCCTGCTCCATTACGGCGGCAACCCCGGCAGGGGAGGGCATACCCTTTCCCTGCAAGCGGCACAAAAAGTCTTTGAGACCCGGGAAAAAGCCGCCCGTATGTTTAAAGCCCAAACGGAAAACGTGGTCTTTACCCCCAACTGTACCTTCGCCTTGAATATGGCGATAAAGGGCGTTTTGCCCCAAGGCTCCCACGTTATCCTCTCCGACCATGAGCATAACGCCGCCGCAAGACCCGTCTATGCCCTTTCAAAGACCAAAGGAGTAAGCTTTTCCGTGGCACAGACCTACCCCGACCCCAAAGCCACCCTTGAAAGCTTCCGAAAGCTTATAAGACCCGATACCCGTGCAATAGTCTGTACCGCCGCCTCTAATGTGACCGGTGCCGTTATGCCTGTAAAAGCCCTCTCCGATCTTGCAAAACAGCACCATATCCCCCTTATCGTGGACGCAGCCCAGGCCTGCGGCGTGCTTGACCTGACCCTTGACGACGGCATGGACTTTCTCTGCCTCAGCGGCCATAAAGCCCTCTACGGCCCCACAGGTACAGGTCTGCTCATTTCAAACGGCAGCTATCAGCTGGATACTATTATAGAGGGAGGCACCGGTGCGACCTCCGCCAGTCTGGAGCAAACACCCTTCCTTCCCGAAAAGCTTGAAAGCGGTACCCTTAATACCGTCGGCATAATCGCCCTCGCCCCCGGGCTGGACTTTGTGCAGAAAATGACCCCAAAGCGTATCTACGACCACGAAATGTCCCTTTGCAAACGCCTTGAAGACCGCCTGCGAAACGACGAAAGAATAACCCTCTATGAGACCGACCGTATGCGTTCCCCCGTCCTTGCCTTTAATATCCGTGGTATCCATTCCGAAGAAGCCGCCCGGCTCCTCTCCCGTAAAGGCTTTGCCATGCGTGGGGGCATCCAGTGTGCAGCCCTCACCCATAAGACCCTGGGTACTCTCGATACCGGCGTCGTCCGCTTTTCCCCCTCGCTTTTTAATAATTTCCGCCAGACCGATATGCTCGCCGGAGCGATCCTTTCCCTGAAAACCCCGTAGCATTTTCTTGAAACGTCTGCAAAAACAGGCGTAAAAGGGCGCTTTTGAACTTCTCGGGAAAAAATTAAAATTTTTTCTGTAAAAACACTTGACAAATAGAAACACCTGTGATATAATCCTAATGTACTCAAAAATAAATCGTTAGTTTTCCTGCGATTTTTCGTTAACAGCCTCTTGCCTGCGGGTGAATTTGTATTATGTGTTAAGTATTTTGGCGAATTTATCCGAAAGCAATATCGGTTTTTGGCTATTTGCACAAACTTGAATTTTTTTTGCAGAAACTATTGACAAATCACATAAAACGAGTATAATGTAATTAAGCCGAGAGGAACTCCGGGAGGAGCTTGGCGCTGTATTTTGGAAAGTTCATTGCATATTGGGGTGCAATGCTTTTATAAAAATTTTATTATGGAGGGATTTTCTATGAGAAAGTCAAACAAGAAGGGCTTTACACTTGTAGAGCTCGTAGTAGTTATCGCAATCATCGGCGTACTGGCAGCTATCCTTATTCCTACAATGATGAACTATGTTAAGAAGTCCAGAATGAGAACAGCTAACTCTAACGCTAAGCTCGTTTTCGAGTCCATCAACAACATGGCTTCTGACAAGGTTGCAGACGGCGACAAGGTTTCAAAAATCACAGCTGCTACGGCTACTGCAGTTTCCACCTACAAGAGCAGCACTGATGTTCTTGAAAAGGCAGTTTGGGAAGCTCTGAAGGACAACGGTGAGAACGGCGCAGGCTACGTAACACTCTCTTACGATCCTAACGACAAGAACGCTGAGAACTGGGTACAGTGGCAGACAAATGACGCAAAAACAGATCAGATCACTGGTCAGTGGCCAAACGCTCCTAAGGATGTTGAAGCAGCTGAAAAGCTTACATTCGGTTCCTACAGTGCTACTCCAGGTAAAACTACCACCTAAAAAAAGTTAATTTTTGAGCGATCGCTTCGGCGGTCGCTTTTTTTCGCTCTTTTTGTCCTTTTTTGTTAAACCCCCTTGACTTTTTTCCAAATCATGTTATAATATAAGTGGAATTATGAGGAACGTATTGCGACTGGGCACTGCCCGAAATACGGAGGGACAATTATGAATAAGAGAAACAAAAAGGGCTTTACTCTTGTGGAGCTCGTTGTGGTCATAGCCATAATAGGTGTCCTTGCAGCTATCCTGATACCGACTATGATGAACTACGTGAAAAAATCCCGCATGAGAACAGCCAACTCAAACGCAAAGCTGGTTTTCAATACCGCTAAAACTTCCGCCACCGACCAGGTCGCCGACGGCGAATCTGCTCACGATTTTACCGTCTCCGGCAAACCCGGTGAGCTTGTTGGTAAAGCCAGCGACAACTACGAAAAGAAAGTCTATGAAGAGATCGCCAGAGTCATGAAAGAAAATGGCGGCGGAACTGGCATAGTCGCCTTGACCATAGACGAAAAGACCTATATCGGTTTTGCTCAGTGGACCGCTACCAATGCAAAAGAAGGAGATACCGGCTTGCTGATCGGCCAGTACCCGGATCCTCCAAAGAATTATGACCAGGCTGAAACTGTTGTGTTCGGCACAAAATTTACCCCGTAATCATTTTTAAACTCCCCTTGAATAGGGGAGTTTTTTTGTTGCCTAAATTTTTACAGAAAATCTCCATAATTAAAATAAAAAAATTATTTTTTACAGAACAAATGTTCTTGACAAACATATGTTCGTGTGTTATACTTGTAAATGTAAAGGGAATGGAGGATTGTGGAGCCTATTTTCCTGAATTTTGCCGAAAGCCCCGTCGGCGTAGAAAGAGATAAAACAAAGTTGACCTGTAAATTTTGGAGGACAATAATGGGCGCAAAAGAATTTTTTACAGCTATAGATATGCTTGATGTGTATAACGACATTGTGAAACAACAGCAAAAACCTAAACCCCCCGTCCACCTCACCACCCGTGAGCTTGGGCGATACCGCTTTTATATCTACCGTGAAAAAATGCTCACCCGTGAGCTTGAAAGGCTGTGCGCCGAGCATCTTCGCCTTGAAAAGCTTATGGAAAAAAGGGGAGTGACTGCGGACATCTCCCTTAAAAACTCTCACAAGCGTGAAAAATACCGCTTTCTTGACCTCGTCTATCAGCATTCCCTGGTCAGAAGCCGAAAGCGTGAGCTTGAACAAAAACTCGATCTTATCTCCGACCCATTCGTAAAAACCGTGGTGAAGCATCGCTATTTTGAAGATACCAAACGCCGCCTTCCCACCTGGGCGCAAACTGCCAAAGAGCTCGATATCCCCCTCACCGGCGTTAGGCTCCGTGCCGAAATAACCGCCGCCCTCCAGTAATCCTTGCGTGGCAGCCGGGGGAAACCCCTGTTGGCGCTCTGTCGGGGAGGACTCTTTTGAAAAAAGGGTTTCCCCCGGAAGTCGCCACTTCGGCAGTTGCAAAAACTTATCAAGTATGCTATAATATACAAGATACTTTTTTTATTGATGGAGGAGAAAAAATGGTATATAACAGCGTACTTGATTATATCGGACATACCCCCATGGTCCGTTTGAACAGAATGGCAGAGCCGGACAGCGCAGAGATCCTTGTAAAGTTTGAAGGGCTCAACGTCGGCGGCTCTATCAAAACCAGAACAGCGTATAATATGATCTGCGACGCAGAGAAAAAAGGTCTTATAAATAAAGATACAGTGATCGTCGAGCCCACCTCCGGCAATCAAGGCATAGGTCTTGCCCTTATCGGAGCGGTAAAAGGCTATAAGACCGTAATAATAATGCCCGATTCGGTAAGTGTTGAAAGGCGCAAGCTGGTGCGGCATTACGGCGCAGAGGTAGTATTGGTACACGATGGGGGAAACATCGGCGCAGCAATTGAAGAGTGTGAGAAAATGGCTGAGGAAATGGCTGCAAGGGACCCCAACGTCTTTGTCCCCCAGCAGTTTTCAAACCCTGCGAATCCTTTAGCGCATAAGTATCACACCGGCGTCGAGATACTTGAACAAACCGGCTGCGAGATCAACGGTTTCTGCTCGGGAATAGGTACCGGGGGAACGATCAGCGGCATTGGCGAGGTCTTGAAGGCACAATATCCTGATATTGAAATATGGGCGGTCGAGCCTGAAAACGCTGCCATACTTGCCGGTGGAACAGTTGGGACACACCTGCAAATGGGCATCGGCGACGGACTTATCCCCGACAACCTTGACCGTAATATTTACAGCAATATCTATATCGTTTCCGATGAGGAGGCTATAAAGACCGCAAAGGATCTTGCCCGTCTTGAGGGCATAATGTGCGGTATCTCCAGCGGAACGAATGTTGCCGCAGCCAAAAAGCTGGCAAAGAAATTAGGAAAGGGCAAAACGGTAGTCACCGTCCTTCCCGATACCGCCGAAAGGTATTTTTCAACGCCGCTTTTTGAAAACGACTGACGGATCCTTATTGACAGATCACTATATCCGGCGACCTCGGCAATTTATTTATCATATGACAAAAAACAGAGCAGGGACTGTTTTTCACGCTTTGGTATAAGAGTGTCCAAAGTAGAAAGTCATCCTTGCTCTTTTTGTTTCCAGAGTATTTTTTCGTTGCCGACCATGTAATCCATGCCCGCAACCCCAATATCATACTCAAAACCTATGGCGAATCTTTTTCCCATGTATATGTTGAGATAAGCCTTTTTACGCAGCCTTGAAAACCCGAATTCCGCCTTTGCCTCACGGTAAAAGAACTCGTTTTCCGGCTGTGTGACCTGCTTTGCTTCAAGAGGTATCTCAAAAAGCTCCCCCTGTGAGTAACGCCAGGCCTGAAGCCGTTTCACCGGGGTGAAAAATTTACCGTGTTTGCGCCCCTTGACCATGTAGATTATAAGGCTCGAAGGCGGTTCGGGACGATCGTCAAAGTCCCGGCAGACCTTTAAAGCCTTCTCGTATTTGTCAACGCAGCGGTATAAAAGATTGTCTGTCATAGAGCTTCACCTGAATCTTGAAAATCGAATAAATGCCTGTAAATGCCTATCCTGCCGGTTTTTGGCGATATGCCTGTCCGGGGGCGGCGATCTTTATTTGTGATACTTTGTGTGTGCGCTTATCTGAAAAGCACGGTATATCTGCTCGATAAGCATGACCCTCGCCAGCTGGTGCGGAAAGGTCATCTCGGACATGGAAAGGCGCAGATCAGCACGGCTTTTAATATCTTTGCTTATGCCAAATGATGAGCCGATGATAAAGTTTACGGTGGAATATCCGCTAACGCTGCAACTGTCCAATTTTTGGGACAATTCCTCACTGGACATCTGCTTTCCCTCAATGCACATGGCGATGTTGAACACACCTTTGCTGTTAAGATACGGCTCAATATCCTTTGCTTCTTTTTGTAAAGCGGTAAGCTTTTGCTTTTCCGACGGCTCCTCCGGAAGTTTTGACTCCCCAAGCTCGATCACTTCCAGCTTGCAAAATGCTCCGAGCCGCTTTGAGTATTCCGCCACCGCATCACGCCAGTACTGCTCTTTGAGCTTTCCCACAGTGATAAGATTTATCTTGATCAAAATGCCACCGCCATTCCTTCTCCCTCGGGTTTAGCCACAAAAAGAAGATAATCTCTGTTTCGCCGTGCATCGGACAAAGTCCCCACAACGGTGTTTTCCGCCGTGACGGGAGTGTTGTTGTGCTGAGAAAGATGACCGAGAATAAACTTTTGCGTCGAGAACTGCAAAAGCTTGTGGACCGTGTCTGCACAATCTGAGTTTGAAAGGTGCCCGTGGTCTGAAGCGATGCGCTTTTGAAGGGGATAAGGATAAGGACCGTGGGCAAGCATATATGGGTCGTAGTTGGATTCGATAAGCACCAGGTCACTGCCTTTAAGATTGTCCCAGATCGTCTGGGTAACGCAGCCAAGGTCGGTGCAAACGCAAAGCTTTTTCCCGTCCGGACAAATGATCCTGTAACCGCAGCTGGCAGGTGTGTCGTGAGGGGTCTCAAAATGAGTGAGCAAAAAGTCACCGCATATTGTCTCCCCACTGTCAAGCTCGTGAAGCTGTGCGTTTTCCGGCACAAGATCGTTCTCCATAAGAAGGGAGAGGTTTTTGCGCTGAGCATAAATCGGTATCCCAAGCTTCTTTGCAAGTACCTTTAGTCCGCTGACATGGTCAGAGTGAGTGTGGGTGATGAATATTCCCGATATGCCGCCCGCTTCAAGACCGTTCGCCTCCAGCGAATCGCATATGCGCTTACAGCTTACCCCCGCATCTATCAGTATCCCGCTCTTGCCGTTGCCTATGTATGTGCAGTTTCCGCTGCTTGATGAAAATAACGGATATATTCTCGCCATCTCGTTCTCCTCTCATAGATCAGAATTTACCACAGCACCCTTGCGTGGCAGCTGGGGGAAACCCTTTTGGAGAAGGGTTATCCCCCAGACCCCCTTCCTAAACCTCTTAATGATTTTTACACATCGGGCAT
>ONMZ01000002.1 GCA_900319075.1 uncultured Eubacteriales bacterium
CACCAAAAATGACTAAGAGCTTATAAGGGAGCGCAGGAAGAAATCTTTTTAGAGAAATCTAACTCAACTATACACCAAACATATGATGATAATTCGGATCTACCACAATATCCTTGCATAGCAGTTGGAGATATTCTCTTGGGAAAAGTTTTTCCTCATACTCTCTTTTTGAACTTTTCAGTCATTTTTACACATCGGGCAATATGCCCGATGTGTAAAAATCATTAAGAGGTTTAGGAAGGGGGTCTGGGGGAGAACCCTTCTCCAAAAGGGTTTCCCCCAGCTGCCACGCAAGGGTGCTGCGGTAAATTCCGATTTATTATATTGCTTTGTTAGTATAAAGCGGACTGGTTTTGTGCAGTCCGCTTTAAGAAAATTACTTGATAAGCCCTATTTTTTCCATGCTTGCTTTAAGCTTGTCGATTTTTTCCTGCTCCATTTTCACAAGTGGCAGTCTGCACTCGCCGACCTCAAAGCCCATAAGGTTAAGAGCCTCCTTAACAGGGATCGGGTTAACGTCGCAGAAAAGCATATTTGTGAACTCAAGCAGACGGTTAGCCTTTGCCCTTGCCTCAGGGTATTTGTTTTCAAGGCAAAGGGAAGCGATCTCATGAGTTTCAAAAGGCATACAGTTGGAAAGAACCGAGATAACGCCCACGCCGCCGAGAGCCATGATCGGCACGATCTGGTCATCGTTTCCGGAATAGATGTCGATCTTGTCGCCGCAAAGGGCAGCGATCTTAGCGATCTGGCTGATATTGCCGCTTGCTTCCTTGACAGCGACGATATTTTCCACCTCAGCCAGCTTTGCAACTGTCTCCGGAAGAATATTCACACCTGTTCTTGAAGGAACGTTATAAAGAATGCAAGGCAGCTTTATTGAGTTAGCGATATCTGTGTAATGCTTGATAAGTCCTCTCTGAGAGGTTTTGTTGTAATAAGGTGTGACCAGAAGAACAGCGTCTGCACCGATAGCCTCAGCTTCCTGAGAAAGGTGGATGGCGTAGTCGGTGTGGTTTGAACCGGTACCTGCGATAACAGGGATCCTGTGGTTGACCTTTTCAACGGCATATCTGATACACTCAATATGTTCCTCATCGGTCATTGTTGAGCTTTCGCCTGTTGTTCCGCAGATGATTATAGCATCTGTGCCGTTGTCGATGTTAAAATCTATAAGCTCTCCCAGCTTGTTATAGTTAATAGAGCCGTCGGCGTACATCGGGGTCGCAATGGCAACGCCAGCGCCTGTAAAAATCGTATTTTTCATATCTAAATACTCCTTTCAAAAGTTATTGTCAGTCAAAATAGCCTTTTGCTGCCAGAAGCTCTGCAAGAAGCACAGCACCGCCTGCTGCGCCTCTGAGCGTATTATGTGAAAGGCAAACAAATTTGTAATCAAACAGAGTATCCTCACGCAGTCTGCCTATGGAAACAGCCATACCGCCTTCAAGGTTTCTGTCCAGCTTAGCCTGTGGTCTGTCATCTTCCTCAAAGTAATGCAGGAACTGCTTTGGTGCGCTTGGCAGCTTGAGCTGCTGTGGTACACCGCTAAAATTCTTCCATGCAGCCAGGATCTCTTCCTTTGAAGGCTTGTTTTCAAACGAGCAGAAAACTGCTGCTGTGTGACCGTCGGAAACAGGCACTCTCAGGCACTGAGCCGTGATAGTAGGCTCTGTTGCGTTAACGATCTCATCGCCCTGGATATGTCCCCAGATCTTCATTGGCTCTTTCTCGGATTTCTCCTCCTCGCCGCCGATATAAGGAATAACGTTGTCAAGGATCTCAGGGAAAGTCTCAAAAGTTCTTCCTGCGCCGGAAATTGCCTGATAAGTGCAGGCAAGCGCCTTTGTTACCTTGTACTTATCCATAAGCGGAGCAAGTGCGGGAACGTATGACTGCAGCGAGCAGTTGGATTTAACTGCGATAAAGCCCTTCTTTGTGCCAAGGCGCTTTCTTTGGGCAGGGATGATATCCACGTGCTGAGGATTGATCTCGGGAATTACCATCGGTACGTCAGGAGTAAATCTGTGAGCGGAGTTGTTTGAAACGATAGGGCACTCAGCCTTAGCATATCTTTCCTCAAGGGCTCTGATCTCGTCCTTTTTCATATCCACTGCACAAAAGCAGAAATCGACCATTGATGCGATCTTTTCAACGTCCTCGGTTGCGTTCATAACAACGAGGTCTGCAAGATCCTCAGGCATTGGATCTGCAAGCTTCCATTTTCCGCTTACAGCGTCTTTGAAGGTCTTGCCTGCGCTTCTTGGAGAAGCGGCAAGACAAACTATCTCAAACCAAGGGTGCTTGTCGAGGATAAGGCAGAATCTCTGTCCTACCATACCCGTTGCGCCGATGATACCAACCTTGTACTTTTTCATAATAATTACTTCCTTTCTGTTTTGCGCTTTTAAAGGAGACATAATCGCCAAAAATAAGGTGATCTGACTTGACCTATTTGCACAAAAGCATAAAATTGACTAAATAATAAAAAAACCGGTTGAAAACCGGCACATCATACAGTATAATAAGAATGTTGACATAATTTTTATGTCGATAGCACTCCATCATAATACATGATGACAACCGGTGGCCTGTTAGGCCATGCAGCCAGCTGGACGTTCCCAAAGCCCGCTTCGGCGGTATCACCTTTCACACTGCTGCATGATGCCGGGCACATCATTTTGACAGACCGGGAAACCTGAAATTATCAGGCAGCCCATTGGCAGCAGCGGTACTCATCTCAACCGCACCTCTATCTGTTTTGTAATATAATATCAGAAAATGCCGCAGATGTCAATAGATTGAGCAAGGTTTTTGAAAAAAACCGCTATTTTATAAATTTAATGAAAAATTGAAGTCTTTGGAGAGATAAAAATGTTAGACTTAAACAATATGAAACGCTCTGACTTTGCATACGAACTTCCCCAGGAGCTTATTGCACAGACCCCTGTTGAGCCGAGAAATTCTTCCCGGCTTTTAAAAGTGGACAGGCAAACGGGGGAGATAGTGCACGACCATTTTTACAATCTATGCAGATACCTTAAAAAAGGTGATTTGCTGGTCCTCAACGATTCAAGGGTCCTGCCTGCAAGGATATACGGTGAGCGTGAGGACACAGGCTCGTTTATCGAATTTCTCCTTGTGGAGCAAAGGGAGAATATGGTGTGGGAGATACTCTGCCGCCCGGGAAAAAAAGCAAAGGTCGGCACACGGTTTTCCTTCGGGGGAGGTATGCTCAAAGCCGAGATAACTCAGGTTTTAGAGGACGGCAACAGAGTGGCACGCTTTGAGTGCGAGGATAATTTTTTTGCCGCACTGGATCAGATCGGACAGATGCCGCTTCCGCCTTACATAACCGAAAAACTCAAGGATAAAGAGCGCTACCAGACCGTATATTCCAACGAGCTTGGCTCGTCGGCTGCACCGACGGCAGGTCTGCACTTTACTAAGCAGCAGCTTGAAGATCTTAAAAAACAGGGTGTAAATATCGCCTTTGTGACCCTTCATGTGGGACTGGGAACGTTCAGACCCGTTAAAGAGGACAAGGTCCTTGACCACAAAATGCACCGTGAGCATTATGAGCTTTCTGAAAAGACTGCACAGATGATAAACGATACCAAGAAAAACGGCGGACGTGTCATAGCGGTGGGAACGACCTCCTGCCGCACGATAGAGAGCGTTGCATCTTTCCACGACGGAAAGATAGTCGCCGATGACGGCTGGACGAGCATCTTCATCTATCCCGGGTACGAGTTCAAGGTAATGGACGGGCTGATAACCAATTTCCACCTGCCCGAAAGCACGCTGATAATGCTTGTTTCGGCGTTTCTCGGGTACGATAAAACGATGAACGCTTATAAGACCGCCGTTGAGGAAAAGTACAGGTTCTTTTCTTTTGGCGACAGTATGGCGATTTTGTGAGGTGTAAAAATGGATATGCTGAAAATATATAAAGCTGTGCTTGATGCCGACAGAGCCGCTGTCGTGCTGTGCACACTCGACCACACGATAGTTTATATGAACTCCGCTGCCTGCGAAAGATACGCAAAATGGGGCGGAGAAAAGCTTGTGGGCAGATCGGTGCTTGACTGCCACAACGAGCGTTCAAGAGAAATGATAGTAAAAGTTCTCGACTGGTTCGCAAAGTCAAAGGACAACAATATCGTCTACACTTTTAAGAACGTCAAGGAGAATAAGGACGTTTATATGGTCGCCCTGCGTGACGATGACGGAGAGCTCATCGGCTACTACGAAAAGCACGAGTACCGTACTGCCGAAACGATGAAGATGTACGATATAGATTAAGGAGAATATATGTTCACATTACTTAAACAAGAGGGCACAGCAAGACGGGGTCAATTTGAAACGGTCCACGGAACGATACAGACACCCGTTTTCATGAACGTCGGTACAGCAGCTGCGATAAAGGGCGGCGTGTCGTCTATAGACTTGAAAAACGAGCTTATGACCCAGGTGGAGCTGTGCAATACATACCACCTGCACGTTCGTCCCGGGGACGAGGTCATCTATAAGCTGGGCGGTCTGCATAAGTTTATGAACTGGGATAAGCCGATTCTCACCGACAGCGGCGGCTTTCAGGTGTTTTCCCTTGCAAAGCTGCGAAAGATAAAGGAAGAGGGGGTCTTTTTCAACTCTCACGTTGACGGCAGAAAGATATTCATGGGACCCGAGGAAAGTATGCAGATACAGTCCCACCTTGCCTCAACTATCGCTATGGCGTTTGACGAGTGCGTTGAGAACCCAGCCGAGTACAGCTATTCAAAGGCTTCCTGCGAGAGGACCACACGCTGGCTGAAACGCTGCAAGGCAGAGATGCAAAGGCTCAATTCCCTTGACAGCACGATAAATAAAAAACAGATGCTTTTCGGCATAAACCAGGGCTGTACCTATGATGATCTCAGGATCGAGCATATGAAACAGATACGGGAACTTGACCTTGACGGCTACGCCATCGGAGGACTTGCTGTGGGTGAGCCCACAGAGGTGATGTATCACGTTATCGAACAGGTGGAACCGTTTATGCCAAAGGATAAGCCAAGGTATCTTATGGGCGTGGGGACCCCGAGCAATATTATCGAGGCTGTTGCAAGAGGTATCGACTTTTTCGACTGCGTAATGCCAAGCCGTAACGCCCGCCACGGTACCCTTTTCACCTGGAGCGGTATAATGCACATAACCAACAAGTGCTACGAGCTTGACGAGCGCCCCATAGACCCGGAGTGTGACTGTCCCACCTGCCGCAACCATTCAAGAGCGTATGTGCGTCATCTTTTTAAAGCCGACGAGCAGCTTGGCGGCAGGCTTGCGGTAATGCACAATCTGTACTTTTACAACACCCTCACCGAGAGGATAAGACAGGCGCTTGACCAGGGCACTTTTGAGCAGTTCCGTGCACGGTACAGCACACTGCTTGCCGCTAAATGTGAATAAAACCCGATGAAGATGTGTATGTATCTATTAGATATGTACACATTTTTTTCGGAGGTCATATAATGGGCTTTTTAGAAACTGTCTTTCTTGGTGTTGGTCTTTCGATGGATTGTTTTGCTATTTCCGTAACAAACGGGATGTGCAAGGTGAAAAGACGGCTGCTTACAGCTATGGCGTGCGGTATATGCTACGGTCTTTTTCAAGGGGCACTGACCTGTATCGGTTATAGTGCTGGTTCTGTCTTTGCTGAAAAGATAGACTCTCTGGGAAGCTATGTTGCTTTTGTGCTGCTTGTATTTTCGGGGATAAAGATGTTTCTTGAAAGTCCGCAGGATGCCGGGGAGCTTTCCGGCGCAGCAGTGTTTTTCAGCGCCTTTGCTACCTCCCTTGACGCCCTTTCCGTGGGAGTAGGTCTGTCTGCCCTTGGCACAGATATCCTCATGGTGGGTGCCGTCATTGCAGCAGTTACCTTTATGCTTTGTACGGTGGGGTTTGCCGCAGGATCAAAAGCGGGAAAACATCTCGGACAGTACGCAAGATATTTCGGGGGAACGGTCCTTATAATACTTGCCTTGAAAATTCCTGCCCGTAAGCTTGGGATCATAGGGTAAGTTAACAAAAGAGTAATAATAAGTCAATGCTAATTTCATTGTAAAAGATTATACTGAAATATAATTGTTAACTGCCGTCAAAATAATGCGGAAGGATTGAAAATGATGGATAATATCAATGAATTCTACAAAAGATTTGTGGATGAAGCTTATGACGAAAACGGTGTTGTGTGCAAATTTGACCTTGATCTTCCCGATAACTATAATTTTGCATATGATGTCATAGATGCCATCGCTGCCATTGAGCCGGACAGGGTTGCTTTGCATTGGCTGAGCGAGAACGGCGAGGAGCGTATTTTTACATTCAGGGATCTTTCCGAGCAAAGCATCAAAGCAGCTAATATGCTCCGTGACCACGGGGTTGAAAAAGGCGACGCTGTGATGGTAGTTTTAAAAAGACATTATGAGTTCTGGATAGTCGCATACGCTCTTATAAGACTTGGGGCAGTGCTCATACCTGCTACCTGTCAGCTTATGAAAAAGGACTATATCTATCGTTTTGACCTTGCAAGGGTAAAGTATATTATCACCACAGGTGAGGATAATGTTACCGAGCACGTGGATCAGGCGCTTGAGGAGTATAAGTGGATGAAGGAAAAATTCCTTACACACGGCCATAAGCCGGGCTGGACGGATCTTTTGTCCCAGATAGAAAAGTATCCCTGTACCATGGAAAGGATCCCCAATAAGAGCGACGACCCGATGATAGCTTATTTCAGCAGCGGCACCACAGGTTATCCCAAAATGGTGCTGCACGCACATTCATACAGCGCAGCCCATATCTTTACAGCTAAGCATTGGCACCACGTCTCCGACGGAACTGTCCACCTTACGGTTTCCGAAAGCGGCTGGGGCAAATGTGCCTGGGGCAAGATGTTCGGTCAGCTTACCTGCGGTGCTGTCGTTTTTGTTTATGATTTTGACAGGTTCGTGCCGGAAAATGTGCTGAGTGTAATACAGGACTACCACATCACCTCGTTCTGCGCTCCGCCGACAATGTACAGATTTTTTATAAAAGCAGGCATTGAAAAGTTTGACCTTTCCGGTCTGAAGTATTCCTGCGTTGCAGGAGAAGCCCTCAACCCTGAGGTGTTTAACAGGTGGAAACAGTATACCGGTCTTGACCTTATGGAGGCTTTCGGACAGACAGAAACCACTGTTGTGCTTTGCAACAGCTACGGCATGAAGCCAAAGCTGGGCTCAATGGGCAAGCCCTCTCCCCAGTACCACGTTGACCTTGTGAATAAGGATCTGAAAACGGTGGATGTGGGTGAGACCGGGGAGATCGTTTTGCGTGAGGAATATTGCAAGCACCCTGCGATCTTTAAGGAGTATTACAGAAATGCAGAGCTTACCTTCCGTGCATGGAAGGGCGGCGTTTATCATACAGGCGATACAGCATACCGTGACGAGGACGGATATTACTGGTATGTGGGCAGGACGGACGACCTCATCAAGGCATCGGGATACCGTATCGGACCTTTTGAGATCGAATCTATACTTATGGAGCATCCAAGTGTGCTTGAATGTGCCATAACTGCCGCCGCCGATCCTATCAGAGGAAAGGTAGTCAAGGCTACGATCGTTCTTGCACAGGGGTATGAACCCTCCGAGGAGCTTAAAAAGGAGCTTCAGAATTATGTTAAAAAATCCACGGCGCCGTATAAATATCCCCGAATCGTGGAATTTGTAGACGAGCTTCCAAAAACATTCAGCGGTAAGATCAGGCGTGTCGAGATAAGAGAAAACGACAAAAAGAAAAATAAACAGAAAAAAGATAAATAAACAGAAAAAAGATAAATAAACAGAAAAAAGATAAATAAACAGCAAAAGCGGGGTGAGTTTATGCTTGTCTATGAATACCCTCCCAAGCTTTCTCACAGTGCAAGGCAGGCAAAAGCTATCCACGATATTGAGCAGCACAAAAAGATAAGGCGGGGCATGATAAGAAATATGGCTATTGCCGTGACTATAATCGCTTTGTCTTTTTTTGTGGAAATGGTGATCGTAAAGCTTTTGCTGATACTGATTGCTGTGGCTAATGCAGCGGTGGGACTGCTTCTTTACCGCTACGGTATGATGAGCTTTGATGCAAAGGTCTATACAAGGATATATGATGACCACCTGGAGCACTCCCAGAGAATAGGCTTTTCAAAGCGCTACCTTTGCTTTGATGTGCAATATAAAGATATAGAAAAAAGCTTTCAGGATCCCAGAGGGAATCTGGTGGTGGAACTTGTACAGGATCACAGCGCAAAGGTCTGGACGGCTGATGAGAACGGCGGGGAAAAACAGGATCATGAAATAAAAAACAATACCGTTACCCTGAAATTTGCCGACACCAAGGCAAAGCTTACTTTGGTGAACGACTTTTATGACCGGATAAACTATCCCCATAAGGAGTATAATGTCATCGAGGATGAGGACGATGATTATTACACAGCAGAGGATAAAAAGTGGGACAGCCTTGGCAAGCATGGGCTGTAAAAATGTAAACTTTTCGTTAAACGCTTGAAAAAACAGGAGCGTTGTGCTATCATAATCAAGTAATAAAACATCTTAAACACATTGACCAAGAGAGTAAGTGTGCCATATGGATTTCAGAGAGAGTCTGAGCGGTTTTGCCGTTTTCTGAAACGGACTTATTTCAAAGCATACCGAAGTTCACTTGCGAGTGGTTTTGCCGAAAGTTCAAGTAAGCAAAAACGTGCAGCCGGCGTTAACGGCAGGGGAGTGTCGGCTCTCGTCAAAACAGGTGGTATAGCAACGACTTTTAATGGTCTTGTCCTTTTTTGAGGACGGGACCTTTTATTATTATCGGGAGGTAAAAGCTATGAAGGAACAGCTCAGAAGTATTGAAGAGCGTGCAAAGGCAAGTCTTAAAGAGATAAGCAATGCAAAAGGCCTTGAAGAGTTCAGGGTGAAGTACCTTGGCAAAAAAGGCGAGATCACAGGTATACTCAAACAAATGGGTAAGCTTTCTGCGGAGGAAAGACCTGCCATGGGTCAGCTTGCAAATAAGGTCAGGGCGGATATCGAAACTGCTTTGAATGCAAGGATGAACGAGCTTAAATCCGCAGCCGAGCAGATAAGGCTTCAAAACGAAACTCTTGACGTTACACTGCCCGGCAAAGCACCTGCCGTCGGAAGACCCCACCCGCTGGATGCTGTATTGGCAGACGTTGAAGAGGTCTTTCTCGGAATGGGATTTGACATTGTGGAAGGTCCCGAGGTAGAGACAGACCATTACTGCTTCGAGGCGCTGAATATGCCTCCCCATCACCCTGCAAGAGATACACAGGATACATTTTATATCAGTGACAGCGTGCTTTTAAGAACCCAGACTTCCTCTGTCCAGATAAGGACAATGGAAAAAATGAAACCGCCTATAAGGATCATCTCACCGGGCAGAGTTTACCGTTCCGACGCAGTAGATGCAACACATTCGCCTCTTTTCCACCAGATAGAGGGACTTGTTATTGATAAGGGAGTTACCATGGGTGACCTTAAAGGCACTTTGGAGCTTCTTATGAAACGTCTTTACGGCGACGAGGCAAAAATAAGGCTCAGACCTCACCATTTCCCCTACACCGAGCCATCGGCAGAGGTGGATATGATGTGCTTCAATTGCCACGGAGAGGGCTGTTCCATGTGCAAGCAGGAGGGCTGGGTAGAGCTTCTCGGCGCAGGAATGGTACACCCCAAGGTGCTTGAAGGCTGCGGCATCGACCCGGATGTTTACAGCGGATTTGCCTTTGGTATAGGCCTTGAAAGAATAACTATGGGCAGATACAACATCAACGATATGCGTCTGCTTTACGAAAACGATATGAGATTCTTAGAGCAGTTCTGATAAGGGAGGTAAATCATAAATGGATCTTTCAATGAGATGGCTGGCAGACTATGTGGACTGCGATATGCCGATAAAGGAATTTGTAAGCGGTATCACCCTTTCAGGCTCTAAGGTGGAGTGCTACGAAACAGAGGGCGATTACCTTTCAAACGTTGTTGTGGGTCAGGTCAAGCAGATAGTTCGTCACCCTGATTCAGACCATATGTTCATCTGTCAGGTGGACGTTGGCGAGGGTGAGCTCACACAGATAGTAACCGGCGCACAAAATGTAAAAAAAGACGATTTTGTACCTGTTGCAAAACATAAATCCACAGTTCTCCACGAGGGCAAGGTGGTCAAGATAACAAAAGGCAAGCTCAGGGGTGAGGCGTCAAACGGTATGCTGTGCTCACTTGCAGAGCTTGGTCTGACAGTGCATGATTTTCCCTATGCTATCGAGGACGGAATTTTTATCCTCGGAGATGATTGCGACAAGACTATCGGTAAGGATATAAGAGAGGCTATCGGGTTTAACGATACCACCGTTGAGTTTGAGATAACCTCAAACCGTCCTGATTGTATGTCTGTTACAGGACTTGCAAGAGAGACTGCGGCTACATTCGGCAAGAAGTTTGAGCTGAAGGCACCGGAGTATAAAGGTGTCAAAGGTGATATAAACGACATTTTAAGTGTTAAGATCCACAACTCAAAGCTTTGCCCGAGGTATATGGCGGCGGTTGTGAAAAATGTTAAGATAGGTCAGTCTCCAAGGTGGATGAGAGAAAGACTGCGTGCAAGCGGCGTTCGTCCCATCAATAATTTTGTAGACATCACAAACTATGTTATGCTTGAGTACGGTCACCCAATGCACGCTTTTGATCTGCGCTATGTTGAGGGAAATGCGATCAACATAAGAAATGCACAGCAGGGGGAAAAGATAACCACTCTTGACGGTATCGAAAGAGAGCTTTCAAGCGAGATGCTGGTAATTGCCGATGCAAACAAGCCCGTTGCCGTAGCAGGCGTAATGGGCGGCGAATACAGCGGAATAATGGAGGATACCACGACTGTTGTCTTTGAGTCGGCTTGCTTTGACGGGGCAAGCGTAAGAACTACCGCAAAGAAGCTGGGCATGAGAACAGATGCGTCTTCAAGATATGAAAAAGGACTTGACCCACACAACTGCTATGATGCCCTGATGAGAGCTTGTCAGCTGGTTGAGGAACTTGGTGCAGGCGAGGTCCTTGATACCCATATTGACGAGGATCACCACGACGATACACCTAAGTCTGTTGAGTTTGACCCGCAGTGGATAAACAGTTTCCTGGGGACCGATATCCCTCAGCAGCAGATGATAGACTATCTTACAAGTCTTGAGTTTGAGGTGAAGGACGGCAGAGTTTACGTTCCCCACTTCAGGATCGACATAGAGCGTCCCTGCGATATTGCCGAGGAAGTTGCAAGACTTTACGATTATAACAATATTCCGGGCACCATAATCAGAGGAGTTGCCAGGGCTCAGAGAACACCTAAGCAGAAATTTGAAAGAGCTGTAAAACAGGCAATGTTTGCCTGTGGGATGAATGAAACGGAGACATTTTCGTTTATTTCACCCAAGTATTTTGACAAGATAAATCTTCCGGCTGATTCAAACCTTCGTAAGTGCGTGACCATAACCAACCCCCTTGGAGAGGATACAAGCGTTATGAGAACGACTATCATCCCCTCTGTATGCGAGGTGCTTGCAAGAAATAATAATTACAGAAATCCTAAGTGCTATATCTTTGAGCTGGGAAATGAATATATCCCTGTTGAGGGCGAGATACTTCCAAGCGAGCCTTCAAGACTTGGTATGGGCGTATACGATACCTCAGGCAAATTTGATTTTTACAGCATGAAAGGCATTGTGGAAAATGTACTTGACAGAGTCGGAGCAAAGAACGTAAGCTTTGAAAGGGCTGAAAAAGACTGCGGCTATGATGAGTTCTATGCTTTTCACCCTGGAAGAGCAGCCGTTGTTAAGGTCGCAGGTACACCTGTAGGCATCTTTGGAGAGCTGCACCCAAGAACAATGGAAAACTACGGTCTTTCCGAAAGAACATATGTGGGTAAGCTTGATCTGCCGGAAATAATGGAAAATTCCCAGCCTCAGAAAAAATATAAGCCTCTGCCCAAATATCCGGCAACAACAAGAGATATTTCGGTAGTGTGCGATGACAGCATTCCTGTGGCAGAGCTGGAAAAGGCTATAACAAAGGCTGTGGGATCTATTCTTGAGAAAGTTACCCTGTTTGATGTCTACAAGGGCGAGCAGATCGAGAAGGGCAAAAAGAGCGTTTCATACTCTATCTCCATGCGCTCCCACGAGGGTACACTTACCGATGAGCAGGCTGATAAAGCTATGGATAAAGTCCTCAAAGAGCTTTCGGCAATAGGCGCAGAACTGCGTGGATAAGCTCTTTGTACAGGGTCGTTTGTGTATAATTTTCGCCTTTGGATTTGTGCAGATTTCATAAAAATAAAAAAATTGCTTGTATATTTGATTTTCTTGGAGTATAATAATAACGTAGAATAAACGACGGGAGGGTCAAGCTTATGTATGATCAGACAGTTGAATTTTCAATTACAGATGAAAAAGAGTCGGAGCTGAGAAAAACTCTGACCACCATCTATGAGGCCTTGAAGGAAAAAGGCTATAATCCTGTAAACCAGATAGTAGGCTATATCCTTTCCGAGGATCCGACCTACATAACCACCTATAACAATGCTCGAAGCCTTATAAGGCATATCGACAGAGATGAGCTTTTGCAGGCGCTGGTCAAATCCTATCTGAAGGTGAAATAATAATGCTTTTAAAGGACGGCAGAAATTACCGTCCTTTTTTCTTTTGATTTCTTTGCAAAAAGGGAATAGTAAGATTACATCAGAAAACTATATTATGACCTTGCAAAGGAGAAAAGAAAATGAAAAAGATGATCGTGGCACTTGCAGCGCTGGCACTTGCCGGTTGCGCCATAGGCGTTTCACCGGACAGCCCCAAAAAGGAACAGTCCTCGGTGGGAGCGGTGAATGTGGAGGTGAAAAAACAGGACGTTTCCAAGCTTTCAAAAACAAAACACGGCTATGGACAGGGGACTATTACAGACGAAAAGAACAGGACAACCGGTGCCCTTGATTTCAACAAGCGTTACGCAGAACTTGGCGCAAAGGCGATAGATACGCAGGATAAGAAAATAACCCTAACCTTCGATCAGGGCTATGAAAACGGGTATACCTCACAGATACTTGACACGCTCAAGGAGAAAAAAGTAAGAGCCGTGTTTTTTCTTGTAAAGGATTATGCCGAGAAAAATCCCGAGTTGGTCAGAAGAATGATAAACGAGGGGCATATTATCGGTAACCATTCGGTGCACCACTATTCTATGCCTGATCTTGATGCAAAGACCTGTGAGAGCGAGATAATGGATATGCATAAGTATATCAAGGATAAGTTCGGCTGCGAGATGAAGCTTTTTCGTCCGCCTATGGGAGAATTTTCGGAGCAATCGCTGACGGTGACTAAAAATTGCGGCTATGAAACGGTAATGTGGAGCTTTGCTTATGCTGACTGGGATACAAAAGCGCAGCCTGACGAGCATAAGGCAGCAAAGAAACTTGTGGGAGCAGCCCACGAAGGAGCGATATATCTTCTCCACAGCGTATCAAAAACCAATGCCCGTATACTGGCTTCGGTTATAGACGGCATAAGAGCCAAAGGCTTTGAGTTCAACTAAGCCCCCCAAAAAGCGCCCTTTGTAAGGTGAAGGACGCTTTTTCACATAGTTATCACAGAGTTTTCACTCCGGTATCGTTGACTTTTGGGATCAAAAGTGATATAAATGAAGTGTAAAGTAAGGTAACTATGTCTGTATAAATAATGTGGGAGGAATTTGAGATGATCAAAAATAAGGTTCTTACACCGGTTTTGGCTTCGGTTCTGGGCGTGAGCGTTATCGGTTCAGGCGTTGGCTATTATCTTGTTAATAAGGACAGCGGAGAGTCAGCAGGTCCTAAGGAGAAAATGGACTCCATGAAAATATCCCTGACTCAGGTGGAAAAAAGTGTGAACACTGCCACCGATGATGTTCAGAAGGCTGTCAGCGGACAGCTTGACTACGCATATGATTCATCGCTGAAGTTCACCTTTGGTGAGGGTATGAATCTTAGCGGACTCAAAACCACCAACTCTGACGGCAGCCAGCTTATCAAGCCTATCGAGATCAAGACCAACGTTAAACAAAAGGGACAGAAGTCTCAGGCTAATATTTCTGCTAAGTATAATGATACCACTCTGATAACACTTGAATCTATCACCTCAAAGGAAAATAATACCGCTTATTTCAGGATCCCTGAGCTGAGCAGTGCATATATCCAGGCAAGTGAAGCAGATATCAAGAAATTGATTGAGGAGTATCAGCAGAAGCTTCAGCAGCGTGCAGGTTCAAGCGGGGCAAAGATCGGCATTGGCGGTCAGACCCCAAGCACAAACAATTCCGGCGCTAATATCAAGACTCCGGAGCTGAAAGATCTTGTACCGGGTGTTCCCGATGTTTCATCCGTAGACAGCAAGAAGCTTGAGGAGAAGCTCAAGAGCTATCTGGAAACCTTCAAGAGCAAACTCCCCGAGAAGAAGGACGGAGCGAATGTTTCCGGTGATATCGACGGAAATAAGTACGATTATAAGAGCGTTGTTTATTCCATAAACGGTAAGCAGGCTCAGGATGCACTTTATGCAGTGATCGACAAGATGGCTGCTGACAGCGATCTGAAAAAGCTTTATGATGACTCCATGAGCAGCCAGACATCCACCAAGAAAAAGAGCTATGCAGATCTTATGGCTGAGCTGAAAAAGGAGCTGGCTGTTCCTTCCCAGAACCAGAGCAAGGTAGCTTCTTTCGAGCTTTATTATGACGGCGAAGAGATTAGCGGTTTTGGCCTTAAATATGACGGCAAGGAGTATGCAAAGGGTATCCTTATCAATAAAGATACCGTTAATGCTGTTGATCTGAGCATCTCAGACGATAAGGGCACAAACGGACTGAATGTAAAGGGTTCTTCCAAACTGGTCGACGGAACTGTAAACGGCGTTTATGCACTCAGCGTTAAGAGCAACGGCAAGGAAGAGGTATCCGGCAAGCTCACTCTTGACAAGGTTGTCGTTAAGGATGATTACTTCAGCGGAACGATCCAGATGGACGGAAACTTTGCCGGTTCTTCAGGAAAGAGCGGTAATGCAAGCATCAAGCTTACCGGTACAAGCGATAAGGACAAAAAGGATCTGAAGATCTCTGTTGATACCAACGGTAAGAATGTTGTAACAGTAGAGTTCAAGATGAATAAGACTGAGGCTACCGATATTGCACTTCCAAGTGAGAAAGCTTATAAGATCGACCAGATGGAGGAATACTACAAGACCTGCGATATCGAAAACTTCAAGGCTTCTATCAACGACGCCATAGGATACAACGTTTTCGGCATCTTCGACAGCCTTGGCAAGCTTGGACAAAACGGTAAAACAACTACAACTCCAAAGACAAATTCATCTGTAAAGACTGCAAAGGCAGACGATTATCAGCTGTATGATTTCTGAGAGTTGAAAGATCATAAAGGACGGCTTAAATGCCGTCCTTTTTTTGTAATACCTCCCCGGGACATATCATAAAATAAATGTGAGATATGTTTACGGAGGTGCAGCTTGAAAAAACAAGGTTTTATAAAAGGCTCGCTGATCCTGCTTTCAAGCGTTGTTATTACAAAAGCCCTGGGACTGGTTTACAGGGTGCTTCTAACAAGGTCTGTGGGCGGTACGGGAATGGGATACTATGCCCGTGCCTTTTCGGTATTTACACCGGTAATGGCTGTGGCTGCAGCAGGTATACCCTCGTCCGTGGCAAGAATAGCAGCTGAGGAATATGCCCTTGAGCGCTATGCAAATGTCCGTAAGGTAAAACGGACGGCGATGATGCTTTTTGCCTTTATGGGAATTGCTCTGACGCTTGTTATGCTGCCTCTGGCTTTGCCTGTTACACAGCTTATTACCGGCAGCAGAGCCGGGGGATTTGCCCTTGCCGCACTTATCCCGTCCCTTTTTTTCTGCTCGGCAATGTCTGTGCTGAGAGGATATTATGAAGGGCTGCACAATATGTATCCTACCGCAGTTTCGGAGATCATCGAGACAGTCCTGCGGCTTGCTTTCGGACTGAGTCTTGCCTTTGCCGCACAAAAGCTCTCCATTGAAGCTTTCGCCCGAAACGGCAGCTTTATGGGGATAGCTTGCAGCGATACGCAGCAGGCAGCCCAGTTTTCTGCCGCCTTTGCTGCCGCAGGAGCTGTGGCAGGAACAAGCCTTTCCTCCGCAGCTGCCTGTGTATGCATCTTTCTTTACAGTCATTTCAAAGGCGATGGGATAACAAAAAGTATGCTGTATTCAGACAGGGTGACAGATCCGACGGGAAGTATCGTCCGCCGCCTTGTGGGTTATAGCTTTCCCGTGGGGATATCCGCCTTGATCTCAACGCTGACGGGAATGATAGATATGCTGACTATCGCTCCTTGCGTGGAAAAGGCGTATAATGCCGATAATTCAAAGTTTTTGTTCCTTACCGGGACGGGCATCACCCCTCAGCAGCTCCCTAACTTCGTTTACGGCTCGTATACAGCCCTTGCCCTCGCCCTTGCAGGTCTTGCACCGACCCTTACGGCAATGCTTGGAAAAAGCTCCCTGGCGGCTGTCAGCGAAACAGCTGCCAAAGGCGATAAGACCATGCTTGGAAAAAATATAAACCGTATGCTTTCCCTTTGTGCATATATTGTAATTCCCTGCGGCGCAATGCTTGGGATATTCGGCAAACAGATCCTTCAAATGCTTTTTTCAGCCAGGACCAGCGAAATATCTGCCGCTGCACCCAGTATGGCGTATCTCGGTGCAGCTGTGATTTTTATGGGCATATCCCTGCCGTGCTTTACCACCCTTCACGCATTGAAAAGATCTGCGGCGGTAACGGCTATAATGCTTGCCGGGGGAGCTATAAAGCTTATAGGTAACGTCCTGCTGATAAGCCGTCCTGCTCTTGCCCTTTCCGGTGCGGCAGTTTCTATGCTTATCAGCGAGGCTGTGGTCTGCGTAATGTGCCTTGCGGCTGTCTTTAAAAGCACCCAGGTAAGACCTGCGGTGAAAAATATCCTGCTCAAGCCCCTGTATGCCGGCGTAATGGCTTCGCTGACAGCTGTTCTGAGCATGGAAATACTGGAAAAAATGCTTCCGATGCCCATAAATACACATTTTGTAGCAATTGTATCTATGCTGATTTCGGTCATTATGTACTTAATTGTAGTTGCAATCTTGTGCGAAATGCCGAAATCATCAATATTATTGCGAATTTATAAAAAAATTTGAAAAAGCACTTGAAATTTTTTGAAAAGTGCGTTATTATAATTTAGGTACAGCACAGGCGGTGCGCCGACCGAGAGGAAGCGTATTGACCGCAGCTTAAACGTTTTCGGGAGAATACTATGGAGCAGATAAAAAAAGAGCTTGTTGAAAAGAAATCTTTTGATATCAATGACCTTGTTACGATAGTAAAGGTCTTGAGAAGCGAGACCGGGTGTCCCTGGGATAAGGTACAGACCCACGAAAGCATAAAGAAAGATCTTCTTGAAGAGACCTATGAGGTCATGGAAGCTATTGACTGCAAAAGCCCGGAGATGATGCAGGAGGAATTGGGAGATGTCCTTTTGCAGGTGGTGTTTCATACTGTACTTGAAAGCGAACAGGGTCATTTTGAACTTGGGGATGTGACCAACGACGTGTGCCGCAAGCTTATAGTAAGACACCCACACGTTTTTGGTGATGTTAATGTTGAGGGCGTAGACGATGTCCTTCGCAACTGGGATTCTATAAAAATGGATACCAAAGGACAGCAGACATTTACCGATACATTAAAAAGCGTACCAAAGAATTTCCCTGCACTTATGAGAGCGCAGAAGCTGGGAAAGCGTGCGGCAAAGTCCGGACTTGATTTTGAGGATGAGTATGCTGCTTTTGAGGGGCTGAAAAGTGAGGTAACAGAGACACAGGAGGTACTTGCAGATAAACAGAAGGCTGCACAGGAGCTTGGTGATCTTATGTTTTCGTGTGTAAATGTTGCAAGAAAGCTTGGCCTTGACGCTGAGGAGCTTTTAAGTCAGGCAAATGAAAAGTTCCTTGAACGTTTTGAAAAAGTCGAAAACAGCGTTACAGCAGATGAAAAGTCCATGACAGAGCTTTCACCCCGGGAGCTTGATGAATACTGGCGCAGGGCTAAAAATATGTAATTGATGAATAGCACAAGGCTGTTCGTTAATAATAATAGGAGGTAGAAAACAATGACAAAGGCAGAATTGGTTAGCAAAATTGCTGAAAAAGGCGACTATACAAAGAAGGACGCTGAAAAGGCACTTTCAACAGTAGTTGGCTCTATCACAGACGTACTTACAGCAGGTGACAAGGTTACACTTATCGGCTTTGGTACTTTCGAGGTTCGTCAGAGAAAGGCTAAGAAGGGCATCAACCCAAGCACAAAGCAGCCTGTTAAGATCCCTGCAAAGAAGGTTCCTGCATTTAAGGCAGGTAAGGCTCTTAAAGAGGCAGTTGCTAAGAAAAAGAAGTAATCAAGATAAAGGCCTGGCTTGTTTAGTCAGGTCTTTTTTTTAAAAGAGGTCAAAAATGAGATTAGATAAGTATCTTAAAGTTTCACGGATCATAAAGAGAAGAACTGTTGCAAACGAAGCCTGCGACGCAGGAAAGGTCCTTGTAAACCAGAAGGTCGCAAGGGCATCTTATGACGTTAAGACAGGCGATATTATAGAGATAAATATGGGCAGCAGACCTCTCAGGGTAAGGGTCCTTGCCGTGAACGAACTGGCTAATAAAGAAAATGCTTGTGAGAACTATGAGATAATAGAGTAAAAGAAAAGAGAAAGAGGAAAGATAAAATGAACAAAAAAGCGGTATCATTTGCCTTATCGGCAGTGATAATGGCAGCTTGCTGTGCAGGCTGCGGAGAACAGGAGATCAAGGACAATAAGGATGTTTTTAATCAGCTGGTTATCACCTCATCTGAGGGAAATGATAACGACAGCAGCCAAGCCGGAAATGGCTCTGTAACAACATCTGAACATGGCTGGGAGGAAAAGCTTATATCAACTCCCCGTGTTACAACTACAACAACTACTACAGCTGCCCAGACAACGACCACATCCGCCACTAAGGCGCCTGCTACAACGAGCTCTGCGGCGAAAACAAAACCAACCCAGACCACAAAGATCGTTACAAAGCAAACACAGCCCCCAAAGCCATCAGGGGGAACGTCGCCAAATCTGGCGTTTTATAAACAAAAGCTTTTTGTGATCGGCGACTCGGTGGCAAGCGGCTATGCGGCATACGGGCGTATTCCCGCAGAACATAGCTCTGCAAAGATCAACGTTTCCATAAGAAACGCTGCCGGACAGATAACTAATGCGAAAAATGCCAAAGCTTCGCTTATACTTACATCAATGGGCATGAACGACTGGGGGATATCCTCTTCAAGCTTTGCACAGAATTACAGAAGCTTTTTGACCCAGCTCAGATCAGCCTGCCCGAATGCGGTTATACTTGTGGGGGCAATAACTCCCACAGCAGCGGTAAATAAGTATCCGAATGTTAAGCTGAGCGTGGTAAAAGGCCACAATGAGCAGCTGAAGTCTATCGCTGCGTCAATGGACGAGAGGGTCATCTATTTTGATGCCTTTTCCGCCCTCAGCAGTGACGGAGCACACCTTGACAACGTCTATGCGGGAGCAGACGGACTGCATCTGCAGCCGGGAGCATATGACGTTTTGCTCAATTGCATGGCTAATTTGCTGGACAGCTGCTCTATGAAGGAAAAGATTTCCTGATATGGGTGCCGGGAGATATGATTATTATGCGAAGGGTACAGTTATCCTTCGCTTCTTTTGTTATAATTATCAATTTTTTACGTTGACTTGTATAAAAATGAATGGTATAATGACTTGAAAAAGAACAAAAGAAAAAGAGGTAGAAAAAATGATAAGGAAAGCTATTACTGCTGCGCTGATAGCAGCGCTGCTCAGCACCCAGCTCGCAGGCTGCGGCAATGAGATATCAAAGGACGAAATACCGAGATTATCAGTGAAACAAGCTCACATTCCGCCGAAAGCTCTGAGAGCAGCAGCGAGAGTGTAGCCCGGGTGTCGGTGAGCGAGTATAATGTTACCGCTAAGGTGGGACAGGAGTATACTGCGGATGCTCTGTGCGGACTTGTGTTTACCAGCAGCGGTTCAAAGCAGAGTTACGAAGACGGCAGCTCTGTGAAAGTGTTTGACAAAACCGGCAGGGAAAAGGTAAATATAGTCCATGAGGATATAAATGGGATAAGGTCTGTTATCGTTCTTGTTGTGAATGTGAAGGACGATACCGCACCTGTGTTTGAAGGAGTAAAGGATATTACAATAAATCAGGGGGAAACTGTTGACCTGAAAAAAGGTGTATCCGTTAAGGACAATTACGATAAGGAAATTGATTTTGAGGTGCAGTTCGACCCCGACGATAAGGACCATAATTCGGCAGGCAAGCATAATATTACATACATAGCAACGGACAGCGCAGGAAACACCGCATCGGTAAAGGCTGTTCTGGAGATAAAGGCGGTCACTACAACTACCGCAAAGACAACTACAAAGGTCACATCACAGACAACTACAAAGGTCACATCACAGACAACTAAGAAGCCTGCTCCGGCTCCAGTGCCCGAGCCTGTGATAACACCCCTGCCCTCACCTAAGCCTGCGGCATCAAGTTCTTCCAATGTGAAGTATTACCAGGACAGAATGGTGGTTGCCGGGGACTCTATCGCTTTTGGATTTTGTACCTACGGTTTTATACCCTATGAGCATAACCTTGCTCAGGGCAGCCTTGCCATGAGAAACTATAAAGAGTACGGCTGGTTCAAAGTGAACGGCTCCCAGATGAGGGTAATGGACGCTATATATACGGTAAAGCCCAGACTTTTGTATGTTTCAATGGGTATGAACGATGTAAATATTACAAATGCACAGACCTATGCCAACAACTATGTAAGGTTTATAAAAGAAGTAAGGAGCCGTCTGCCCGGCTGTATAATCGTTGCGGCAAATATAACTCCTATCGCTTCAACGAGTGGCTTTACCGATATCAATAGGATAATAAACTGCAATAATGCCATGATAAAGGCGGTAACAGCCCTGGGCGATCCTAATACTATCCTTTTTGACGCTTATAGCGTGGTTTCCGGAGGCGGAAAGTATATGTCATCGGGATATAGCGCAGGGGACGGTATCCACCTTAGCAGGGTAGTGTACCCTAAGCTGCTTAATGCCCTTGCCATCAGACTGGATCAGTATGATGTGAGATCAAGACTTTGATAAGATGAATATCGGGAGTGTGTTTTTGGCATACTCCCTGTATTTATTCTCTGTTATATTGACAAAAGGCGACAATAGTGATACAATATATTGTGTATCTATCGTTGAGGAGGATGAATATGATAAAGAGAACTGCGGCAGTTCTTGTTGCCGTGTGTTTGAGTGTCTGCACCCTTTCCGGATGCGGAAATCAGATAAAGGGAAGGACGATTAAATTTGTTGATCCGCCGCAAAAGGAGATCACCGTGACCCAAAGCCAGAGTCAGGCTCCAAAGACGGACGACAGCAGTTTTGCAGATAATTATCCTGATCCTGCCAAGGACATAAATGATATGAGGACAGATAACCTTGATTTTTATAAGCAGCGTATAGTCGTTGCAGGAGATTCCATTGCAGCAGGGTGGAGCTTGTTTCAGGTGCTGCCAAAGGAGCAGTCTATCGCACAGGGAGGTATCTCCACCGCAGGTTATTCACGCTGGGAGTATGACACAACAGGTCAGAAGCTCAGTATGCTGGACACGATGAAAGCAGTCAGACCAAGTCTGCTTTATATCTCCCTGGGAATGAACGATGTGGGAAATATAGACTCGGATACATATGCTTCCCAGTATAAAGAGCTGCTGGACAGTATCCTTGAGGTGGTTCCCGATTGTTATATCGTTGCGGCTAATATAACACCTATTGCCAGAAATAATGAATATCCTCAGCTGAGTAATTCAGAGATAAATGTGTTCAATAATAAGCTGAGACAGATGATAAAAGATTACGGAAAGGATAATGTGATCTATTTCGATGTGAACTCCTCCATGCAGGACGCTAATGAGTTTTTGAACAGCGACTACGATTCCGGTGACGGACTTCATATAAACACAGAGGCTTATAACCGGATCCTTGTAGACGTTACAAAAAGACTTAACTATTCAAAAGCCCAGGAAAAGATAGAGGCTGTGGAGAGCGCAAGGAAAAGTCAGCAGCAGTAAAACTATTGGGTACTAATTATTCGGGGGCAAATTGTAATGATGAAAAAGATTTTGTGTTCTGTCCTGTCGGCAGTTCTTGCAATAGCTGCTTTTTCGGGCTGTAACAAGATATCCGATCTGGATGCAAACAGCAGCTCCGGCAGCAGCAGTCAGGCAGCAATAGATGCATCGGCCGATTCGTTTAATGTCACCACCGAGGTCAACGAGCTTTATACTGCAAAGCAGCTTGGTGCTCTTGTGGGCAATACAGAAGGATACACCTTCAAGTATGCGGACAACGATACCGAGAAAAAGTTTACCGTGCTTGGAAAAAACACAGTCGAGCTTGTGGTGCTGGATCCTGAGGGCAAGGAGAAAAAGTGGCTGATAAACATCAATAACCTTGATACCACAAGCCCTGTTTTCAGCGGAGTTAAGACTATCGAGGCAAGAACAGGGGATACTATTGATTTTAAAAGCGGTGTAAGCGCCAACGATAATTATGACGGCAAGGTGGATTTCAGAGTTTCTTACAGCGAGGAAGCTGCAAAAGCGGCAAAACCCGGAAAATATACCGTTACCTACTCCGCTTCTGATTCTTCTGGCAATGTGGCATCCATGAAAGCGCTGCTCAATATAACCGGTGAAGCGCTGCCGGAAGCGGATGATAGCAGCAAGGGCGACAGCTCGTCAGAGGGCGAAACACAAACCGCTACCCAAGCAACTACCAAAGCAGTACCGGCAAACGGAATTTCCGAAAACGTCAAGTTCTATCAGGACAGGGTGGTTATCGCAGGAGATTCGGTTGCATACGGCTTTTGTGCATACGGATATGTGCCTTATGAGCATAATATAGCAAAGGGCAGCACAGCCCTGCGGCAATATGACGATAAATCTCTGTTTACCTTTGACCCCACCGGAAAGGAACTGGGATTTGTAGACGCTATCGAGGCTGTTAAGCCAAGCCTTTTGTACATATCAATGGGAATGAACGATGTAAACCTTATTGATGCAGAAAAATATGTGCAAAGATATAAGGAACTTATCGAGAAGGTCAAAAACAAGGTGCCTGACTGCATTATCGTGACCGCAGCTATTACACCTATAACCCAGGCAAGCAAATTCACTAATATTGAAAATATCCGAACATTCAATACTGCGCTAAAGAAAATGGTGGAAGAGCTGAAGGATCCCAATGTGGTATTCTTTGATGCGTATAACGCTATTGTCGGCCCCGACGGAATATATATCCCCAACGACTATTCTCCTTCCGATGGAGTCCATGTTGCAGGGCATTGCTATAAGACCTTGCTGGAAAAGCTTGCACTTACATTGGATCAGTACGATATGAAGAAAAAAATTGAGGATATCGAGGCAAAGAGAAAATAAAACCCTTAAAGAGCACTGTAAAAAGTGCTCTTTTTTATGGCCAAAAACTTTACAATCGGTGGGAAATGTGGTATAATCAGTAGTGTATTTGTTTTGGCTTGAAATGCCAAAAAATCTTTTAACGAAAGGTGCGGCGAATTTATGAATTATAAGTTTTCTGAAAAGGTCTCCCATTTGCAGGCTTCGGCGATCAGAGAGATCTTAAAATTTACAGTTGATCCGGAGGTCATTTCTTTTGCGGCAGGAAACCCTGCCCCCGAGGCGTTCCCGACAGAGCTTCTGACAAAGCTTTCCGCTGAGATCTTCAGCGAGAACCCTATCCTTGCCCTTCAGTATTCTATTTCCGAGGGTTACCCACAGCTGAGAGATCTGCTTAAAAAAGAACTGGCAAAAAAAGGCGAGTTCGTTGAGGGAAGAGATGATCTTATCATCACCAGCGGCGCACAGCAGGCAAATGAGCTTGCTGCAAAGGTGCTTTGCAACGAAAAAGATGTGCTTGTGGCGGAAGCTCCTTCTTTTATCGGTTCTCTTAATGCCTTTAAGTCCTACAACGTTGACCTTAAAGGGGTGACCCTTTGTAAGGACGGCTTGGATATTGATGAGCTTGAGGATGTACTCAAACAGGGTAATGTGAAACTCATCTATGTTATTCCTAATTTCCAGAACCCTACCGGCAGGACTACCAGCCTTGAAAAGAGAAAGGCTATGTATGAACTGGCAAAGAAATACGGCGCTATTATCCTTGAGGACAACCCCTACGGAGATCTGCGTATAAGCGGGGAAAATGTCCCTTCTATAAAAAGCATGGACAAAGACGGCATCGTGATGTATTCAAGGACCTTCTCAAAGATCCTTGCCCCCGGAATAAGAGTGGGTTATATAAGCGCACCTAAGGAGATAATCAGCAAAATGGTAGTCTGCAAGCAGGTGTCAGACGTTCACTCAAATATTTGGGCGCAGCTGCTTGCATATAAATTCATGAACAATGTGGATATGAATGAGCATATCAAAGGGCTTCAGAGCATCTACCGGAAAAAGTGCGGCCTTATGATAAGCGAGATGAAAAAGAATTTCTCATCAAAGATCGCATTTGAAGAACCCCAGGGCGGTCTGTTCATCTGGTGCACGCTCCCCGACGGGTGCGATATGCCTGAGTTTTGCAAAAAGGCAGTAAGCGAGTATAAGGTTGCTGTTGTGCCCGGCAATGCATTTATGATCAGTGAATCGGATAAGACCTCCTCCTTCAGGCTTAACTTCTCCACTCCTACCGATGAACAGATAATCAGGGGCTGTGAGTATCTTGGCAAGCTTTCAAAGGATATGTTCGGGGAATAAGGAGGAGTAAAAGTGTTTTGGGATAATGTTTCAGGTGTGTATGACGTGTTTGAAGACGTGTATAACGGTGAGGTAAACAAACAGGTCGGCTTAAATGCTGCATCTTACCTTGATAAGGATGATGTGGTGCTTGAACTTGCCTGCGGCACCGGAATGATAACACGCTGTGCAGCTCCTGTGTGCAAAAAACTTGTGGCAACGGACTTTTCTGTGGGAATGCTTAAAAAGACACAGGACAATTGTTTTGGCTTTAAAAATATTGTTTACAGAAAAGCGGATATAACGGATATAAAGTGCAAAGACGAAAGCTTTGATAAGGTGATCGCAGGTAATGTGATCCACCTGCTTGATGATCCGGATAAAGCGGTGGAGGAAATGAACAGAGTCTGCAAAAAAGGCGGCCTCATCATCATTCCCACATACATCAACAAGGACGAGCATGGAAAACAGAACGTTTTTACACAGATCCTTGATAAGGCGGGTGCAGGCTTTAAACGGCAGTTCACCCTTGAGTCATACAGGCAGTATTTTGAACAGCTGGGTTATGAGGATACCGAGATAAATTATTTTGACGGAAGAGTTCCTTGTGCAGTGGCTGTTCTTAAAAGGAAATAAAAAGCTCGGTGAAGGGAGCCTTATATGAAAACAGCTCTGTTCAAAGATACCTTACGTGAGATAAAGATCTCTGTGGGAAGGTTTATCTCAATATTTGCTATTGTGGCTCTGGGCTGCGGTTTTTTTGCAGGCATTAAAGCCACCATGCCCAATATGGTGGACTCTGCAAACAGTTATTTTGAGGATAACAGGCTTATGGACTATAAGCTTGTGTCCACCTTCGGCGTGAGTTCAGATGAGATCGAGGAGATAAAAAAGCTGGACACAGTTGAAGGTGCCTGCGGCGGATATTCCAAGGAGATATTTTATAACTATGAACAGCAGAACCATGTTCTGAAAGCTATTTCATACAGCCAGGCTGACGAGGATAACCCAAACAGGATGAATCTTCCTGTGCTTGTGGAGGGGAGATTTCCGACTCAGCCGGGAGAGTGTCTTATCGAAAAAAAGATAAGCGCTCCCCAAAGCTTTAAAATAGGCAATACACTTACATTTTCAGATACCGAGCCCGGCAAGGAGCTTACAGACTCTCTGGAACACAGTGAATATAAGATAGTTGGTATTTGCGCCTCACCTATGTATATCGGATATAAGCGTGATAATACCAAAGCAGGCAACGGAAGCATACTTTGTAACATCTATCTTCCTGAAAGTGAGTTTTTGTCCGGGTACTATACAGAGTGTTATGTGCGTTTTAAAAATGTCCACAGCATGGATCAGTTCAGCGATGAGTACAAAGATAAGATAAACGAGCTTAAAGACCCGTTGACAGATCTATTCACAAAAAGCGTCGATAAGCGCTATAAGACCCAGCGAGGACGTGCAGAGCGTGAGGTCGAGTTTGCAAAAAACCGTATTGAAAGTATGAAAGTTTTGCTTAGCTTTGATAAAGCAAAGCTTTTGGAATTTGCAAAGACCCTTCAGACCCAGCAGACACAGATAGAGGGCAGTGACTCTATCTTCAAAGAAGCCGACCTTGCAAGTGTAAAACAGCAGATAGAAATGGTAAACGGGCTTTTGCAGGAGCTTGAGGGAAAACAAAACGGTACCCGACAGAATCTCACCCGGCAGCTTGAGCAGGCACAGCAGGCTGTGCAGCAGGGAGAACAGCAGCTTGAAAAACTGAAACAACCGGAGATCTACGGCTTTGACCGCTTTGAGGCAAGCTCCGATTATAGCTCTTTCTGCGGCGACGCCAACAAGATAGATTCTATTTCCAAGGTTTTCCCGGTGTTTTTTATACTTATCGCTTTTCTTGTGTGCCTTACCACAATGACGAGAATGGTCGATGAGCACCGAATAAGGATAGGTACGTATAAAGCCCTTGGATACAGCACTGCCAGCACAGCATCAAAGTATCTCGTTTACGGTGCTGTTGCAGCCATTGCAGGCAGCTGTCTGGGTACAACGGCAGGACTTCAGATATTTCCGAGGATCATTTACAGCTGTTATAAGATCCTTTACAATATGCCGTCTATAAATACACCCTTCAAGCCCTGGTATATGTTTATGTGCTGCTTTGTATCATTGCTGTGTATATGCGGTGCGGTGCTCTATTCGTGTATGAAAGCGCTAAGGAGCCAGCCCTCACAGCTTATGAGACCAAAGGCGCCCCAGAACGGCAGACGAGTCCTGCTTGAAAGAATGGGCTTTGTGTGGAAGCGTCTTTCCTTTCTCAGCAAGGTAACTGTGAGAAACCTGCTGAGGTATAAAAAGCGGTTTTTTATGACTCTTGTTGGAGTGGCAGGCTGTACGGCGCTGATAATTACAGGCTTTGGTCTGAAACATTCAATTTCAGATATCGTTGACAAGCAGTTTAATGAGATACTGCTTTACGATGCAACTCTTGTGATGAATAACATAAGCTATGACCAAAAACAGCTGGATAACAAGCTTTCATCTATTTCTCAGATCAAAAGCTATACCATGACCCTGGTAAATGACGGCGTGGCAGAGCATAAAGCGAAAAAGGCAGATATCTCACTTGTGGTTGCCGATAAATATGAGCAGATACACGATTATCTTGATCTTTCCTCTGTTGACGGAAAGGGCAGGGTCGATATACCCCAACAGGGCTGTATAATAACAAAGAAAATGTCAAGCCTTCTGAATATCAAAAAAGGCGATGATATAACCATTTCTCTTGAAGATGAAAAACAGATAACCCTTGAGGTAAAGGGTATAGTGGAAAACTATGCTATGCATTACGTATATATCACTCCCCGGCAATATGAAGACCTTTACGGAAAAACACCGGGGTATAACATGGCATATGTGAATCTGAAAGAGGGTTCAAATGAGGATGACTTTAAAAAAGAGGTCATTAGCTGCGGGGAGTTTTACGGACTTTCCCTTATGAGCGAGGCAGGCAAGGATTTTCTTACCTCCCTTGACAGCCTTGATGCTGTGGTCATACTTCTTATAGTCTGTGCAGGTCTTCTTGCCATAGTCGTGCTTTATAACCTTGCAAATATAAATATAACCGAGCGTGTGCGGGAGATAGCCACAATAAAAGTGCTTGGTTTTTACGATCTGGAAACTTCAAAATATATTTACCGTGAAAATATAGTTTCCGCAGTACTGGGAATTATTATGGGCTTTGGAGCCGGAATAGTCCTTCACCACTTTGTTGTTATAACAGCAGAGGTGGACATAGTTCTTTTCAACCACAGCCTTGTATGGTGGGCATATGCTCTGGGAGCTGTTTTTACAGCAGTGTTTACTGTGATAGTCAACTTTATTCTGCATTTCAAGCTCAAAAAGATAGATATGGTAGAGTCTATGAAATCAGTAGAATAAATACAAAAGAATTATAGGGGTAGAACAAATGGATGAAGGAACATTGGCCAATTATTTTACTATCGTTTTTTTCAGTTTGTTGATACTGTTTTGTTTCATTGCAAGTGTCAGACATAACATCTCGAAAAAGAAAAGTAAAATAAATAATAAAGGTCAGGCTAAGATATTGTTCAAGAGTATAAATGAATATGATGGGACAAGGTATCCCGACCTTACCACTTATCATGTAACAGAATACTATATTGACTGCCTGATAGGCGGCGAGAAAAAGACCCTCTTATGCTGTGAGTATATGTACAACTATGTACAAAAGGGCGAGACCTATGATGTCGTGTATACATCAGATCATATAGAGCTGGACAGAAAGTATTATCCTGACGATGACTTTGATGATGATTTTGATGATCTTGACGGCGAAGAATAAAGTCAATAATTTTATAGAAAGAAGGATATAAATGAACGAATTTGAAAACGCATTTGAACTTGAAGAAGAAAACGAGTGCTGCTGTTGCAAGTGCAGCTGCATCTGGAGAACCGCTGCGCTGATACTTATAGGCGTGCTTATCGGTTTTCTTATCTCGCCCGTAAAGCACGGCAATACCGTTATCACAGGCAACGAAAATGTTGTTGTCAAGGGCGGCAAGAAGAAAAAGTCCAAAAAGAAAAATAAGAAAAAATCGGAATGTGAGGAGAAGTAATTTATGAAACTTGGTATGGTAGGACTCCCGAACGTCGGAAAATCAACGCTTTTCAATGCGCTGACCAATGCTGGTGCGGAGTCTGCAAACTATCCGTTCTGCACTATCGAGAAGAACGTCGGCGTAGTAAGCGTTCCCGATGAGCGTCTTGACAAGCTCGCAGAGATGTATCACCCTGTAAAGTTCACCCCTGCAACGCTGGAGTTCGTGGACATCGCAGGTCTTGTAAAGGGTGCATCAAAGGGCGAGGGACTGGGCAATAAGTTCCTTGCGGATATCCGTGAGGTGGATGCTATCGTTCACGTTGTAAGGTGTTTTGAGGACGATAACATCGTTCACGTTGACGGCTCGGTAAATCCTGCAAGAGATATTGAAACCATCGACCTTGAGCTGGTGTTTTCGGATATTGAGATAATCGACAGAAAGCTTGACAGAACAAAGAAAGCTATGAAGGGGGACAGGTCTCTCGCCGAGGTGGTTGACTTCCTTGAAAGGCTCAAAGGGCACCTTGAAGAAGGAAAGGCTGCAAGAGCTTTTCAGATGACCGATGAGGAAAGAGCAATGCTGACCGATACTCCGCTTTTGTCCCTCAAACCTGTTATCTACGCCGCAAATCTCAGCGAGGACGATTTCAGGAACAATATCGACACCAACGAGAATTACAAGACAGTCCGCACCATAGCTGAGAACGAAGGCTCCGCCGTGTTCCCCATATGTGCACAGATAGAGGCAGAGATCTCTGATATGGACGACGAGGACAAGGCAATGTTCCTTTCCGATCTGGGACTTGAAACATCGGGACTTGACCGTATCATCAAGCAGGGTTATTCGCTGCTGGGTCTTATATCATATCTTACAGCAGGCGAGCCGGAGGTGCGTGCATGGACAATAAAGAAGGGCACAAAAGCTCCCCAGGCAGCAGGCAAGATACATACCGATTTTGAAAAGGGCTTTATAAGAGCAGAGGTGGTTTCCTTTGATGATCTTATGGCTTGCGGAAATATGGTAGCAGCCAAGGAAAAAGGTCTTGTTCGCCTTGAGGGCAAGGATTATGTAATGCAGGACGGAGATATCGTTCTGTTCCGGTTCAACGTATGATAATTTGATAAAAAACAAAAAGCAAGGCACTCGCAGTTCAAACGAGTGCCTTGCTTTTTTATAGAAATGAAAAAGGGGAGTAATTATTTTTCATTCTTGCTTGTAATGGCTTCTGTTTCAAAGATAAACTTGACCTCGCCTTCAGTTCCGTCAGCAATTCCGGAGAAGTTATTGTATGCGCCGGAGGCTTTGGTAACAGCGCTGAGTTTATCCATAAGTCCTTTTATCTCATCGTTATATACCTTCATTATCTTGTCAACAGCCTCTGTTTTAAACTTCTTCATTCCGTCGTCAAGCTCTTTAGCACCGTCAGCAAGCAGCTTTACACCATCTGTAAGCTGAGCACTGCCCTCCTTGAGGGTGCCGATGCCGTTGTAAAGCTCACCGCTTCCGTTTGCAAGCTGTTTGAGTCCGTCAGAAAGGGTAGTCATCTTCTCTGCAAGAAGCTTTGCTCCGTCTTTGAATTGGGCTGCGCCGCCGGAAAGCTGACCGATGCCGGAATCAAGCTTTACCGAGCCGTCGTGGAGCTGAACAAGTCCGCTTGAAAGTTGTGATGCACCGCCGTTGAGCTGTTTTGCTCCGCTGGAAAGCTGTCCAAGCCCTGTGGTAAGCTTGCCTATACCGCTGCTGGCGCTCTGAACGCCGCTGTTGAGAGTGCCTGCACCCTTGTTAAGCTCTGAAAGTCCGCTGCTGAGCGCATTTGAGCCATCAAGTATACCTGTGTTTTTTTCTGTGAATTTGCCGTTGAGCTGGGTCAATCCGCCGTAGATCTGCTCTGCACCCTGCTGTGCCTGGCTCATAAGCTGATTTGCGCCTGCATCGATCTGCTGTGCGCCTGTATTTACCTGTGCCGAACCGTTTGCAAGTGCCCCCACAGATGTCTTTATTGTGCCTGCGCCTGTTTCAAGTGCGGAAATTCCGTCTTTGATAGTAGGATTGTTGGGGTCGGTGCCGTTTTTAAGAGCGGCAAGTATCTGTTTCTGACCTGCAATGGTCTGCGTAAGTGCTGTGATAGAGCCTGCAAGCGTTTGTACCTGTGCAGGGTCAGTGCTGTTATCCTTCAGCTGTTTAAGTACATTGAGCACCTGCTCGTTTGCGGATATGGTCGTTTCAAGGTTTGATGCAGCGGTGTCAACACCCTGTCCAAGCTGCTGTACCTGAGTGGGGAGATTTGCTACCTGTGTGTTCATCTGTGCAAGTCCGTCGGATACCTGTTTTGCACCTGCCGAGAGTTTCGCAGTTCCGTTTGCAAGTGTTCCGTCTGTTGTCTTGTCAAGCTGCTGCTTCAAGCTTGTGTCAAGCTGCTGTGCACCGCCCTGGAGCTGTGCAACTCCCTGTTGTGCCTGGGAAAGACCTGTGCTGAGCTGCGATGCACCTGTGCTGAGCTTTGATGAACCGTCAGCAAGCTGTTGTGCGCCTGTTTTGAGCTGCTGAGCTCCGCTTACAAGAGAAGGCAGCTGCTGGTCAAGCTGTGCAAAGCCGCCTGCAAGGGTAGATGCGCCGCCTGCAAGAGTCTTTGCTCCCTTTGAAGCCTCCCCAAGCTTAGCGGAAAGGGTAGCCGAACCTGTTTTCAGTTCGGAAATGCCGTTTGTAAGCTGATCTGTGGATCCGCTGAGAGTAGCTGCTCCCTGTGAAAGCTGCAAAGCACCGTCTTGTGCGGTTTTAAGCCCTGTGTTAAGCTCTCCTGCGCCTGTGTAAAGCTTTGTGATCCCTTCTGAAAGGGGAGTTACCGAGCCGTTAAGGGTGTTCAGACCTGCGTTGAGCTTGCCTGCGCCTGTTGAAAGCTGGTCAACCCCTTTAGACATTTCGTTGAGCTTGCTTTCTACTGCATCAAGGATATCCTTGGTATCTATCTGTGCATTTGAAAGAAGATTGCTTGTGGCAAGAGTCAGAGTTGTGGGCATCTCAAAGTTTTTAACATCTGCTGAGATCTCAACGTACTTAGGTATCTCAACACCCTTTTCATCAAGCTTTTCAGCAGCCTTTTCATCAGACTTTTTCAAGCTTTCCTTCAAGCCCTCAACGTTAAGGCTCTCTTCAAGTCCGGGCATTGCAATGCCCACGAATATCTGTTTGTTTCCGTCGGAGATGACCTTTCCGTTTTTGATGGTAACATTTGAGAATATATCCCCGTCAAGGATAGATCCTGTGGTCAGAAGGAAGGGGACATACACCTGCTGATCTTTGCCGTTTATGTTTATGGTCTGTTTTGCCTTGTTGGTGAAATCGTATCTGATGGTGACTTTACCGCTTTTACCTGCCATATCCTCCGGCTTGGTCTCTTTACCGTCAAGAGTGTATGTGACCTTCATCTCGATGGGCAGATCACCGGAGTAATTACCTTTGTAATATATATCTCCGCCGTTTGTTTTCCATGTGAGCTTGTTTCCGCTTGCGTCAAATTCCTCGTCGGTTTTTGTGTTTTCAATATCTTTAAGATTTGAAACATCTTCAAGATCTTTAAGCCCCTTAGGATTCTTTAACCAGTCGCTGACTATGATCTTGTCATTGCTTCCGTTTGCCTTGGTCATAACGTAGACGGTCTCTTCTTTAAAAGTCTTTCCGTCGGCATTGTTGGGCTGTGTGCTCTTTTCAGCAGATGAGGTTTTGCTCTCATCGCTGTCGCTTTTCTCATCTTCCTTTTTATTTGCCATTGCGTACATTCCCGTTGCTCCGGCTGAGAGCATTACAGCAAGTGCGCCTGCAATGATCTTTGAATATGTTTTCATGTTTTCTTACCCCTTTCGTTTCTCACTCGACTGTTGGAAGCTGTACACCATTGATGCCAGCCTTATTTGTTTTTGCGTTCTTCATTCCGAATGTTGAACGGATTATTACCGGATCAAACAACATAAGCATTGAAGGCAGTATCAGTATTACTGTCACCATGCTTATAAGAGCGCCTCTTGAAAGGAGGCTGCAAAGCTGAGAGATCATATCTACTCTTGAGTAAACGCCAACTCCGAAGGTGGCTGCAAAAAATCCCAGAGCGGAAACAATGATCGACTTGATAGATGTGGAAAGAGCAATGGTAACAGCCTGTGTTTTGTCCTTTCCTGAGTTTCTTTCAAGCTTGTATCGTGTTGACATAAGTATCGCATAGTCCACCGTTGCACCAAGCTGGATCGTACCAATAACGATAGATGCGATAAACGGTATCGTAGTATGTGTATAGCAGGGTATAGCCATATTTACAAAGATAGCAAACTCGATCACCGCTACAAGAATAAGCGGAAGCGAGAAAGATCTGAGAACAAAGAAGATTATAAGGAATATGGCAATCATTGATACAGCGCTGACCACCTTGAAATCTCTGTCGGTAACTGTGATCAGATCCTTTGTGCAGGGTGCCTCACCGATGACCATTGCTTTTTTGTCATATTTTGAAACTATGTCCTGGAGTTTATTGATCTGGTTGTTTACCTGGTCAGATGCTGTTTTGTACTGAGATCCTACAAGTACCATCTGCCAGTTTTTTGATTTAAGTACTTTTGTCAGTCTATCAGGGATTACCTCTTTTGGAATATTAGGTCCAAGCAGCGAGTTGAGCCCAAGGGAGAATTTTACGCCGTCAACTTTATTCATCTCGCTGAGCATATTGTTCATAGCCTTTGGTTCAAGGTCTGCATCGCACATTATTATATGTGTGGAGGTCATATGATACTGCTCCTCCAGCTTTGTGCTCGCCACGATACTGTCAAGATCCTTTGGCAAAGTAGCGGTAAGATCGTAGTAAACATCTGTGTGGGTGTAACCGTAAACTGCCGGGATCAGCACCACAAGAAATGCTGTAAGGCAGACTGCACGGTGCCTGATAATGAAAGCCGACAGCTTGTCGAGCTTAGGTATAAGGTCACGGTGCATTGTTTTGTTAAGCGCCTTGTCGAATATAAGTATCATGGAAGGAAGGATAGTTACGCAGGCGATAACGCCGATAACAACGCCCTTTGCCATAACTATACCCATATCCAGTCCCAGCTTGTATGACATAAAGCACAAAGCAAGGAATCCTGCAACGGTGGTGATCGAGCTTCCCACAACCGAGCTTATTGTCTTTGATATAGCCTGCGCCATGGCTTCTTTATTGTCGCCCGGGTGGTTACTCTGTTCCTCTTTATAGCTGTGCCACAGGAATATGGAGTAGTCTATTGTAACACCAAGCTGAAGGACAGCTGTAAGCGCCTGGGTTATGAAGGATATCTCTCCAATGAAGAAGTTTGAACCCAGGTTGTAAAGGATAGCCATTCCAACGCTGAGCATGAAAAATACCGGGATCAGGAAAGAATCCATTGTAAGCGCCAGCACAAGGCTTGTAAGACAGACCGCAAGGATAACGTATCCTGTTGTCTCGCTTATGGTCAGATCCTTTATGTCGCTGATCGCTGCTGTCATACCTGCAACGAAGCATTGCTTTCCTGCAATAGATTTGACCTCGTTGAGGGCATTAAGGCTATCGTCCGACGCCGACGAGGAATCAAAGAATACTGCAAGCAGCGTGGAATCTCCCGAGTTGAAAAAGTCATAAAGCTTTTTCGGAAGGACCTCTTTTGGAAGGTTGATATCTGCGATCGAATCATACCATATAACATCGCAAACGTGATCCACCTCAGCGAATTTCTTTTCAAGTTCCTTAACATCCTTGTCCTGCATACCGTCTATCATGACGAATGCAAAACCTCCCTTGCCGAATTCATCCAGCATTATGTCCTGACCCTTCATGGTGTCAAGATCCTTAGGCAGATAGGAAAGGATATCGTAGTTTATCCTTGTGCCCAGCATACCGAAAAGGGAAGGGACAAGCAGTACCAGGCTGATTATAAGTATAACAAACCTGCCTTTGACAACTGCCTTTCCGAACTTATACATTGTTTCATTACCCCCTTAAAACAGCTTTGGTATATCTGCATACATTATATATTGTATGTCACATCGCTGTTTTGATTTCCAAATGTAAGTTTACCACAAAAATGACCGTTAGTCAATATGTTTGGACAAAAAAATTGACCGTTGGTCATATTTTTGTATACATTGTACATCGTGGGTAAAAAATGATAATGACTATTGGTCATTTTTACGTCTTGACTTTGAGATTTATGGGATTTATAATTTAAACAATAGGTTAAAGAGCCGTTTATATCATTCAAGGAGATGTAAAAATGGGCAAGCTTGATGTAAACAAAAAAAAGAAAGAGACCTCGCTGCTTGATACAGCCTTTGAGCTTTTTACCACAAAAGGTCTTACTAAGACCTCTATTTCGGATATCGTAAGTAATGCCGGCGTAGCAAAGGGCACATTCTATCTGTACTTCAAGGATAAGTACGATCTGAGAAATCATCTTATTTCCCATAAATCCTCCCAGATGTTCAAAAAAGCGATCGCTCAGATGAAGCTTGAGAAAAAGGAACATGACTTTGAGTCGGACATCATATTTGTGGTGGACAATATTATAAATCAGCTTTGCGATAACAAGTCTACCCTTAGCTTTATATCCAAAAACCTCAGCTGGGGAGTGTTCAAGAACGCCATAACCACCAGATCCAGTGAAAAGGACGTGGATTTTGCCGACGTGTACAATATGATAATCGAAAATGCTCCCAATACGGTCAGGGATCCGGAGATCATGGTTTATATGATAATAGAGCTTGTAAGCTCCACCTGTTACTCGGCGATACTTTATTCCGAGCCCTGCGATATCCAGATCTTAAAGCCGTATTTGTACAAAAGCATAAAGCACATACTTCACGACCATATAGATTATTGAAAAAACAGCTCTCACCGTATTGGTGGGAGCTGTTTGACTTTTACTGTCTTAAATATACACCGTTTTCTTCGATATAGTCCTCCATATCCTGTTTGTATTCCAGGTCAAGAGGATCGTGTATGTCAAGTGCCTTTAACGCACGCTGTCCAATATCCTTTCGATAATGAACATCCTTCCAGCTTATCTTTTTTACAGCTTCGTAGCTCTTGTCCAGAGCACCCTGAAGGGTAAGACCGGTGCAGGTCACGCCCAGCACTCTGCCGCCGTTGTTGACAAACTTGCCGTCTTTAAGCTTTGTGCCCGCATGGTAGACAATTGCACCCTGTGCCTGTCCCTTCTCGTCAAGGCCGGAAATCTCAAATCCTTTTTCATAGCTTGTGGGGTAGCCACCGCTTGCCATTACAACACAGGTACAGTAACCGTCCTTCCATCCGATCTTCACATCGGACAGCTTGTGCTCGTATATTGCTTCAAATATCTCGCAAAGGTCACCGTCCAGCATAGGCAGTACAACCTGTGTCTCCGGATCGCCGAATCGGCAGTTATACTCGATGACCTTCGGACCGTCAGGAGTAAGCATAAGTCCGAAATACAAACAACCCTCAAAGGTACGCCCCTCAGCGTTCATAGCTTTTATTGTAGGCACAAAGATCTTTTCCATGCACTCTCTGGCGATATCTTCCGTGTAGTAGGGGTTAGGAGCGACTGTGCCCATTCCGCCGGTGTTAAGTCCTTGGTCTGCGTCAAGTGCACGTTTGTGATCCATTGAGGAGATCATGGGAACAATGGTTTTTCCGTCTGTGAAAGAAAGAACGGAGACCTCAGGGCCGGTGAGATATTCCTCGACAACCACGGTGGAGCTGCTTTTGCCGAATTTAAGCTCATCTATCATTTCATGAACAGCTTTTACAGCCTCCGCTTCGTTCTGTGCAAGGATAACACCCTTGCCAAGGGCGAGCCCGTCTGCTTTTATGACTGCCGGATAAGTGTTTTGCTTTTTGATATATGCAATGGCATCTTCGCTATTGTCAAAGACCTCATACTTTGCTGTGGGTATATTGTATTTTTTCATCAGCTTCTTGGAGAAAACCTTGCTGCCCTCGATGATAGCTGCATTTTTTTTAGGTCCGAAGGTCTTGAATCCCTTAGCCTGCAAAGCATCTACCATTCCAAGCACCAGCGGATCGTCCGGGGCTACCACCACCATATCCACTTTCAGCTTCTGTGCAAGAGCAACAACGCCGTCGATATCCGTTGCACTTACGTCAAAGCATTTTGCATACTTTGATATTCCCCCGTTTCCGGGAGTGCAGTACAGCCTGCCTACTTTTTTTGACTGGGCAAGCTTCATTATTATTGCGTGCTCACGGCCGCCGCCGCCAACAACGAGTATATCCATAGATCTGTCCTCCCCAAGTTATTAGTGGTGGAAAAGTCTGATGCCTGTGAATGCCATAGCGATATTGTACTTGTTGCAGGTCATGATAACATGGTCATCTCTGATGGATCCGCCCGGCTCAGCAATGTATGCAACTCCCGACTTCTTAGCTCTTTCAATGTTGTCGCCAAAGGGGAAGAATGCGTCCGAACCAAGACAAACGTCCTTGTTCTTAGCGATCCACTCTTTCTTTTCCTCAGCAGTAAGCACTTCGGGCTTGACCTTGAAAAGTGTCTGCCATACGCCGTCGGCAAGTACATCGTCGTGCTCGTCGGAAATATAAACGTCGATTGCGTTATCTCTGTCCGGTCTTCTTATATCGTCAACAAACTGCAGACCGAGTACCTTTGGATGCTGTCTGAGCCACCAGATATCTGCCTTGTTGCCTGCAAGTCTTGTGCAGTGGATCCTTGACTGCTGACCTGCGCCGATACCGATAGCCTGTCCGTTTTTAACATAGCAAACAGAGTTTGACTGAGTATATTTAAGGGTGATAAGCGAGATCACAAGGTCGGTTTTCTTGTCGTCGGGGATATTCTTATTATCCGTAACAACGTTTGCAAGCATCTCGTTGTCTATCTTCAGCTCGTTTCTGCCCTGCTCGAAGGTAACGCCGTATACCTGCTTTCTCTCGATAGGATCGGGAGTATAGTTTTCGTCTATCTTAACAATGTTGTATGTACCCTTTCTCTTGGATTTAAGTATCTCAAGAGCTTCATCGGTGTATGAAGGAGCGATGATACCGTCTGATACCTCACGCTTGATAAGGGTCGCTGTGCAAGCGTCGCACTCGTCGGAAAGTGCGATGAAATCACCGTAAGAGGACATTCTGTCTGCGCCTCTTGCCTTGGCATAAGCACAAGCCATGGGTGTCAGCTCGCCCAGATCATCAACAAAATAGATCTTCTTCTCAGTCTCCGTAAGGGGAGTGCCGATAGCTGCACCGGCAGGTGAAACGTGCTTGAATGATGTTGCAGCGCAGTAGCCGGTTGCCTTTTTAAGCTCCCTGACCAGCTGCCAGCCGTTGAACGCATCAAGCAGGTTGATGTATCCGGGCTTGCCGTTGAGAACTGTGATAGGAAGATCCTTGCCGTCCTGCATAAAAACCTTTGACGGTTTCTGATTAGGGTTGCAGCCATACTTTAAGAGCATTTCGTTTGCCATTTTAAATTACCTCCGATTTATGTTTTATGATAATGATTAACTGTTATTTTGTTCGGACTGAGACTTTTTTGACCTTGTCCTTCTGATCCTGCCTGTCCTTGGAGCTTTGGGCTTTTTGGGAGCAGACTTCACATCGCTGATATGGGTGAACTTTCTTTTGGGATCAACAAATCCGTAAGCTGTTTCAAGCTCTTTGGCTATATAGATATGGACCTCGGTCCGTCCGCCCCTGTATTCGTTTTTCATGCTTCCGTTAAGGGTAACTATCACCAGTTCGTCCGAACCCGGTATAGTTCCGATAAGGTTGATCTTTGTAGCGATAGGCAGCTTTCCGCTCTGGACAGCTATTACCGTGCCGTCCACCTCTACCTGAGTTCTGCCCTTGTTAACGACCAGTATCTCGTGACCGTTATATTCGGCACGCCATGTTTCGTGGTCGCCCATTCGCACAACAATGCGTTGTTCTTCCATTTTCTGCACTCCTTTAAAAGTAACACGGGTCTACTTTGAATACTTGTTGACCACCTTTGTTGTTGCCTTACCGGTCTTTATATCTATAAATCTCACGAAAAGGGAGACCTTGTTGTCCTCGTTGAGAGCGTTCCAAAGGTCGTTGGTGAAGGCATCTATATCGTTTGGGATCTCTATCTTTTCCGGTTCACCCTCAAAGCTTGGCAGGGGATTTCCGTCGCCCATATAAGTGTGGATAAAATGACCTGTGCCTGCAAGGGGAGTGGTATATGTGAAGGTGAATCTTTCCACGCAGTCCGGATTTCCGTCTGCGGACTTGATTATATTCATAGCATAATTATACTCGCCGCCGCCAACGTGCATTATTCCGGAAATACGAGGGGTATAATTGGGAGCGTCGTCCTCGTAAAGCCTTGTGCGAAGAGCCTGCTCAAAGGTCTGCTGGTTGTCCATAAGCTCATAGATCGTGTCTGTCTGGTCGCCGTTGGTAACAATGGTCTTGTTGCCCAGCACTCTGACAGGGGAGTAGATGATAAGGTGCGGATCAGTCAGCTTGCTTGGGTCGGCAGCCTCAGTCTTTATGCCGTCCTCAGTTTCCGTGAAAACTCTGTTTCTTGAGTTGACACTTCTGCCCATGATGAAGTAAGCAGTAACGGCTTTTTTACCGTCGGCGCTTTTGCCGATGATGATACCTCTTCCCGGATAACTGTTTGTTTTCAAAGCCTCGTAGATATCAATTGTTTTCATATTCTTTTACCTCCATATTATTATTTCTTCTTTCCGATACGATTTATCAGCGGTGTTAAAAAACTGAACATAACTCCAAAAACCGCAGGGTATAGTATATTATTTCCGGGCGAAAAACTCCAGTCGCTCCTGCTGATTAACTTGCAGTAGCATAAATCAAGCAGATTCCATAAAATTACGAACATAAGGATATAGATCCCCAGTGTTATCAATCTGTTTTTAATTTTTCAACCTGCGCTTTCATGTTGATACAATCCCATTTTTCTCCGCAAAATTCAAAACACTCTTTTTCAACGTCTGTTTCGATAAATCCTGCCGCCTTGTAGCACTCAAGTGCGCTTTTGTTATTTGCAAAAACTCCGAGTGTTACAGTCTTTGCACCGAATATCTCAAATGCGTATTTCAGCGCCTGCAAGAGCATCTTTTTGCCAAAACCCTTTCCCCTCAGCTCAGGGGAGATTATTATGAACCCAAGATGTATGCTGTTGTTTTTGCAGTCGGCTTTTCTGAAAATAAAATGTCCGCAGACCTTCCCGCTGTCGTCAAGGGCAGTCATGAACCAGGCATTGTCGTCCCTGCAAAACTCCTCATAGCGCTCACATAGCTGCTGTGCAGTCATAGGGAACTTATACATCCCCGCACACCATTTCATAAAGTCCTTTTCATCGCCGGGCCAGCCTGCGATGATCTGGCTGTCCTGCTTTTTGAAAGGTCTTAGTCGTATCATATCCGCTTTGCCCTCATTTATCGTTAACGTAAGCCTTGCCGTCTTTGATATATATTTTGTCCTCACAGAAAAGCGAAACAGCCTTTGGCAGCAGCTTCCACTCAACGTTTTCCATGATCCTGCGCTGCAATACCTCGGGTGTGTCGTCGTTTTCAACGTTCACCGTTCCCTGGAGTATTATCGCACCTGCGTCAGCTTTCTCGTTAACGAAATGTATAGTTGCCCCCGATACTTTTACGCCGTATTCAAGAGCCCTTTCATGGACCTTCAGTCCGTAGAATCCCTCACCGCAAAAGCTTGGTATAAGCGCAGGGTGCACATTTATTATCCTGTACGGATACGCCTTTGTTACGCACTGGTCAAGAATTATCATAAATCCTGCCAGCACCACAAGATCAGCTTTTTGCCTGTCAAGCTCGGCAAGTATGGCCTCGCTGTAAGTTTTGTTGTTTGCATATTCTTTGCGTGGTATGACAACCGTGGGTATATTTGCCTTTTCAGCTCGTTCAAGGGCGTATGCACCCTCTTTTGAAGAGATAACGCAGCTTATCCTTCCGTCCTTTATCTCTCCACGGCTTTGAGCGTCTATAAGCGCCTGAAGATTTGTTCCTCCGCCCGAAACGAGCACAACTATATTCTTCATATTTTCAGTTCCTTGCAATTATTATTCTGTGATAACAACACCGTAGTCCGCCTGGATAAGCTCGCCCAATACATAAGCGTCCTCACCTGCGGCCTTGATGGCCTCGATAGCCTTGTCAGCGTCAGCCTTATCAACCACCACAGTCATGCCAACACCCATGTTGAATGTGTTGAACATATCTCTTTCGGGGATATTTCCGGTTTTAGCGATAAGGTCGAATATAGGCAGCACCTGAACGTCTTTTCTTGAGATCTTTGCAGACAGTCCCTTTGGAAGAGAACGTGGTATGTTCTCGTAGAATCCGCCGCCTGTGATGTGGGAAATGCTCTTTACATCCACCTTTTCAAGCAGGCTCATTATTGCCTTAACGTATATCCTGGTAGGTGTGAGAAGTACCTCTCCCAGAGTTTTGCCATCAAGCTCGTCATAGGTCTTAGCAAGGCTCTGCTCGCTTACGTCAAAAACCTTTCTTACAAGGCTGAAACCGTTGGAGTGAACGCCGCTTGATTTAATAGCGATCATAACGTCCCCTGCTTTTTGTTTGCCCGGGTCGATTATCTTGTCCTTGTCCACAACACCTACGGAGAATCCTGCAAGGTCATAATCCTGGTCAGGCATAAGACCCGGGTGCTCGGCTGTCTCGCCGCCGATAAGGGCGCAGCCTGCCTGAACGCAGCCCTCTGCCACACCGGAAACGATCTGTGCGATCTTTTCGGGATAGTTCTTTCCACAGGCTATATAGTCAAGGAAAAACTGTGGCTTTGCACCGCAGCAGATGATATCGTTAACGCACATGGCAACGCAGTCGATACCGACAGTATCGTGCTTGTCCAGCAAAAATGCGATCTTTATCTTTGTGCCAACGCCGTCTGTGCCCGAAACGAGAACAGGTTTTTTGATGTTGGTCACATCGAGCTCAAAAAGTCCGCCAAAACCGCCGATACCGTCAAGAACGCCCTTTGTCACCGTCCTTGCAACATACTGCTTCATAAGCTCCACAGCCTTATATCCTGCGGTAACGTCAACTCCTGCGTCTTTATAGCTGTTTGAATAGCTGTTATTGTTCATATAACTTATCCTTTCGTTGTATGTGATATTTGGTCATTATTCGCTGCAATGATCTTTTCCGTTCCAGCAGTAGGTGCACAGCTTGCAGCCTTCAAGCTCAACTGCCTTTATGGTACCCTCAAGTGACTGGAACTCAAGTGATGTAAGGTCAAGTCTGCGGCATATCTCATCTCTCAGCAGCCTGCCTCTTTGTGTGTTGGAATCGCTGTACTCGCTGATATACTTAACTCCCTCAACTCCCTCGTGCTCGTCGATTATCTGTCTTGCGATAAGCTCAAGCTCCGAATTGCTGCGGGAGAAGTTCAGGTATTTGCAGCCGTACATTATCGGCGGACAAGCAGAGCGCATATGAACTTCCTTTGCGCCGTTCTCGTAAAGGAACTCAACAGTTTCTCTCATTTGTGTGCCCCTTACGATGCTGTCGTCAACAAAAAGCAGCTTTTTGCCTTTGATAAGGTCGTGAACGGGTATAAGTTTCATTTTTGCGACCTTGTTTCTCATGGACTGGTTGGTGGGCATAAAGCTCCTTGGCCAGGTTGGGGTGTATTTGATAAACGGTCTTGCAAAGGGGATACCGCTTCTGTTTGCATAGCCTATGGCGTGGGGAGTACCTGAGTCGGGGACGCCGCAAACGTAGTCAACGTCCGGCAGCCTGCCGTTTTTAATATCGTTTTCCGCCATTATCATACCGTTTTTTATTCTCATGACCTCAACGTTCTTACCTTCGTAAGTGGCGTTGGGGTAGCCGTAATAAGTCCATAAAAATGTACAGATACTCATTTTGTCTGTGCCTTCGGAAAGTATCTCGTAGCCGTCCTTATCAAGCCTGAGTATCTCACCGGCTTTCATCTCGTGGCAGGTCGTATACCCCAGCTTCATAAAAGCAAAGTCCTCAAACGAGAAACAAAAGCCGTCGGATCGTTTTCCTATGACTATCGGCAGCTTGCCTGCCTTGTCCCTTGCACAGATAACGGAATCCTTCAGCATGATGACAAGGGACATAGTACCCTGTATCTTGCTTTGTGCATATCTGATACCGTCAACGAAATTGTCTTTTTGTGCGATCAGCGCACCGATAAGGTCTGCTGAGTTTATTGAGCCGCTGCTCATAGCCTCAAAATTCGCACAGCCGCTTTGTAAAAGCTCCCCTGCGATAGCCTCGGCATTATGTATGACTCCTATGGAGCATATAGCGTAAAGTCCCAGCTTTGAGCGGACCATGATAGGCTGTGGGTCGGTATCGCTTATACAGCCGACACAGACCTTTCCCCGCATATTTTCCACATCTTTTTCAAATTTAGTACGAAACGGAGAGTTTTCAATGCTGTGGATATTCCTTTGGAATCCAAGCTCTGCGGAAAAAGAGGTCATTCCTCCTCGTCTTGTTCCCAGATGTGAATGATAATCCGTCCCGAAAAATACGTCCTGAATGCAGTCGTTAGCGGAAACTGCTCCGAAAAAACCACCCATTATTTATCACCTGAACCTTTTTGAATTGATTTTGCCCGAGATAACATCGTCAGATGTTTTTCAGTGTGTCTTGAAGAGCAGCGTCCTTGGCAATAACGCCGTCGATCATTTTCTGTTTTTGCTTTGCAAGCTTGGTCGCAAGGACCTCGTCCGAAAGAGCAAGTATCTGTATTGCAAGAATAGCGGCGTTTTTAGCCCCGTCGATAGCCACAGTTGCAACAGGTATCCCCGAGGGCATCATAACTGTGGCAAGAAGCGCATCCATTCCGTCAAGCGCCGCAGACTTGCATGGTATACCGATCACCGGCAGGGTAGTGTGCCCTGCGATAACGCCTGCAAGGTGAGCTGCCATTCCGGCTGCACAGATAATAACGCCAAAGCCGTTCTCTCTGGCATTTTCGGCAAATTCGCTTGCCAGAGCGGGAGATCTGTGTGCACTCATTACGTGAGCTTCGTACTCAACACCGTATGCTTTAAGCTCGTCGATAGCTTTTTTTACTACCGGCAGATCGCTGTCCGAGCCCATGATAACTGCAACTTTTTTCAAATAAATCATCCTCCGTATACTGGTTGTGCCGCCCGGGTGCATCATAGCTTAAAAAACAAAAAACTGCAACAAACCGTTGCAGTTTTCAAGCAGGTATACAATGCCTGCGTACAGACGCACTGTGTGTGGGCATGGTGTGTGCACAGGCAGATTTGTGCGCAGACAAGCGGCGGTAAATGCCGAAGCAAGATCCGCTGAAAGAGTATGGAGTAAACAAACAGCTCTGAACCATAACGGCACCCTCCGAACACATATGTTCTGCCAAAAAAGCATACGCCCTGCACAACATTATTTTAACATAATAATTGTACTATATTTGCCAATAAATTTCAACACCCGTACATATAAAATTTAAGCAAACATCTTTCAAAATAATTGTGAATTATCACAACGTCGATTTAAAAAGAAAAAAACTTTACAAAAAGCTGCTGTTTCCGGTGCGGTTATCCAGGCTGTGTTCATCGGTCATATTGTCCACAAGCTGCTGCATCTCACCGGGGGTAGATGCGGCGGAACTGTCTTTGATAAGCTTTTGTTTCTGCGCCGGTGTAAGCTTTGCAAAGGTGTCAAACGCTAAAGTGTTTTGCGCCATTGCCATTGACAGCCCCAGGGGTATATCCTGAGAGGAGTATACAGGTTTGATTTTTTTCATCTTTTTTCTCCTTTCTGTATTATTTCCACGGAAATATCCGCAGTAGGATTATTGTTCCACCGAATTTAAAGATTATTTGCATCGATCCTGTAAAAAGCTGTGTTGACATAAAGCGGTGATAGATGTTATAATCCAAAGTGGATATACAAAAAGCTTTGTTTGCAAAGCGCAGTCGTTTGGCTAATTAGCAGACGTGAATTTATTGTCATATTTTGGAGGTCGGAAGATTGGAAGATTTGTGGAACATCGGCACCGTGAAAGCCGTTATGGAGCGGCACGGGGTCACATTTTCAAAGACTCTGGGACAGAATTTTCTGGTCAATCCATCGGTGTGCCCGAAGATCGCACAGATGGGCAACGCAAAAAAAGGTTTTGGAGTGCTTGAGATAGGCACCGGTATAGGCGTTCTTACAAACGAGCTTGCAAAGGGCGCCGATAAGGTAGTAGCAGTTGAGATAGACTCAAGGCTGATACCTGTGCTTGAGGAAACGCTTGCAGAGTATGATAATGTGAAAATAATCAATGAAGATATCATGAAGCTTGATCTTGCCAGGCTGATAAAAGAAGAGTTTGAGGGACTTGAGGTGGCAGTTTGTGCAAACCTTCCCTATTACATAACCTCCCCTGTGATAATGGCTTTGCTGGAACAGCGCCTTCCCATAAAGACCATAACCGTCATGGTCCAGAAGGAGGCCGGCACAAGGCTTTGTGCAAAAATGGGAACAAGGGAGATGGGAGCGGTCACTGTTGCGATAAACTACTTTGCCCGGGCTAAGATCCTTTTCAGCGTTTCAAGGGGGAGCTTTATGCCCCAGCCCAATGTTGACAGCTGTGTGGTACAGTTTACCCTGAGGGACAGCACACCCGAGGGAGTGAGCGATGAAAAGTTCTTTTTCACAGTTGTAAGGGGAGCCTTTTCCCAGCGCAGAAAGACCCTTTGCAATTCTGTCTCATCGGCTCTCGGAGCAGATAAAGCAACTGTAATGAAAGCCATAGACCTTTCCGGGCTTGACCCCAGCGTCCGACCGGAGAAGCTTTCCATGGAGCAGATGATAACTTTCAGCGAGAATCTCAGAAAGTTGATAGTATAACTGCAATGCCGTCACATTCGTGGCGGTTTTGTTATTTAAAACGACATTTTTCACTTTATATCATCTATATAATGATACTGTTGTAAAAAAACGGATGTCAGATTCCCGGACGATGAAAGGTGATGTGTGAAAAATGGAAAAAGTGATGATATTTGTGAAAGAAAAGGTGGCGCCTTCCCGGCGGCAGATCATAAACGCCCTGCTTGCCTTGCTTGCAGGCTTTTTATGCAGCATGGGCAAGGTGCTGGGTCTGCCGGGGGAGATAAACGTGGCGGCTGCGGTCCTTTCGGGTGATTACATACTTGCCTCGGCGGCAGGCTCTGTTGCGGCATATGCAGCTATGGGAAGCGTCAGTGCAGGAATGGTGCAGCTTTGCGCTATACTTATGATAGCAGGCGTGCGTTTTATCATGCCTGCGGACAAGCTGACCTTTTTCGGAAGGCATAACGAGGCAGCCTTTACCTCTCTTATGACCGGTGCGGTGCTGATGCTTTTCGGCAGCGTCGTTTCTCTTTCCGTTCCCACCGATGCGTTTACCGTGTCTTTGCGTATGATAAACGCTCTGCTTTGCGGCTGTACCATCTATTGCGCCATGACGGTAATAAAGAATTACCGGTTTGCGGAAAGCTTTGATATTCAAGGCTTGAACGGAATGTATATAGGGATACTCTATGTTATTGCCGTTTCGGTGCTTTCATCTTTGGATATTGGAGTCATAGACCCTGGCAGAGCGCTGGGCTGCTTTTGTGTCCTTTTGGGAATAAAGCGTTACCGCCAGACAGGCGGTGCGGTGATGGGTGCTCTGACCACCTGCGGGGTGCTGCTTTGTTCTCCTGCTCTTGCAAGAAATACGCTGCTGCTTGCAACTTCGGGACTTATCAGCGGAGTTTTCTGGAGCTTTGGGGCTGTGGTGACCGTGGGAGTATTTATTTTTATCTCTCTTGTGAGCCTTGCTGCAATGGGAGTTAACCCGGACACAATGCCTATGTTTGCAGATATACTTCTCGGAAGTCTTGTATTTCTTGCCCTTCCCATGCCCGTTTTCAATAACATCAGGGAGAAATTCAGCATCTTCAGGATAAGCGGTTTCAAAAGTCCTGTTGAGCACGTAAGTCAGACGACCCTTTCCAAGCTGTCCTTTGCCTCCCAGACCATAGGGGAGATAAGGGAGCAGCTATCACAGATAAGCACGGCAATGCAGCGCAGAGAACAGGATACCGACGTTTCCGATGAGGCAATAAGAAACGTGTGTGCCGGGTGTACTTTCAGTAATTCCTGCTTTGCACACCTGCGCCAGCTTAAATGGTCAATGGGCAAGCTTGAAAGAGTTTGCATGAAATATAACTGCATAAGCTCTGCGGATGTGGAAAAACACCTGTCAGATTGTCAGCGTCCCGAGTACATGAGCCGATCCTTCAACAGGACCTACCGCACCATAGTCGCCCGCCGTGCGGGAAATATGAGAATAAGCGAAATGAGGGGCTTTTTGGGAGAACAGCTTTCGTCTATGGAAGATGTGCTCAACGACCTTTCCGTAAGGGTGGGCAGCGTGCGGCAAATAGATGCTGCTCTCTCGGCACAGGTAAGAAGGGTGTTTGACGATCTGGGATACCCCAATGCAAGAGCCTGTGTGTATGTTGACGAAAATCTTAGCAGGCGTGTTGAGGTTTATCTTACAGCCAAGTTCTGCGGCGATATGTCAAAGCTTACACTTGCCGTTTCGTCGGCAGCCGACTGTGACCTCGACCTTCCGGTCATAACACGCAGCAAGGAGCTTACAAGGCTGTGCTTTACCCCGGCACCTGTTTTTTCCGCCGAGATAGGGTCCTTTTGCGCCTCTATGGGCGACGGCTGCTCGGGGGACAGCTATGATGTCTTTAACGTGAGCGCAACGGAAAAATATGTGCTTTTGTCCGACGGAATGGGTACCGGAAAACGGGCAAGGCTTGATTCGGTTTTTACCATAAGCCTTGTTTCCAGGCTTATCCGCTGCGGTATATCCATGACCACCGCACACAAAATGGTGAATTCAATGCTGCGTGTGAAAGGCTGGGAGGAATCCTTTGCGACCCTTGACCTGCTCAGGCTTGATCTTTGCGGTGCAAGCGCCAGGATCCTCAAATCGGGAGCGGCACCAAGCTACCTTTGCCGTGACGGCGGTGTGAGGATAATGTCCTGCGATGCGTTTCCCGCAGGGATACTCCCTTGCTGTCCGCCGGATATAGTTGATCTGAAGCTGTTTGACGGGGATATTATCATGCTTGCAAGCGACGGGGTGGATAAGGCTGCCGCAAAAAAACTTTGCGAGCTTTCTTTGACAGGCATCGGCGTTGAGGAGATGTGCCGTGTGCTGGGGCACTACTGTATCGACCTGAGCGACGGCGAGCTTAAAGACGATGCAACTATAATTCTTGTGAGGGTGAGCCGCAGTGCCTGAAAAGGGCAGAATATGTTTTCTGAAAGGGGTATCTGAAACATTTTTAAATTATTTTGTGAAAGTTGTACAAATCCGGTGGTGTGAATATGTGCTAAACTGAAATTATTAACTAAAATGCTTGCATTATTCTTAAAAAGGGTTTAAAATATACATTGAGGGATTGTGTACACTTGAAAGTACGCTTGATATCCCCCGAAAAATGAATCGGCAGGAGGTCAGAAATGGCAAATAACATACCACAGGAATATGAGCTTCCTCTTTACCTTTTCCATTCGGGTACCAATTATGAAACATATAAGTTTCTCGGATGCCATAAAGGTAACAGAGACGGATACGACGGATACTATTTCAGAGCATGGGCTGCCAACGCCCACGGAATATCCCTTGTGGGAGATTTCAATGACTGGGATGAGTCGGCAAATCCGATGACTCTAATTGAAGATACTCAGATCTGGGAGACTTTCGTTCCCAACTTAAAGACCTTTGATACTTATAAGTATTGTGTATTTGGCTGCGACGGTAAAAAGCATATGAAATGCGATCCTTACGGCACCCATATGGAAGTTGCACCTAACACCGGCTCTAAGATATTTGATATCGATGCCTTTCCCTGGGGTGACGGAAAGTGGCAGAAGGAGCGTGCAACAAAAGACGTTTACAACACCCCGATGAACATTTATGAGGTCCACCTCAACAGCTGGAAGACCTGTACCGACGGCAAGTATTATTCGTATATGAAATTTGCCGAGGCGATCATTCCTTATCTTACCGATATGGGATATACTCATATTGAGTTCATGCCTTTGGCAGAGCATCCTTTTGACGGCTCATGGGGCTATCAGGATATAGGCTATTTTGCTCCTACGTCAAGATTCGGAACGCCTTATGATTTCATGAAAATGATCGAGATGTTCCACAATGCCGGAATCGCAGTTATCCTTGACTGGGTACCTGCTCACTTCCCCAGAGACGAAGCAGGGCTTTTTGAGTGGGACGGCGGTGCTTCCTACGAGTATGCAGACCCTAAAAAGAGAGACCACCTTACATGGGGCACAAGGGTTTTTGATTACGGCAGACCCGAGGTGAGAAGCTTCCTTATTTCCAACGCCCTTTACTGGCTGGAACAGTTCCATGTTGACGGTCTGAGAGTTGACGCAGTAGCGTCTATGCTTTATCTTGACTATGACCGCCGTGACGGTGAATGGACACCTAACAAGGACGGCGGCAACCATAATCTTGAAGCAGTGGAATTTTTGCAGAACCTTAACTCTGCTGTATTTTCAAGAGTCCCCAATGCGCTGATGATCGCAGAGGAGTCCACAGCGTGGCCTATGGTCACAAAGCCTGTGTCCGACGGCGGACTGGGCTTCAACTTCAAATGGAATATGGGCTGGATGAACGATATGCTCAAGTATATGAAGTATGACCCTATCGACAGGTCGTTCCATCACGATATGCTTACCTTCTCCTTCTTCTACGCTTTCAGCGAAAACTTTATCCTTCCCATATCTCACGATGAGGTCGTTCACGGCAAGGCTTCTCTTGTTAATAAGATGCACGGAAGCGATATTGACGGCAAGTTTGCCCAGTGTAAGCTGTTTATGGCTTATATGATGGCTCATCCGGGCAAAAAGCTGACATTTATGGGCTCTGATTTTGCACAGTTCAGAGAGTGGGATTATGAAAACGGACTTGAGTGGTTCCTGGTTGACGAATATGAAAACCACAGGAATTACCAGAAGTTTATCAAGAACCTTAATAATTTCTATAAGAACACTCCTGCAATGTGGCAAAGAGATTTCACATGGGAAGGCTTCAGCTGGATAGCTAACGATGACTTCAGACAAAGCATCATCATCTTCCGCAGATTTGATGCCGAAGGAAACGAGATAATCGTTGTTTGCAACTTTGTTCCTGTGGAGAGAAAATCCTATTGCTTCGGCGTTCCGTATAAGGGCAAGTACAAAGAAGTGTTCAACAGCTCCACTGCCGACGGAAGCCCGGCTACCAACGGTACGGTAAAAAGCGTTGAACAGGGAATGCACGGATTTGAACAGTCTGTTTGCATAGATATCCCGGCATTCAGCGTAATGTATTTTACCGTTGAAAAGGATAAGGATAAAAAATCAGCTAAAAAGTCCGGGACAAAAAAGACAGCTGCAAAAACCAAAGCAAAGACCAAAACGGTAAAGGCAGAAAGTAAGCCCGAGGAAAAGAAAGCAGCTAAAAAGCCGGCAGCAAAAAAGACTGCTGCAAGATCCCAGGCGGCGGCTGAGACCAAAGCCGTGAAGGCTGAAAAAAAGCCTGCGGAAAAGAAAACGGCAGTTAAAAAGCCTGCGGCAAAACAGACCGCTGAAAAGAAAACAACTAAAACAGCTAAGAAGGGCTGAACAATAAAATTTGAATTGGTGGGTGAATGATATATGTTCAATAAAAAAGAATGTGTGGCAATGCTTCTTGCAGGCGGACAAGGCAGCCGTTTGTATGCATTGACACAGTCAGTTGCAAAACCTGCAGTTCCCTTTGGTGCAAAGTACAGAATAATCGACTTTCCACTTTCAAACTGCGTAAATTCGGGAATAGACACCGTGGGTGTCCTTACCCAGTATCAGCCTTTTGTGCTTAACGAGTATATCGGAAATGGTCAGCCTTGGGACCTTGACCGTATCCACGGCGGAGTTCATGTTCTTCCGCCGTACCAGAGTGCTTCCGGCGCAGACTGGTATTCCGGCACAGCAAATGCCATCTATCAGAATATAAGCTTTGTGGACAGGTACGATCCGGAGTACGTTATCATACTCTCCGGCGACCATATCTATAAGATGGACTATAATAAAATGCTGGCTTATCATAAGTCCAAGCAGGCTGATGCAACTATCGCAGTGCTTGATGTACCAAAGGAAGAGGCATCCAGATTCGGTATAATGATAACCGATGAGGAAGATAATATCATCGACTTTGAGGAAAAGCCGAAGAATCCAAGATCCACACTGGCATCTATGGGTATCTACATATTCACATGGAAAAAACTCAGAGCTTATCTTATTTCCAACGAAGAGGATAAAGAGGCTTCAAAGGACTTCGGAAAGAATATTATCCCCGATATGAGACAGGCAGGCGAGAAGTTGGTCGCTTACAGATTTGACGGCTACTGGAAAGATGTTGGTACCATCGACTCCCTCTGGGAGGCAAATATGGATCTTATCAATCCTAATATCCCGATCGATCTGTACGATCCTGCGTGGAAGATCTATTCAAGGAACCCGGTGCTTCCCCCTCAGAGCATAGGCGAGAATGCCGAGGTACAAAACTCAATGATAACCGAGGGATGTGTTATTGACGGCTCTGTTGAGTTCTCAATGATCTCTGAGGGCGTTATTGTGGAAAAGGGCGCAGTTATTTACGATTCGATCCTTATGCCCGGAGCTGTTATCAAGGCAGGTGCAAAGGTCGAGTATGCCATAGTCGGCGAGAACACCGTTATCGGAGAAAATGCACAGATAGGCGCAAGACCTGAGACCATAGAGGATAAGGATTCCTGGGGCGTGGCTGTTGTGGGACACAACATTACCGTTTCGGACGGTGCAACAGTAGCACCGAAAGCCATTATCTATGAAAATATATAAAGAGAGGACTGAATGGAAATGGAAGTAAATATGGGTAATGTATTGGGTCTTGTTTTCGCCAATATGCATGACATGACTCTTGGAGACCTTACGAAGAACAGAACTATGGGTTCAGTCCTTTTCGGAGGCAGATACAGACTTATCGACTTTCCTGTGTCAAATATGGTAAACAGCGGCATCAGCGAGATCGGAGTCATTACAAAATCAAACTATCAGTCATTGCTGGATCACCTGGGTGCGGCAAGAGAATGGGACCTTGCAAGAAAGAAAGGCGGCCTTTTTATCCTTCCGCCTTTCGGAAATGTTGAGAGTACCCTTTACAGAGGCCGTATCGAAGCACTGTACGGAGCTATGAGCTTTTTGAAGGCTTCAAGAGCAAAGTATGTTGTGCTTTCCGACTGTGACGTTGTAACAAATATCGACTATAAGCCGATAGTTCAGCAGCACATCGACACCGGTGCAGATATTACAGCTGTGGTACATACAGGTGTTTATACCTCCGATGAGATAAAGACCTCCACAGTGTTCAACGTAAGAGAGGATAAGAGCGTTTCTTCCGCCCTTATCATGCCTGAGCTGAGCGGTACCTGCACGGTAAGCCTTAATATGTTCGTTATGTCTATGGACTTTATGCTTGATATGGTAAATGACTCCATAGCAAGAGGAAATGTAAGCTTTGAGAGAAATATCCTTCAGGCAAAATGCAGTGAGCTCAGCATAATGACCTATGAGTATGACGGATATTTCAGCAAGCTCAACAGCGTAGGAAGCTACTTCAAGGCAAACCAGGATCTTATTGATCCGGAGAACGCAAGAAAGCTGTTTATGGATAAGAGATCTATCTATACCAAGGTTTCTGACAATGCACCGGTCAAGTACGATCTTAACTGTAAGGTCAAATCTTCGCTTATCGCAGACGGCTGCATAATCGAGGGTGAGGTTGAAAACTCCGTATTGTTCAGAGGAGTAAAAGTGGGCAAAGGTGCAAAGGTCAAGAACTGTATCCTTATGCAGGGAACAGTTGTAGGCAATAACGCAGAGCTTAACTATCTTATTACCGATAAGAATGTTAATATCAGCGAAAACCACGCCGTTTCCAGCTCGCCTAACTACCCGATGTATGTGGCTAAGGGAGCAAGCGTATAATTGTGATCCGATCGTAAAAGCAAGGTAGAAAGCAATGCCTTGCTTTTATGATAATATGAGTAAAAGGGGGTTTGAATATGAATATATTGTATACAGCAAGTGAGGCTGTTCCTTATGCAGCATCCGGCGGTCTGGCAGATGTTGCAGGATCGCTCCCGGCGGCGATAAACGCCCAGGGGCACGACTGCAGAGTGGTCATACCTTATTACAGCCAGATAAGACAGGAGCTTAAAGACCAGCTGAGTTATTATACTAACTTTACCGTTCCCGTTGCCTGGAGAAATCAGTACTGCGGGGTCTTTGTGGGAGTAGTCAACGGCGTTACTTATTATCTGCTGGATAATGAGTATTACTTCCAAAGAAACGGTCTTTACGGCTTTTATGATGATGCGGAAAGATTTATCTTTTTCTCCAGAGCAGTGCTTGAACTTTTGCATTATATTGATTTTCACCCCAATATTATAAATGCAAACGACTGGCAGACAGCCCTTGTGCCTGTGTATTTTGATATTTTCTATCGCTACCAGCAGGGGTACGAAGATATAAAGACCGTGTTCACTATACATAATATCCAGTATCAGGGCCAGTACGGACTTGAGCTTATAAACGATATTATGGGAATACCTCTTTATCACACAGATCTGCTTTCTTATGACGGCGACGTGAACTTTATGAAAGCTGCTATCGAAACAGCTGACAGAGTCACAACGGTTTCCCCAAGCTATGCCTGGGAGATCCTTGACCCCTGGTATTCCCACGGGATGGACAGAGAGCTTGTCCATAAGCAGTATAAACTCAGCGGTATCCTTAACGGTATCTCAACGCAGATATATGACCCTTCTACAGATAAGGCAATACCAAAGAATTATTCGCTTAACGATAAGCTGGGCAAACAGGTCTGCAAAAAACGTCTGCTGGATGAAATGGGTATGGCAGGCGGAAAAGAACCTGTTATCGGTATAGTTACCAGGTTTGTTTCCCATAAGGGACTTGACCTTATAAAGTATGTCTTTGAGGATATTCTCAGAGCAGGGTATAAGTTTGTTATACTCGGCTCCGGAGAAAAGATCTATGAGGACTTTTTCAGCGAAATGCATTATCGTTATCCTGACAGAGTCGGGCTTACCCTTGGTTTTGTCCCCGACCTTTCAAGAAGGATTTATGCCGGCGCAGATATGTTCCTTATGCCTTCTCAGAGTGAGCCTTGCGGCCTTGCTCAGATGATCGCTTTGCGCTACGGAACGATACCTATCGTCCGTGAAACAGGAGGTCTGAGAGATACTATCCACGATGCGGGAGATAAGGGAGGCAACGGCTTTACCTTTAAATCCTACAATGCCCATGATATGCTTGACGCCTGCATAAGAGCAAGAGCATATTATGATAACAAAATGAAGTGGGGAGCATTGGTGAACACCGCTTTAAAACAAGATTTCAGCTGGAAGAATTCTGCAAAGCAGTATATCTCACTTTATGAAGAAATCTGATGATCGGAAATTCTTAGGCTATGAGCAGCCGCCGTACTTTGGCGGCTGCTTTTTTGTCCGTACGGGGCAAGGTAACTTAAAATTTTAGTCATTATGTAAAAAAAATAAGAAAGGGCTTGAAATTTTATTTTGTGTGTAGTAAAATTAACTTTGAAGTTTGAAAAATGGGAAGGAAAAATATAATGAGCAGCAGGAAAATCGGGTTTGATAACGAAAAATATCTGAAAATGCAGTCAGAGCATATCCGCAACAGGATCGCCGGATTTGGAGGAAAGCTTTATCTGGAGTTCGGCGGAAAGCTTTATGACGACTACCACGCATCACGTGTGCTTCCGGGGTTTAAGCCGGACAGTAAACTCCAGATGCTTTTACAGCTTAAAGACGAGGCGGAAATAGTTATCGTTATCAATGCGGGAGATATTGAAAAAAATAAAGTCCGTGGGGATCTTGGAATAACTTATGATCTGGATGTAATAAGACTTTATAATGTGTTCAAGGGAATCGGTTTGTATGTAAGCTCGGTCGTGCTCACCCAGTACGAGGGACAAAGACAGGCCGATGCCTTCCAGAAAAGACTTGAATCCCTTGGGGTCAAGGTATATCACCACTATAAAATAAACGGCTACCCGTCAAATCTTCAGCTTATTATGAGCGATGAGGGCTACGGCAGAAACGATTATATCCAGACAAAGCGCAAACTTGTGGTCATTACCGCACCCGGTCCCGGAAGCGGAAAAATGGCGACCTGCCTGTCTCAGCTTTACCATGAGAATAAGCGTGGCATAACCGCAGGATATGCAAAGTTTGAAACTTTCCCCATCTGGAACCTGCCATTGCGCCACCCGGTAAACCTTGCTTATGAGGCTGCAACATCCGATCTTAACGACGTGAATATGATCGACCCCTTCCACCTTGACGCTTACGGCGTAACAACGGTGAATTACAACCGTGACGTGGAGATTTTCCCTGTGCTCAATGCAATGTTTGAAAAAATACTTGGAGAGTCCCCTTATAAGTCACCGACGGATATGGGTGTTAATATGGCCGGAAACTGTATCATCGACGATGATGTGGTGTCACAGGCTTCCAAGGATGAGATCGTAAGACGTTATTACGTTGCGCTGTGCGGCAGAAAGAAAGGCTTTGTTTCCGACGACGAAATATATAAACTTGAGCTTTTGATGAAACAGGCAGGTGTTTCCACAGCCGATCGTAAGGTGGCTTCTGCTGCCCTTGCCCGTGAAGAGGAAACAAACGGACCTGCTGCGGCTATGGAGCTCCCCGACGGCAGGATGATAACCGGAAGGACAACCAATCTTATGGGTGCAGCTTCCGCAGTTCTTCTCAATGCTTTGAAGGCGCTGGGAGGTATAGATGACAATGTGCTGCTTATGGCACCCCAGGTCATCGAGCCTATACAGAACCTTAAAATAACCCACCTGGGTAACCGCAATCCCCGTATACATACCGATGAAGCGCTTATAGCCCTCTCTATCTGTGCGGCTACCGACGAAAATGCAAAGCTTGCAATGGACCAGCTTGAAAAGCTCAATGGCTGCGAGGTGCATTCTACCGTTATACTTTCTCCTGTGGACGAGCGTACCTTCAAACGTCTGGGGGTAAATCTGACCTGCGAGCCTAAGTATAATTGATATTATAAAACCAAACTTTTAAGGCAGAGATAAAACTCTGCCTTTTTTGTTTGTTAAAAACAGACGATTTCTATTGAAATCCAAAGGAAAATGTGGTATAATTTTTAGTAGTGCAGCAGGGGAGGTGAGTGCCGTGAACAGCGAGCTTGACAAGCAGATCACATATCTCAAAGGGGTCGGCCCCAAAAGAGCAGAGATGTATAAAAAAATGGGGATCTTCACAGTCTATGACCTGCTTTGCCATTATCCGAGGGACTATATCGACCTTACAAATACTGTCCCTGTTTCCGACAGCATGATAAATGAAACGGTGACTGTAAAGGGAAAGATCGTGAGAAAACTTGCTCCCGCAAGGATAAGAAAGGGCATGACCGTTTATAAGGCGGTTTTTACAGACGGCACAGCCGATCTGACAGTCGTTATCTACAACAGCGAGTATCTTTTCTCTCAGCTGACACTTGACGGGGAGTTTTATCTTGTGGGGCGGATAACAGGGAACCTTATTCGAAGGGAAATGAGCTCGCCTCTGGTCTTTAAGGGAGACAACCGGTTCAAAGTCCAGCCTGTCTACCGCCTTACCGAGGGCTTGAGCCAGAATGTACTGCGAAATAATATGAAAAACGCCCTGGACAGCTTCGGAAAGTTTATTTACGAGCCGCTGCCTGCACATATCCGCTCGGAGGCAGGACTGTGCTCAATGGAATATGCCATGACGAATATCCACTTTCCAAAGGATATACATTGCTTTGAACAGGCGAAAAAGCGCCTGGTGTTTGACGAACTGTTGATACTTCAGCTTTCAATGGCAATGCTCCGGAATAAGGGACGGAGCATGACGGGATATATACTTAAACAAAAGAATATTGATGAGTTTTATAAAAGCCTGCCCTTTGAGCTGACAAACTGCCAGATAAATGCTGTAAAGGACTGTACGCAGGATATGCAAAGGCAGTTTCCCATGAACAGGCTTATACAGGGAGATGTGGGCTCGGGAAAGACTGCCGTTGCCGCAGCCGTGGCGTACTTTGCCTTTAAAAACGGCTGCCAGAGCGCACTCATGGCGCCCACCGAGGTGCTTGCCAATCAGCATTATGAAACCCTGAAAGGGTTTCTTGAACCCCTTGGGGTCAAGGTGGGGCTTTTAACAGGATCTTTGAGCGCAAAAGAAAAAGCTCTTGTCAAAAACGGCATCGAAAACGGCGAATATCATGTGGTGGTAGGTACTCATGCCCTTGTCCAGCAAAATACCGGCTTTAAAAACCTTGCCTTGGTCATCACCGACGAACAGCATCGCTTTGGTGTGCGGCAAAGGGCTTTTCTGGCACAAAAGGGCAGTAATCCCCATAAACTGGTCATGAGCGCAACGCCCATTCCCAGAACGCTTGCTATGATGATCTACGGCGATCTGGATATCTCTGTTCTTGACCAGCTCCCTAAGGGCAGACAGCCTATCGAGACATATGCCGTTACAGGGAAACTGAGACAGCGTGCGTTTGCTTTTGTGCGTAAGCAGCTTGATGAGGGCAGACAGGGATATGTGGTCTGTCCCGTGATAGATGAAAGCGAAATGTCCCTTCAGGACGTAAGATCGTACGCAAAGAAACTTGCCGAAAACGGCTTTGATAAATACCGTATCGGACTGCTCCACGGCAGATTGCCTAACGAAGAAAAGGACAGGGTGATGCGTGTATTCAAAGAGCATAAGATTGACCTTCTTGTGTCAACTACGGTAGTAGAGGTGGGGGTGGATGTCCCCAACGCCACGATCATCCTTGTGGAAAATGCAGACAGATTCGGGCTTTCACAGCTTCACCAGCTGCGAGGCCGTGTGGGCAGAGGAAAGTATAAGTCCTATTGCGTCCTTATCACAGATAATGTGACCGAGACAACGAAAAAGCGTCTGAAAATCCTGTCGTCCACCTCTGATGGCTTTAAAATTTCAGAGGAGGATCTTAAACTTCGTGGCCCGGGAGACTTTTTCGGTGACCGCCAGCATGGATTGCCAAAGCTGAAGATCGCTGACGTTTCCCAGGATCTTGATGTGCTGAGGGTAGTGCGTGAAACTGCTCAGGAGATCGTAAAAGACGATCCGCTGCTTGAAAAAGGAGAGAACAAAGGGCTTAAAGAATTGGTGAACAGACTGTTTGAAAATGCAAACGCCGACGATCTGTAAGGAGGATAAATATATGACTATCGAAAAAAACATTCCAACCAAGGAAAAAATGGAAAAGGCAGCACAGGCGCTTAAAAAGAACAATATGCAGGTATATATCGTCCAGACCTGTGAGGAGGCTGTGGAAAAAGTAGGGGAGCTGCTCAAAGAGGGGGAGACCATAAGCTGCGGCGGCTCGGTCAGCCTTTCCGAAAGCGGTGTGCTTGATCTTATGAAAAGCGGGAAATATAACTTCCTTGACAGGTCAAAATGCACGAGCAGAGAGGAAATGGAGGAGATATACCGTAAGTCTTTCTTCGCCGATACATATCTTACCTCTGCAAACGCCGTGACTCTCAACGGAGAGATCTATAACGTTGACGGAAATTCCAACAGGGTGGCAGCTATTGCTTATGGTCCTAAGTCGGTGATCTTTGTTGTGGGCTGCAACAAAATAGTCAACGATCTTGACGAGGCGGTTTTGCGTATCAAAAAAGTTGCTGCTCCTGCAAACGGCACAAGGCTCGAACTGGATACCCCCTGCGGAAAAACAGGACAATGCATCAGCTGCACAAACGGCAAAGATACCACAAAAGGCTGTTACAGCAGCGGCAGGATGTGCTGCAGCTACCTGGTATCTGCATACCAGAGACATAAGGACAGGTATAAGGTCATCCTTGTGGCACAACCACTGGGCTATTGACTTTTGTCTGCTTTCCGTTTAGAGAAAATACACAATTTCTATTGCGGTACTTGTGCACTTTGGCGGGCTAAACATTAAATAAAAAATAATTTGTTATTATAACTATCTTATTTGTATAAAATGAATAAAAAACAGGAAGTTATTTCGGCAAAGTGTGGAGTTAAAAGCTTTTACAAAACTCTTGATTATAAGAGAAAAAGGTGGTATAATGTATAAAATGCATAATGTGTGTATTGTGCTATCATGCAGATAATACAAATGCATTACATGGTGGAGGTGTATCTTAAAAAATGAAAACTTATACCTACGTTGCCAAGGACACCACGGGAAAGACCATAAAAGGTACATACGAGGCTGAGACCCCACAGGAGGTCATGGAAAAGATCTATGAACAGGGTCTGTATCTCGTAAGCTATTCCGAGGCACTTGGTTCCAGCAAGAAGTCGGCGTACAAATTCAAGGTAAAAGAACTTGCGTTTGCCTGCAGACAGCTTGCAGCAATGATGACATCCGGTCTGACAATCGTTAAGGCTCTGGACATTCTTTACAAAGAAGAAGAAAAGCCAAGGCCCAAGAAAGTATGGCAGGATGTATACGACGAGGTGCAAAAGGGCGCAAGCTTTACTTCTGCACTTGAGGAGAAGAAGGGCTGCTTCCCGGACTTCATGATCTCTATGATAGATGCCGGTGAGACAGCAGGTAACCTTGACATTACCATGCAGCGTCTGAGTGACTATTACGCAAACTCAAACAAGTTGAACAATAAGGTCAAGAGTGCTATGACGTATCCTATTATCCTGGGTATCCTTTGTCTTGCAATGGTAATCGGTATGTTTACGTTTATCATGCCTATATTTGCAGGACTTATGGAAGAGTCCAAGATGCCGGCTATCTCAAAGGCACTGTTCGGAATAAGTGACTTTATCAAGGCAAGATGGTATGTATTGCTCATAGCATTGTTTGTAATCGTATTTGGCTGGATCTATGCTTTGAAGGTCGAGTCTGTAAGACTTAAATACGACTATGTAAAGATAAAGATGCCGGCGGTAGGAAAGCTTATAGTAAAGATCTATGAAGGTAGATTTGCAAGAACACTTTCCTCACTTTATTCAAGTGGTATCCCGATGATCGACTGCCTTGAGAGATCCTCAAGGATCCTTGGAAACTCTTATGTTGATAAGATGTTCATACAGGTCATCGATGATGTTAAACAGGGTTCGCCGATGTCACAGGCGCTTGCAAAGACAGAAATATTTGAGGGTATGTTCACCTCGATCATTTATGTCGGTGAAGAGTCCGGTGCCCTTGACGAGATCCTTGAAAAGACTGCCGATTACTATGAGGAAGAGGCAGACGCAGCTGTAACAAGACTGGTAGGACTTATGGAGCCGTTGCTTATCGTGTTCATGGGTCTTGCGATCGGTATTTGTCTCGCAGGTGTGTTCCCGTTGCTCTACGGCAGCTTGGAAGGACTGGAAAATTCATAAAGAAACTACAGTGGGGGCCACTGAATAATAATAATGAGGTGAAAGAATAAATGCTGTCTTTTGATATTTCAGATAGACAAATCAATGTTGTTAAAGGCGAAAATGTTGCCAACAAGATCAAGATCGAAAAATCACTCACCATTGATATCCCCGAGGATATGATCCTTAACGGTGAGGTAATCAATCTTTCAGGACTTAACGAGATAATCTCATCCAACCTGAGATCCAATATGATGGCTGATAAGGATGCAGTTGTAACATTCTCTTCAAGCAACATCGTATTCAAGGAGCTTATCGTTCCGAAGGGCAAAGGTTCCGAGTTCCTTACAATGGTTCAGAACCAGATGGCTCAGGAAATGGGTCTGTCGGATGACTACTCTATCTCCTATACCGTTGTTGGTGAAGCCGGTGCAGATAACCCGGGCGCTGTTAAGGTGCTGGCGACTGCCTGCCCAAGTACGATAGTTGACAGCTACAGAAAGCTGTTCAGCGTTCTGGGCGTCAGCCTTAAATCAGTTAACATCGGATGTAACTCAATCTCCAGAATCGTTCTTGCTGACAAGGCCAACTTGGACAAGATGCCTCTGCTGGTTTGTCAGATAGATGAGAACTTCCTGGGTCTGACACTGTTTGAGAACGGTCAGATGGCTTTTGCAAGATATGTTCCGATCTCACCTGATGACTACGAGAGCGAAGATTACATAATGGAAGCTCTTAATGAAAACATCTTCAGAATGGAGCAGTTCAATAAAGCAAGAGGCGGTTCCGGTCTGAGCAACGTTATCCTTTATGGTAGGATCGAGGACTACATCAAGATAGTTGATGCCCTTGACGGATTGGATATAAAGGCTTCGGTACTTTCTGTTCCAACTCAGATCACCGGATACGAGAACTTTGAGTTTACAGTTTATGCAAACGCTATCGGTGCTCTTTATAAGAGAGATAAGCAAACCGAGAGGATCAACATCCTTGAGGTTGACCAGATGCAGGGTAAAGGCGGCGGAGCGATCTCCCAGACCTTGCTGACCGGTCTTATTGTTGCAGGTGCTTCGGTCGTTCTTGTAATTCTTATAGTTGTGTTTGTGGGCATCGCAAGAGGCGGAGTCGAGGACGATATCGAAAAGACAGAGTCGGATATCGTTGTGGCTAATAAGAAGATCGCAGAGAATAAGGTGCTTCATGATAAACTTAACCTTATCCAGCAGTGGAATATGTTTGTTGACGGCGCAAAGACCAACATCGAAACTATTCCTTTCCTGAACCAGGAGAGATTTGATGAGGTCAAGAGGATAATGAAGGAGCAGAAAGCTACCTACGTCGGCTTCAACTACGATGAAGCAGCAGGTACCATAGTTCTTTCTGATGTGGCTGTAGCTACACAAAAGGATGTTAAGAAGCTTTGTGATGCTTTCCAGGATTCCAAGTATGTTGCATACGTGCTTTACAGTGGATATGAGGGCGTTGGAGCAGAGGTCGATTCTTCCGGAAACCCTGTTTCTTCCAAGAGCTCAACGGATGAATCCGGTAATGCAAATCCTAACGAAGGAAAGGTCGTTATTAAGACTCTTACACTGAATTTGAAGGGAACGGGTGAAGTGAAATGAAACTGAATCATAGAGATAGAGTATTAATTTCAATAGTAATGGTAGCAGCAGTATGGCTGCTGGGCATCTTCTTCTTCATCGTTCCTGCATTCCAGGAGCTGGGCGAAAAGAGAGAAGAGCTTGATAATAAGCAGGTCGAGCTTTCAAAGCTTAACGACAGCATCGAAAAAGATAAGGATCTTCCCAAGAGGATCGAGGACGCTTATGCACAGTCTGAGGAGCTGAGCAAGAACTTCTATGAGTATACCTCTACTCAGACCGCAACTGATACAGTTGATAACCTCCTTGACGAGGCTAAGGTAACAAACTCAAAAATGAGCATTGGTGAGTATTCAATTACGACCCTCAAGCCTTTCTACTATGTTTCTTCTATCAAATTCAGTGACTTTGATAAGAAAGCAGACCAGTATGAAGGCATAGGCGATAGTTCAACTAATTCCGGAGCAAGCGATTCCAGCAAAGCCGGAGCAATGCAGTTCCAGGAAGAAAACGGTAACGTTGTTGTTGTAGACCCTAACCAGGGAATCCCTATCGGAAACTACAGCATCAGCCTTGATTTCAGCGGTAAGTTCGGCGATGTTCAGACATTCTGTGAGAACCTTTACAAGAATATGCCTAAGAGTATGGTTCTTGCCAGTCTTTCAGTATCTGACGTAACCGGAAAAACTGTTCTTGACAAGCAGGCTAAAGATGCTGAAAATGACGGCTCAAGTGCTGCTCCAAAGCCGGATAGCTCTTCAAAGTCTGATAAAGAGGGTGTGGAGGCTTATGATGATCAGCCTATCGAAGGCACAATAAATATCAATCTTATGGTCATCAAGAAACTCTCCAAGCCGGAGTAAAATAGGATCGGTATTGGTAGGCTGAGTCTGCAAAAACTCGGTCTGCCATATCGTGCTATATAATGGTAAAAGTATTGAGTATTATGAAAGGGTGGTAGAAAAATGAAACCGAATGCGAAAAAAAGAAGCGCAAATAAAAACGGTGCGGTTCTCGTCACAGCGGTATGCGTTTTGCTTGTAATGTCTATCCTTATGAGCGCAACTATCGGCTACGTTGCAACCAATAGGAAAAAGACGAACTCAAATTACAGCAAAAAACAGGCTTATCTTACTGCTTCCAACACGCTTAAAGGCTTTGTTGAAAAGGTAAAGATAATGACCGGCAAACCTGTTTCCGACGGATCCGGTCCTGAGGGTACCGCTAAGGATGTGGCTGAACAGCTTCAGAACATCCAGGCTCTCCAGGCACTTGCTGCTGCTAAAGGAGGAGAAGGTACAGAGGTCGACGTAACCTATGACGGTGAGGTCAATCAGTCAGGTTACAGGATAGGTACTACCAAACTGAGAATATCTCAGGATAACGGCAGTGCCAGCGACCTTGTTTTGACTGCAACTACAACATATGGCAATGAGACCGAAAAGGTTGCAGCTCATATCTCATTAACTGCAAAGAAAAAACCTGCAAGATTTACAAACACTATCGAGTGGATGGGTAAGGACGGACTTGATCTTAACAACTTGAGCGTTGTGGGTGACACCGCTGTTCTGGATCAGGATAGTTCTAAAAAGGTTTATCAGATGACAAACGATGTTCAGCTCAAAGGTTCACTTTACATCTGGGGTTCCATCAAGAACAAGAATACAGGTGGACAGAGCATTGACTTCCACCCCAATATCCAAGATAATTCAAGGGGTTCTTTCGTTCAGGTATCACGCGACTGGTACGGCGGTCTGAAGGCAACTTCCTATAAACAGGGAAATGACGGCTTCAACTATGTTTATGTTGGCGGAACTATGTATATTGAAGCTGTTGACGGCGGCGGAGACAATGTTAATGTGGGTAAGGATAACTATGAGATCGATATTATTACTCACAGCGTAAAAATGACGGGTAACACATGGAACCAGAAGGGTAACCTCTATGTTTATAAGAACAATACTCCCGATGCTGATATTATAAATAACGGAAGCTTTATTCTCAACAAGGGCAGCGTTGATATCGACGGTGACGTATTTATCGAGGGCGACCTTGTTGTAAGTAGCGGTTATACCTTTAAGTGCAAAAACCTTGACGTTGCCGGAGAGATCAAAGGCACAGGCTCCGTTACAGTTACCGGTAAGAAGAGCGTGGGCGCCGATGCCAAAATCGACAAGTCCGATACCGGTAGAGGCTCTGAGCCTAAAATGACGATCAACTCTTCAACATACAAGTATATGCCTGAGGACTTCTTTAAGAATAACGACGGCGTTTCAAACGAAGATTTTGCAAAGAAGTACGCTGATTTCTATAACGGAAATAATACCTACGACCTGCTCAACGATTCTCCAAGCTATACCGATGATGATACAGGTGCAAAGTTCAATTATCATGTAAAACAAAGCTGTTCGTTCACTCTTGACTTTGATATATACGGAAAGAACGGCGCATATAAGAATAAGAAAGGTGTTCCTTGGGATAAGGACTACATTATTCTTATTGACGTAGACGATTCCACCGGAGATGTCCTTGTCAGACTTAAAGACGGCGTTCTCCTTGGCGGAAACGGTAAAAACTGTGAGATCGTTGTAAGAAACAAATCCACCCCGAAACCTGCTATTCTCGGTGACGGCACAGAGGTTATGGAGCATCAGTATAACTGCTACTTTGTTTCTGATTCAGGTAATTCCATCACCTTCAACGGTAAAGATGATAATGGTGTTTCACAGCATTCAGGATCAAAGGCAGGCGCTTTTGAGTTCAACTTTATTAACCTGTTTGATTACGACACATATGTAAGAATGCTTAAACCGGAGTATTATCAGAATGCTAACAGAAGCCCGCAGAGCGTTAACAATTACGTTAAAGATGATTTCTATTTCAATCCTACACGTGATGAGAGCCTTACTTATAAGGATCCAACCGGAAAGGTTCATGACACATTCTGTCCTGGATCTTCAAGCATTATCTTCCTTCTCGGCGAGAACTTCAGCTTAGGTTGTAAGTACGATCCTGAAAAGGGTAAGACAAATGCTCAGGAAGGATTTGTCGGAAAAGGTCAGGCTAACGCACCGTTCGTTCAGGCAACAGTTTATGCTCCTCAGGGCGCATATGCACCTAAAACCCAGAACCTTGCATTTAATGTTGTCAACTCTGACGGCAGTCTTTATAACACCAGCAAGCAGCCGATCCAGGGTGTTGGAGTGTTCATTGCCGGCGCATTTAATAACAAGGAGAAAAGTATATATGTTTATACCGAGCCTTCCGGATCGTCTGTTCTTGCAAATGCAAAGGGCGATAAAGAGGGTAATATCACAGGATTTGAGCTTGACAGGTACGATCATTACTAATACAGGAGGCGAGATACATGAAAAATACTAATAAAAAAGGTATGACTCTTGTTGAAGTAATTATTTCGATGTGTATTCTTGCCGCTATTGCAGGTATGTTTATTACCATTGCGGTCGCTGCAAAGAAAAAGAATGCTGATACTGCCCAGCGAAGCAGAGAAATGTACGAACAGGCAGCTGCAGCAGAGTCGTTCAATACCAGCGTAAAGTATGATACCGATACGATCAAGGTAAGCAAACTTCTTACCAATGGACCGAGTAATTCTGTTAAGATATCCGCTGATTTCAAAACCATCAAGCTTGAGACCAACGCTTCTGCCTATAAAGTTACAAGAAGAGGCAAGGATGGAAACGATAAGGACTATAATCTGAGATTTTTCAGAAGTGATAACGTGAATATCGCTACTCCGGATCCATCAACAGGAAAGTATTGGGTCAAGGTATTTAATCACACAGGTATGTCGCTTGACGTAACTTATCTGGCAAATGACGGAACATTCTTTGACCTTAAAGAAAGTCCGTTAACTAATCCGGGTGTTGTGATCCCTAACGAAACTTGTTCTCAGCTGGGGTATCAGGTGGGAAGCAGTGCAGAATTGTTCAAGCTTGTTGACTATAACGATAATAGCATTACATTTGGATCTGGATCGTTTACTAAAGATAGTATCGAGAAGTTCATGGAAAAGGTTAACGGCAATAAGACAGGTAATATTATAATTCATATCTGTGACGGCCTTGAGCTCAAGAACGAGGAAGAATATGAAAAGGGGTGATCGTATGAATAATTCAAAAAAGAAGAATCTTAACGGTTTTACCCTTGTTGAGCTTATCGTTGTTATAAGTATCTTTGGCGCAATAATGGTTGCGATCCTGAACTTTTTGAAGCCTGCAAATACGATCCATGATGATACCCAGGCTACGATGGATGCAAACCTTATCAGCTCAGGTCTGATAGAGTATGTTGACGATGAGTTGAGATACGCTACAAATGTTCTTGTAATTGAGGACTTTAAGGGCGTTCCAAAGGTTTCACCTAAGGGTATTGTAAGTGATGAGTGGCCTTCACTTGCGTTTACTAACTGTATTGTTATCGACAACAATAATCTCAGAGGCTACGCTCTCAGCGATTATTCCGGTGACGATACCGACAGACTTGATAAGAGGATGGGCGCAACAGGCTGTATTTATAAGGTATCAAAACTGGATCAGGGCGGTTTTGATTTCAATAACGCCACCGTTGCAATGGGCGTAGATTTCTACGACAAATTCATGTTTGATATTTCGGCATCTACAAACCTGAACTATACCGATGCCAATAAGAACCTTAAAGCGGTTAATTTCAATATCACAACATATTCTCCCGTCTATAACAACGGAACATATGAGTTTACCAAAAAGAGATTTGAGAGAGATACCGTTAAGTCCGCTGATACAGCTCAGCGTAAGAGCACAGGTAACGTTATTAACCTGACAAACATCAACAATGCCGAAAGACCTGACTGGAACGTACGTAACCTCAAGTTTACAACGGATATGGATGAAAATCTGTTTGGCAAGTATGTTGAAAATGCAGATGCTCCTGCCGGATGTACTCCGCAGCAGGCTAAGTACTATGAGGTAAGCGATACAAACAGGTATACCTATATCTTCTATCAGAAGAAAAAGAGCGCAAAAAAATGTACATTGTCATTTATGTACGCTGACAGCTCACCTGTTTCACCGGGTGCAGCAGTTCGTGATCCTATCGAAATAGAAAAGGGCTCTAAGTTCAAGCTCTTCCCAACAGCACCTGCTGCTCCTTCCGGATATGATGCTCCGTACTGGCTTGCCGGAGGAAAAAAAGTCGATACCACTGCCGGTGTTGAGGTAAATGAAGATATTACGTTCGTTCTTGTTTACAACGAAAAGAAACCAAACGCCGATCAGGTGTGGGTAACTTGGCTTGACGAAAGCGGAAACGTTTATCAGAAGAACTTGGAAACTAAGGCAGCAGAAGGCTCCTTCCAGAGTGCAACTGAACCTGGAGGCTCACCTTATGATGCAGACAAATTTGACCACGAGTGGGTCGAACAGTCTACGGGAACAAAATGCTCAGAGGTCAATATAAACGGACCAAAGACTTTTGTAGCTAAGAAGATAGCTAAGCCTAAGCTTACATTCTCCACAAACGGTACTGATGTAGATTCAGAGATCTATGTAAGCAAGGGCACAAAGATGAGCGCCGTTACTATTCCGAATGCCGTTCCAAGCAAGATACCTTCCGATAAGATCTTTGATAAGTGGGTAATTGACGGTAAAGAATCTGAGAAGATCGAGGATTACACCGTTAATGAAGATACCAAATTCAAATGTGTATTTAAGGATAAACCACCTATCCCATCCGGTTCATCTGTTGTAAAGATCCACGTTAAGTCGATATTTAGCTATAATAATAATGCTGCTGTAACTTGCTCAAATCAGGCTGCTGATTTCTCCGTTTCAGGAGATGCAACAGTTGCAAGACATAAGGGTAATCACTATGGTGATATCCTTGTAAATCAGCTTGGCGAAAACAGAAACTTTGAGTTTACATTCTATACTCCGGATATCACTATACAGCTTCAGTGGGCCGGCGCAAGAAAGTTTGAAAACAACGGTTCTGTATATGAGGTTTGGTATAAGGACGGAAATTTCTATGATACCGACCCGGGCTAAAGCAAATTATTAAAAATTTCTCAGGGCTGAGTCTTTCAGCCCTGCTGAAAAGAACCCCTTAACAGCCAACGGTTGTTAAGAGGCTCTTTTGAGCAAAAATAAACCGCCCGACCTTTTCAGGCGAGCGGATGAAGTTTGCGATTTTTTATGGTTTTTTATGGCGTGATCTCAAGGATCTCATACAGTCCTGTGATCCTCATGTACCAGTCGCCTATGACGTCGCCAAAGAATATGGACGCTGCAACTCCAAGAGAAAGATACGGACCAAATGCAAATTTTGAGCTTCCGCTGAATTTCTTTTGAGCAAGCCCTCCGATAGAACCGGTGACAAGGGCAATACCAAGTGCAACCAGTATCCCTTGAGTTCCAAGGTAAAGTCCTGCGGCAGCCATAAGATAAAAGTCGCCCCATCCCATTGCTCTTTCACGGGAAATGAGAACTACAAGTAAAAGCGGTATGCTCGCTGCGAAGGCACCTATGATGTGAGACTTTGTGTCGATGCCGAAGATACCATTGCAAAGTATCATTTCCAAAACAGCCATAACTGCAATGAATACAACCACCCATATGTTTATCAGCTGTGTGTCCCAGTCCATGAAGAAAATTACTACAAGTGCCGAAAGTACCAGACAGGTGAGCACTATGTACATGGGGAAGGATACAATGTCAAAGAATAAAGCACATACCAGCCATAAAACACCGTTGAGAAGCTCAACGACTGTGTATCTGGGCGAGATCTTTGCACCGCAACTGCGGCATTTTCCTCGAAGCAAGCACCAGCTTATAATTGGGATAAGATCTCTGCGCTTGATCTCCTCCCCGCAGGTCATGCAGTGTGAGTTGCGCTTAATAAGGCTTTCGTTTTTCGGCAGCCTGTATATACATACGTTCAGGAAACTGCCTACGCATACACCGAAAATAAACATGAAAATGTAAATTATGATGTAGTAGAATGAAAGTTTATCCAAGTTTTTTATCCCCCTTTCAGGATACTAAACATATTTTAGCACATCAATGTGAAAAATACAATAGATATTATAAATATTTTACCACACATTAGTGAGGAGTTAGGAGAGAAAATATGAGAAACGGACCAGTCGGACAGTATCTTGTTGAAAAGAAGCTTATTACCGAAGCTCAACTTCAGGAAGTGCTGACCAAACAGAAAGAATCAAAGGGTAAAATGTTCGGTGACGTTATCGTCGAAATGGGCTTTATTACCGATGTCCAGTTTGCCGAGGTGCTTGCTGAAAGATTGAGTATCCCGTTTGTTGACCTTGATAACGTTGAGCTGCTTCCAGATGTGGTCAAAAAGATACCTGAGGCCTCCGCAAGAAAGTACAGCGTTATTGCCGTAGAAAAAATGGGCAAGCGTCTTACGGTCGCAACAAATGATCCGAGTAACTTCTATGTCCTTGAAGATCTAAGAGTTATCACAGGCTGTAACGTAAGACCTGTTATGGCAACTAAGGCTGCTCTTAACAGAGCCATCGGTAGGCTTTATTCACAAGGACAGGTTGACAGCGTGGTCGATGAGGCTACCAAGGAGAAGGAAGAGGAGCTTAACCTTGAGGATATCGACCTCAGTGCCGACAGAATTGAAAATGCGCCTATCGTTAAGCTTGCCACAGCCATTGTGGAAAACGCTTTCCGACAGAACGCAACCGATATTCATATCGAGCCTTTCAAGGATCTCACTAAGATAAGAATAAGAATCAACGGTGACCTTGTTGAGCTTATGACCCTTTCACCTGCGCTTCATGTTTCACTTGTAACAAGATATAAGATCCTTTCCGGAATGAATATCGCCGAGAAGCGTGTCCCTCAGGACGGACGTATGTCCCAGACCATAGACGGATCGGTAGTTGACCTTCGTGTATCTAACCTTCCTATGGTTTACGGCGAAAAGGTCGTTATCCGTATTCTTGCCAGCGATAGTTCAGTCAGAAAGATCCAGGATCTTGGTATGACAGACTATAACTACGAAAGATTCGTATCCTGCCTTAAAGTGCCGCAGGGCGTGGTGCTCGTAACAGGACCTACAGGTTCCGGTAAATCTACCACCCTTTATGCAGCTTTGGGTGAGATCGCTAAGCCAAATCTTAACGTTATCACCGTCGAAGACCCTGTTGAGAAGAAGATCGCCAATATAAATCAGTGTCAGATAAACGAAAAAGCGGGTATGACCTTTGGTGCAGCCCTGCGTTCTATCCTTCGTCAGGACCCTGATATTATAATGGTCGGAGAAATGCGTGATACCGAGACAGCCGAGATTGCTATCAGAGCGGCTATCACAGGACACCTTGTGCTTTCCACACTTCATACAAACGATGCAGCATCAACTGTAACAAGACTTGTGGATATGGGTGTTGAGCCTTACATGGTTGCAACTTCCCTTATCGGTATCGTTGCACAGCGTCTTACCAAGACTCTGTGTCCGGAATGTAAAAAACCAAGAATGTCGACCCCTGATGAGGATAAGCTTATGGGTATAGACCATTCTGTAATGGTTTATGACGCAGGCGGATGTCCTAAGTGCAATAACACAGGCTATAACGGACGTACCGCTATCCATGAGATACTCCTTGCAACTGCAAGAATGCAGATACTTATCACAGGCGGAGCAAAAGCCGATGAGATAGCTGAGCTTGCAAAAGAAGAGGGAACACTTCTTCTTAGAGACAACGTTTCTAAACTTGTTCAGGAGGGAAGAACCTCAATGGAGGAGCTTATCCGTGTAACATATGCTGTTTAATTATAACTATAATAAACAAAAATTGGAGGTAAAAGACAATGGCAGTGGACATTAACAAAATTCTTGATGAGGCGAGAGCGCTCGGATGCTCTGACCTTCACTTCACCGTGGGAATCCCCCCTATCGTAAGACAGGGCGGTAACTTGAGGAAGCTTTCCTCATATCCTGACATGACGGAGATCGAAATTCAGAACATCACCAAGGATATGTGTAACGATAAACAAAGACAGCAGATAAAGGACCATATCGACACCGACTTTACATACGTTTCTACCAGAGGCTTCCGTCACCGTGTAAACGTATACCGTCAGAGAGGTTCAACGGCTATCGCTATCCGTCTGCTGAGAAACGATATCCCTACACTGACAGACCTTAACCTTCCGCCGGTACTTGCCGAGTTCGTTATGAGACCAAGAGGACTGGTGCTTGTAACAGGTCCTACCGGTTCCGGTAAGTCAACAACCCTGGCAGCTATGATCGACTATGTTAATATCCACAAGTCAGCTCACATAATCACAGTCGAGGACCCTATCGAGTATATGCACGCTCATAAAAGATGTATGGTTAACCAAAGAGAGGTCGGACCTGATGTACCAAGCTTCTCCCTCTCCCTTCGTGCAGCACTTCGTGAGGACCCGGATATCATCCTCGTAGGAGAAATGAGAGACTTTGAAACGATCGAAGCCGCTGTTACCGCCGCTGAAACAGGTCACCTTGTAATGAGTACCCTTCATACAACGGACGCAGCTTCCACCATCGACCGTATCATCGACGTATTCCCGGCTCACCAGCAGCACCAGATCAGAACTCAGCTGGCATCGGTTCTCGTTGGTATCTGTACACAGACACTTTGCCGTACTTTTGACGGCACAAGCCGTGTAGCTTGCTGTGAGATCCTTAACGCTACCGACTCTATCAAGGCTATGATCCGTGATGATAAGGTACACCTTATCGGTTCTGCAATGCAGACAGGTAAAGCACAGGGAATGCAGACCATGGACCAGGAGCTTGCTAAGCTCGTTAAATCCAGAACGATCTCTATGGATGTTGCTCTTGAAAAGTGTGCAAATGCACAGGACCTCAAGAGATTTATCGCAGACACCAGAGGTTAATAATAAAAATCAAAGCCCCGATCTTTCGGGGCTTTTTTTTACTGTCGTGATGTATTTGGTGCTTTGGCTTCTTCGGCGACCCTTGGCTCTTTTCTGTTGTTACGCAGGAAAACAACAAGCGCCATTGATATGATAACGCCATAGCCGATTATGCTCCACATATCAGGTATCTGTCCGAACAGGAAAAGTCCAAGGGCAGATGTAAAAATGATCTGGGTGTAATCAAAGACGGATATTTCCTTTGCCGGAGCGTTAGAGTAAGCTGCCGTGATGGCAAACTGTCCGCCTGCCGCACCAAAACCTGCACCGATAAGACAAAGCAGCTGCCACCATTGCATATGGTGATAGTCAAAGATAAGCCAGGGGAGTGTGATAAGACAGGAAAAGCCGGAAAAATAGGCAACTATCATGGGTCCCTTTTCACCGTGTTCACCCAGGTATCTTACGCAGGTGTAGGCAAGTCCCGCACCCATTCCTCCGAGAAATCCAACAATAGATGCAAAAAGCTCGGCGTTGGCAAAGGTGGGCTTAATAACAAAAAGTGCGCCGATGAACGCTCCGCCTATGGTGAGGATATTGAAAAGCTTGAGTTTCTCTTTCAAAAAGATGTATGAAAATATTACACAGAAAAACGGAGACATCTTATTTAGTATCGATGCGTCGGAAAGAACAAGAACATCTATTGCATAAAAATTTCCTATCATTCCAAGAGAGCCTGCCAGCGCCCTTACAAACAAAACTGCGGAGTTCTTTCTGTTTTTGCATCTGAAGGGTACTTTGTTTTTTATCATTACCCCCGCTGCAAAAAATAATGCCACAAAGTTTCTGAAAAATACTTTTTGCATGGTGGGAAGATCACCGGCAAGCCGGACAAAAGCAAACATAAACGAGAAACTGAAAGCAGAAAGTATTATCATGATAATACCTTTGTTGCGCTTACTCATTGCCTTTGCCCCCGTTCATGTACTGGTGTTCGCTCATAAGCTCCTGTTCAAGCGCCTTCATGGTCCAGCCCTGATTATATGGGGTGCAGACCGCTTTAAGGTCGATGCGTATTCCCAATTGCCGCATTTCATCAAGCAGTATGTTTAATTCCTTGCTGTCAATGCCCGAAAAAACTGCCATAGGGTGCAGGATCGTCTGCGGCTGTTCCTCAGTCGGTTCAAATCCCTTAAAGCCTAAAAGATAACCCAGCTTTTGTGCTCCCATATTCGATGATATGCTCAAAGCCTTGCCTCCGTGACGGGTCATTATATCGCAAAGCTGTTCCTGCTGGCTCTGTGGTATGTTAACAGTAAGTAACATCTTTTTGGGTATTATTGTAATTATTGATTTCATAATTGTGAAAATAAATTCTCCTTCCCTTTGCAAAGCCCGAAAAATTGGGGATTGCAGGATTTTTAGTATATTTGTCTTTCCCTGTGATTATATCATATTACATCAATCCTGTCAATGAAAAGCACTTGAAATCAATTAACTGATATGCTATAATTATATTGAAAAAGCGTATCTTTTTAAGGTGGTGATGCAGATTTGGAAAAGCAAAAGAATAAAAAATACCAGGGTGTAGTCGTAGCCATTTGTGTTATAATATATATCCTGCTTCAGGTCTGTGTTGTCATTTTCAATAGTATGAAACAGCCTGTTGTGATCGGTGATTTCCATATACCTGCCCAGAGCTTCTGCGGTATTTTCTCGATAATGCAGATGGCTGTTAACGTAATTATGGTGATAATGGCTGATAAAAAAGGCTGGCACGCTGCGGCATTGACCATAGCAATAAACTTTATCTGGATGTTTATTGTTGTGGGAGTGAAAAGGGACGGTACTGCGCTTCCTTCGCTGCCTATACTTGTGGTAAATATCTGCGTTGTATATATCCTTTATAAGGGCCTTACGAAAATAAGGGAAAAAGAGCTTGCCCTTGATAAAATGGCACACACGGATTCTCTTACATCGCTTCCAAATCGAAGAGCGTTCAATCTGGCTATCCAGAGATATATTGAAAAGGGCGATAAATTTGCGGTTGCCTTTCTTGATATAGACAACTTTAAGAATATCAATGACACAATGGGTCACGATTATGGCAATAATGTGCTTGTTGAGATATCCAAGCGCTGGAAAAATATAATTTGTGAAGACCATTTTCTTGCACGACTGGGCGGAGATGAATTCTCTCTTATTGTCAGCGGATACAGCGACAGCAGCGAAGTCAAAGCCCTTGTTGAACGTTATCAGTATTGCCTGAGAGAAAAGTTTTTGATAAACGGTAAGGATTTTTACATAACAGCAAGTATCGGCGTTTCCTTTTTCCCTGACCACGCAACTGATTCGTCACTGCTTTTGCGCTATGCCGACACCGCAATGTACAGAGCAAAGAGCGAGGGCAAGCATCAGATATGTCTGTTTTCACAGGCGCAGATGGAAATGATGAATGCAGATGTAGAGGGAGAGAACTTTGTAAAGAATGCTGTAAATGCACAGCGTTTCCAGACCGTTTTCCAGCCTTTGTTTGATGCAAAGACCGCTAAGCTTAAAGGCTTTGAGACGCTTATACGTTTCAAAGGCGAAAACGATGAGCTTATCCAGCCGTATGAGTATATCCGTATAGCCGAAAAGCTGAATTATATAAGCTACATTGACAATTGGGTGATGGAGCGATCCATGAAGCTTATGAAAAACGCTGTGGATACTAAGGGGAATATTCTTGTTTCGGTGAATGTTTCTGTTGCCTTCCTTTTAAGCAGCAACTTTGTCAGCATAGTAAAAAGTGCCCTTAAATCAACGGGATTTCCTGCTGCAAACCTTGTTGTAGAGGTAACGGAGAATTTGTTTATATCCTCTCTTGAGGTAGCTACCGAGGTGCTTTTCAAGTTAAAAGAGCTGGGGATAAAGATTGCCCTTGATGACTTTGGCACAGGCTTTGCCTCATTAAGCTATCTGCATTCTCTGCCGATAGACATTTTGAAAATAGACAAGAGCTTTGTGGACAGCCTTAATGACGATAAGGACGACGGATTTATAACGGCAATAATCTCAATGGGACATATGCTTGATTGTTCCATAGTCGCAGAGGGCGTTGAGACACAGGCGCAGTATGATAAGCTGAAAAAATACGGGTGCGATATCATTCAGGGATTCCTTCTTGGAAAGCCTACAAGCTATGAAAATGCAATGGAGATCTGTAAACAGGATCTGCTTGATTAAAAAATAAAGACCACGGTGCTGTTGTTATCAGTGCCGTGGTTTTTTTTGTTTGTGTTTTGTTATGCCTGAAAAGTATCGTATAATATTTGTTATAAGTATTTGTAATTCTGATACGCCTGTGTTATAATGGTTACAATAAAAGGAGCTCCGTTTTTACGAAGCTCCGGAATATAGTCTTATTTGCAGAAATCAGGTCTGTCACTCGATGCTGAGGAATTCCTTTGGCACATAGGTGTTTAGGATATAGTTTACATAGTTGCGGTTAAACCCGTCGTTGCGTACAAAGTTCTTTGCAAACATCTCATCGGTGTATTTTGCATAGGGGATTATCTGGCAGTTTGTCCAGTCGCTGTTGAACACCGTTGCCTCAAAGTGGGAGATGAGCGGTATAGCCTTGACATTTTCAAAAGAGATCTTGCCGCTGTTTTTATCCTTTACCACATCAAGCTTGCCCATAAGACCTATAAGCGAGTTTTTATCGTACATGGTGTTGAGGAAGTTGCCAAGTCCGTAGTATACAAACGCCTTTGTCCCGTCGGGCTTGTCCAGATATCCGCAGGTGCTTAGCGCATGAGCCTGAGTGCCGATTATAAGATCAGCACCCCACTGTACAAGTTTTGGAGTTATATATTTCTGCTGATCGTTAAGTTCATTTGATATCTCGGTTCCGTAATGACAGGATACAACCACCACATCAGCCATTTTATCTGCCTTTTGGATCTGAGCTTTTACCTTTTCCTCTTCTTTGAGTCTGATGACCACAGCCTTTGCACTGTCGGGAAGGTCGATGCCGTTTGTGTGCTCCATATAGCCGACAAATGCAAACTTGATGCCGTTGACTTCCATGGTCTTTATGTTGTCACAGTCTGCCTGGTCTGCGTATGCACCATAGTGCAGTACACCAAGCTTTGACCAGTAGGAAAGTGAATCCTGAAGGGCGGCCTCACCCTGGTCGAAAACATGGTTGTTACACATAGATACAACGTTGAATCCCAGACTTTTTATCTTGTCTGCATTGTCCTTTGGTGTTGCGAAACAAGGATAAGTCCTTGCAGGAACAACGTCTGTAACGATGGTTTCCTGATTTATTATGTTGATATCACCGTTGATGTAGCTTTCAATAGGCTTGTAAGCGTGGTCAAAATTATACTTTCCCTTTTGTCCCGAGTTTCTTTCAGCCTCAAGATAAATGTTGTCGTGTATAAGGTTGTCACCCACACAGGTCAAAGATACTTTGTAGCTTGGCTCGGGCTTGCTTGGGTCAGCTTGTGAAGAGCTTTCCTTCTGTGAAGATGAGCTGTCCTTGGGTTTATCTGCTTGTTTGCTGCTGTCTGCTTTGCTCTGCTGTGTATCCGCATTAGAATCGGAAACAGAGGACGAACTTGATACGGTTTCGTTTTTCTGTATGGGTTCGGGATTGATATCTGTACCGCAGGCTGATGCACAAAGTGCCATAATTATAACGCACATCCCGGCAGTAATTTTTGTCTTTATGCTTTTCATTTTACTTTTCTCCTTTCACATAATCAAAACCTTTATCATTTTACCACATAAAGAAAGAAAAATCAATCACATTTTTGCGCTTTAAACATAAACACCATATTTACGCCTTTTTGTTGACATATTATGCGCTAAATGTTATAATAAAACGATAAATAAAGTGTTACAGAGGTTGAAATGAAAGATAATAACAATAATAGAAAACAGTACCGCAGATGTCCACGATTTAAACGCTGCGGAGGGTGCCAGCTTGATATGCCCTACGAAAAACAGCTTGAGTGGAAACAGGATAAGGCGGTAAGGATGCTTTCCGGGTTTTGTAAGGTGCAAAAAATTGTAGCTATGGATTCTCCTTATAACTACCGCAACAAGGTCCAGACTGTTTATAAGCTTTCAGGGGGAAGGGTAGTTTCCGGTATTTTTCAGTCTTCAAGCAGAAGCGTTACACCGATCGATGAATGTTTCCTTGAAGATAAAAGAGCACACGAGGTGATCTGTGCGCTGAAAAAGCTTTTTACAAGCTTCAGAATATCGCCCTATGACGAACACACGGGAAAAGGACTGCTTCGGCATACGCTGATAAGGATAGCTGACGGCACAGGGGAGATAATGGTGGTTTTGGTAACAAAGGGACCGATCTTTCCTTCAAAGCGAAACTTTGTCAAAGCTCTATTAAAAGCCTGTCCCCGGATCACTACCGTGGTGCATAATATCAATCCGGACAGAATGCCCCTAACACTTGGCGAAAGAAATATACCTTTGTATGGAAGCGGAAAAATAACCGACGAGCTGTGCGGATGCAGATTTATTATATCGCCTGCATCCTTTTACCAGGTCAACCCGGCGCAGACACGTGTGCTTTACGATACCGTTGTCACAGCCGCAGGCATTACCCGTGGCACCAGAGTGCTTGATGCATATTGCGGAGTGGGGACTATCGGTATCATCTGTGCAAAACAGGGTGCAAGCGTGGTGGGCATTGAAAGCAATAAAAGCGCAGTTAAAGACGCTGAGATCAATGCTAAACTGAACAAGCTGGATAATATAAGATTTATATGCGCCGACGCAGCGCAGATCATGGGCGAGCTTGCTTTTAGCGGAGAAAAATTTGATGTTGTTATAATGGATCCGCCAAGAGCCGGTTCCACGCAGGAGTTTATAAGTGCTGTGGCGGCAGTTTCACCGGAAAAGGTTGTCTATGTTTCCTGTAAGATAGAAAGCCTTGAACGTGATATGAAACTATTTCGCAAGCTTGGCTATAAAGCGCAGCTTATACAGCCGGTGGATATGTTTGCCCACACTACGGGGATTGAAACAGTTGTTTTATTAGAAAAAGTAAAGGAGAGTTAGTATATGGACGAGAGGATAGCAAAGCTTATTGAAAATATCGAGAAGGTGATCGTAGGTAAGACCGAGCCTATAACCAAAATAATCACAGCAATGCTGTGTGAAGGTCACGTGCTTATCGAGGATGTGCCCGGGGTGGGTAAGACACAGCTTGTATCTGCCCTTGCTAAAAGTGTTGACGGAATATTTAACCGTATACAGCTTACTCCCGATGTAATGCCGTCGGACATCGTGGGATTTTCAATGGTCAATCAGGTCACAAGAGAGCTGGAGTATAAACAGGGCGCTGCCATGTGTAACTTTCTGCTTGCCGACGAGATAAACAGAGCTTCGCCAAAATCCCAGTCAAGTCTGCTGGAGGTCATGGAGGAGCATCAGATCTCCATAGACGGAAATACCCACGTTCTGCCCACACCGTTTATGACTCTGGCAACACAGAACCCGGTGGAGACATATGGTACCTACCATTTGCCGGAGGCGCAGATGGATAGATTTATCATGAAAATATCAATGGGTTATCCTGCTTATGAGGATGAGCTTCGTATAATGGAAAACGGCGAACACAGCTCCAACAGATCAAAAGAAATAGAGCCTGTGATGACCACACAGGATATCTCAAAGCTTATTAGCGAGGTCAGAAATGTCAAAGTTGCGCCTTCTGTCAGGAGATATATTCTTGATATAGTTACCGCCACAAGAGAAAGCCAGTATGTAAGGCTTGGCGTTTCTCCTCGTGGAAGTATCGCTCTTTTAAGGACCTCAAAAGCGTATGCTTATGTAAACGGAAGAGACTATGTTGTTCCCGACGACGTAAAGGCTGTTATGAGCGAAACTCTTGCTCATAGGATAATTCTTTCGCCAAAGGGCAAAAGTGCCTTTGAAAACAACGAGCAGGCTTTGGAGGGCATCTCCATGACAGTGACAAGTCCCGTGGAGGCTGAGTAAACAGTGTTTAAAAATCTACTTAATTTTATTGTCTGCCTTGCTTTGGCTGTGCTGCTGAGCGTTTACGTCAGCGGTATCGGAGGGCTTTTCATAATCATCCTCCTTTGCCTTGCGTTTATCTTCTCGGTGGTTCTTGTGATAGTGTCAAAAAAGACAGTAAATGTTGAAGTGGCGCTATCCACAAGCATTTCAAGCAAGGGTGAAAAGATGGAAATGGAGATACATATTTCCAAGACCACTATACTTCCCACGTCTTTTATCCAGCTGACCCTTGTGATGACTCCGAACGTTTCCACCGACCATATGAAACAGTTTAAATTCATATCCGCACGCAGATTCGGTGACGTTATAACAATACCGATTACCACCGAGCTTTGCGGCGCAGCGACAATAGGTATAAGCGAGGTAAAGCTGATAGACTATATGGGCATAGTCACCTCAGAGGTCGATGTTAAGGATAAGGACAAGCTTTCGGATGTGGTAAGGATAATGCCCGAGCTTCGTGATACAGGTATGCAGGCGGAGATCATAAAGGCTACCTCTGAAAACTTTTCCTATAACGATGACGAGGAAGAAGAGTCCAACGAATCTGCCATCGGGCTTACAGGTGTTGCCGGGTATGAACACAGAAAATATGAAGTGGGCGATCCTCTTAAAAGAGTAAACTGGAAGCTTTCCTCAAAGAAAGATGAGCTAATGGTCCGCCTTGACGATAAGGTTGTGACCGCTACACAGGATATTGTCCTTGACTATCCTGTTAATCCTACCGCCGACAGAGCATATTATGAAAATGTGGATAAGATCATAGAAGCAAGCCTTGCCATGCTTGCAATGCTTCTTAGAATGGGCTACGAAAGTAATTATACTTACTTTGAAAACGGAACATGGCAAACCGTTGAGGTTGCAGATGAAGGGGGACTTATCAGCCTTCAGGAAGCCCTTGCCGGGATCAGACCTGCCCCTTTGGCAAGCCGCAATGAAATAATAGAAAATGCCGATGACCATGTGATATGCTTTTGCACCTGTCTTTTAAATATGCATGGTGAGCTGTCGACCTATTCGCTTTCAAAGGGCTGCTCTCTTGCAGTTACAGAAAAAAGCGGCATAGGTAAGATATGCCCGAATGTGTGGAAGATCAACGACGAGTTTGAGTTTATACGTATGTGATGATTCACCCTTTCCGGGGGGAGGAAAAAATGCAGTTTTTAAACAAACATAAAAAGACCATAGAAAAATTTTTTACCAGATATTTTCTCGCCCTGGCTCTTTGCTATTCGGTAATGAGGCTGATAGTGGTACAGTATTTTACATCAGATGTGCGATTGTACAGCCTTATAAGTCTGGCGTTTATGTCTTTGCTTTTATTTATCTATGAAAAGATCAAAAAATTAAAGCTTGTCAGAGGCATAATATTTCTCGCAATAGGCGGAGTGCTGATACTTGTTTGCCGGCTGCTTTTGTCAAGAGGCTTTGACGACAGCGGAGTCTGGTTTATGAACTGGTTTTACGTTTCCAGCGCAGAAGCCGGACAGGTAGGGGAGTATTCTGCCACGGTGCTGATATTTTTCAGCTTTTTCCTGATCTCCATCGTCTATTACTTTTCCGTTATACGCTTCAGAGCCTCGGGGCTCATGCTGGCAGTCCTGCTTCCGTTTATAATCTACGGAAAGCGTGCACAGTCCATCGACGGGATCGATCTGGTGTTTATGATAACCGTGTATCTTGCGCTTGTTATCCACGGAAAGTTCTCTGCGGATGATGTAAAAAAGGATACTGTGTTTAACTATTCCTATGTTATCGCAAGCCTTGTTTTCGTCACTTTCGTGGGCATGATCACCATGTTTGTCCCCAAGCCCAATGTGACTTCCTATCTTGAAAATAACAGGAACTTTTTTGATTTTCGTGTCAACAGTAACCTCAGTGCCTTTTCAAGCCTCAATGACGAGTCCTCGGACAGATTCGGCTCCAATGCCGTTGGCGAGGTGCTTTTTAGGGTCAGGACAAATTCTGCTGACGACCTTTTGCTTTTGAGAAGACAGTCCTTTGATGTTTTTACCAATAAGGAACGCTGGGTCACAGATCGTAATATAACAGCTGAAATGGAGTCATACGGCAGTGCGTCCACTAACCCCATCGGTTCAGCAAAATCATACTTTGAAATAATGAAAGACACTGTACAAAAGCTTGATCTGACCGATGCACAGCAAAAAGCAAACCTTAGCTTTTTCAATACAGCACAGCTTTATACACAAAATGATCTCAGGTATATAAACCTTTCCTATGAAGATAATTTTTCACCAAGGTATGTCTGTGCAGAGCTGAATATTGATGACAACAACCGGGATAATTCCCCCCTGCTTTACAAGACAACACATTCAGAGACCTACTATAACGCCGCAGGGACATATTCGTCCATATCTTATTTCTATTATCCCCAAAAACAATCTCTTGTGGATTATGCAAAAAGTCAGCCCTTTGACACAAAGGGATTTGTAAAGATACTTGATACAGCCTTGCAGCAAGGAGCTATCCGTCCGCAGAACTATTCTGCCATCACAAGTACAATAGATACCTTTACTAATAAGGATAATTATAAAATATCAGACAGGATGGCGCAGCTTGCGCTGGATATCACCAAGGACAGCAAAAATGATTATGAGAAAGCTCAGGCAATAGTGAATTATTTTGCCACCAACGGCTTTACTTACGATATGGATTATATCCCGCCCGATGAGTCAATAGACTATTTTATGTTTGAAAGTAAAACAGGCTCCTGTACCAGTTACGCCACAGCAATGGTGCTTATGGCAAGATATGTGGGAGTGCCTGCAAGATATGTTGAGGGCTTTGCCGCCTTTGAAAAGGATCCCAATGATGATTCTGTATTTGTAGTCAAAGATACCAACGCCCATGCTTTTGTGGAATGTTATATACCTGCGGTGGGCTGGATGTCCTTTGACCCGACTGTGCCGGAATATATGCGTGTATCCTCCGCCTCCGGCAGCGGAGCAGCAGGGATATTGAGCGACGTCGCAAGGGTGCTTGGAAGAATAGCCCTTTTTGCAGGTGTGCTTTTTGTTATCGTTTTTATTATACTGCTTGACCGTATAGAGGAACTGGTATTCCGTATAAGACTTCGCTTTAAAAGCAGCGCCGAAAAGTCGGTGCTGTTGTACCGCCATATTATAAAGCTTATGAACCGTGTCAGAAGCAGCAGGCATTTTGAAGGCTATACACCTCACAGCCTTGAGGACTATGTAAAAACCGAGCTGCGGGGAGATATCGGTTTGATAGTTGAACTTTTTGAAAAGACCTGCTTCGGAGGGATAGAACCCACCCAGGAGGAGTATAAAAAAGCCTATGAGCAGTATAAAACAAACTGGAAACTGCTTGCAAAGGGTAAGCGAGTTGCTAAAGAAAAGGGCGTAAAAGCTGTGCAAATCTCCTAAAAATAGCCTGTAAATGTAAATAAAATATAAAAGCTCTTGACAATAGGGGAAAAAAGATGTAATCTATGGTTACTTATCACCCTTGTTGGAAGGAGGCAGCCTTTTATGGGACTCACACAGCTTGTGTCGTCGCTGCTTGCGCTTAATAGCGATCAGAGCAGAGCACGTGGTTCAAAGCGTATATCGCTTATAAGACACCCTCGTCAGGGTAAAGAGCCTGACATAAGTCAGACCACTACTGTCAGCGAACCACAGTATGCTGAGGGTACGGCTATTATAATCGATACCCGTATGCACTACGCAATGAATGTTTCAAGAAATATTGAAAGGTGCGTTTTCAAGCTTCTTAATGAGAATAAAAGGGTAGAGCCTTTCAGGGAGTATTTCAAAGCAAGGGACAGATATTATTCCGACAGCGACATTAACGAGGTGGCAAACAGTAAGGATTATCGTGATATTGTCCGCTATATCGTTGATGAGGCTTATGGCGAGGCATATGTGTTTGTGGAGAAAAACCATTCCGGCAGGCTGAGGGTCTACGCCCAGTTCCGCAGATTTGACGATGAGGCTGTGGGACAGTTTTCCTCTGATATGCCTAACTTTACGGATATTACAAATTATTATAGACCCGGTGAGGTCACATTCGGAAGGATCAAGAGAGATTAAAATAATAAGCCTTCGTTTTCGAGGGCTTATTTTTTATGAATGCACAAAAAAAGCTCGCAGGATATTTCTCCTGCGAGTTTTTTATTTACAGATCATCTGCGCTTTTTATTGTTGTTTTTGTTGTTGCTGCGGTTCTGGTTCTTGTTCTGATTGCTGTTGTTCTTTGGTGCAGCCTTTTCAACCGGTGCATCTGTGCTTGCAGCAGCTGCAGAGCTTTTAACCGGTGCAGCATCCTCAGCCTCAGGCTCTTCTTCACCCTCTATTGCTGTATAAACGATAGCCGCAAAGATAGCGCCAAGGAACGGTGCAACTATAAAGATCCAAAGGTCTTTAGCAGGTCCGGTAGTACCGGTAATTGCTGAAACAACTGCAGGTCCTATGCTTCTTGCAGGGTTTACAGATGTGCCGGTAAGTCCGATGCCGAAGATATGTACAAAAGTAAGTGAAAGACCTATTACCAGTCCGCCGAAGGAACCGTGCTTTGCTCTTTTGGAGGTCACGCCCAGGATAGTAAGGACAAAAACAAATGTAAGCAGGAACTCTACAACAAGACCTGAAACAACGTGTCCGTGAACACCTGCAAGACCGTTGGAGCCGTAAGCACCTGTTCTGTCTGTTACCTGACCAAATTCAAAGATGCCGCAAAGTATGCCTGCACCTGCGAATGCGCCAAGGCACTGGGAGATAACATAGCCGAAGAATTCACCGATCTTCATTTCGCCTCTTGCGAGGAATGCCATTGAAACAGCCGGGTTGATATGACAGCCGGACACGTTTCCGATGCAGTAAGCCATTGCTACAATGGACAGACCAAAAGCAAGAGCAGTAAGAATGTAACCGCCGCCGTTGTCCGAATTACAGCCGACCAGCATAGCAGTACCGCAGCCGAAGGTCGTCAAAACCAATGTGCCAATAAATTCTGCAATGAACTTTCTCATATTTTCTCTTCTTTCCGCATATAGCATTTTTTGGACAAAATATCCTGAAAATAAGTATAACACGTCCTTTACAGTTTGTCAATAAATTATAATAAATATTTGCAGTCTTGATCTATTTTGTGTATAATAAATAAATATACGGTTTGTGTTTATATAAAAAAACAATAGGCTCAAAGGTCGAGCCTATTGTTATAGTAACTATTCTGTCCGCAATGCGATAACAGGGTCTTTCTTAGCAGCCACTCTTGACGGCATAAGACCTGCGATAAGGGTAAGGGTAATACTTATTCCCACAAGTATTATCGCTCCGAGAACAGGTATTGAAGCTCTCATGTTTACATCTGTAACGCTGGCGATGATCATGTTTATAGGTATAGTCAGCAGGTAGGAGATACCTATTCCCAACAGACCTGCGGACAGACCGACGATAACCGTCTCTGCGTTGAAAACGTGAGATATATCCTTCTTTGAAGCACCGATGGCTCGCAGGATACCGATCTCTTTTGTTCTTTCAAGAACAGAAATATAGGTTATTATTCCTATCATTATCGAAGATACCACAAGTGAGATAGCCACGAAAGCAATAAGGATATAGCTTATTGCGCTGATAATATCTGTTATGGAGGACATCATGAGTCCCACATAGTCTGTGTATTCGATAGTATCTTTTTCGCTTCCGTCTTTTTTAGCGTCCTCGTTATATTTTTTGATAATATCAACTATTTTTTCCTTTGATTCAAAATCCTTTGGATAGATGTTGATAAAGCTTGGTTTTTCCAGCTCTGCGTAACCCAGCGCAGACATATTCTTATCATACGTTGAGTCGGAAAGCTTCTCGCCGCCGCTTTCTTTCTGAGCCTTCTGATACATTTCCATACGTTCTTTGGTAATGTCCTGCAAAAGCTTCATCTGCTCCTGGGTAAGGGACTGCATATATTTCTTTTCAGATTCTGTCATCAGAGAAGATGCCTGCTGATCTGTGCCCATTGAGGACATATCAAATCCCATGCCGCTCATACCGCTCTGGGATCCGGACTGCTGCTGGGTAAGCATCTGCTTCTGAGCTTCGGTGATCTTGTTTTTGTTGTTTGTACCATCGCCGAATTTAAGTCCGGTGAAAACGTCAACATCTTTGTTTGCCAGCTGTTCTTTAACGATCTGGCTGTTCTGGACTCTGTCCACAAGATATGTGGCAAGCTCATGGGTATATCCGATGTTACCGCTTATAGAAGCGGCAGCTGCATCTTCGTTAGGTCTTATAACGCCTACGACCTTTAATTCCGGGGCAGCCTCAAGAGCTTTTTTCATAAACTCTTCGTCTGATGACTTATCCACCCATATGCTGCCTTGTTTTTCATATCTGTCCGTTGGTGCAAGAAGTTTGAAGCGCAAAGCCAGCATCTCATCGTAGGTATAGCTCTTTTGTCCTGCGTCGATATCAACCTTTTCGCCGGACATTACCTTTACAACAATGTTTTCAAGGGGCTTTTTATCAAGCCAGCCCAGGGTATAGAGCACATAGTCGTGAAGCTCGTTGTTCTTGTCAACTACAAGTACTACTTCGTCATATTTTTCGGGGAATTTTCCTGCAAGCACATCATATTGTTTTTTGATAAGCTCTTTGTTATCTATCATCTCGCCGAAGATATCGGTGTTCTGTCCGCCGAACATAGAGCTGCTCATTCCGGACATACCTTCCATATCCGAGCTCATGCTGAACATCTGTCCAAGTCCCATATATTCACCCACAGTGGAAGGATGGACCTGTTCAATTCCTTTTGAGGTATTGCTGTTATAAATATATGGTTTTGTGGAATATGAGTACTGAATGCTTGTAACGTACTTTTCGATCTCCTTGTTGTTGTCAAGGAAATCCTTGAACTTTTCAAGGTTGTTTACCTTTGTTTCCTGCATATAGGTGCTTATAAGCTTACCCATACGGTTCTGGGAGTAGACCTTATCCTTATCGTGGTCTATCTCACTTGTCTTTCGCTGGTCAGCCAGCAGCTTCATCATACTCTCGGTGCTGGTGGTGGTTTTTGTTATGGTCAGAGGATAGCTTGAAAGGGTGTCGCTTTGTACCTGGTCGATATAGACCTGAACACCGTTTGAGAGGGAGAGTATAAGGGCGATGCCGATTATACCGATGCTGCCTGCAAACGAGGTAAGGAAGGTCCTTGCTTTTTTGGTAAGAAGGTTGTTTTTTGAAAGAGAAAGTGCGGTAAAAAAGCTCATTGAAGTTTTAAGCTTTTTACGTTCAGCCTTTGCCGCTTTCTTTGCAGCCTTTTTGTCCAGCTTTTCCTTTGCCTCAGGCTCCGGGCAGGTGAACGGGTCACTGTCGTCCACGATCTCGCCGTCCAGAAGCTTGATGATCCTTGAAGAATAAGTCTCTGCCAGCTCCGGGTTGTGGGTTACCATTATAATAAGCTTATCCTTAGAGATGTTTTTTAATATCTCCATGATCTGCAAACTGGTCTGCGTATCAAGCGCACCGGTAGGCTCGTCGGCAAGAAGAATATCCGGATTGTTGACCAAAGCTCTTGCTATGGCAACACGCTGCATCTGTCCGCCGGACATCTGATTAGGCTTTTTGTTGAGCTGGTCGCCCAGTCCAACCTGCTGTAAAGCCTCGGTAGCTCTTTTCTTACGCTCGGACTTGGACACTCCCGAAAGAGTCAGAGCAAGTTCAACGTTTGCCAGAACTGTCTGGTGGGGGATAAGGTTGTAGCTTTGGAATACAAAACCGACCCTGTGGTTTCTGTATGAGTCCCAATCAGCGTCCTTAAAGTCTTTGGTTGACTTCTGATTGATGACAAGATCACCTGACGTATACTGATCCAGGCCTCCGATAATGTTCAAAAGGGTGGTCTTACCGCAGCCCGAGGGACCGAGTATGGACACAAACTCGCTGTCACGGAAGTCCATGCTGACACCTTTTAGGGCCTGCACCGTAGTATCGCCGGTTTTATAGTTCTTACATATCTGTTTTAAACTAAGCATTTAGCCTCTCCTTTCTATAACAAATATCTTTCCTTAACAAATAAAAAACTGATTTCTAAGTATAACATATTCTGGTACCATTTATCAAGTGTTTTTTTATTTTTTTATTTAGCCTAAAGAAAAAAAGTCCGGCAACAAACCGGACTTTTCCCTATAAGCTTTTTATCTTTTGCTCGTTTTCTGTTTTTTACACAAGCTATAACAACGTTCAAAAGTGTTATTCATAATGCTTTCTTATCTCATCAAGTGTCTGTTTGGCTTGTTCCACCACGTTTTCGGGAGCAAGCACCCTTGCTCTTTTTCCGAATTTGAAAAGCCAGCCCCAGAATGTAGGTGAGATCTGAACTTCAACATTTATGTAGAAGGTGTGGTCTGAGTTCTGAGTACAGATTATCTTTTCGCCAAATCTGTCAATAACGGTGGAAAGAAGTCCGTTTTCAAACTCAAGGGTAACTTTTTCGGTTTCCCCGCCGTACATACTGTAAACAGACTGATAATTATTGACTTCCGTCTTTTCCTCCGGTGTGAGCTCACGGCGCTTGTCACCTTCGTTGACCTTGACATTGGTCATTCTGTCTATTCTGTAACGGCATATTTTTTCGTGCTTGTTGCAGTAGCAAACAAGATAGTAATTGTCCTCCTCCCACACGGTAACAAAAGGTGATACGGTGTATACCTCGCCGTCGTGTCTGAGGATCTTTTTTTTGTTGAAGTTGTAATCGTAATACTGGAAGGAGATAGTCTTTTTCTCAAATATCCCTTCCTGGACCTTGTTGAGATTGTAATATACAGCCTCATTCATAGCTTTTGAACGGTTGTTTACAAATACATCACGCTTGAGCTGCTTGGCTTTGTATTCAGAGGTCAGCCCCTGGATCTTTGCAATAAGCTCCTGTGACTTTTTCTTGGTCAGGAATCTGCAGGAAGCTATTGCATCTACAAGAACAAAAAGCTCCTCGTCCTGAAAAGTCCTTGCACCAAGATAATAAGCGTTTGAGTGACCGTCTTTGGTGATCTCGATGTCCATACCGCTGTCGCAAAGGGTCTTTATGTCATCGTATATGGTTTTTCTCTCTGCCTTGATGCCATACTGTCCCAATATCTCTATAAGTCTGTTTCCGGTAATGGAGTGCTCATCGTCGGTTTTTTGTTCAAAATACTGTTTCATGGTCAAAAGCTTCTGCTTTTGCCTTGATAAACCTGCCACCTTTATGATCCCTCCCCACTGTGCTTAAGATCTTTTACCATGATCCTTGTGCCGTCTGCACGCAATATCACGGTATTATCAAGCTGTGCGGTGAGATTAGCCACCACACCCTGACGATACTCGTCCCTGAGAAGCTTGCGCTCTGCCTGTTCGGCATCGGTAAGTTCCCTTGAACGGGAGATCGCCGTAAGCTCTGACAATCTGTCAAGCTTCATCTTCTCCATAATTATTACACTTCTCCTCTTGATGGCGGGCGAATGGTACACCACAACTTCCCACCATAGAAAGTAAAAGGGTGACTTACACAATATCACCCACGTGTCCGAAAAATATCACTTTGTCCCCACAGCGTTTTTATTATGTATATCTCTTTATCTTGGTGTACAACAAATTGACCTCTTTCGGTTACAAGTGACATTATATCACACAATTTCTCAAAATTCAAGTGCATTTTGCACAAACTGTCCGATAAAATTCCCTTAATACGCCCTTATCGTAATTATCTTGTGTTTACACTTGAAAAAAGCACAAGATGTGGTATAATAGAATAAAAATAAGCTGGAATTTTATTTGTAAACTTTTTGTTAAGGACGTGAAAATGCTTATAATGAATAGAAAATCAGCAGATTATTTGGACATAGACCGCTATGTGAGGGAAAAAATATTCTCGGACCGTGAAGCGGACGGGGGAGACTATCCCCGCAAGATCAGAGCACTTCACAAGGCGATATTTGAAAGTGCATCACCAAAGCAGCGAAGATACATAATAATGTATTACATGAAAAACATGACTATGGAGCAGATCGCAGACCTCTGCGGCGTGGCTAAGTCCACAGTTTCACGGACGATCGCCAGAGGAAGGAACAATATTTTGCGTGCCATGATGGCGGATGAGCTTTCCGCTTTGCTTTTTTCAGATACCCACAGGGAGGTGTGACAGTGTCCGCGCCGATAAATGATTTTGTAAAACGCTATATCCAAAGCCGGACTGTGCGTTTCCATATGCCAGGACATAAGGGCTGTTCTTTTCACGGCTGTGAAGCATATGATATAACCGAGGTTAAGGGAGCGGATTATCTTTACCAGCCACAGGGCATCATCGCTCAAAGCCGGGAGCGCACGGCTGCTGCCTTTAAAGCGGCAAAGACGATGTTTTCCACCGAAGGCTCCAGCCAGTGTATAAAAACCATGCTGGGAATAGTAAAAAAGACCATCGGTGATAAAAGGCTGAGGATAGCTGCCCCACGAAATGTACATAAGGCATTTATCGACGGATGTATCCTTCTTGATGCGGACGTGGTTTGGCTTTATCCTTCAAAACCTTCACAGGGGATCTGCAGCTGTGATATTACACCCGCTCAGATAGAAAAGCTCCTTTCAGATGATAAGGATATAGACTGTCTGTATATAACAAGTCCGGATTATCTTGGAAATATTGCGGATATAAAATCCATAGCCGATATAAGTCATAAAGCAGGGGTCCCTTTGCTGGTTGATAATGCCCATGGGGCATATATGGCTTTTCTTGAAGAAAATACACACCCTATGGCTCTGGGAGCGGATATGTGCTGCGATTCGGCGCATAAGACCCTGCCTTGCTATACGGGGGGAGCATACCTGCATTTTTCTTATAGTGCACCGGACAGCTTTACTGAAAATGCTGAAAATATAATGTCTATGTTTGGCTCAACAAGCCCTTCGTATTTAATTCTGCAAAGCCTTGATCTTTGCGGTGAAATGCTTGCGGAGGGTACGTTCACGGAAAAACTGGCGCAAAGCACCGCTATGGTAAAAAGCTGTAAGGAAAGGATCGGAAAGCTTGGCTGGATCTTTTGCGGTCAGGAAAAAATGAAGATCACTGTCTGTGCGGCAAAGTGCGGATATACCGGCTTTGAGCTTGGTGATAAACTGCGTGGAGCGGGGATCGAACCGGAATACTGTGATGAACAGTATGTTGTGCTTATGGCAGGGATAAGCAATACACAAGAGGACTTTGATAAGCTTGCCGATGCCTTTGAGAAGCTGCCTGTTAAAAAGGCGCTTGATGTGCAGACACCGGGGCTGCTGCCTGCTGAAAAGAGACTTTCGATGCGAAAAGCCGCTTTTTCACCGTCGCAAAGCGTTGATATCCAAAGCGCCGTGGGCAGGGTATGCGCCTTGACCGTAACAGGCTGTCAGCCCTCCGTCCCCGTTACAGTCAGCGGAGAGGTTATCAGCGAGGATTCTGTTAAGCTTCTTGAAGCCTGCGGGATCAGGAAGATAAATGTGATATAAGTTTTTTATGTTAAAATCTTTACTTTTGCTTGCTTTTGTGGTACAATAAGCTGGATGCTTTACATAAGATAAGGAGGACAAAATGAAACTTGTTTATGCAATTGTGAACAGCGATGATTCGTATGCTGTCAACAAAGGACTTTCCCAGGCAGGAATAAGAGCGACAAAGCTCGCAAGTACCGGAGGATTTCTTTCAAAGGGCAATACCACATTTATGATATGCTGTCAGGACGAACAGGTGGACAGCGTTGTGGACATATGTAAAAGCCTTTCAAAGAAAAGAAAACAGACTGTACCTGCTTCAACAGTCCTTGAAAGAGACTATTCTCTTGCAGAACCTGTGGAGGTCACAATTGGCGGTGCCACAATATTTGTAACGGATATACAGCGTTTTGAGCAGGTCTGATATACCGGGATGGAGCTTAAATTTTACGGCAACCGTGAGCCCATTGAACTGATAAGGAGAATGGTGTGTAAAAACAGAGAACAGCGATCGATCCTTATCCACGGTGAAAAAGGTCTGGGCAAAAAACATCTTGCAAAGTATATAGCTGCCGCATACCTCTGCCGGGAACATGACGGGGTGCCCTGCGGCGAGTGTAAGTCCTGCCGCATGATAATGCACGGTACACACCCGGATATTATCAATGTCAAGGCCAATGCCAACGGGAATTACATAATAGACGAGACTATAAGACCGATCGTATCCGACAGCGCAGTTATGCCCAACGAAAGCAGATATAAAGTCTATATCATACCTGATCTTGACAGATCGGTGAATACCCTTACGGCTGTGCAGAATATCCTGCTGAAGCTTATTGAAGAGCCCCCCGAGCACGTGGTGGTGATCCTTACGGCAAGAAGCAAGGAGATATTCCTTCCTACCATAATTTCAAGGACCCTGCCCCTTGCAGTCAGCAGCGTAAGCGAGGGGGAAAGTCAGGATTACCTGAAAAGTACATATCCTCAGCTGGCGCTTAAAGATATTTTGTTGGCGGTGGCAGCAGGAAGAGGAAATATCGGCAGGTGTAAAGCTTATATCGAAGATGAGGAGTTTGCAAATTGTGTCAGCGCAGCAAGGGAGCTTTGTGATGCCGTAATATCAGCTGATGAGTATAGGATACTCAAAGCCCTTTTTGCCGTTGACGGAAAAAAACAAGCAGCAAAACAGACCCTTGAGCTGTTTGGTGAAATAGGGGCGGATGCCTGTTTGTACCACGTGGGTACGACCTCTCCCACAGCTTATGTAAGCTGCTATGAACAGGGTGCACAGCAGCTTGGCAGCATTCTCTCGGCATCAGGCGGAGCAGAGCTTTATGATACGGTGCTTGACTGTATCGGCAGGATAGATGCCAATTGTAATCTTTCTCTTACCCTTAACAGCTTTGCCGTTAAGCTCTCGGATATTGTTAAATGACAGCTGATGGCTGATATATATAAACAGAAAGGAATAGTTTATGCTTAAAATAATCGGAGTACGATTCAAAAGTGTGGGTAAAGTTTATTACTTTGACCCTAAGAATTATAAGCTCGCAATTGGCGACAAGGTGATCGTGGAGACCGCAAGGGGAGTAGAGTGCGGGGAGGTGGCGATGGTAGACCGAGAGATAGATGAATCCACATTTTCATCTCCCATAAAGCCAATTATCAGAGCTGCCACAGAGGACGATCTCAGACGGATCGAAAACAATAAACAAAAAGAAAAGGATGCCTTTAAGATATGTCAGGATAAGATAGCTGTCCACGGACTGAAGATGAATCTTATTGACGTTGAGTGTACTTTTGACAACAATAAAATGCTGTTTTATTTCACAGCTGAAAACAGAGTCGATTTCCGTGAGCTTGTAAAGGATCTTGCCGCTGTATTCAAAACAAGGATAGAGCTGCGTCAGATCGGTGTCAGAGACGAAGCAAAAATGCTTGGAGGGCTTGGGATATGCGGACAGCCATTTTGCTGTTCAAGATTCCTCGGTGACTTCCAGCCCGTGTCTATAAAAATGGCTAAAGAGCAGGGATTATCACTTAACCCCACCAAGATCTCGGGCACCTGTGGAAGGCTTATGTGCTGCCTTAAATACGAACAGAATGCCTACGACGATCTTTTAAAGACTACACCTAAACAGGGAGCTATTGTTAAGACCACCAGCGGCAGGGGAGTAGTGGAAGAGGTCAATCTTTTAACGGGGAAACTTAAAGTTAAGCTTGACAACAATGATACTGTGACCACCTTTGATAAGTCCGAGGTGGAGGTTATAAAAGACAGCGTCATTCGTGTGGACAGGAACGAAATGAAAGCTTTAAAATCATTGGAGGGTCAGTAAATGCCGTCTTTTCCCGTACATCTCGCCGTTGCGGATATGCTCGGCGATGAACTTTCAATAGTTTCAAAACCTGATTTTTTCCTTGGCTGTATTGCTCCCGACAGCGTTAACCTTACCGGTTTTGCAAGTCAGGAGGTACGCTATGGGGCACATATCAGAAGCGTTGATTATGATATCTGGAAAAAACAGCTGACAGAGTTTTATCGCATAAATTCTGACAGATTCAAAGATAAAACCGACTATCTGAAAGGATATGTATTTCACTGTATAACAGATATCGCATGGGATGAGGCTGTGCAGCCACAGTTGTTTGCTTATCTTCAAAGGGACGGCAAGCTGGACCGTGAACAAATTACCAAGCTGAAGTGGGAGGAGCTTTTCCGGTTCAATAGTTTGGTCATGGGGCTTGATAGTTTCAAAAACGCCGTGTGTCTGCTTGATAAGGCTGAACCTGCGGACATTGCCACGGTCAGCGCACAACAGGTGGAACAGTACCGTGATTATGTGGTGAATGACTATAAGGACAAGATCAGCGCACAAGCGCCGGGCTTTTTGTGCCTTGCCCATATAAGTGCCTGTGCACAAAGGACACGGGAACTTTACCGGGAACTGATAGAATAATAAGTAAGCTTTGGTCGTTTAAAAAAGACAGCCAAAGCTTTTTGTTTCATATATTTGCGCCGCCAAGTCCGAAACTTACGGATAAAGCAGAGTCTACCGCACTCATGGAGCTGTTGTCCAGCGACCCCATTTTTTCACGCAGCCGTCTTTTGTCAAGGGTGCGTATCTGTTCCAGCAGCACCACGGAATCTTTGGCAAGCCCGCATTTTTTACTGTCAAGCTTTATGTGGGTGGGCAGTCTTGCTTTTTCCTGCTGACTGGTAATAGCTGCGGCAATGACCGTGGGGGAGTGACGGTTGCCCACATCGTTCTGGACGATAAGTACAGGTCTTAGCCCTCCCTGTTCGGAGCCGACCACAGGACTCAGGTCTGCGTAATATATCTCACCTCTGTGAACAGTCAAAACAAAACACTCCATTCTAAGTGATCTGTGAAGTTTCCTCACACTATGATTATTCCCGTCTGTGATAGTTTTAAACACGGCGGGACATTTTTTTGCCTTGCTGTTATTATAGTATGTGAGATGTTTCCCCCTTGTTAATCCTCAAGCATAACGCTCTTTATAGTCAGCTTTTTTATGCGCTGTGAGTAGATCTTCATTATGACTTCGTATGCAATGAAGAACACAGGCAGGGTAATGCAAAGTCCCTTGAAGTCAAAGCTGTAATCGGGAACATCTTCAAGATCCTTGAAAACTACTTCTACCATTATCTTGAGCAGTACGAATTGATAAAGCGTACCAACTGCAAAGCCTATCCAGGCAATGGGTCTGTATCCGCTGAGTATAGCCCTGCTGGTATCGCTGTCATCATAGCCGAATATCCTCATCATCGCTGCGGTTTTTGCGCTGCCCTTAACGACAGCAGAAAGTGCCAGTAAAAGCATCATAAACGCGAGTATCAGTCCGATGGTAAGTATCATTATACCCATTGTTTCGCTTGCAAGCGTCTTCATGGACATGGACATCTGTACCATTGCCGAAAAACAGAAGGAGGAGAAAGCAACAAAGAAGATAAGGGAATATCTGCCCTTTACCGTGTCACGTTTCAGCTCTTTAAGAAAAGGAAGGGGAGATCTGTCTTTTTTGCTGTGCCTCATCTTTGCACCTGACTGTTCACGCAGCAGCGTCATCACGGGCTTTTTCACCCTGCGATATGCAAACCATACGGATAAAAGCATAAAAGCGATCGTTGAAAGTGCGATCATAAGCGCAGGAACGCCAATGTGAAATTCGCTTTCAAAAGAAAAATAACCGTCCTTGTTCTGCACCTGGTAGAACTTGTCCATGTAAAGCTCGCCGCCGATGCAGCCCAAAAGTGCACCTGCAAAAACGCTCAGCCCGAAAATGTAGTAGTGCTTTGCAATGCTAAGATTCGAGTACCCCAGCGCTTTGAGAATGCCCAGCTCTTTTGAGCGTGAATCAATGTGATTTTTTATGTAAGTTATAAGCATAACTATTGAGGTGAGCACAAGACACAACCCGCAAACACAGCAGACAACTGTGCTTGTGGAAAGCTGTGCTTCATACATCTTTACAGCCTGTTCACCGCTGATAGTGTCCCTTGCGTTCACAAGGTCAATGCGGTAATTCAAAAACAGAGTGCAGACAAACGCCGCACAGCAAACAACTATTGCGATCCCGAAAAGCTTCAGCGAGTCCTTTATCGTAACCATAGTCCTCACCAGCCTATCTCGTAAGCGGTCTTTTGCTGTGGGTTTTCGTAAACCTCAGCTATCCTTCCGCTGTTCATTTTAATAACGGTCTTTGCCATTTCTGCAATGTTCTGATTGTGGGTTATCATAATTACCGTAAAGCCAAGCTCACGGTGAAGCTTGCTTATGTAGTCAAGGACCTGTCTGCCCGTTTCTTCGTCAAGTGCTCCCGTAGGCTCGTCAAGAAAAAGGATCTCGGGTCTTTTTGCCAAAGCCCTTGCAACCGATACTCTCTGCTGTTCGCCGCCCGAAAGCTCGCTGGGATAGCTTTTCAGCTTGTCGCCCAGGCCTACTGCCTCGATGATCTCTTTATAATTATCGTTATCCGAAAGATCGGCACCCATGCGGACATTTTTTTCAACCGTCATATTCGGCAGGAGATAGTACTGCTGAAAAATAAAACCGATCTTGTCCCTGCGGAATTTTGTAAGTTCTTTGTCTGACAGCTTTGTGATGTCAACTCCGTCATATTTAACGCTACCGCTGTCCGCTCTTTCAAGACCGGAAACAACGTTAAGAAAGGTGGACTTTCCCGAACCTGATGCACCGAGGATAACAACGTAGTCCCCGTCATCAATGCTTACGCTTATACCCTTGAGCACCTTGTTTTCGCTGGCACCGCTGCCATAGCTTTTTGTAATGTTTTCTGCTGTTATCATTTTTTTCTCCCCTTTATTTTATTCTGCAATTATTTTAGTTTACCCCTGAGTTTTTATGTATTTCAGCAGGCTTATGAAAACCTGAGAAACCATTTCGCCTATCTCCTGCGGCTTGAAAGAGCAAACACCCGTAGCAATGAGCGAAGCAATACCATGTGTGTATATCCACAATTGTTTGTATAAGGATCCTGCATTTTTATCATCCAGTCCGTATTCAGTTTTAACAGTTTCAAGTATTTCCTCGTAGTTGTCATCTATCATTGGAAGAATACCCAGTGCCGAGCGTTTTTGCGTCTGTTCCTTCATAAATAAAAGCTGGAACAGCATTGGTTCTCTTATCGCAAATTCAATGTATTTTAACCCGACTGCCTTGAAAGGCTTTTCGTCGGAAAGTGCCTGCTCGATGTATTCGTTATAAACTGCTCTCGCTGCAAGCAGAGTCGCCTCAAGCACCTCCTCCATGTTCTCGAATATGCTGAATATCGGCTTTGATGACGAACCCAGCTTTTCTCCCAAAGATCTCGCCGTGACCGCATATAGTCCGTCCTTTCGTGCGATATCCAGCGCAGCGGCTATTATCTCATCTCTTGTAAATTTGCATTTTGGCGGCATTTATCATCACTCCTTTTTCTGCGACGCTTATTGCGTAACATCTGTTGCGCAACCTCTGTTTCTATTATAACATAAAAAAATATTTTGTCAACTACTTTTTGCAAAAAAAAATACTGCCCGCACATTTTGTGTGAGCTCTCAGGTCTTTATCTGATCCATTGATTTTTTCTCCTTTCTGTTTGTATAGCTTTATTATACTGTCGTCAAGGGTAGTCTGTCAGTCAATGCTCCGTAGATATTCAGCTGATTTTGAATTGCCGTTCACCGTCAAGTTCAAACTGTCCGGGAATAATAAGAGCAATAAAAAAGTGTGCGGACGTTTTGTCAGCACACTCTTTCAATTTATGTTTGTTCAAGTTCTCTTACACACTTTTTTAAGGCTTACTCTGTTACTTCATTTCCTTTTCCCGGAAGCGGATAACATTCAGCCCGTTTTCCATAGCCTTGTCAAATATCGGTCGGAGCGTTTCTGATGTGAGATTGCCGCCAAATGTTCCGTCATTGCCCCATGCCCAGGCACCGAGTGCGATCTTTGGTAATTTTTTCATTGGTTATTTCTCCTTATATTTTCTGTGAGCCTGTTGACCAGACGTGCTTTTCGTTTCTGTTTGCAGGCTTGTTCTGAGCCATTACTCCTGCCAGTGCATGAGGTACATAGGGCTGTTCAAGATATGCTGTGTCATCGCTGTTAAGCTCCAGATCTACAGCTTTTGCCGCACCCTCGATATGGTGCAGTTTTGTTGCACCCACAACCGGAGAAGTCACCTTAGTGAGCAGCCACGCAAGGGAAACTTCTGTCATACTTACGCCGTTCTTCTCAGCAAGCTCTGCAACTCGGCGTATTATCACTTCGTCCTGCTCTTTTGTAGCATCATACTTGAATTTTGCGTAGGTGTCCTCCTTCGCACGTTTTGAGCTTTCTCCCGGAAGCCTTGCAAGTCTTCCGCTTGCAAGTGCGCTGTATGGCGTCATGGCGATATTGTCCTGGGCGCATAGCATTGCCATTTCTCTTTCCTCCTCACGGAAGATAAGGTTATAGTGTCCCTGCACGGAAATAAATTTCGCAAATCCCTCACGCTCGGCAAGGGCATTTGCCTTTGCAAGCTGCCACGCATAGCAGTTTGAAATACCGATGTATCTTGCCTTTCCCGCCTTGACAACACGGTTCAGACCATCAAGAATATCGTAAATCGGAGTATTCCAGTCCCACATATGATATATATACAGATCAACGTAGTCCATGCCAAGGTTTTCAAGACTTTTATTTATCATACGCTCGATATGCTGCTGACCTGTGATCCCCGACTCAATGTCGGCGGGTGTCCTTGGCAGAAACTTAGTTGCTACCACCACTTCATCACGTCCGGCAAAGTCACGAAGCGCCCTGCCCACATACTGTTCACTTGTTCCCGACTGATAGGCAATTGCCGTGTCGTAAAAATTTACTCCCAGTTCAAGTCCACGTTTTATGATCTCTCGTGAATGCTCCTCGTCTATTGTCCACGAATGCTGACCGTTCATCGAATCACCAAAGCCCATACAGCCCATACAGATACGGGAAACGTTCAGATCTGAATTTCCAAGTTTTGTGTATTTCATTTTGTACCTCCCAATAGCTGCATCACGCAGGAATAAATGATCTCATAGATGCTGTGCATTTTAAATTCGATTTTTGCCTCATGTATGGCATCAAGTTGTTTTTGCGTTGCCACCGAATACGGATAGACCCCGAAAAGGAAAGGGAAGAATACGAAAATAAAGCTCTCACAGTCGTTATGAGGAAAAAACTTTTTGAGGCAGGCTCTGACTGAATCAAGTGACGCACCGTAAGCGACTTTAAACTCTGTAAGCCTTTCGGGACGTGAATTTTCTTCCATATCATAATGATTCATAGCAAGCAGCTTCAAAAGCTGCTCATGGCTTTCAAGAGAACGGGCAACAGCTGATGCAAAGCCGTCGGCAGACATGGTTTCATTTTCATTTGCAAGTTTGTTCATTTCCTCTGCCCAGCATTCATATTCACGCTGCATGAGAGCAAGGAATATTTCCTCTTTGGTCTGAAAATAGTTATAAACAGAGGTCCTTGTAAATGAGGTAACATTACCTATATCCTTTATTGTGATATCTTTGAAACTCATGGTACGGTAGAGCATTTCACAGGCATTTACGATCTCTTCTCTGCGTGAAGCAGTCAGCTCAGCGGATCCTTTGGGCATAGCTATCTCTCCTTCGATTTATTCTGACATCGTGTCATTATAGATATTATATCACTATTCTGACACTGTGTCAATAAACTGCTTGAAGATCATACTAAAATCGCTGTATTGTACAATTGATGAGGCGATTATTTGGTGTGGTTGACTAAATGTGTAAGAGCGTTCTTAAAGACAATTTGTAATTATAAAACATACGAAAAGATCATTCCCCACACAGCTCGGAAAAATGCCCGGGTCAGGTGCCCCTATGCAAGATTTCTGTCCATGTTTTTTTGCCGGGCGTATTGAAAAACGGGGCAGTGAGTGGTATAATAATACTCAGAATACGATCAGAAAGCGATGATATAATGGTTAAAAAGGTATACAAACATCTTGACAAGCTCCCTAAAGGCAGGGCAAGCGATAAGCTGACAAACGGCTGTCTCGTTCTTGAAGGCGGCGGCTGGAAGGGACTTTATACTGTCGGCGTACTTGACTGTCTGATGATGAACGATATAAACTTCACATCTGTTGTGGGCTGTTCGGCAGGAGCGTTATCTGCCATAGGCTATGTTTCGGGACAAATAGGATGGGGCGCAAGAATAGACCTTACCTACCGCCACGATCCCAACTACTGCGGCATCGGTGCAATAAAAAGAGACGGCGGTGTCACAGGATTTACATACCTGTTCAAGAAAATAATCAAAGACCTTCCCCTTGATAAGAAACGCCTATGTGACCCTTCACGCAGATTAGCGGTGAGTGCAACAAATCTTGTGACCGGTAAGGCAGAATACTTTGAAAAGGGCAAATGTAACCTTACAAAAGCGATACAGGCATCTGCAACTGTGCCTTATGTTTCAAAGCCTGTGATGATAAAGGGCGTACCGTATCTTGACGGCGGCTGTGCCGAAAAGATACCATTCCCATGGTCTGAACAGTCGGGAGAAAAAAAGGTGATGGTAGTTCGTACAAGAGAGCTTTCATTCCGCAGAAAACCCGGTATGCCGGGGCTTGCAAAAATAATGTACCGTAAATATCCCAATCTGCTGGAGAGTATGGGAAAAGCCAATGAGAACTTCAACGAAATGGTGCAAATGCTTGAAGAAAAGTCTGAAAACGGGGAGATATTCCTGATAGCACCCTCAAAGCCTGTTAAGGTCAAACGATTTGACGGGGATATGGATAAACTCGCCGCACTTTACTGGCTTGGGTATAATGATATGAAAGAAAGGCTCCCACAGCTGAGAGCTTATCTTGAAAAGTAAATAATGAACATTAAAAAGTATCATCTTTATAGAATAAAGAAAGGACGGTTTTTACGCCGTCCTTTTTCTTTGTAAAAATATTAGTGATAAATCTTTCTTTACAGCTTATACTGCATAAAATTCTTGTTGTGGGTAAATCCGAATGCTGTATACAGCTTCACACCCATATCCGACGCAGTGATCTGAACTGTGCCGCAGCCGTAGTTTCTTGCCTCGTCTACTACACGCTTTAAAAGCTCGCTTGCGATACCTTTGCGCCTGTATTGTTTATCGGTAAACATACTCGACAAAAGCCCTATCTTACCGCTGGGGCAGCCAAAATAGGGAGGCTTTTCAACAAATGACATTCCGCTTGTGCCGATTATCCTGTCGCCGTCAAATGCGAGCCAGGCGGTAAAAGTGTTGTCAGCCATATGCCGCAAGTAATAGTCTTTCAGCGGTGCAAAAAGGTCTATATCATCATCTGCGCCTTCTTCACGAAGCTGCGCTATACGCATATTGATAAATGTGTCCAGATAAGCCAAGGTGAGCTTTTTATATGTGATATTCATTTTGGTGATACCTTCTGTTTATTACCTATCTTTTTGGCAGTTTTAGTACGGCGCCGGGATTTGCTGTGCAGCATTTACAGCCGTTTGAAGATCCATTGCGGAAAAATCCTGAGCCCTGAAAAGTCTGCCCGACAGCTTATCGTTTGTCAGAGCGCCTACTATTATGCCCGGAAGAGCGCTTTCAGGGGAATTAGGAGCTTTCTCACCCCCAAGATCGGTCCTGCACCAACCCGGATCAACAAGGTTTATGCAAACGTCTGTGCCGTTTACCGTGTGTCCAAGGTCGATAGTGATCTTGTCAAGAGCCGCCTTGCTTGCAGAATAACCGGCTTGTTCAGGCTCAAGGGCAATGCCGCTTGTGGTGTTTACGATCCTTCCGAAGCCTTTTTTGATCATCTTTGGCATAAAGTGATAACAAATAACCGCAGGTGCAATTGTGTTTATATTAAAGCTGATTGTGAAATCATCAACAGGGGTAGAGAAATACTCGGTGCGGTATCCTATCTGAAGTCCTGCATTGTTGAGAACTATGTCCACATCCACTGCGAAAGAATCTATCTGCGAAAGCATTGCTTTTACAGCGTCTATGTCTGAAAGCTCGCAGGCAACAGCCTTTGTTTGGACTCCGAACTGCGCCAGCTCATCACATATTTTTTGTGAGCCTTCCATCGTCCTGCTGTGAACGATAATGTTACAGCCAAGCTTAGCCATTTGTATTGCAGCAAGTCTGCCAAGTCCTCTGGTGGCACCTGTTATAAACACCCATTTATTTTTAACGTCTAACATAATGTCCCCCGATCTTATAATTCAGCGTTTGCAGCAATGGTAAGAATGCTGCATACATCATCTCTTGACAGATCTACAAAACCTTTTCTTACGCCGTTTATCTTCATGTTATCCGCAAGCGTAGGTATATCCTCCGGCTTTGCGCCAAGCTCTTTGAAGTTTATTGGCATACCTATGCTGTGAAGGAATCTTCTGAACGCTTTAATGCCCTCAACAGCAGTCCGCTGTGGATCTTCAAAGTCCATTGAGCAGCCAAAAACTCTGGTTGCCATCTGTGCAAATCTCATAACGTTGTGTTTGTATACAAACTCCATCCATGCAGGCATAACAACAGCCAGACCTGCACCGTGGGCACAGTCGTAAAGTCCCGAAAGCTCATGCTCGATTCCGTGGCTGTTCCAGTCCTGGCTTCTGCCAACGCCTACTATATCGTTGTGAGCAACTGTACCTGCCCACATGATGTTTGCTCGTGCCTGATAGTTGTCCGGCTGAGCAATAACTCTTGGCACTTCCTTTATCATTGTGAGAAGGACAGCTTCACAGAGCCTGTCTGTGATCTCCACCTCAGGTGTGTTTGTAAAGTATCTTTCAAAAACGTGGGCCATGATATCTGTTGCACCGCAGGCGGTCTGATAAGCGGGAAGCGTACAGGTAAGCTTTGGGTCGAGTATTGAGAATACAGGTCTTATCAGATCCGAGCCTGTTCCTCTTTTGACCATTCCCTCTTCCTTTGTTATGACCGAAGAAGGGGAGCCTTCGCTTCCGGCAGCGGCGATAGTGAGTATCGAAGCCACAGGCAAAGCTTTTTTTATTACAGCTTTTCCGCTGTAAAAGTCCCAGAAATCTCCTTCGTAGCAAACGCCTGCCGCAATGGCTTTTGAGCTGTCGATGACCGAGCCTCCGCCCACAGCGATTATAAGATCCACACTCTCTTTTTTGCAGATGTCTATTCCCTCATAAACAAGTGTATCTCTTGGGTTTGGCTTAACTCCGCCAAGCTCTGTATGAGCTATCCCGGCATTGTCAAGTGATCGTGTCACCCTGTCAATAAGTCCGGACCTTACTGCAGAACCCGAGCCGTAATGTACAAGCACCTTTGTGGCACCGTACTTTTTAGCAAGCTCTCCGCATTCGTCCTCTCTGTCCTGTCCGAAAACAAAGTGTGTGGGACTGTAAAAATCAAAATTTTCCATGAATACGCCTCCTTTGTAAAATAATGGTCCATTTTACGAGCGGTTATAAAAACAGACCGGACCATTAAAAGATCCGGTCTGGATAAACCTTATTTGGTTTAAAGCACGTTACCTATGTAAAGCAGGAACAGAAGCAAAATAACCAAGAAGAGAATAATGATGAATTTTATCATCGCAATGCTTCTCTTTTTCTCCTTAGCCTTATGGCTCTGATACTCGTAAACGGCATCCTGCTTAAACTGTTGTGTAAACTTTGTAGGAGAGATAGGATTGAGCATATCGTCAATGTTTATGCCCTTATACTTCTCAGCCATGATCTTCTTTGGATCTGTCTCGTTAGGATCAAGCTCATAGAACGAGTTTGAAGTAAGAAGCTTTTTATCCATCTTCTTCTCGTTTATAGCGTCCATTTCAAGAGCAGGTTCTGCGCCTGCAACACCAAGAGCATCGCCATTATCGTAAATGTGGGAAGTGTCAACGCCCTTCATGGTCTCCGCTCTGTTGGAACGAAGCATCTTGATAAGTGCGTTGGTGTAGAGGTTTTCCTCCTCTTCCTCTTCTTCCTCAACATCGATCTGCGGTTCTTCAACCTGATCTACAAGATCGGCAAGAGACCTTGTGTTCTTCTTGAAGCTTCCCTTTGGAACGACATGTGTTCCCGTATCCATGGTAGGAAGTGTCTTTTTCTTTGTCACCGGTACAGACTGAGCAAGAACAGGTGTCTGATCTGCGCTTGTAAGTGAGCTTGTAGGCTGAGCAGCGCCGTTCTTTGGTGGTATCTTGACTTTATGCCTTCTTGTAGGAATGAGCATCTCACCATCTTCGTCCACCTCAGGTTCAGGCTGTACGATCTGTGACGGTGGAGGAGCGACCGGCTTTGCAGCAGCCGGAGACGGTGTAATAGGTACCTGCGGCTGTGTCTGCTCCTCAGCAGTTTCATCGCTCTTAGCAGGTTCCTCGCTCTTAGGAACGATATTAGCAGCCGGTCTGAGAGGCTGCTTGGGCGGGATAGGCTTGATCTTTTCAAGCTGATCTGCCTCCGGAGGAGCAGGCTCTGTGTGATCCGGCTCCGGCGGGATAATATCACTCATATCCGCAGGAGCTTTATCACCTACGATATATGCTGCGGAGATAGATGAGGTGCTTGTATCAAAGCTGTTGGACTCAACTGCCTCTGTGTCAGTTTTGAAGCTGACCATATGACCCTGAGCAACATCGAAATATTCCTCACCGTCTTTAACGGCTATCTTCAGAAGAGGAGGCTCTTCGCCGGGCTTAGGAAGGTTAGCCTGCGGGATCTCAACAAACTCAAACTCTTCGTCAACATCAACTCCTGCGATCTTGAGTATCTCCGTTGCGGTGGAGCACCTCATGGAACCTCTGACCATTTCCTTTATAGGAAGCAGGATAATGTCACAGAATGTTGCGTAAAGTGTTCTGAGAGTTGAAACCTTGTCTCCGGGCATATTCTCAGGGAAACGATGGTCAAACAGCTTTCCCCACTGATCCGGAGTTGAGATTATCATGCTGTCTATATGCTTGCAAAGAAGTATCCACAACTCGTGCTCTTCAAAGCTTCTGTCGTTTGTGATGAGCCACATATAGCATCTCAGGAAACAGTCGTAGCAGGTAATATCACGCAGGTTAAGCATGATATCGTCAACATTCAGCGGTGCAGAGAACTGCTCGCTTGAATAAGCAAAGCATCTGTAACCGTTGCTGGCGATTTTTGCATAAGCCGTTTTAAGATCACCTACGCCTCTTTCAAAAGGCGGAAGTGAACCGTCAAAATCAAAATCAGTCTTGTACTGGCTTATAGTGCCACCTTCAGCCATAGCAATGAGCTTGTCATACAGCTCTGTGATCTTCTCCGCAGGAGTATCAACAGCTGTTCCAAGTACTCTGAATGGGTTAAAGGTGAAAAGCTCTGTAGCGGTTACTCCAAGTTTCAAGTTTGGCAACTAAAAGCCCTCCTTTTTTCTTTCGTAATTACTTCATTTGCCGCTGTATATTCCAAGCTTTACACTGACAAAATGCCAGCATACCATCCGGTTTATAAATTTCAAAAATTTAAAAAAAGGCATAATTTGCTCAAAAGTATACAACTTTATGTTATTATAACAAATTCTTTTCGTTCATATATCAACAAAATAATAATATTCTATGTATAGATAATGAATGTGTAACGTAATGCACAAAAAAGGCGTTAAAAATTATACAGCCTGTTATCGTTAAAGTATTTGCAATTTCATGCAAAATATAGTATAATGTAATAGAATAAATGCGTATATGTGGATATTGTTTGCTTACTGTGTTCACAATATATAGTTTTTGACGACCTCTCCGGGTCAACATACAGACGCATTTTTCAAACAGCTCCCCAAATCATAATCGGAGGTAAAATTTATGGGATTATTCGGAAAGAAGAAAGAGGAGATCAAATCGCCGTCTGCGCCTGTGAACAAGGTAAATGCTGACGACATCTGGAATACGCCGGTAAAGAAAAAGGAGACCGTTTCCGTAAAGGAGTCAAAATATGACGATGCCAGGGAGGAAGTAGTTGAGGGTGTAACGCCTGTTGACCCCGAGGTACTTAAAAAGAACATGGCAGAGCTTGATAAGTTCGTTGAAGAGCGTGATGCTCGTCCGGCGGTTACATACCATGATTTTGATACCGACCCTGTTCATCAGGACGAGGTAACAAAGGCTCAGGAGGGCTTTGAAAAAGACTATGCCGTTTCTCATAAGGCATTTGTAGAGTCCCACAAGGAAGATATATCTGTTGCTAATCTTGAGGAGATCGACGATAAGCTTAAAGTGATGATCGAGGAGCATAATAATAAGCTTCATGAGCTTGAAACTATGGATTATGATTTTAAGACCGTATCCGATAGTGAGGTACAGGAGAAAATGGCTGATCTTCCTTATGCCCTTAAAGAGGAAGAGTATGAGCATTATAAAGATATTAAGGGAGTTACCGTGTCTCAGGACGAGGTGGATAAACTTGGGTCGATAGACCACAGCAACGATCCTGATGAGATCGGTGAGGTGACAGCCGAGCAGCTTGCTCAGGCAACCGACGAATTTGAAAAAAGCCGCCGGGACAAGAAATAAGCATTTTATTTTTAGGAGAGACTTGAATTGGAAATCAATACCGATAACGCAATAGTGAAGTTTTCAGCAAAGGGAAAACCGTTTCCTTATGATAAACTTTTCTATGAAACAGTGAATAAATATATTATGGAGTATAAAAACGCAAGACTGGATAAGCTTACCGAAAAGGATGCTTCAATATGTCTTGCAAGGATCATAAGGAAGATGGAGGTCAACGACGTTCCTGTGCAGCAGTTCTTTAAGAAGGAACTTGACAGCTGGACCGATGAATCCAACTATCAGCGGGTGCTTAATCTTATCGACCTTATGGCAAAGGATATATTCTGCTGCTTTGACAAGAACAGAGACCTGCCCAACGGGGATTTTTGCCGTACTGACAGGATCTACTGTGTAAACAATGACGGCGAAAGGGACTATATCGTGTGCAACGATATGCATAAACTGGGTATGTTCAAGAAAGTCCCCACAGCCTATACTCTGTACTTTAATGAGCTTATGGAGCGCAATAAGCGTGGAATGTTGCCTAAGTCAAAATAACAGATCTGAAGGAGCACTGAAATGGTTGTAATAGAAATGGAAAACGGTAAGAAGATCAAGATCGAGCTTTATCCGGATAAAGCTCCCATAACCGTTGCAAACTTTGAAAAACTTGTTAACGAAGGCTTTTATAACGGACTTACTTTCCATAGAGTTATAAGCGGCTTTATGATCCAGGGGGGAGATCCTCTTGGCAACGGTACAGGCGGCTCAAAGGAAAAGATAAAAGGCGAGTTTGCTTCAAACGGCGTGCCCAACGACATCAGACACGTCCGTGGCGTTCTGTCCATGGCAAGATCCATGAACCCTAACTCTGCAAGTTCTCAGTTCTTTATCATGCATAAGGACGCCCCGCACCTTGACGGTCAGTACGCTGCTTTCGGAAAGGTGGTCGAGGGGATCGATGTAGTTGATGAGATCGCATCTGTTGATACGGATTTTCGTGATAAACCGGTGGTTCCTCAGGTCATGAAGTCTGTGACCATTGAATAAATAAACAGCCTGTCCTCTGTGAGATGTTCTTTCAGAGGATTTGTCATGCAAAAATAACTACGATTGGAAAATAGTATGAAGCTTTTAAAAAATCTTCTTGCAGTTACAGCAGCCGCTGCGTGTATATTGTCAGTGAGTGTTTGCTGTTTTGCCGAGCCCGATGAAAATGATGAGGGTAAGGATGAAAATTATGTTATCACCACAACTACCGGCACATCTGCAAAAGGTAAGGATGTTGTCTGGACACAGGTGACGGAAAAGAAACAGGTCAACGGGCTTGATAACGATGCCGTTCAGGCAAGCGTTAAAGTAAACGGATTTGAAGGCAAAAAGTTTACCGCTGTTGTTGACTTTCAAAGTCCTAAGCACAGTATAACCTATGCCGAGGGTACGGTGGGATATGAAAAGAGTTCATTCAAGCTTGTTTCTGCTGCTGTTTCCGAAAAAGCAGGAGGCAGCCTTGAGGACGTAAAGGAAGAGGGTAAATATACCTTCAAGTATTCCAATCCCCAGGGAAGCAGCTATAAGGGCGAGTATATAGTAATGGAGTTTGAAGCCATCGGCGAGGAGAAAAAGGACGATGTACTCTTTCTTACCATAAACTATATCCTTGATGAGCAAAGTAATGCTGTAAGCTTTAATAAAACCGACGGCATGGTCAAGCTCACCTCTACCCCCGACGTTTCTTCAGACGTAAAAACTATCCGGCTTTCTACCAATGCAGAGCCCTATACTTTCGAGCAGCTGGGATTTAAGGATATCATCAACTGCGAGATAGAGGATTCTCAGGTCGCAAAGTATTCTGACAACGGAATAGTTGCCATGATGCCCGGAAAGGTGCAGGGCAAGCTTATAAATAAGGATTACAGTATACAGAAAGTGAATATTGAGGTCTTTCGTCCCGACGGTGAAGCAGGTGAGAATGCTTCCGAAGGTACCGAGGAAGGCAAAAATGATGATAAGAAGTTGATGCCTGCGAAAAAGAGCGTTAATTTAGGTGTGCCTGTGCTGCTGATAATTGCCGGAGCATTTGCTTATTATCTTACCCTTCGCAGAATGAAGATACAAAGCATACACTCCCCACGGCAGACACCTCCGAGAGGAGCTTATGACCCAAGGGCATACTCACGTCCTGTTCAAAGGCGTGCGCCTTACCATGGAGCGCCGAATCATCATAATGATAATTATCCACAGCGCAGACCGGCACCGCCCCCTTCAAGGAATATTCCAAGAGATAATAACAGACCACCTTATGATTACTATTGATCTTTGATCGTAAAATGCCTTCCCTTTGTATATGCGATGCTGATATAGAAGTTTTGCCCCGAAGCAAATCAAATTGCTCCGGGGCATTATTGTGCAACGAAAACCCCCAGCTATGCTGGGGGTTCAAAAAGCTTTAGCTATGAGTAGAAAAACAAAACCTCCTATGATAGAATAAGAGTAGGTCT